>NZ_JBVKCA010000031.1:0-102836 GCF_055656965.1 Streptomyces sp. NPDC111656
CACGACAGACGGTTGAACAGCCCCTCGGCATCACTCGACAGAGCTGGACAGACCCCCGCACCGCACCGCCTGCACACCTGCCTGGAAAAGGCGTCTGGCGTCGAGGACGGTGAGCAATCGGGCCATCGTGCAGCGCACAGTGCAGGCCGAGACACCGAGATGGTCGGCGATGGCGTCGCCGGTCAGTGATTCCTCATGTGGTCTGTCAAGCCGAGTGAGGGGTAGGCGGCGTGGCTTCGTAGCGCCGACCGTCGCGTAGCAGGGCCCAGAGAAGACGTTGACGCAGCGGCGGGCAAGGGCGAGGACGGTCGATGGTGTGCCGGGTGGGGATCGCCTGCACCATCTGGGCATGCGCGCGGGCGCCGGCGGGGGCGAGCGTGGCATGGAGGTCAGGAGCCGGCAGGCCACCTCGTTGGACCCGGTGAACACGCCGGGCGTGCGGGAGTACAGGTTGAGGGCGCCGAGCTCTTCCTCGTCGGTCTCGAGCAGGAAGCCCATCATGCTGCCCACCCCCAGGGCGTGGGCCGGGGGAGTGGAGGCCTTCCAGCGGGGCTGCTCGCGTTCGAAGGCCGGCGGTCCGCCGACGGCCCAGCCGCGCCGCAGCCAGTCGGCCTTCTGGCCGGCCCGCTCCGGGATTACCGCACGGATGCCCCGCCTGCGTCCGGTCTGGCGGATCGCCCGTGACGAGCAAGCCTTCTCCGCGATGACTGCGTCGGGGCACCGGCACCGGTCCGAGACACGCGCAACTTCTCCAACACCGCGTCGAATGTAGAGGTGCAGTCGGGCGAGCTGCCGCAGCCGAGGGGGCTGAGCGCACGCCCCGCTCCTGTCCGTCCTAGGCGGAACCGCGGGACTTGCGGTCGGGGTCTTCCTGGCGGCCGTCTTCGTGCCTGCGTCTTCTTGAGTGTATGTGTCGCGGAACTCCTCGCCGTCCAGGTCCTCGCGGGCCAGGGCGGCCATCAGCGCCGGCGCCCGTCGATCTCCTTTTGCGAGAGTCGACCGCGGGCGGGGTCTCCAGATCGGGCCGGGCGGACCAGGCCCTTGCGGCTCGTGCCTCCCCCGTGGCAAGTGGAAGGAAGACCGGGTCACTCATCCCGGCTCAGCGAAGTTAGCGGGGGTCGGGATGGCACAGCGCTCCACTTGGCGGTCGTCTCGGCCGGCCCCACGGCTGGGTCAGCCCGGCTTGACCGCCAGCGTCGCAAAATAGTTCGACATGTATTGAGCGGATGCGCTGGATTGGTGCGGCGCTTCCGCGAAGCCGGTGAGGACGAACCCCGCGGCGAGTTGCCCGCCGATCTGGTCGGTGAGGGTGTGGCTGTATTCAAGAGGGGCATCCGCGCCGAACTTCGTGGCGCGTTCCTCGGCGGAGTACTGCGTGACATCGCTGTAGGGCAGCTTGTGCACGACGATCAGCTCGCCGCGCTCGTCGAGCGCCTCGTGGTCGAACAAGTACACATCAGGGTTGAGGAAGCCCACGAGCAGAGTTCCGCCCGGTCGCAGGACGCGGAAGCACTCACGCCACACCGGTGCCAAGTCTGGTACGAATAGGTTAGAGACCGGATGGAATACGACGTCGAATGTTGCGTGGCCGAAGGCGCTGAGGTCGCGCATGTCGCCCAGGACGGTGCGCAGCTCGAGTCCGTCGCGCGCCGCCACCATCTGGTCCTGGCCGAGCTGGCGGGGTGAGTTGTCGAACACGGTGACCCGCGCCCCTGCGGCGGCGAGGATCGGACCCTGCTGGCCACCGCCGGAGGCCAGGCACAACACGTCCTTGCCGGTCAGGTCCGTCGGCAGCCAGGAGCGGTTGACTGGCTCACGCCCGATGAGAACAATCGACCAGTCGCCCATGCGGGCGCGCTCGACATCCTCAGCACTCACCGGCCTCGTCCACTCGTTGCCCTCTTGGACACACTTGTCCCAGGCTGCCCGATTGTGGGCAACGGGGTCGACAACAATGTCCTGCACGTTTAACTCCCTGCTCTAGCCAAGCGGACACCTGCGGTACTGACAGTTCGGTGCCGCTAGCCAACACGATTGCAGGGTGCGGGCTCAACGAAATTAGCGGGCATCGAGGTGTCCACGGGCTCGACGGGTGGTCGCGTAGCACGACCGTGCGGCCCTGATCGGCCACCGCCGCCCCGGCCGTAGCCCGTAATCGTGTGGTCAGCCGTTTACGTGGCGGTACTGGCGGGATCGACTCGGTGAACGAGCGACGCTGGCATGCCGGCTCGTCGCGCGCCAGCGGCGCTTGGCCCACACCAGCCGCGGTCGGCGGCCACCGACCGACAGGTCACGGGCTGGGTCACCCGCCGGCCCTTCGACCGCCTGGCCCGGGTGTCGCAGTCTGGGCAGTGGCGTGCCCGCTCATCAGCAGTGACCAGGCGCACCACCGGCCCGTCGGTGTCGTCGGCGACCCCGACCACGGCCAGGCCGTCAAGGCCCAACAACAGCGTCGTATCGTTTGCCACGTCCGTAGCTCTTCTGGTGTGATCATCTTGCTTCGACAACAACATGATCTACGAGAGCTGCGGGCATCTATCAGTCAGGGTCCACAGTGGAACCCCGTCCGGCGCTCAAACCCCCACCGATTTCGAAGAGTCCTCATCCCTTGTCCCGTCGCAACTCGCGCTGCATCGTTGCGACTTGTACGAGGAGTGCACAGTCGGCCGAGTGAAGTCAGCCAGGCGTGAAAGACATGAAGGCAGCCGTAGACCCGGGCCGGCTCTTTCGTGGATTCCTACAAGAGCCGGTCAGGTCTGCGGCGTTGAAAACTCCTATTACTGCGGCGGCAGTTGGCCTCAGCAGTACGGCTCCCAGAGCTCGTACTCCAGGGCATCGGAAACCGCGGGCGAGGAGTCGCGCAGGCGGGCGAGCAGGGCGCGGTTGTGCTCGCGGATCTCCTCGTCGTACCCGGCCAGCGGGCTGTCCTCGGACAGGTCCAGCAGCCACAGCGGCCGGAGCGTCGCGCCGCGCAGTGCCTTTCCTTCCGCGGTCTCGGTGCCCGCGTGAATCCAGCGCACTCCCGGGAGCCGCGCCGCCATGTAGTAGGTGATGTTGAAGTACTCGGCCGCCGACGCGAGTTGGTCGTGGTCGAGGCCGAGCCCCCGCAGGTACACGGTGTCGCCGCAACGGTAGTACAGGCAGAAGCCGACGGGCGGTTCGCCGGAGCGCGAGCACAGCACCACTTCGGCGCGCGAACCGGCGAGTTCACCCTGCTTGCGGAAGGACTCGGCCATCGGGGCCACGTCGACAGTTCTGCCGTAGCGCAGCAACGAACATGCCAGCAGCCGAGCGACGTCCTGCCAGCACTCGGCGAGCGTCCGGTGCTCCACCTCGTATCCGGCCTTCTCGAACTTCCGTATCTCGCTGCGGATACGGCGGGCCCGGTGCGCCGACAGCGATTCCAGCCAGGCGTGGTAGCCGCCGGGCGGGATCTCGATCCAGGCGTCGGTCTTCAGCGCGACCGGGGACGTCCGCACCCCCGCCGCGCGCAGCGCTCCCACGTCCTCGGTGGTCAGGTACATCGCCACGCGGGCGATCTTCGACTCCTCGTGCAGGGGTGAGCGCAGCGCGCGGACCGCGTCGAGCACCTCGACGGCGGCCTCGGTCCGATCGGTTCCCTCGCCGGTCAGCAGGTGCGCCAGGTAGCCGCGGCGCTGGCCGATGAGCAGGCCGCCCGGCTCGGGCGCCGGCAGGCCGCGCGCGGCAAGCAGGTCGTGCCACCGCAGGTCTGGGGTGGGCTCGTCGGTCACCGCCGCCACGGGGATCGCGGCCCGGCCGCCGCCCGGGGTCTCCACGTGCAGTCCGCCGGAGACCGACCCGGGGTCGAGGGCGCACGCTCGCAGCCACAGCGCCGACGAGTAGAACCTGCCGTCGGCGAGCCGGTCCCACTCGGTGTCCCCGAGCCCGCCGATGGCGTCGGCGAAAGTGTCCGTCGTGGCGGTCATGGCGCCTCCCGTAGTCTCGGCCTGACCGTGCCCGCGAGTTCGCTGCGCGATCGGACGCTGAGTGTGCCGAACATCATGCGTAGGTGATAACTGACCGTGCGAGGCCAGCGGTTGATGCGGGTGGCGATCTGTGGGCTGGACGGCCGGAACGCCCGCGGCGGCCCGACGGGCTCGTCGGGGCGTACGGACTCGCCGCGGGCCCCCGCCCGCATCGGTTCGGGTAGCGACTCCAGGACGGCCTGCCAGAACAGCGGTCGGGTGAAGACCAGCCGGTAGCCGACGCCGCCGATGACCCCGACATCGGTGGCCTCCTCCACCAGCGGCATCCCGGCGGGCTGCCCGAAGGGCTCGGCCGCCGCGCCGAGCTCGAACGCCTTGCCGCTGAGTGCGGCGAGCTGGATGACCAGCCCGCAGCGTGAGGAGATTTCGGCCATCAGCGGCAGGACCACCCCGTGCACCCGCTCGGGCAGGGCCCTCGAAGAGCAGCCGGGCGTTTCCTTCCGCGGCGGCGAGCGCCGCGAGCGTGGGTGAGGTCGGAGTGCCGAGCAGGTCGGCGGTGAGTTCCCGCACCGTGTCTTCGGACAGCGGGCCGAGGGCCACTCGGGTGTGGGGCAGCGGCGGCTCGGGCGGCAGTGCGAAGACGCGCTCGACTTCGGGCCCCCGCGGCCGGTTCGGCGGGTCAGGTCCCAGACGACGGCGGCCGGAGAGGAATCTGAGATCAACTGCGGGAGTGCTGACGGCAGTTGCGCACCCAGCTTGTGCAGATCATCGACGGCGACCAGGACGGATGCCGCAGGGTCACTGAGCCCCCGCCAGACCCATGACAGGGAGGGAACCGAGACAACATGGGCCGTCGGGACCCGGAACCCCTTTGCCGCGCCTCGGCCGACAGCAGATGGCCCTTTCCGGTTCCTGAAGGACCTTCCACCAAAAGCAGGCACCTGGTGCCGCCTTCCTCCATCGACCGGATGCGTTCCACGGGCGCTTGCCACTCTTGCGGCATGGCCGAAAACAAACGTTCCCCGATGGCTGCAGAACTATTCTTTTTCGGGTGCTCAAGTATTCTAGTCCTAACACAGATGTTCTGTGTCCGCAGGGGCCGTTGGCCGACAATTGAGCCGCAATTGAGCCGCAAATGAGTCGCACTGGAGACCGGGGTGAAACAGTGACCCCTGCGAGCCGAGAGGCCCAGTCACCATCGAGCGGGAGCGGAGACCACATGTCGGCGGAGCGGGTAACAGCCCAGTACAACGAGGAGTTCCGCACGCCGGGCAGCGACTTGCCCACGGTCGCCCAGCACGTCAAGGACTTCCCGACGCTCGCACCCTGGCATGGCGAGTATTTGACCAGACCCCTCTTCGTCGCCGAGCGTGAGATTCGCGAATTCGCCGATGACCTGCAGCACCTTGTCGAAATCCAATTTTCCTTGCCGGACCGGATGTTCGGCGGCGATCTGGACGCATTCCGGTCGGTGCTCGGTATCAGCGACGGCCACTGGGAAGCGATACGGCAGTTCGGTGGTGACGTACTGCCACCCCGCTATGGCCGGGCCGACATGTACCACGACGGCACTTCATTCAAGCTCCTCGAAACCAATCTGGGGAGCGAGGCCGGCGGCTGGGCCCTCGCGAGTGAAATCTCCCGGGCGACGATGGAGGTCGCCGGCTTCGCCGGCTTCGCGCGCCGGAACCGGCTCGGCTATGTGCATCCCGTTCGCGCCGTGGTGGAGGCGCTGCGCCGCTTCGGCGCCCGGGTGGCACCCGGGCGCGACCCGGTGGTGGCCATGCTGGAATGGCGTGGCGGTCTGAAAGACTACGGCGAGCTCGCGCTCAACTTCCAGTCCGCACTGCGCTCGGCGGGCCTCGACATCCTGGTGGCCGAGGTCTCCGACGTGCACGAACGCGGCGGGGCGCTCTACCTCGGGGACACGAAGATCGACGTGGTCTACCGCACCTTCGTCCCGGACCAGATCGCCGAGGAACCCGATGGCTGGGACGTGGTCGCACCCCTGCTGCGTGCGTATCGGGCGGGAGGGACGCTGCTGTGGACCCCGTTTTCCAGCAACATGTTCGCCAACAAGGCCGGAATGGCGCTGCTTTCGGACCCGGCGCGGCGGCGCAACCTCAGCGAAGACGAGTGCCGGCTCATCGACCGGGTGCTGCCCTGGACCCGACTGATCAACACTGACGTGCTCAAGACTGACACCGACCTCGTCGACGAATGCCTGGAGCGGCGCGAGCAGTTGATCCTGAAGGTCAACGCGCGCGGCGGCGGAGTCGGCGCCGTGGTGGGCTGGGAAACGGACGACGCCACGTGGCGGCGGGCTCTGGAGAACTCCGCCGCCGAAGGATGTGTCGTACAACAGAGAGTGATCCCCCGGCCTGAGCTTGTGGTGGACCCGGTATCCGGGGAAACCGAGGAATGGCACGCGGCCTATGGCATGTTCTACACGCCGCATGGTTGGGCAGGCGCATATGCCAAGGTGGTACCGGCCGGTTCGGGCAGCATCATCTCCATCGCGGCACATGCCAAGGCGTGCAGCGCAGCCGTCTTCCATCAGAGCGAGCTGGCCGCCGGGGGCGAAGTGCCTGCCGCGGGCGAAGTGCCTGCCGATGCAGCGAAGTAAAGAGAAGTCATGATGCCGCAGCATTCCCCCGCGCCTTCGACGTGGCGGCGGATTCGGACGGCCTGGGGTCTTCCGGACCTCGCGGGAAAAGGCCGATTCGTCACGGCCAATCTGATCGACAGCCTGGGAAACGGGTTGGTGGTGGCGTTCACCGTCGTCTTCTTCGTGAAGACGACGTCGCTGTCACTGGTGGCCGTCGGCACCGCGCTGACCGTCGGCCAGCTGCTCGTCCTGCCCTTTCCACTCTTTATCGGGCGCCTGTTGGACAAATGCGGTCCGCGCACCGTGGTCGCTGCGGGTAACTGGATTTCGGTGGCCGGATTCATCGGTTTTCTGTTTTCGCACGCGGTCTGGCAGATCGTGCTGTGGCAGTTCGTGGTGCAACTGGGTTCCACCGCCTTCTGGATGGGCAACAGTCCGCTCACCGTGCTGGTCGCCCGGGGCGTCGAGCGGGCCCGCTGGTTCGGCTTCGTCCGTGCCCTGCGCAATGTCGGCGTCGGTTTCGGCGGCGCCGCGTCCGCGGTGGCCCTGAGCATCGGAACCGTCGCCGGGCTGCGGGCGGTCATGGTGATCAACGTGGTCACCTTCGCCGTCGCAGGCTGGCTCGTGATCACCTTGCGGGGCGCGGACACGAGCGAGGCGGCCGGCGCCGGGCCCGCGGAGCCGAAGCCCGCCGAGCCGGAGCAGGCAGCGGGCGAAACCACCGGACGACCCTCGGGCGGCTATCGCACCGTGCTGAAGGACACTCGGTATCTGCGGCTGGTCGCGACGAACATCTCCTTCGTCTTCGCCTCTACGGTGATCACGGTGCTGCTCGCCGTCTACGCGGTGGACAACCTCGATGTCGGCGCCTGGATCGTCGGTGTGATCGTCGTGCTGAACGCGGCCATGGTCGCGCTGCTTCAGACGCTCGCCAGCCGGTGGATCGAGGCCCGCAGGCCGGTGACGGTGTTGGTGCTGGCCCTGCTGTTCAACGCGGCGGCGTTCGTCGTCTTCGGCACACTGCTCGTGCTGCCCGGCTGGGCGGTGATCGCCGGGCTGCTGATCGCGATGGTGCTCTACACCGTGGCCGAGATGCTCAGCTCGCCGCCGACCAGCGAACTGAGCGTGGTGATGGCGCCCGAGCATCTGCGGGGCCGCTATCTGGGCGTCTACCAGCTGTCTTGGTCGGTCGGCGGTGCCGTCGCCCCGGCGCTGCTCACAGCGCTGTTGGAGGGCGGTGCGGCGCTACCCTGGGTGTTCCTCACCGCAATCAGCGTGCTGGCCGTACCGCTCGTGCTCGGGCTCGACCGGCGGCCCGCGGCCACGAGCGAGGCCGCACCGGCCGGGGACGTCGTCCCCAAGCAGCAGCTCGACGGCGACCCCGTCGGCTGAGCCTGCCCCCACGCCTGTTGAGCGCGCACCGCGCTCGACGCCGACCGCCGCCCGGCAGCACACCGGGCGGCGGTCGGCCCGCTGGAGAACATCGTGATGTCTTCGTAGTTGGCCTTGATGCGCGGCCGGTACAGGTAATCCGCGATGGTGACCGGCCGGACAGCCCCGGCAACGGCATCTTCCTCCGCGGCCGTGAACCGAGCCGACTGCGGCTCCGGCATGGGAGTGCGGCCAGCCGCCGGACGAGCGTCCCGGTCGGCACGCCAGGCCTTCCTCTTGGCGCTCAACAGCTCGCGTCGCTGGTGGGCGAGGCGTTCCTCGACCAGCAGTCGGCAGGTGGAGCGCAGCGCCCTGGCGGCGATGTCCCAGGCTTGGTCCCCCTGCCAGGACACCCACGGGTGCAGATCCAGATCGAGGGGGCGTCCGTGGTCGGCGAGGAAGCCGTCGGCGTCGGCGAGCCGGGTTCCGGGAGCGGCGGCAGCACGTGTCCACGGTGCGAGCTGCCTGGGAGGTCCACAGGTCCAGGCAGCGGCGCTTGGTGGGCTCGTGCACCTGCGGGCGGGACCCGCGTTCGGCGACCAATGAGGGCCTGCGCGCAGCCGAGCGACGGCGCCCTCCAGTCCTGACGCCTCGTCACCCAGGGCGAGTTCGCGGAAAGCGCGGACGTAGGAGGTAGGAGGCGTGGGTGCGGAAGCTCCGCGTCTGTTCGCTGTCCGGCACCAGAGAAGGAAGAAGAATGCGTGCCACGCCTCATTGTTCCCGATGGTCACGGTTGTCCACCCTGCCGGTGGTGCCGGAGGTGTGCTGGGGGAGTCCAGTCCGGACCCGTGCAGTTCGGGCCGTACCAGGCACAGGTAGTTCTCCTGCACGCCGACCGGCTGCTTCTTCTTGATGTGCGACTTTCAGCTCGCAGGTCACACCGTCGTGGACGACGTCGGTGATGCCAAGACCCTGCCGGGCGCCCCGGCCGCCGAGCGGCGGATCCTGTTTCAGACGTACGACGCCCTCGTCGTGGAAGCGGGCCTCGGACACGTACTGGCCGCGCCGGAAGAGCTGGTCATAGGTGAGCTCGGCGGCCACGGCGGTGACAGCGGCCAGGAGCCGGCCGAACGCCTGCGGGCCCGGCTCGCCGTCGGTGAATTCCCGGACCTTCTCGTGCAGGGCGAGCAGACGGAGATCGACCTGGGGGAGTGCTGTGACCGGCCCGGGGCGGTCTGGCTGGCACTTGACTGCTGTGCGCCGTTGCCGGATGACGCGGTGAAGGCCAGCGTGTTGTCGGAGACGCTGTCGATCTGGAGCTCGTCCACGCCTGCCGCGCCGTCGAGCTCGATGGTGTCCCCGCTGGTCACCTCGACCTGACAGGTGTTGTGGAGGCAGGCGCTGAGGTCCGTGCCGTCGCTCTCCTGGCCGGCCCCGTCCCCGGCCCCGTCCGATGACGAGGACGAAGCGGGAGGCGAGTCAGGCGATGTGGGGGCGTCCGAGGAGCAATCCGAGGGAGGCGACGAGGGCGAGTCGGTCGCCCCGGCAGAAGCACCTTGCGCGACGGCCTCGACCGTCTTGGCAGCGTCGGCGAGCCCGGCGCCGCAGCCCTCCTCGCACCTTCCGGGAATCGGTCGCGCGTTGGCCTGGATGGCCGTCTCGATCTCCGCGGGTGTCAGGTTGGGGTTCACGGAGAGCATCAGGGCCGCGAGTCCGGAGATCTCCGGGGCAGCCTGGCTGGTTCCCATCTCGAAATGGAAGTTCTCCTCAGCGGGAACAGTCTTGCCGGAATTGAGGGTAGAGAGGATGCCGTTTTCGGGGTGGCCGTTACTTGTGTCACCACCAGGGGCCGAGATGTCCACGACACTGCCGAAGTTGGAGTAGAACGCCTTGTCGCCCGCTCGGTCGGTGGCGGCGACGGTGATGACGTTGTTGCAGCTGGCGAAGTCGAACTTGCCCGCATCCAGCGGCGCGGGACGGTTGCCCTGATTGCCGGTGGCGACGACGATCGTCGAGCCGCGCTGGACGGCTTGGTCGATGGCCGCCTGCATGGGTGGAGTGCACGGCGCCTCCGAGCCCAGGCTCATGTTGATGACCTGGGCCGGGGTCTGGTTGTCGGGGACACCGTCGACGCTCCCCCCGGAGGCCCAGGCGATGGCATCGATGATGTCGGAGTCCGGCGTGATGCAGCCGCCCAGCACGCGTATCGGCTCAACCTTCGCGGCGGGCGCGACCCCCACGATCCCCTTGCCGTTGTCGACGCCTGCCACGATCCCCGCGACGTGGGTGCCGTGCCACGAGGACTCTGTGGAAGTGGCCTCGTTTGCAGGGCACTGGCCCTCCTTCGCGAAATCACCCGGATCGGAGGAGTCGCTGTCGCGACCGTCACCGTCGTTCGCGTTGTCCTTGTTCTCCCCGCTCTCGTTGGGGCCGTGGTCGGAGATGAAGTCGAACCCGGGGACGATGTTGGCATCCAGGTCGGAGTGCTTGGCGATTCCCGTGTCGAGGACGGCGACCGTCACCCCCTTGCCGGTGGAGACACGCAACGCGTCGGGCACGTCCAAGCCGGCCTTGGGTTCGGACAGGTTCCACTGCTTGGAGGTGAGGTCGCTGCCGTCGGACGGCAGGTTGGACTGGGCTTCGTCAGGGGGCGACTCGATGTCCGAGGTCGGCACCAGGGCGTCCGGCACGACGTAGGCGACCTCCGCGTCGGCCTGCAACTGGTTCATGACCTTGATGACTTCTTTGGCCGGCTGTACTCCGCCCAGGTTCACCAGAGCCGCGCCCATGCTCAGACGGCGTTCGTACGACAGCTTCTCGCCGGTCTTCGCGGCCGCGGCGCTGATGCCCTCGCGTACTGCCTTCTCCGAATGCGTCTCCTGCGCCTTCGACTTGTAACCGACGATCAGGCCGGACGCGGGCTGGATCCCCGTTGTGGCGGATTTCGGCAACGCGGAGGCACTGCCGGACCCGGAGGAGTTCTCCCCGGCCATGGCGGCGAATACGGCCCCGCCGAGGAGTGTCACACCCAGCACGGAGGCGACGAATATTCGCCCGCGCCGGGACTTTCGGTGTGTACGCACTGTCTGCCTTTCGAGCGGACCGGATTCGGGCATGCCGAACCCGGGTTGGATGATGCTGGTGTCTGGCCCGGGACGACTCTCGGCTGCCCAGTGCGGTCGGGCTCCGCCGTTACCGGCGGGGAGGAGGATGGCCCTGACCGCACTGGGTTGGGTGTGTTCCCGCCCGACGTCACTGGAGCGGTGAACACACGCGCCGCGCCCGGCGTGCTGCGGCCGTACGATGACGCTTCATCCTTCTTGCACCGTACGGCCCGGGGATCAACAGCACGCTTGGCCGTGCTTCGAACTTATGCCTGACGCAGGGCAGTTACCTATGCGTGATGTCGAATCACGGGTACGTGATCAACTGCGCGGACTACGGGTGGACGGCTCCGTTGTGGGGCCGCACCGCACCCCGTCAGGACCTGGATGTGCCGCTTGGCCTGGGGGTTTGTGCTCGTAGGTGCTCGTGTTGTCGGGTGTTGTGGATGTCGGCGAACCCCACCGATCCTGTGACGCCTCGGGTACGTCCTCGGCGCAGAGGTCAATGCCGGGTCGTGATCGAAGCAGGATGCGGGTGCGGGGGAGGCGAAATGAGGTTCTGCCGTACTTGGCTCGCTTGATGTCTTGATGCGGTGGACGTGGCCCTCGACGATGCCCGAGCTCCACGGGAGGGTGAGCCCGGCGGTGACGGCGTCGAGATCGGGGCGCAGGGACTGCGCGAAGGAGCGGAGTGGGGGTGGTGCGTCGCGTTCGGCCTGGTGTACCCACTCCAACAACTGGTAGCCGCGCCGGTGGTGGAGCAGATTGTGGATGGTCCGGGCTCGGTCACCTGCTCGCGCGATGTCGGGGCATGCCAGGCGTACGCCCAGGAGTTGTTTTCCTCTCGGGCTTCAGAGCGCCGCCCTGCCGGCGCAGGTTCCCACCGGGCGCCATCGCAGAGAGAAATGCCGGGGCATGGGCCGGGACCGGGGCCAGGGCGATTCCGGCGATGATGAGGGACAGCACCGACTTGCGCAGTCGGAACAGGACTGCTCAGGAGGGTTGTTTCCCCCGTCTCTTCCGGGCTTCTTCGGAGCGGAGGCGCCGGGTGACGGTGTGTGTACTCATCGTTATTAGGTATCCGTAGGTTGATCCTCCTGCTTGTAGCAGCAGTGCAGCGGCGGTCATGGTCGGAGCGATGTTCTCGCACAGCACATCAGCGACCACTCCGGGAGATATCGGCATGGCCATCATCGACGGCCCTCACCTCGTCGTGACCGACCGTCCGCGCCAGGGACCTGCAGTACGGCCGGGGCGGACGAGGCCTCGGGCTCTGCTCATGACCAAGGCGGTGGCCGCCGCCGTACCGGAGGCACGTCGGTTTGCACGCTGCGCTGCACTGCGGTGGGCCATTCCTGACGAGTCGAGCGACACGCTGTCGCTCATCGTCAGTGAACTGGTCACGAACGCTGTGCTTCACAGCGGCAGCGCGGACGTCACTACGCTCCTGGTCTTCGACGGCGTCGCCGTGACCGTCGAGGTCACCGACTTTGGTCGTTGGCTGGTACGCGACGCCAACCGCCGTATGGCAGAGGACGGAGGCGCTGCCTTCGGACGGGGGCTGGACCTGGTCAGGGCCTGCACCAACTGGTTCACGATTCATCCGTCCCCAGAGCGCACCCGCGTTGTCGCCCATCTGCCGGTCGAGAAGTCTGGAGCAGATCAGTGACAGACAGACGTTCAGGCTCGGCTGTCACCCGCCTCTCTGACGCGGAACTCGCCGGTTCCTTGAAAGACCAGGGAGCCGATACTGCGGTCGAAGAACTGTATCGACGCCATCGATCGGCGGTCTTCTCCTATGCCTCCGCCTGTTGCAGCACGCCCCGCAGTGCCGAGGACCTCACCTCGCACGTGTTCCTCAAAGCCTTCCGCGCCGTGGCGTCCGGGAGGGGCCCCAGGGCCGCCTGGCGGCCGTACCTGCTCACCACCGTCCGCCGCACGGCTGCTGAATGGGCAGGTACGATCCGCCGCGCCGAATTGACACCTGAATTCGTGCAGTGGCTGGCCGACCTGCCCGAGCACCTGGAGTCCGAGAGCAGTGAGGCGCGCATGCGCCGCCTGGAAGACAGCAGTCCAGTCCTGCGGGCGTTCCAGGCGCTGCCCGAACGACGGCAGACGGCCCTGTGGCACACAGAGGTGGAAGGGGAATCGGCTCAGTTCATCGGTTGCCTGCTCGGCCTGGACGACAGTGTTGTCGCCCCGCTTGCTGCCCAGGCCCGGGACGGTCTGCGGGAAACCCGTCTGGGCGCACTCGCCGACCACGCAGGCGCCGATGATGAGTGCCGCCGCTACATCCCCATGCTCGGCGCCGTCGTGCGCCACACGGGGCGTCGCAGGACCGAGGATTTCGACCGGCACCTTTCGGAGTGCCAACGCTGCGCTGCTGCACTGAACGACCTCACCGACCTCGACGAGAACCTGGGCTCGGCTCTGTCGGCCGCGGTGCTGCTGTGGTCCAACAGGGCGTATGTGGCGTCCAGGATGACCGCAGCCGACGTCGGCCTCAGCAGTGCGGCGAAAACGTCCGCATCAGGACGTGACACTCTCACGGGCAGTGACACGAGGTGGCGATCATTCGTCTCGGTCTCCCCGCTCCGCTCGGGTGCTGTCGCCGGCGGCATCGTCGCCGCCGTGGGACTCGCCGCCCTTGCCCTTCCCATCTGGTCGGACGCTTGGGGCGGGGCTGCCCCTTCAACGGAGACCAAGGTCGTGCAGACCCGCACGGTTCGCGCTGAACCCCCACGGGTCACCGTCACGGCCAAGCCGTCTGCACCCAGGTCGTCGCGTGCGCTCGAGCCGCACACCGCAAAGAGATCGCGTACAGCATCCGCCGAACCGCCCGCCTCCCACGGAGCGCGACTCGGCATCGTCACCTGGTCGGGAACCCTCCGCAACAAGGGTTTCATCGCCCAGTGCGTCGAGCCCCTCGGTGCGCAGGTCGTCCAGAACACATGCGACGGCAGTGCGAGGCAAACGTGGCAAACCGTCGCGGTCAAACGGAATCCCGGGAACAGCTGGCTGCGCAACAGCGCCACTGGCCGGTGTATCGACTACAGCCGAAGCGTTCAGAGCGTGCACGACAACGCCAACAACCTGGCTGTCGTCATGGATTCCTGCCGGGCATCAGGAGAAGGGCAGTTGTTCCACTTCGACCCGTTCTGAGACGGCAGCGACGGCAGCTACCTCGTGCGCGCCGAAACCAGTGACGGGAAGCCTTGGAACGCGATGCAACTCGGCATGCTCGACTGGGCCGTGGAGGACAGCCCGCCGCTCGCTACGAATGCCACCATTGTGCTGACGTACAACTATTACAACAGCCCACAGCTCCGCTACTTTGTTGAGGGTCTGGCGCGCGGTTCAGGATATTAGCCGTACATTCCCGCGGTGCGAGGGCAGTGGGACCGCCTCAGTGAAATACCACCGAAGCCCGGTGCCTCAGCGGTCCCCGCGCACCCTCAACTGGGCCGACTGTGCCAATGGGCGCCACTGGCCTCGATCGGAAGGCATCCTCGATGCAACTGCTCTTGGGTTTGCGTCCGTTAAAGCAACCGCTTTCTGACGCAGCCCTGATGCTCGCTGTACGCAAGGGAGAGGTCGATTCCTTTCGCTATCTCTATCGCCGCCACTACGCTGCCATACAGGCTTACGCCTTCCAATGCATGGCCAGCCCATTGCATGCGCAGGAGGTGACGGCACAGGTTTTTGCCGGCCTGCTGCAACAGGCGCTGGCCGGTGAGTCCCTTATCGAGCGCCGGTATCCCGGCCTCCTGCGAACTCATCTACTGGGGAACGTCCGGACGACTGCCACCATGAGCTGGCACCGGGAACCCGAAACGCTGGCACCGGAATTCCGGGACTGGGTCGCCGCGGGATCCCGGTGGCCCTGGGGCGAGGACGGGCAGTTGACGGTCGCATTCGAGCGCCTCCCCTTGCGCGCTCAGCGCCTCCTGTGGCATTCGATGGTGGAACGGGACACTCCCACGTTGATAGCCCGGATCACGGGGCTGGCCCCCCACGCGACTCCGGTTGCGTGCGAAGACGCCAAAGACGCGCTTCGCGAGGCTCGTATGGGCCTTTACCTCGAGCGGCTTGAGCGTCAGGACTGCAGGGACGCAATACGACGTCTCGCTTTGCGATCCGGGGTTCCAGCGGATGAGGAACTCGAAGGCCATCTGCGTATCTGCCGCTCCTGCGTGAGCGTCTACAAGGACGTGGTCCGGCTGGACTCGCAGTTTGAAGCGCAATTGCCGGTCCGGTTGTTGGGCTGGTGGACCGGCGAGCGGTATCTGCGAGCGAAGGCCGCCATTCCCGTGCCACTGGGCGAACCACCGTTCCTGGCAAGGCTGCTCGAGCGAGCCAAAGCTCATACCCCAACAACACCCCCTGGTACACCCAGGGCTACGACGATCGGGGACTGGAGGCACCGGCGAGGAGGCCGACCATCCCCGCTCGTTGCTCACAACTTCCTGGCCGATGTCCCCGCAGAGCCATCGGACGGACCTCCAGCCCCGCCGCCCGCGGCACCGAGGCGCCACCGGAGGAAGAAGCGTGTGTTCGTGCCTCGTAGCTCAGGCGCCACCATCGCAGCTGCGGGCTTCATGGCCGGCGTCGGCGCAGGCATGCTCCTGCTGGCGTCGTGTGAGGGACAAGGACCCGCTCAGTCGCCCTCGCGCACCGTGTCTGGGGTGTCGCATGATCCGGGCGTTCCTCCGACGCCGCCTGCATCCACCTCTCCGGAACTCTGGGGTGTGAGATAGGGATCCGGTGGGAGAGTGAAGGTCCCACACGGTGGCGTCGTGCCATCGAGGACGGGGCCGGGTGCTCGATGGCGCCGCCGCGCACCCGCGACCGGACTGGCGTGCCTACACTCCGGTGGTGCGCTGCGGCCCCACCTCCTGAGCCAGCTGGAAGCCGCCTGCATCGCCGCCGACGACCTCGAAGGCGGTGGAGGAGGCGTTCCCTCAGCACCCGGACGCTGACATCCTCCCGGTACGAGGTGCCGCGGCTGCCGCCCCACCCGACCGCCTTGCCCGTGCTTTTCCCGTTGGGGCATGCGCTGACCAAGGGGCAGAAGGCCCGGACGTCGTGGATCCACTACGGGGCGCTCGCCGGGATGCATCAGTACATCGACTTGGACCGTGCCGCCTCGGCGGAAGGGTTCCGATGGCGGCCGCCCGCACGGCTGGGCACTCCCCTCCTGGTTGAGGCCCCCGACTGGGAGAGAGCCCATCTGAACGGGGAACGCAGATCGTGGCGGCAGCTGCGGCCCGCGGAACGGATGTGCCTGGTCACCCCGGAGGGGCAATCGCCCCTGGTGGGCCTGCAGTCCACGGGAAAGCCCTTCGGGGACTGGTCCACCGTGTTCCGTCGAACATCGGTGAGGATCCGTGAGAGGTACGAGCCGAGATTCCCCACCACGGCCTCGCACCGGCTCAGGCACACGATGGCCATGGCCACGCTCGAGCAGCTGATCAAAGGGTTCTACCGGCAAGCCGCTGCGCTGGTCGAGGACACCGGTGACGACGCGGCCCTGGCTCTGTACCTGATCAAGTCCGATCCGATGCTGGTGCTGCGTGACCTGCTCGGACATCAGAGTGTCCAGTCGACGGAGCTCTACATCGCGCGCCTGGACGTCACTCGGCTCTACCGGAACGCCTACAAGGACGCGCTGGCCCGACGGCCCCCCTCGGCCGCGGCCGAAGCAGACGCCGAGCTCGACGATGAGGAGGATGCCCGGTGACCGCGACCGTCATCGATGCCCCGCTGGCTGTTCGGTTCATACTGCGGAACGGCCGTTCGTGGACGGCGGACTTGGAGGGACTGCCCAACCCGCACCTCGCCCGTGACCTTGCGGTCGGTCTGGCGGAGAATGCGCATCCGCATGGAGGCATCG
The DNA here is from genome assembly GCF_055656965.1 of Streptomyces sp. NPDC111656. Lineage (NCBI taxonomy): Bacteria > Bacillati > Actinomycetota > Actinomycetes > Kitasatosporales > Streptomycetaceae > Streptomyces > Streptomyces sp. NPDC111656. Next base: position 16,924 of record NZ_JBVKCA010000031.1, read on the forward strand.
GGGCGCGGAACACGGCCAATTTCTACGCGATCTCGCTGCGGCAGATGGTGATCTCCCTGTCCGCTGCCGGGTTCGATGGCCCCGCCTCCGAGCTGACCCGCGGCGCCTTGATGCAGTTCTGGCTGACCACGCGGTACGACCGCGAGGTCCAGACACGGATGCTGCTCAAGGGCTGCGACACCGTCACCGGTGCGCTGCACCCCGAGGTCCGCGAGTACATCGCCGGCAATCCGATCCAGACGGAGAAGGCAACGCGTCCGCACCGCGCGTACACGGACGCGGAGTGGTCGCGCCTGGAGGCGGCGTGCAAGGCCGTCGTGCAAAGCAGCCGTTCCCGGCACAAGGAGGCCGTGGCTCTGGCCGAGTTGGGCGCCGAACCTCGGTTTGAGGGGCGCATCACCGAGGCCGATATTGCATGGCTCATGCGGGGCGAGGGCCCGATGGCCTACAACCCGGACTTCGTGGAGCGCGTGGGAGGTGGTAAGTGGAACCGCTCGCGCCGCCGGCTTGTGCAGGAGGTGCGCGATGGGCTCTTTCCCAGCGCACACACGCTGATCGCCTATCAGACGCTCTTCGGCATGTACTGCGGCATCGTGTCGGACGGGATCGACGGACCGGGTCTCGATGACATCGAGTGGGCCGGCGACGCGACGATCTTGCTCAGCTACGTCAAGGGACGGGCGGCGAAGGAGAGCTTGAACCTGCCCAAGCGGGCGGTACGGCTGCTGGAGCACTCCGCTCCCTTGAGGGTCTTCGCCGACGACCAGCTGCGCGAGTCACTGTGGATCGCGCAGGACCTCGCCACCGCTATCCGGGTGACGGGCCCGCCCGCTACGGGCAAGCCTCGCCAGACCTTCGTCAAGGAGGTTGGCGCGGTTGCGTCCATGGAGATGGTGTACGGGTTCGACCTGATCCGGGGTTTGCTCCGGCATCTAAATGGTGCCCGCATAGATGAACGGTCACCGGCTGATCTTCGAAGTGTCGAAGCCTCGAAGGAGATCAGCACGATGACCGCACCTGGCAGTCTGCCCCTGCACGCCCTCGCGGAAGACAACCTCGCCGCGGCGAGTCCCGATCTGCTGCGCGCGATGGTCAAGATGTTCGCCGACGCACTCATGTCCGCGGAGGCCGACGGTCTCTGCAACGCCGAATACGGGCAGGTCAGCGACGAACGCGTCAACCACCGCAACGGATATCGCCCACGCGAGTGGGACACGAGGGCAGGCACGGTCGAGCTGGCCATCCCCAAGCTGCGCCAGGGCAGTTACTTCCCGCACTGGCTTCTCGAACGGCGCCGCCGGGCCGAACAGGCCCTCATCTCGGTGGTCGCCACTGCCTACCTGTTCGGCGTGTCCACCCACAGAGTCGAGAAGCTCGCCGCCTCCCTGGGTGTCGCCCAGTTGTCGAAGTCCCAGGTCAGCACGATGGTCAAACACCTGGACGAACAGGTCGCAGCCTTCCGCAACCGGCCCCTGGACGCCGGGCCGTATGCGTTCGTCTGGGCCGACGCGCTGACCCAGAAGGTCCGCGAGGGCGGCCGGATCATCAACGTCCACGCGCTGATCGCGGTCGGCGTCAACTCCGATGGCCACCGCGAGATCCTCGGCCTGGACGTCGCCCTCAGCGAAGACGGCGCCGGCTGGCTGGCCTTCCTGCGCTCCCTGGTCGCGCGCGGTCTGTCCGGAGTCCAACTCGTCGTCTCCGACGCCCATGCAGGCCTGGTCAACGCGATCGGTGCTGTGTTGCCCGGCGCTTCGTGGCAGCGCTGCCGCACGCACTACGCTCGCGCGCTGCTGAGCCAGGTTCCGAAGTCGGCCCAGCCGTGGGTGGCCACGCTGCTGCGGACCGTCTTCGAACAGCCGGACACCGACGCCGTGAAGGCCCAGATGCGGCACGTTCTGGACGCGCTGGAGGCCAAGTTCCCTAAAGCCGCAGCCCATTTGGACACCGCCCAGCACGACGTGCTGGCGTTCACCGCATTCGCGCGTGAGAGCTGGCGGCAGATCTGGTCCAACAACCCGCAAGAACGGCTGAACAAGGAGATCAGGCGTCGCACCGACGTCGTCGGCATCTTCCCCGACCGCACCGCCCTGATCCGCCTGGTCGGTGCCGTGCTGGCCGAACAGAACGACGAGTGGACCGAAACCCGCGATACATGGGACTCGACCTGCTGGCCAAGGCCCGCCTCCACCCGATCGAGTCAGAAACCAACGAAGCCGACCTGCCCACCGAACTCACCGCATACCTCAAAGACGAGATCACCGAGTGGCCGTCAATACACCACTCCCGCGGACGTGACCCAGCGTCTGATCCCCGAGCGTGAGCGGGCCCTGCGCGTGGTCGCCGACCTCGATGCCGCCGTGTCGGAAGGGACGGCGTGACGTGCCGCGGCTGAACGCTCAGGACAAGGCCAGCAACGAAGCGGCCGTACGGGCTGCCATGGAGCGGATCCTGCGGGGCGACCTCCCGCCCGGAGCCAAGGCCGATCTGAAGACCCTTGCCGAGCTCGCAGGGGTGACCCGCACCGGCTTCTACGCGAAACGCAACCGTGACGGCACGAGCCGGCCCGTCGCCTACCAGCACCTGGCCGAGGAGTTCATGACCCGTGTCCAGGCGCTGCAGGACGCGGGCGAGATCATCGACCCCCGCGCCGCACAGCTCGAGCGGCTCAAGATGCAGAACGCCGAGCTCACGGACAGGGTGGCCCGTCGGGACGCCGAGGTGGCGAAGCTGACCGAGTTCCGGACTCTGGCGATCTCGCGGTTGGCTGCCCAGTACGACGAGATCGAACGGCTGCGCTCACCACTGACGCAGCAGGCCGGGGCCTGCGACGTGGTCACCCGCCTCGCTCCGCGCCCGTCAGGCGCGGGGAACGCGCCATTCGGGTCCTGCAGCTGACTCAGGCGGCGCACAGAACTCCGCAGGGACGATGGACGAATTCGCCCGCGCCAGGCACTCGTACGATGGATCGGTGCTCAGATGCTCGGGCTGGTGGACGTCGGCGTTTCCTGGCGGGTGATGAGACCGGAGGCGGTCACCGCCGCGGTGCGGCGTACCAGGTCGGTGAAGTCGATGCGCATGCCGGCCAGTTGCGGGTCGGAGGCGTAGGCGGCCTGCACCGCCTCCGACGGGCGGCTGCACGGCCAGGCCGTCATCGCCATCAGCAGAGTGGTCTCCACCAGAGCCACCGAGCCGTCGATGCCGAGCTCCGGCAGGTGCCGGTGCACGAGTCGTACCAGCGTCTCGATGGACTGTCGTGCGGCGAGCTTGTGGCCGATGGCGACCTCGGCGGAGATGTTGTGCTCCAGCACCGCGGCCTGCGCGCTGAGCAAGTCGCACAGCACCGGCCGCTCGGCCATGGAGGCGGCCAGGAGCTCGGCGAGATGGTCCCCGCGCTCGCGCGGCGTGCCCTCGCCGGGCGGCACGGTGGCCTCCAGTGCGGTGATCCAGTCCTTCACCTCGGCGTCGAGCAGGACGAGCAGGACGGCCTCCCGCGACTCGAAGTAGCGCAGCACGTTCGCCTTGGCCAGTCCGACGCGTCGGCTCAGCTCGTTCAGGCTCAGCTGCGCGACCGGCATCTCGGTCAGCATCCCGGCTGCAGCCTCAAGGATCTGCTCGCGCCGCTGGGCGCGCTGCTCGTCGGTACGTGCTCGCTGAAAGGCCATATCCCTATATTACATACCGCCGGTACTTTGTTAAGTGACCGGAGGTACGTTACGGTGAAACGGAGACAAGATACCGGCAGTACGTAAAAGGAGCCCGTCATGTACCAGATCCCTGACCAGCGCGGGAAGCTCGCCGTCGTCACCGGCGCGAACAGTGGCACAGGCAAGGCCGCCGCAACCGCCCTCGCCGCAGCGGGAGCCACGGTGATCCTCGCTGTGCGCACCGTCGCCAAGGGCGAGCAGGCCCAGCGCGACATCCTCGCCGCCCACCCCGGCGCCCATACCGAGGTACGCCACCTCGACCTGGCCGACCTGGACACCGTCCGCACCTTCACCGACGGACTGATTGCCGACGGCAGGCCGCTGGACCTGCTGCTGAACAACGCCGGCGTGATGATGCCCCCGGTGCGCCACGAGACCAAGGACGGCTTCGAGCTGCAGTTCGGCAGCAACTTCCTGGGCCCCTTTGCCCTCACCATCCGCCTGCTCCCGCTGCTGCTCAATGCCCCCGCGCCGCGCGTGGTGACGATGAGCAGCGGCCAGGCCGCCCGCGGCACCATCAACTTCAACGACCTCAACGCGGCCACGGGCTACAAGCCGATCCCCGCCTACGCGCAGTCCAAGCTCGCCGACCTGCTGATGAGCCAGCACCTGGCCGACCTGGCCGTGCAGAACGGGTGGCCACTGCTGTCCACCGGCGCACACCCGGGCAGCGCCCGCACCAACATCGCCGCCAACGGCCCGACCATGGGCGGCCGCCCGCCGCTGCTCCTGCAGATCCTCGGCCGCCTGGTCCCCTCGCAGGATGCCACCGGCGGCGCCCAGCCGCTGCTGCGCGCCGCCACCGACCCGGACGCTCAGCAGGCCGCCTACTACGGGCCCCGCTGGTCCATGGTCGGCCCGCCCGTCGTGGCGAAGCTGCCGCGCACGGCGGCCGACAAGCAGGTCGCGGCCCGGCTGTGGGCCGAAGCCGAGAAGCTCACCGACGTCTCCGTGCCCGCCAGTCTCTGAACCTCACGAGCCCGGCCCGTTCCGCACCCCGTCAGCCACCACGACCCCGTCGACAGGACACCATGCCTGCTCAGATCTGCGCGCACCGCGCGAGAACTCTCGCCGGGAGCCTCCTGCTCATACTCAACCCGCTCCTGTACATCACTGCGGAAGGAGTAAGCGCGGCAGCCTGGAGCCATCCCGCCTACCGCTACAGCTTCAACGCGATCAGCGACCTGGGCGTACCCAGCTGCGGCGACCTCGCCGGACATCCCGTCTGCTCTCCGCGGCACGCGGTCATGAACACCGCCTTCATCACCCACGGCGTCCTGTTCGCCGTCGCCGCGATCCTTCTCGCCCCGCTGCTGGCGAAGCGGCCGGCCCGCCGGGTCCGCATCCTTGGCGTCGTCACCGGGGTCGGCCTGCTGCTGGTCGGCACCTTCCCCGGCTCTCCGGAGGCGGTCGCCGACGGCACCATCGCTCTGCACACCTCCGGCGCCGCGCTCGCGATCTTCGGAGGCAACCTCGCCGCGGTCGCCGCAGGCGTTGGCCTGCGGCGAGCACACCAGCGCCTCGGCACTGCGCTCCTCGCCCTGGGAGCCGCCGGGATGCTCAGCGTGCTGGTCATGTTCGTCTGGGCGGCGATCGTCGCCTCCTCCGGATTCATCACGGGGGTCGCGGTCGCCGAACGCACGTCGGTCTACACGATCATGGCCGCCGAACTCCTCGTCGGCATCGCCGTGTTCACCGCGATACGACGGCGACCGACACAGCGCCGGTGCCATCGACAGGAAAGGAGCATCACAGCATGAAAGTAGTGGTCTTCGGCGGGAGCGGCCTCATCGGCGACGGCTTCCTCCAGGAGAGCCTGCGGTCCGAGGACGTCACCGAGGTCATCAACGTCGGACGGACGCCGTTGAGCCTGACGCACCCGAAACTACGGCAGGTCCTGCACCACGACTTCCTCGACTTCACCGCGATCACCGGGGAATTGAACGGAGCGGATGCCTGCCTCTGGGGCCTCGGCGTCTCCTCCGCCGGCCTGAGCCCGCAGGACTACGAACGCATCACCCACGACTACACCGTGGCCGCGGCGCGCACCCTCGCCGCGGTCAACCCGGAGCTGACGTTCGTCTACGTCTCCGGCGGCGGCACCGACAGCACCGAGCAACGCCGCAGCCGCTGGGCCAGAGTCAAGGGCGGCACCGAGAACGCGGTCATCGCCACCTTCCCCAACGGGTACGCACTGCGCCCCGGATTCGTCCAGCCCTCCCACGATCAACGATCCAAGACCGCGGTCTACCGGTGGGCCAACACCCTCGTCACCCCGCTCGTCCCGCTGCTGCGGCTACTCCGGCTCTCGCCCCGCCTCATGACCAGCACCGCGCAGCTCGGCCAAGTCGCACTGCACCTCGCCCGCCGCGGCTACGCCCGCCACGTCCTGGAGAACCGCGACATCGTCACCGTGGCGACCCTGGCGGGCAAGCATGAATGACAGCGGACGCTCGGTGCAGATTCCTGCGTCCGGCCCCGTCGATCTGGCTGGTCATGCTGAGCAGCTCGCTCCGCCTGCCCCCACGCTTCGCTCGTGGATGAGCACCATCTTCGGTGTGGCCAGGGGTAGTTGGCGTCCAGCTCTTTTCGTTACCGGGGTCTCGGCCGCGATCCCGCTGGCGGCCGTGGAACTCGCATGGGGCCTCACCGAGGCCGCCGGCTACCGCACCACCCGCTCGCTCCCTGACGTCATCGCCGCCCTGGGTGACCCCGCGGCCGTCCCACTGACCGCCGTCCTGCCTGCGGTGCTCTGCTGCTCCTCGGCGGGCTCTACGCGTTCGTCGTGCCGGGGATCTACCTGCTGTTCGCGCTGTCCATGTTCAGCTTCCCCGTCCTGTTCGAGCACAGCCGCCGCCTGCTCATCCACTCGTTCGCCCTCAGGCACCGGCGACCTGGACGGGCCCTCGCCCGGTGGGCCGCCCTCGCAGTGGTGACGGTCGCCTTCGAGGCAGCCTTGAGCCTGGCTTTCGGCGCCATCAGCGTCGTCCTGCTCGGCGATCAAGGATATGGCGCCGCCGGACACGGTCTTGGTGGCGCACTCATCGACAGCGTCCACACCGCGGTCGGCGCACCCACGTGGGCTCTGCTGGTCATTGGGCTCACGGTCACCCATGCGGACCTGCGTCACCGACTGTTCATGATCACGTCATGAACTCGACCGGCCCCCAACCTTGCAGCATGTGGATCGACATCCTCCTTTTGGCGGAGCTTGCGCGGGGACCGAGGCACGGCTACGAACTGCGCCAGGAGATCGAGGCAGCGACGGGTCACACGCTGTCGAACAAACTCCCTCTACCCCCGGCTGCGCCGGTTCGTGGCGGCGGAGACCGTGTCCCGACGCGCCGAGGAGCATGAGGGAACACCGCCCCGGCACGTCTACTCGATCACTGGCGTCGGCCGTGTGCCGCTGCACGACATGCTGGCCGAACTGCCGGAGGACACCGCCGACAACGGGCGGGAGTTCATGGCGCGGGTGGTGAACTTCGGCTGGCTCACCCCTGAGGAACAGCTCCGGATCCTGGACGCCCAGGACCGCAATCTGGCCCGCAAACGGGAGAACGTTGCCAGACTCGCGTCGTCGCGGACGGAGCCGTGGAGCCGCCGGGTGCTCGACTACGGGATGGCACGGCTGGACACCGACCGGGCCTGGGTGGCCAACGTGCGCACGGAGGTTGCGGCGAAGGCGGCGGCAACGGGCCCGGGCGGAGGCGACGACAACCCATGAAGGCCGGGCAATGCCCCTCCCTGGCCGGGACGCAACGCAGGTCACCGAGCCCCGAGGATGACAGGCGTTAGTCCCGTAGTACTAAAGGGCTGCGCCGGAATGGGAACCGCAGGGGGCACAGCGTACCCGGATCCGCTCCTAGCTTGAGATCACGGGTCAGTCAGGCCCCAGCTCACGCAATGACCTCTTCTCCTGGTGGGAGTAATCCGTGGCCACCTTCCTGTACCGGCTCGGCCGGCTGGCGTTCCGGCGACGACGCCTCTTCCTGACGTTGTGGATTGTCGTCCTGGCCGCCGTCGGTATCGGCGCCGTGAACTCGTCCGGCTCCACGTCCGAGGGCCTGAGTCTTCCTGGCACCCAGTCCCAGCAGGCGATCGACCTGCTGCAAAAGGAGTTCCCGCAGGCGTCCGCCGACGGCGCCACCGCGCGAATCGTCTTTGAGGCACCAGCCGGACAGAAGCTGACCTCGGCCGCCAACAAGACCGAGATCCAGTCCCTGGTGGCCAAGCTGACCAAGTCGCCGCAGGTGTCGAGTGTCTCCGACCCCTTCACCGACGGCCCCAGCAGGTCCGGCACCATCGCCTATACGCAGGTCTCCTACAAGGTCGCCCAGGCCGACGTCAGCTCCGCCGCACACGACGTACAGGCCGAGGTCGTCGCGCAGGGCGAGAAGGCCGGGCTGACCGTCAGTCTGGGCGGGAATGCCGTCAAGGACACCTCCTCCAACCAGCTCGCCGAGCTGATCGGCCTCGCGGTCGCCGCGGTCGCCCTGGTGATCACCTTCGGCTCTCTCATCGCGGCCGGGCTGCCCCTGCTCACCGCGATCGTGGGCGTGGGCATCGCCATTCTGTCGCTCACCATCGCCACTCAGTTCTTCGACATGGCCTCGCAGGCAACCACCCTGGCTCTGATGCTGGGACTGGCCGTCGCCATCGACTACGCCCTGTTCATTGTCTCCCGCTACCGCAACGAGATCCGCGACGGCCACCAACCGGAGGACGCGATCGGACGGGCCCTGGGCACCGCGGGCTCGGCGGTCGTCTTCGCCGGCCTGACCGTGATCGTCGCACTGAGCGGTCTGAGCGTCATCGGCATCCACTCGCTGACCTCGATGGGTCTGGCGTCCGCCTTCGCGGTGGCCGTCGCCGTGGTGATCGCGCTGACTCTGCTGCCCGCCGTGCTCGGCTTCGCCGGCAAGCGGATCACGAGTAACCGGCTGTCGACCCGCCATATGAAGGCCCTGGAGCGCGGCGAGGGTGATGCGATGGGCGTGCGCTGGGCGAAGTTCGTCACCCGCAACCCGGTCAAGGTCCTCGCGGTCTCGGTCGTCGGCCTCGGGCTGCTCGCGCTCCCCGCCACGTCGCTTCGCCTGGCCCTGCCCGACGACAGCATGAAGCCGCCGGGAAGCACCCAGCGCGTCGCGTACGACACCCTCAGCAAGGGCTTCGGGCCCGGCTTCAACGGCCCGCTCACCGTGGTCGTCGACGCGCGCGGCAGTGACGACCCGAAGGCCGCTGCCAAGGAAGCCACCACGCTGCTGGGCAAGCTGGACGACGTCGCCGGCATGAGCGACGCCGCCTTCAACAAGGCCGGCGACGTGGCCCTGATCGGCGCCATGCCGAAGAGTGCCCCGACGAGTCAGGCCACCAAGGACCTGGTGGGCTCCATCCGCGGCCAGAGCGCTGCTCTGCACAAGGACACCGGTGCCACTTTGATGGTCACCGGCTTCACCGCCGTCAACATCGACGTCTCCGCCAAGCTGTCCCAGGCCCTCATTCCCTACCTGGCCATCGTCGTCGGCATGGCCCTGATCCTCCTGCTGCTCGTCTTCCGCTCGATCCTGGTCCCGCTCAAGGCCGCCCTCGGCTTCCTCCTCAGCGTGGTCGCCACCCTCGGCCTGCTGGTAGCGGTCTTCCAGTGGGGCTGGCTCAAGGACCTCTTCGGCATCGACCAGACCGGCCCCATCGTCAGCATGCTGCCCATCCTGCTGATCGGCGTCGTCTTCGGACTCGCCATGGACTACGAGGTCTTCCTCGTCACCCGCATGCGCGAGGAGTACGTCCACGGAGCCGACCCCACGAAGGCGATCGTCCAGGGCTTCAGGCACAGCGCCCGCGTCGTAACCGCCGCCGCGATCATCATGATCTCCGTGTTCTCCGGCTTCCTCCTCGACGACGCGGCGCTCATCAAGTCCATCGGCCTCGGGCTCGCCTCCGCGGTGCTCTTCGACGCCTTCGTCGTCCGCATGACCATCGTGCCCGCCGTCATGGCCCTCCTCGGCCGCCGTGCCTGGGCTCTGCCCGGCTGGCTCGACCGGGTCATGCCGAACGTGGACGTCGAGGGCGAGAAGCTGCGCCACGCGCTGGCCGCCCAGCAGGCGAGCACCGTGCCCGAGCCCGTCCTGGCCGGCGTAGCCGCCACAACTCACAGCAGCATGGAACACAGCAGCGCCCCGTCCAACCTCGACGCCGGCTCCCGCGGCCCGGGCGCGGCATCCTCCGGGTCGCCGATACCCCGGCATCACCGCGGGCGGGCTCGCAGGCTGCCCGGGAGCCCGAACCGTCAGACGTACGGCGAAACGCCGGGGGAGACCCAGACGCCGCCGCGTCAACCGCAGACCCGGGGCAAAATACGAGGACTGTCCCAGCTCAAGCAGCGTTTCACACGTGGCAGCGACGCCACCTCCCCCGACCCGACCGACGACCAGGTACCGGGCACGAGGAGGCGGCGGAGGAAGCCCACCGAGAACAACTGACGCCGACCGGCCGCAGCGACAGCTGCCATCCGACCGTCCTTCACCGGCACCCCGCCGGAAGACGGTAGCCAACGCCCCGTTCGCCGGTCCGTTCCCCCCGGACCGGCGAACGGCCCCAAGACCACGAAGGGTGCACCGTGACTCCACCGAGCGCCCCCGCTCCCACCCCCCGCCCCGAGGAAAGCCGCCTTCTGGCAACCCTGACCGGCGACCCCGAACAGAGCGTGATCGTGTCGGTCATCGCCCGACTGGCCGCCTGGCGGCGCGCCGACCGGGCCCATCCCCGGATCCGACGGTGGGGTGTCCCGGTCCTGTGCACCCTGGCCGGCGCCGACACCTTCCTCAACCCCTACAACGTCGGCGACCCCAAGCTGCCGCTCATCCTCGCCTTCACCATCCCTCTGCTGTGGCGCGAACGCAGGCCCATGCTCGTCTTCGCCCTCACCACCGCCGCCTCCATCGCGGCCATCCCCTTCGGCGTCCTGACCGGTGCCGAATGCGCCCGGGTCGTCGCCCTGTTCAACGTCGGCCGCTTCTGCACCCCACGCCAGGTGGCCGCAGCCATCGGCATCACCACCGTGCAACTCGCCGCCTGGGCCCACTTCTTCTGGCGCGGTGGCCAACTGGCATACGCCACGCGCCCCGAGGTCATCACCCTGATGGCGATGGCAGCCATGGCCTCGTTCGCCACGCTGGGCCTCTTTGCGCGCCTGGCCTACGCCTACATCGACGTCCTGAAGAGGGAACGAGACCAGCAGGCCCGCCTGGCCACCGCACAGGAACGTGCCCGCGTCTCCCGCGAGATGCACGACATCCTCGGCCACACCCTCGCCGTCATCGTCGGCCTCGCCGACGGCGCCGCCGGACTCACCGAGGCCAAACCCGAACGGGGTGCCCAGACTCTGCGCATCATCAGTGCCAGCGGCCGCGACGCCCTGGCCGAACTACGCCGCCTGCTCGCCGTCATCAGCGACGACGGCGAGGACAACAAGGAGGGGAACCGTACGGCCGGCGCCCCGCTGGCCCCTCAGCCCAGCCTCGCAGACCTCGCCCCCCTCCTGGAACGGATCCGCAGTGCCGGTCCCACCGTCGCCCTGGACACCCAAGGTGACCTCACCGGCCTGGCCCCGGGCCTCCAGCTCTCCGTCTACCGCATCATCCAGGAAGCCCTCACCAACGCCGTCAAATACGCCGCCGCCGACACCTCGATCCAGGTGTCCCTCACTGCAGCGCCCGACGCGGTGCACATCACCGTCGAGGACACCGGCCCCTCCCGCGCGTCGGGAACAGGCCGCCCATCCACAGGCGGCGGCCGGGGCCTGCTCGGCATGCGTGAACGCGCCGCCCTCTACCAGGGCAACGTCACCGCCGGCCCCAATACCGAGGGTGGCTGGACCGTCCAAGCCCTCCTACGTCCCAGCCCGCCCGCCGACTCCCCGGAGAAGAACACCGTATGACCACCGTCCTCATCGTCGACGACCAGGCCCTGCAGCGCATGGGCTTCAGCATGCTCATGGAGCAGCACCCCGACATGACGGTCGTCGGAGAGGCCGCAAGCGGCGGCGAGGCGGTCCGGATGACCTCCGCACTGCGCCCCGACGTCGTCCTGATGGACGTCCGCATGCCCGGCATGGACGGCATCGAGGCCACCCGCCGCATCGTGGAGTCCGGCGGCCGCTCCCGCATCCTGGTCCTGACCACCTTCGACCTCGACGAATACGCCTACGAAGCCCTCCGCGCCGGCGCCAGCGGCTTCCTCCTCAAGGACGCACAGCCCGAGGAACTCGTCGCCGGCATCCGTGCAGTGGCCTCCGGTGACGCCGTCATCTCCCCAGGCCTGACTCGCAAGCTCATCGACGCATTCAGTGACCGCCTTCCCGGCCAATCCCCGCAACAGCAGAGCCGCCTCGCCGACCTGACCGAACGCGAACGCGAGGTCCTCACCGCCGTCGCCTCCGGCTGGACCAACAGCGAGATCGCCGACCGCCTCCACCTCGCCGAGTCCACCGTCAAGTCCCACCTCAGCCGCATCTTCACCAAGATCGAAGCCCGCGACCGCGTCCAGGCCGTGATCTTCGCCTACGACACCGGCCTCGTACGCCCCGCCTGAACCGTCCCCCACACCGCTCCCCTCGCACCAACCAAGTCCCGCAGCCGAGCACCTACGACGACGAACAGGACACAGCGATCGGACCGTTGACACGAACCGGCATGGGCGGCGGATCTCGGTGACGGCGTGCGCCATCGCCGACTGCATCCGCACCCCCAGGACGTCGAGCTTGAGCAGTCCGAGGTCTTCGACGTCCTCCTTGTCGGCTTGCACCATCGGGTAGCCGCCCGGGGTGGGTTGCACGGGCAGCCGCTCCAGCAGACTTGCGTCGGACAGGATGACGCAGCAGGGGTGCATGGCGTAGCCGCGGGGCAGCGCGTCCAAGCCCTCGGCCAGCTCCCACAGCGGCTCGAACTCCCCCGCCCGAGCGGCAAGTTGGCGCAGTTCCGGCAGCTCGGCCAGGGCTCCGCGGATGTCGTGCGCGCGGATGTGCGGGAACGACTTGGCGATCTCGTCCACGACCTGCGGGGCCAGTCCGAGGGCGAGGCCGGTGTCGCGCAGGGTGTGGCGGGCCCGGTAGGTCTCGGGCATGCCGGTGACCGCGACCCGATCACGCCCGAACCTTTCGATGATCTTGTCGTAGACGTCCAGGCGCCGGGCCGACTCCACATCCAGGTCGATGTCCGGAAGCGAGGTCCGCCGCTCGCTCAGAAAACGTTCGAACAGCAGCCGGTGCTCGAGCGGATTGGCCGTGGCCACGAACAGACTGTGGTTGACCATGGACCCGGCGCCGGCGCCACGCGCGGCGACCCGGATTCCCATCGCCCGTACATCCGCCACGACCTGCGCCACGGCCAGTAAATAGCCCTCGAAGCCCAAGCGGCCGATCACGTCGAGCTCGTAGCCGAGCTGCCGCACGGCGCCCTCGTCGGTGTCCAGGCCCTGGGCGAGCATGCCGGAGTCGCACCGCTGCCGCAGCAGCCGCATCGCCGAACCGGGCTCCGGTCCTGCCCCGACGACGGACGGCTCGGGAAAGTGCGGCCGCCCCAGCCCGAGATCGGCTGGGGTGAGCGCGCAGGACTGGCCAGTCGCCTCCGTCTCGGCCAGCAGACGCGCGCCCCGGTTGCGGTCGCCGGCGACGGCCTGGGCGATCCGCTCGGCGGCCGCCGTCATCGCGGCCGGGTCCTTCAGCCAGCGTTCGCCGCCGTCCAGGTACTGGCGGTCGATGGGCCGCAGCAGCCGCGCCGCATCGAGCACGTCGGCGAGCCGGTGCTGAGCGGGGTCGGCGTAGCGGACCGTGTTGGTCAGTACCACCGGCACACCCAGCTGGTCGGCCAGGCCCACGGTCCGCGCGGCCAGCCGCAGCGATCCCGGAGCGGTTCCCTCACGGCCCAGATACACGGCCTCCAGGCGCGGCCCGGCCAGCTCCCGCCACGGCACGAGCAGCTGCTCGGCGACGTCGATTCGGCCCGTGGACAGGGCCCGTACCGCCTCGGACGCCGGACCGAGCAGCACGACCAGGTCCCGGTCGGCGTACTCGCGCAGCACCGGCCAGGACACGACCGGCAGGCCTCCGTTCGCCTCGGCGTGCGCGGCGGACACGAGGCGGCACAGCCGTGCCCACCCGGCCGGGGTCTGCGCGAGCAGAGTGATCCGCAGCGGCGGTTCCGCCACGTGGGCGCTGCCGCGTGCGGGCGTACGCGGCCGACCGGCCGTCGGGTCGGACGGGGTGATGGGGGCGACGGCGACGTCGACACCGAAGACGGGGCGGATGCCGGCGGCGGCTGCGGCCTTGGCGAAGCGGACCGTGCCCGCGACGGTGTCCCGGTCGGTCAGCGCGAGCGTCGTCATCCCGCGCTCGGCAGCACGCTGCACAAGTGTGTGGGGGAGCGAGGCGCCGTAGCGGGCCGAGTAACCGGAGGCGACGCGCAGATGAGTAAATCCACGGCTTCGCACCTCCCGTCTCTCGCGTGCCCCTCCCTGACCTGTGTCCTCTCCAGGTATCCACCACAACTCGAAATCGTACAAGCGTGCGAACGGGTGACTTGATGCTGTCCCACGCCCTGCAGCAGCCGCAAGAAGCGGACGGCCTTGAATCAGCGGCCCAGGACACGCCCGTGTGACGTGAAGCGGGCGATGGCGGCCACGGATCTGGTGCCACTGAGGACGGCGACCAGGCGCAGGGCGAGCAGGGAGCCGATCCGGTAGCGGCGGCCTCGGACCCGGCTCGGGTCGGGCACCTGGTCCAGTACGTCAGCCAGGGCGCTCAGGCCGGGAAGTTCGATGAGCGGGCATGGAAGGTCAACGTCCCCGTGGTGGCGTGCGAGGGCGTCGATCAGGGAAGATGGCGCGCGAACGCGACCCCTGTTCATGATCTTTGGCTTTGAGAACCTTGATCATCAGGAGTCGCGTTCGTCATTTCCAGTCGGGCACATCGGCCACTGTGCACCACACCAGGGTGAACTTCTCATCTCGCCACGTGAGAACGCATCAGCCCTGGTCATAGGGGTTCCCGGGGTGCCCTTCTGAGGGCGAGCGGCGCGGGCAGTACAAGCTTGGCCGTTCGGGCGAGCCGATGTTCGCAAGCCTCGAAACAGGCTCGTACTGTCCTGTCTTCGCCCCGTAATGCCCCGTACACGGCGTACAGTTTTCTCATGTCCCGGCCTCGGCAGTTTGACGACGAGGAAGTTGTTCGGGCTGCTCGCGACCAGTTCTGGTCCCACGGTTACGACCGAACCTCCATCGACGATCTGAGCGCCGTCACGGGCTTGGGACGCGGAAGCCTGTACGGGGCCTTCGGAGACAAGCACGCCCTGTTCCTACAGGCTCTGGACAGCTACAACAGTGACGCGATCGGAGCCTGGCGTTCGGCTCTGCGCGGCCCGGGACCGGCCCTCCCGCAGCTGGAACGCTTTGTGTGCGACGTCTCCGAAGCGATGAGCAGGGACGTGGAGCGGCGCGGCTGCATGATGGCCAGGAGCGCCACGGAACTCGCCGCCGTCGACAAGACCGTCGCCGAGCGGACTGCTGCCACTGTCCGCGGTATGCACAGCGAGCTGTCGGACTGCCTCGCCCGGGCCCAGGAGGAGGGCTCGTTGGATGCCGAAGCGGACACGGACGGTCTCGCAAGCCTTCTCCTGGCTGTGCTGCGGGGACTGGAGGCCCTGGGCAGGGCGGGAGCCGCAGCGGAGGTTGTCATCGGCGCTGCCGAGCAGGCCTTGACCCTTCTTCCCCGCATGTCCACGAGCGAGCCGGCGCCGGATCGGCGGGAGGACCGTTCAGCGCCGTGACCCGGTCCTGTTTCGGCCTTGACTGTCACTTGGTCGTCCGGGAACTCGTGGCCACTGAGGATGGCAAACACCCTTGTTGTTCGCCGCTGTCTTGAACACCACGCGGTCCGGGGCGAACGGACGCGACTCGCTGACTCCGGCGAAAGAGAGCGCCAGCTCCCGGACGTCGTCCACGGTCATCATGGCTTCCTCGCTTCCATGACTGACGTAGCGGCGGCTGCTAGGGGCGGATGAGTACGGTGCCGACCTTGCCGGGCTGCACCGCGTGTTTCACGGCGGTGGCCAGCTCGCCGAGGTCGTACGTAGCGGCCACGTCGAACTGGTCCTTGAACGCCAGCGCGATCAGCGTCGCGGCGACCGCGTCCGATGCCCGCCTCTCGGCGGATGCCTCCAACAGCCACCGGCCCAGGTTCGCGCCCCGCACCGTCAACGACTGGTAGAGCAGAGTGGACGCATGCACCGAGATCCGCTCCTCGGCGAGTTCCCCGTAAATGACCAGCCTGCCGCCCGGCGCCAACAGCTCTAGAAGGCTTTCCGTCAGCTTTCCGCCGACAGGGTCGAAGGCCACACTGAGCGGGCGGCTGCCGGCTGCCTTGCGGACCTCGTCGGCCCAGCCCGGATTCTCTGTCGCCACGACTGGGACGTCCGGGAACCGCTTGCGCAGTTCGGCGGCACCGCGGTCACTGCGGACGACGTTGACCAGGCCCACGTTGTGGTACTGCATCACGCCCGTTACCAGCCGCCCGACCGACGAGCCAGCGGCGGCCTGCACCAAATATCCGTCGTATCCCAAGGCCAGGTGCTGCTCCGCCTCACGGCGCAGCATCACCGCGGTGAGCGGGTTCGTCAGCATCTGCGCGGCGACCTCGTCCGACAGCTCATCAGGCACGGGGACAACAATCTCGGCGTCCGCCAGGATCCACTGTGACCATCCCCCCGGCAGGGGAAAGACGGTTACACGGCCGCCGACCTCGACGCCCGGAGCCACGCGCGTATCCGGGCCGATGGCCTCGACCACGCCGGTGGCCTCCACACCGACTGGAACCGGCTCAGGTGCCGTCCCGGGGTAGGCCTCGACGGCTAGGAGATCACCACGGTGGATGGGGAAGGCTGTGGTGCGGATGAGGACCTGACCGTGCGCAGGCGTTTCCGGCTCGGGCTCCTCGATGACGGTCAGGACGTCGGCGGGCAACCCGCCGCGGGTGTAGACGACACGACGGTTCATGATTGCTCCTGTGCGCTGGTGTGCATGGGGCTTGGCCGGGGCGTCAGCCGACGTCCATGAGCAGCAGGTGCTTTGCGCTGAGTGCTCCGTCCAGCTGCATCAGCCGGCCTCCCTCCCGTAGACCGCCGAGGTCCAGGGCGGCGAATCCGAATTCGTTGAGCAAGCCGGCCACGGCCGCCTTCGCGTCGGCGTCGTCGCCCGCGTAGAAGACCACCTGACGGCCTTCCTCGTGCTGGGGGTCCGCGGCGATGAACGCGGCGAACAGGCTGTTGAACGCCTTCACGATCCGCGCTCCGGGAAGGCGCTCGGCGACCCACTCGCTGCCCGTGAGGTCACCGACGTCGTACCGGCCACTCCAGGGGTTGGCCGCGGCGAACTGATTCGTCGTGTCGACGACGATCTTCCCGGACCAGTCGGTAAGGCTGGTCAGGTCCGGCACTGCGGAGAACGGGACCGCCAGGAAGACGAGGTCCGGCTGCGCCGCCTCCTCGGCCGTCACGGCGCGGGCCTTCGGCCCCAACTGCTCCGCGACTGCCTTGAGTGTCTCGGGGCCCCGGCTGTTGCCGATGAGTACCTCATGTCCGTGACGGACGGCCTTGTCGGCGACGGCCCGGCCGATCTCTCCCGCGCCGAGAATGCCGATAGTGCTCTGTGCGGCCATGCTGCCCATCCTTGATCGTGTGTCGGGACCGTGCCGGCGCCCCGGCAGCGGCTGTGTGGTCGGCTCAGGCCGCTTGCTGCCGGGACGGTCCCGGCCTCAGCGGCAGGTGCGGGCGGTACCTACGCGCGATGCGGGTTGAAGTCCAGGAGGACCTTGCCCTTCTCCCGGAAGTACGCGAGCGCCTCGGGAAAGTCCGCGGCCTTGTAGACGGGTGCGGAGGGCAGGACGAGTCTTCCCTCGGAGACCAGCCGCGCGGACTCCGAGTTCAGAGCCGGAAGCCGGGGAAGAAACTCGTCCTGGTACATCCAGAATTTCGTCGTGGTGATGTTCTTCGTCCTCAGCACGTCAGGATCCGGCGTGAACGGCTGGCCGCTCAGATACCCGTAGATCGCCAGCAGGGCGCCGTCGGTCAGTACGTCCAGCAACAGTGCAGTCGCCGCACCGCTGACACCGTCAAGGCCGAGTAGCACCGGATCGGAACCGATGGCTTCCCGCACGCGCGCGCCGGCGTCCGCCGAGTCGACCACCACGATGTCGGCGCCGAGATCACGGAGTTCGCACACGAGTTCCGCGCGGCGAACGATGTTGATCGTGCGCAGCCCTCGTTCCTTGGCGAACACGATGACAGACCGGCCCACCCCGCTGTTGGCCGCGTTCTGCACCACCCAGGAGCCGGCCGCAAGGTCACGCAGGCCGACCAGGAGCCCTGCGCTGACGGGATTGATGGTGAGCATCGCTGCCTGTTCAAGACTGATGGACTTGTCCACGACGGTCAGGTCTGCCGCCTTGGCCACCACCCGCTCGGACCAGGAAAAGACGCCGAAGGGAAGCAGGACCCTCTCGCCGGGGCTGACCTCCATGACACCGGGCCCTACGGAGACGACCGTCCCGACGCCCTCGTTTCCGATGGCCGTCGGCAGCTCAGGGCGAACGGGGTAGACACCTTGCGCCAGGAGAAGGTCGTGGTGGTCGAGCGGGGCGTACTCGACCTGGACCAGCGCCTGTCCGGCGATGGGAGCCGGGGGCTCGGGCACGTCCACCACCTTCAGGCTCTTCTCCGGCTCCCCGAACTGGGTGAGGTGAATGGCGAGCATGGGACACGACTCCTAGCTTGGTCGCCGTCGCTTCTCGAAATTCGAGACATCGCTTCGGATGCCGACGGCCCGGTCCCCGAGAGATTCCACTGGTGTATCCAGCTCGGTTCTGCTCCGGCCCGTGAGGTGGACGGTGGAGCCCTCGGCGACGAACCGACGAGCTATAGCCAGACCGATCCCGGTCGAGCAGTCACCAAACCGACCTTGCCATCAAGCTGTCCCAGAATGTCCACTTCTTCTTCGATGTAGCTCACCCGGAGACCTGCAGAGAGCACAGCACGCCGACACACGGCAATCCATGCCCGTCCATCTGGTGACGCCCTCGTCGACGACGGAAGACTCCGCCACGCCACCTCACGGACCGCACGGTTTAGCGAGATTTGTACCTACTAGTAAAGAACCCGAACCGGGTCACTGCAACCGGAGAGGCACCTGCCCTGCCCGGTCTCCAGCTGGCTGAACAGATGCTGTGCTTGAGTTTTGACCTCACCGTGCCCTCGTAGTCCGATCAGCCTTTTCTCGCGTCCTCACTACGCGTAGTACGCGATGCCGCAGCGATGCTCCGGCAAGAGAATGGACGCGACCGTCTACGTGCAGCGTCGTTCTCGCCCGAGGAGCGGATGAGATGAGCTTGGAAGGCATGGCCGGCTTGCGGGTGATCACACATGATGTCCAGGCTGTGCTCCTGTCGCTGAGCGGCGACGAATGGGCCGCTCCGAGTGCCGCCACCGGCTGGTCAGTCAAGGACTTCACACGCCAGTCCACTGAAGCCTTGCCGGTCTTCGACACGTTGCAGAACGAGCCGTATGCCTCCACCCAGGCGCCGTACCTCGACTTGGAGACGTATCCCCTGCACAACATGGCCGACCTCTGCGCGTTCGACTTCTACGCGCATCTGCGACGGGACATTCTCGCTCCCGTGGCCCTCTGCGGCATCAACCGCCCCCACCGGACGAGGCCCGGCTTCGCCCCGCCGTGGGATGGCTCCTGGCCGGCCTGCCGAACATGCAGCCCGGCCTCATCGACAGCCTGACCGGGGCCATCCAGCTGACATTGAGCGGGCCGGGCGGAGGCGGGTGGGTGCTCGAACCAGAAGAGGGGCAGATCACCGTGAGACCGGCAACTGCCCATTCCCGCGCAGCGGCCACCGTGGAGTCGACGGCACACGACTTCACGGCCTGGGTCACGACCCGGTTGCCCTGGCGCGACGTACGACCGTGACCGGTGACCATCAGGTGGCGGACCGCTTCCTGGACACGCTGAACCTCGTCTGAGCTTGAGTTATTTATCCTGTGCGGCCGTCGGGTTTTCTCGTCGATGGAGGTGTGTTGGATGACGTCGGTCGTGGGACTGCTGGAGGTTCGGGAGTTGGCCACGCGGGAGCGCGTGGAGGGGTCGCGCGAGGCCGCGGATCGGATCCTGGCCGAGCTTGGCGAGGCGGAGACGAGGGAGCAGCCTGCCCAGCACCGCGGTGACCTCTGTTCGAGGTGCTGGCCGGGCCCCTGGCCCATCCCACGACACCCGGCGCGTGCTACCGGCGGCGGACTGTCGCCTTCGACAGCTGCAGCTCTCTCAAGGCTCGCGACCAACCGCAGATCCGCGGCTTTGTGAACAAGATCCGCCGTCACCGGAGTAGGGCCGGCCATCCGGCCCTGTGCCTGGTGGCCTTTGACGCCAACGCGTTCCTCGTCACCGCATCCGATACCGGCGCCCAACTCTTGGTCCGTCTCAACCCTCGCCGTCGTCCGGCCGTACGGACCGCTCTGCCCGACAGGTCATTCCTGACCCGCTTCAACGGTCTCAAGTTCCGCGTCATCGAAGCTCACATCATCGTCACCACCAGCGACGGGCAGCCGACGTCCTGGCACACCCCTATCACGAGCGCTGGGAAGTCGAATCGGCTTCTACGTCCTACGCCACACCCTGCTCTCCGGCCGGGTGCTGCGTTGCTGCGAGTGAATCCGTGAGCTGGAGAGAGAACGTGATGTCGTCAAATGCTGCATGGCCTTGTGAGCGAAGTAGCTGCGGCGGACCCGGCCCAGGTGGTCGGGGTGTTCAGCGGCTGCAAGGCCGAACAGGACGTTTCGCACACCACGGTATGCCGCGCGCTGGGCGTGAGCGAGTCGTGGTTCTACAAGCGGGCCGCTCGCTCCAGGACCTGATCAGCATGGTGGCGGAGCAGCGCGAGCGCCTTGGGTTCACAGCTCCGCCTTGTTGCGGTCCTTCAGCGCCAGGCCCTTGCGCGAGGCTATGCCCAACTTCCTGAGTGCGCGGGCAACATGCTGCTCCACTGTGCGCGGGGACAGGTGCAGCGTAGCCGCGATCTCGCGGTTACTGAGGCCTGAACCGGCGAGCTCCGCAACCTCCTGCTCGCGCGGAGAGAGCCGCTCATCGTATCGGGGCCGGCCCTGTGGGCGTCGCTCGGTGTGGGGATGAGCGCGCAGTTCAGCACGTACCCTGGCGACGTCCCATGTCGCGCCGAGCACTTCCAACTCCTCGGCCGCATCGGCGAGTTCCGAGACGCCCGCGGTGGTCCCCGGATTGCTCGCTTGGGCGCATCGTCCGGCGGCCTCCGCCATGAGAGCCGCGTCGTAGGGCCGGGGGAGTGACTGGTAGCAGGTACGGGCACGCCGGAAGTGCTCAGCCGCTTCCGGGAACGTACCCTCCGCCTCGGCCAGCAGTGCCCGGCACCGCATCAATGCCGCGGTGGCCATGGGCGCCTGTCTGCTTTCGACACCAGCCGCGAATTCGTCCACCATCTCCCACGCGGTTTCCGACTTCTCGGCGCGGATGGTCGCTTCCACGGCCCATGGGGCCAGCTCGGCCGCCCAGACCCACACGCCTTTGGCGCGCAGCGCGGACCACCCGTCGGACGCCTCCCGGGCCGCGGCCTCCAGGTTCTCGCGGGCGAGGGCGAGTCTGATCCGGCCGCCTGCGGCTGCGGCGGTCGATGGTACGGGACCACTTGCCTCGGAGACGACGGAAGCCGAGAGCCAGAGGCCGGCCTTGTCCCAGTCTCCCTTTGCCATGGCGAGGACGCCCAGCGCCAGCATGGCGTCGCCAGCAGCGAAGGGCGTGTCCCCGACCTCTGCCACGTACGCGCGGGCCCGGGAGGCGAGGCCCGCCCAGCGACCGGTCACCATGTCCAGATGCAGTGCGCTACCCCGTACCATCTGTTCCTCGTACACGGAACCACTGCGCATGGCCAACTCCGGTCCCTCGGCCAGTAACTCGCGCGCTCGTGTGTACTCGCCCAGCCACGTGGCCGCGTCGACGGCGTTGCACACACCGCGTGCCGCATGCTGGAGAATCCTCGGATCAGCGTCTTCCCGGGGGAGCCTTTCCAGCTGCTGCCATCCGTCCGGATCGCCCACACTGAGCAGTGCGGTCGCCTGGTTTGCCGCGACCGCCGCCTGGACCACCGCGTCCTCGCTCTCGGCCGCGGTCGTCACGGCCCGCGCCAGCCAGGTGAGATTGTCGGCCAGTGGACCATCGGGCCAGTAGGGCAGTGCCAAAGCCGCCATGGCCCGCGCTGCCAGCCTCCCGTGGCCGCTCAACTCCTCGACGGATTTGATGAGTTCGACGCGACCTTCAGCCGCCTGCCCCAGGTGATTGCCGAGGAGCAGCCCGAGGTCGAGCCGGATCTCCCCGCGCACAGCGGCGGATAGCTCGGGGTCGTCGACAAGTCTGCACAGCACCTGAACCGTCTGGTCCGAGCGCAGTCCGCTGTACGCGCTGCGGGTGAGCATCAAGGCCAGCCGTTCCCGGTTCGGATGAGCGACTGAGGGGTTCGCGAGCGTGTCCTCGAGCAATGCGATCGCCGACTGGTGGTCCCCGGCCTCCACGGCCTCACGCGCGGCTTTCTCCACGCTCTGCAGCCAGTCGGTCGTCCGGCCGGACGCGAGCTGGTGGCGGGCCAGCTGTGCCCACGGCGTCGGACGCCGAGCCTCCAGTACCGCGGCTGCGCGACCGTGCAGCTCTCGTCTCACCGGACCGGCCAGCAGCTGATACACGGCCGCGGCCTCCATCGGTATCCGGAACCCGTACTGACCGAGCCCGAGCTCGTGCAGCACCGCCTCGCGCAACGCGGCCGTCAGCGCGGAACGGCCGCTGTCCACGGACAGGTCCGCCATCGATGACAACTCGTCCTCGGTCGCCACCTCGTCCAGGACGGCCGCCGCCCACGCCAGGCGTCGTGTCTCCTCGTCCAGTGCCGCCGTGCGGCCGACCACCAGCTCGGTGAGCCGGACCGGCACCGCGGTCTCGTCCACGTGCCGGGCCGTCAGCCGGTCCCGGCCGACCGCCGTAGGTCTGGCGCCCGGATGCGGACTGGCCGTCTTGAACTCGGCCACGAGATCGGCCACGGCCTGGGCGATGCCGCCCGAACGCTCGTACAGCCGGGTGAGGAACTGGGTCGAACAGCGGTCTTCGCCCAGTGCCTCCACCGCCATCTCGCGGACCGTGGCCTCGTCGAGCGCCCCAAGCCGCAGTCTCAGGAGGTTCATCTCGGCGGGGTAACCCACGGGGGCGCCCAGCACCAGCCCGGGGCGTGCCAGCTCCTCTGGGCGGTAGGTCAGCACGGCACGTGATCCCGCCGGCGGATGCTCCAGGAGGGTCCGTAGAGCGCGAGCGTCCTGATCGCCCGCACGGTGCACGTCCTCAGCCACCAGCAGCATCGGTCCACCCGCGTCGAACGAGGCGGCCAGCTCGCTGAAAGAGGAGACGCGGGGCTGAGTTGGCTCCGACTGCACCAGGACGGTGGTTCGGGTGCCCGTGGCACGACGCGGCCCCTCTGTCTTCGTTGTCGCCGACGCGATATGTTGCGGGCGGGCGGATTCCTGGCGAACAACGGCACCCGAAGGCCTGAACGTGACTTTCAGGCGAGGTAGCTCGCCGAGTCCCGGGAGCGTGAGAAGCCACCTCACGAATTGAGTCTTACCCGTCCCCGCCGCTCCGTCGACGAGCACCAGCACCGGCGCACCCGTCGCCAGTGGCTCGCGTACCGCTGTCTCCCACTCGCGTTCACGCTTCACGCCCTCGTCCGTCCCCCTGCGTCCATGCCCACTTGCCAGAACAGAGCCCCGGCTCCGTCTGGTTCATTTCGCCATCGCCATCACATACCGAACGAGTCTCATCGAAGCAGAAGTCGGGGTGACAGTGTGCGTACTCAGAGCTATTGCGCATCCGTAGGTCGGTTCTCCTGATTGTCGTAGCGCTTCGACGGCGACACGGTCGAAAGTGATGCCTCGCACAGCTCATCAGCGGTCTCAGGAGAAAACGGCATGGCCATCACGGATGGCTTCCCCTCCATCACAGCCGACCGTCGGCGACCAAACTCGCCGGCACCAGCTAATTAGATGGCTGTCCCAGCGCAGGATTTCACGCTCCAGTTGCCGCTCCTTCTCCGTTTCGAGCAGCCGGGCGTTCTCAGCGCGTAGCAGGGCCAGCTCCTGAGCCGTGCTCTCCTGCCCCCGCCCAGCGTGGCCGGCCGCTGATAGGCGCTGTCCTTCCCACGTGCGCAGCGTCTCCCTGGTGATTCCGAGCCTGCGGCCACCGCCGCATACGGGCGCGCGCCACCGCTCGCGCGGTGCAGCGCGTTGGCGTCCCTCCGAAGCGCACGCTGGGCGTTCGGGGCCGGTTGGGCCAGGTCGTGTCGCGAGACCGCGCCCAGTTTTCGCAGGGCACTGGCGACATGCTGTTCCACTGTGCGCGGGGACAGGTGCAGCTTGGCCGCGATCTCACGGCTGCTCAGGCCGGTGCCGGCGAGCTGTGCGACCTCCTGCTCACGCGGCGACAGTTCGGTCGCCGTATCGGGGGCGGCCCTGTGGGTGTCACTCGGTGTTGGGATGGGCGCGCAGTTCCGCCCGTACCCGGGCCACGCCCCATGTCGCGCTCAATGCAATCAACTCCTCTGCCACATCAGTCAGTTGCGACATCCCACTGTGGCTCGGCGCGGGCGAAGACGCGGCCCATGAGCACTGCGCGGCGGTGACCGACGAGTTCAACTCGGCAGCGGCTGCCCCTCTGCGCTCCGACCCATCGGGGCCTCGTCGGCGAGGTCGCGGAGGAGCGCCGTACGGGCGGGAGTGCCTGACGGGTGGCCACGGCGGAGAAGCCCGCGCCGTTCCCCCCGGGGGCGCCGGCCTCGTACTGATGGCCGTGACAGTGGCGACGGGGTGAAGACCTGGACCTTCGCTTCGGGCTCGCCAGGCAGGTCACAGCCCCTGTGAGGCCGGGAGCATCCGTTTGCGACGCCTACCGGCGGCTGCCGGGCGATCTCGCCGATGGCGCCCTGGGGGCTTCGCGGGCGTCAGCGAGAGGCTGCGTGGCGGTCGGCAGAACATCGTTGCCGTAGAGATCACGGACCCAGTTGGCTTGGTAGATGGTCTCGAGATAGCGCTCTCCGAGGTCCGGGGCTATGGCCACCGTGGTGAGGGAGGGCGTGTCATGTCGGGTCAGCCAGTCGATCGCCCCGCTGACCACGGTGCCCGTGGAGCCGCCGAAGAGGAAGCCATGTCTGGCCAGGCTGTGGCAGGCCCGGATGGTGTCGGCCTCCTCGACCTGTATCGCCTCGTCCACGTACGACGAGTCGAGCAGCGGTGGTCGCATGCTCATGCCCAGGCCGGGGAGCATCCGGCGGCCAGGTGCTCCGCCGAAGGAGACCGAGCCCAGAGGGTCGACCGCCACAATCCGCACAAGGCGATGCCAATGCCTGAACCAACGGGCACAGCCCATGAGTGTTCCGGTCGTGCCCGCCCCGACGAACAGGACGTCCAGGTCAGGGAATGTGTGCGCGATGGCCGGTGCTGTTGTCTGGTAGTGCGCCTTCCAGTTGTTGGCGTTGGTGTACTGGCTCAGCCACACATAACGTTTGTCCTGTCTGCAAAGCCTGCGGATGTAGTCGAGGCGAGCTCCGAGAAAACCATCGTGCGGGCTGGGCTGGGTGACGATGTGGACCTGGGCTCCGAGTGCCTCCATCAACAACCGGGTCTGCAGGTTGCAGCGCGAGTCCGTCACGCACAGAAGCCGGTAGCCCTTGCTGGCCGCTATTACGCTCAGGGCCACGCCCATGTTGCCGGACGAGGACTCCAGCAGGATCGATTCGGGCGTCAGGACCCCTGCCCGTTCCGCGGCCTTGACCATCTCCCTGGCCGGCTTCAGCTTGATGGAGCCTGCGAAGTTGAAGCCCTCGCATTTCAGGAACAGCGGCTGCCCGAAGATCGGCTGCAGGTCGACGTAGAGGTCCTCCTCGTTGAAGCTGTAGGGGTCGGAGATGACTGGCACGATGGCCTCCGTGGTTTGATGCGCGGCGTGGCGCCGTGGGCTGCCGCGCCGTTCATCCGTAGCGGTTCAGCTGGTGGAAGAAGTCGTCGACGACGTGCGGTTCTTCGGAGTCGGCGACCTTGTCGTAGACGTACTTGCCGACGGCCGGATCGAGTGCCCCCAGGCCGAAGGGGGAGGACGGAATCGTTGGTGTCTGGTCCCGTGGCGATAGTGGCGATATGTGGAGCACGAGTGGACCGTGCGTGAACCATGCCGGGTCATGGACGTGGGGACGGGCGGCGACCGTGGCGAAGACCACCAGGTCGCTGAGGCGGATCACCTCCCCGGCGTTGTCGTGCACGGTGATGTGCCCCACGGCGCCCGACTGCTCCAGACAGCAGCGCAAGGTTGCCGCGTTGTCGGGGGACAGATCGAACACGCCGATGTTCTCGGCCGGCGTGCGTGACCAGCGCGGAAGGATGGTGACGCCGCCGCGGCTGACAACGGACTGCCAGCAGTCCTCGTCGTCGGGCTGGACCACATTGACGTCGGGTGCGACGGTCATCAGCTGCACCTTTCTGCCTGGTCGCAGCCCTGATCACAGCCCTGATCCAGCTCCCGGGCCGGATTGCCGCCCCACCAGGAGTGCGAGGGAACGACCTCCCCTTTCATGAGGAAGGAGTCCGGGGCGAGCACCGCGCCGTCGCCCACTGTCACGCCGTAGTGGACCAGCGCACCGACACCGACCGTGCAGCCGCGGCCGAGCGTGATGCTGTCGGACTTGAAGGTCCCGTCCTCCTGCGAGTGGCACTGGATGATGCTTCCCGCGTTCAGAGCGCACGCGTCACCGATGGACACCATCCGCCGCTCGGTCAAGTAGCAGCCGTCGTCGAAAACCCTGCGACCGATCCGGACGCCCAGCGATCGCCAGATCACGTTCTTGAACGGAGTGCCGTTGAAGATGCGCAGATAGGTCTCCGACGGCACCTTCCAATAGCGCTCGCGCCACCAGAATCGGGGATCGTAGATCGAGCAGTACAGGGCGCCCGGACAGCGCACCGCGGTGAGGACACGCTCGACCAGCACGAAGTACACCGCGGTGAAAACCAGAACGAGCACATCGGCCAGCGCGAGAGCAAGCGCGCCCAGACGTGCGTAGGTGTCGACAGCCCCGGCGGCGAGCAGTGCGGCAACCAGAACGTAGATCCACCGCACCAGCAAGTACCAGCCCATGGTGGCCGCGTTGTGCTTGTTCTTCGCCGCGAGGCCACGGCGAAGCTCTTCGCCGCTCGCCAGCCGGTCGAACCGACTGTCGCGCAGGACCGACCGGGGGATCTCGAAGCTGGGTGAGCCCAGCAGACCCACACCTTCCCGGAGCTTGCCGTCGACGGGGACCATGACCTTCGTCGCCAGAAGGCAGTTGTCGCCGGCGCGTGTCCGCGCCGGATAGGCGATGCGGTTTCCCAGGAAACTGTGGGCCCCGATCGGTGCCCGGGAGACCCGGAACGCTGTACTGGAGAAGTCGGCATTCACGATCGACAGGCCGTCGGCCACCATCGTTCCGCTGCCGACCGAGCTCAGGAACGGGCTCTCGTGCCTCACGTCGCAACCGAAATTCGACCCCGTCTGCTCGATGGGGGAGAAGTCGTAACCGATGCTGCGCAAATAGTGGACGATGCAGGAACTGTCACCGAACAAGCGGGTGAGGAATCGCCTGTTGGTAAGCCGCGCGACAGCTCGGTGCACTGAGTAGTGCCATCCGTACAAGGGGTAGTCGCGGCCCGGTACGACGGCGCGACGGAGCACACGGGGCAGCACGGTGATGAGCAGGAGGCCGAGCGCCACACCGCCGAAGACCAGCACGGCGGCAGCCACCGCGGCATCGCGATAGAACGTGCCGCTGGTGAAGGCCGAGGGCCCCGGCTCGATGAGCGTGTTGAACTGCGGAACCGCGACCAGCAACATGACTGTGCCGCCGACGACGAGCGGCACGGACAAGAACAATGCGCCCGCCAACTGCAGGACACTGTGCAGGGCTCTGCGGAGCGTGGCGTGCGGCATCTCGCCCACGACCTGGAAGTTCGTCTCGGTGCGCTGTGCCGGTGATCCGTGCCAGCGCTCGCCGTCGGACACAACCTGCCCGCTGTGCAGCGAGGAGGCATGGGCTAGCTGGGCTCCGTCACCCAGCGCTGTCCGGATGTCGATCACCGTGGCCTCACTGACGAGCACCGACTTCCCGATGCTGACCGGGCCCAACTGGAGCACGCCCCCCTGGGCGCGATAGCAGGAGAAGAACGAGTCCTTCCGGATGACGGTGTCCTCACCTATGGTGAGCAAGTCGGTGCACACAGGCACGTTTCGGGAGAGGATCACGGCTCCCCGCCCGATGTCGGCACCGAGCGCTCGGAGATAGAGCACGTACAGTGGCGAGCCGACGAACAGCACCAGCGGACTCGAACGGATCAGCGTCCTGACGATCCAGAAGCGAACGTACGTCAATGACCAGATACGGATCTGCCCCGGCTTCCACCGCCCGATGAGCGTCCACTTCACGAGGACGGGAAGGGCGCACAACCCGAGGAAACCGGCGCCGCCGAACAGTACCGACCTCACATAGACATCGAACACGCCCGACCCGGCGGAGATCCACTCGTACCCCCATGCCGTGGCCACGGCCACGAGACAGGTGTAGGCGAGGAAGGCGAAGGCCTGAAGGAATCCGCACCGGACGTATTCCGCCGTGCTCGCGGTCGCGTCGGTGGGCGGGCCCATGGCCTGCGTGGGCCGGGCGGGGGTCGGTGCGGGCGCCGACTGAGGGGCCATGGGGGCCGGCACCGCAGCCGCCAGGCCCCTTACGGTGGGATGTTGATAGATCTCCTTCATCGACACGGAAGGCAGATCCGCCCTCTTCCGCAGCCGCGCGCAGAAATGCGCCATCACGAGGGAATCGGCACCCAGGTCGTCGAAGAAGTGACTGTCGACAGGTACCTGCTCGATGCACACGACCTCGGCCAGCACTTCCGCGAGAGCGTGTTCCATGTCGAGGTCTGCGGGGTGCCCGTCGTGCGACGGTGAGGTGGATCGGAGCCCCGGTCTTCGGAGATCAGAGGCGAGCAATTCAGCTTCGCCGATGCCGGGTCGGCCGCCTGCTCCGCCATGGCGGACAGTGCTTCCGGATGCGTTTGACGTGATCTTCGATTCTGACGTCATGATCTGTATACGCAGCCCGTGCGGGAATGTATTGGATATTTGATCTTTTCTCATATTAAGGTCATTTACCTTGCGGTGCAGATGGGGGAGCGCGCAGTCCGGGCCCCGCCGGGCGCTACCGCGCGAGCTGCTCCCGATGCACCGTGGCGGCGGAACGGGGGAGAGCGCACACGATCGCTTCGTGGGGAAGATCTTGATCACCGGGAGCAGGCCATCACCGACCTGCTGACCGGCCACGATGCGGGCAACCTCGTTGTGGCCGACGGGATGCCGTCCTCCGTCACCTGGCCACCGTCGAGCCGCTGCTGTCCGGGCTGTTGACCCAGTGCGCGGCGGACCGCAGTCGGCAGCGCGAGCAGGAGCGGGCCGAACAGTTGAAAGAGTGGCACAGCGAGGCCCAGGAGCTGACGTCGTGCTACGTGGCGTTGACCACCTCGGCCCGGCAGTATCTGGCCGCGCTCACCGACCGCTTGCACGCGCTGGGACGCGACGAGGATCTGCGGTCCGTGCGGCAGCGGCTGGCCGAGGCGCGTGACCTGCATCGGGACGTGCACGCGGAGGCTCAGATGCGGGTGCCGGAGCGCGTGCTCGAACTCGCGGGCGACCTCGGTCATGACCTGGGTGTGGTGTTCGGCATGGTTCGGCGTCTGGACGACGGAGCGCCGCGAGCGGGGGACTCGCCGGTCGTTGTGCAGGACAGCCTCGACGCACTGTGGGGTCGGCTGCGGGAGACGCGGCGCGAGATGAGGGCCGAACCGGGCGCGTCCCGGGCGGATTTCGGGCGTTGAGGAGGAGAAGCGCGGGATCTTGTCGCTATGCGTCCGGCGGATCGGCACAGTGGCGTTGATTCCCAGGGCCGTCGAGGTCCAGGAGGGGAGGCAGGGGGGCGGTGGGCGACGAGGAGAGCGGCGGCGTACAGGGGCTGCGCGTCTGGGCGACGGACGCCGCGGAGTGGGTCAGGCGGCTGACCCCGCCATGGGCGCGAGAGATGTTCCGCTTCGGGCGTACGACGCGTAGATCGCCGAACTCGACCAGCCGGCACGGCTGCTGGACCACGACCCCGCTCTCCGCGGCGCGGTGAGTATATGGCGGGGCGGTGCGATGGGTGGCCTTGTACCTGGTGTCGATCATTACGCCGATACGGGCGCAATAGGGCGGGTACGGGGCGGTACCTGACCTCTCCGTCTGCGGAGGCCGCGGAGAAGCGCGCTCCCAGCGTGTCCGCCGGCCTGGTGGCAGCCCACCTTGCGAGGTCGGGGCCAATCGGCCGTGTCGTGTGGTTGGTGCATCAGGGGCGGCGACTTTCTCGGATGGTCGCGACAGGTCTCCCAGAGCCAGTTGGGCAGGCGGACGGGCATTCGCCACGGCTGATCACGAGCGAAGCACTGGATGCGGTCGGGCCTGACTGTCAGTGGTGCCGCATGCCCTGAATGAGCACGTCGGTCGGCTACTTGTCGACGGGCCGGGTCCAGCAAGGAGGGTGGGGCGATGGCTGATCGTAGGACGGTGACGCGCCCGACGACGCGTTCGAGGCCCTCTCACGAGTGCTGGACCAGGTCCGTACCGAGAACCACCGCCTGGTGCACAGCCCGCAGCCCGCGCTCGGCCGGCGTCCGCCGCCCGCGTCCGGCCCGGCCGATCGGATCGAGCAGGTCCGACTCTCAGCAGTCGGTTTCCACCGGTTCAGGGATGCCGTCCGTGCCCAGGGCCTGGCGCAGGTTCTCCACGCTCGGTGCCCCGTCCGCGGTCCCGCCCGCGTGCCGGTAGATCCGGCACGACACGCTCGGCCCCATTCCGGCCTGCGCGAACGGGTCGATCCCATCGACGAGCACCGTGGGCGAGCCGGTCATGCCCCACCGGGCCGCCTCCGTGGCGTCGTGCACCTCCACCGCCTTGACCTCAGCGGCCCGCCCGGCCAGGGCGGCCCGGATCCGTTCTTGCGCCACGGGAGCGTTGCGGCAGTCTGGAACCGTCAGCACCGTGATCCGCATGACCGTCGTCCTCCCAGTTCAAAGGCTTCGTCTGCGACGCTAGACCTTCCAGTGCACAGGAAGGTCAAGGGCTAACCTGGAAGCATGCGCATCGGCAAGCTGGCCACTATGAGCGGAGTTGCTGCCAAGACCATCCGCTTCTACGAACAGGTCGGTCTCATGCCCGAGCCCCCACGCACCGCGGGCGGCTACCGCGACTATCCCGCCCACGCTGCTACGCGTCTCACCTTCATCCGCGACGCCCAGCGCGCCGGCCTCACCCTCGCTGAAATCCGCGACATCCTCTCCCTGCGCGACAGCGGGCAGGCCCCCTGCAGCCATGTCAGCGATCTCGTCCACCAGCACCTCGGTGATATCGACCTGCGCATGGCCGAACTGCGCAAGACCCGCACCGCGCTCAAGGAACTCGCCCAGCGCGCTGCCGCAACCGACCCGGCTTCTTGCAGCGATGCCGACATCTGCCGCATCCTCAGCCAGCCTGCTGGAAGCATCGCCGGATACCCTGGCCGCAATCCATAAGTGCCTGAATTCAGGATTGTGTGCACTCTCGTGGTGTGCTGACTGTTGCCTCCGGCATCGAGGTGCTGGCCCGGTTCGGCCGTGCGCTAGAGGCAATCGCCGCCATCGCCGTCAAGGAAGGCCGCGAGGCCTGGCCGGGCAAGTGGTGCTGCGCACCCGCCTCTGCGGTGATCCCGGAGTGGACCGGCACCGGGACGGGCGCCTGCGGCTGCCGCTCCGGATGCGAGCTGCAACTGACGGCTCCCGGCGAACTCCGCCTCGCGCCACGCCTCTCGCCCCAGAGAATCCGCTGCGCCTCGCCTGCCGGGCGAGCGAGGAGCGGGCCGCCGGGGACGCGCACCCGCTTCGGATACTCGTGCGCCTCAGTCTCCGAGTCCTCAGTCTCCGAGTCCTCGCCGCGAGAAGCCTGCGCCTTCACCCACTGAATGCTGAAAAATGTACCCAAATCCTATTGACTCTTGGCGCATCCGGTGCAGTGTGATTACTAGGCCACAACACCGAAAGAGCCACAAAGTCGGTGAGGACGTCTAGTCGGCAGAGTGACGTGGACAGGATGTGGTTCAGGCCCCCGGCAAGCCGGCGCGATACCGAGGCGACAGTGACGACTGAAGCTTCAGGACACGTGCAGCACTACCGGGGACTGTTTTGCCCTCGGAGCCCTCGGAACTTTTTGCGCGGGCCTGACCGCGGCGCGAAGGCTCCGGCGCGCCTGCGCTCCGCGGAACCGAGAGCGCCAAGCCTGTCCCCTGCGGCCGGATCCCGGTCAGTCTGCATCGATGTCGGGATCGATGTCGGGCTGGATCTCCACGGTGAAGGCCGCGTCTTCGGGACCGTCGCCTTCCTCGTCCTCCCAGACGATCACGCGTACGTGCCTCTGCCCGGTGCCGCGCACCTCCCACTCGGTCACCAGGTCGGTGACGACGAGGGCGGCGACGTATTCGGCGGCCTCTTTGGGATCGTCGGTGATGACGGTCCCGCGCCACCGCTCGGGATGGCCGCCGTAGGGACGCCAGCCCTGCGAGCCGTACGGCTCGTCGACCCGGTACACCCAGCCCTTCTCGGTGCCCATGGCACCGATCCTTCCACTACTGCCCCGGCGGCATCGAGCTGGAGAAAACAGGGGTGACACGGGGTGACATGGGGGACTTCCTCGTGACCCGGGCAGCTCGCTGGGGGTGGCCGCGACCGGGATGCGCACCAGGTGCTGTGGGATGACGCTGGAGGAATGAAGGCCACGTGGTCCGGGATGCTTCGGTTCGGGTTGGTCGCGCTGCCGATCAGGCTGTACGCCGCCACGGAGGAGCATCCCGTGCGCCTTCACGAGATCCATGTCAGCGATGGAAGCCGCGTCGAGCACCGCTGCTTCTGCAAGGCCGAGAACCAGGAAATCCCGTACGAACAGGTCGGCAGGGGCTTCGCCCTGGGCGACGGGCGCACGGTGCGGCTCACGGACGAGGACCTCGCTCATCTGCCTCTCCCCACGAAGCGGACCGTCGACGTGCTTGGTTTCGTGCCCTTCGAGGACATCGACCCGATCAGCTACGGGCGGCCGTACTACGTGGGCTCCGGACCGGGCGGCGACCGCCCGTACTCCCTGCTCGTCGAGGCCCTCGCCCGCACCGGCTACGCCGCCGTCTCCAAGGTCGCCCTCTGCGGCCGGGAGCGGCTGGCGCTGCTTCGCCCTCGCCACGGCATGCTGATCCTTCAGACTCTCCTGTGGCAGGACGAGCTGCGCGACCCCGGAGACCTCGCGCCCTCGACGCCGGTCACCGACCGGGAGCTGGAGTTGGCTGAGGTGCTGATCCGGGAGCTCACCGGCATCGACGTCGGAGAGGTGCACGACGAGTACGCCCACGCCCTTGAACAGCTCGTGGACATGAAGATCACCGGCGGTGAGCTTGCCGGGCCGGTGGAGGCCGCCCCTTCGCCGGACCTGATGGCGGCACTGGAGGAGAGCGTCCGGGCTGCCAAGCGGGCGCACCGACGCCCGTCGGCCCGTCCCCAGCCATAGACCTCGTGGTCGTACAAGCGCTGTGGACGTTCGCTGTAGCGGATGCTGCTTGCGTGCGTCGCCGGGGCCCCAACCGCGCGGGTCGGTGACGAGCCAGTGGCGCCGGGCCGCGGGCGCCATGCGGTGCGATCCCCGAACAGGTCGCCGGAGAGCTCGGCGTCAGCCGCTCCACGCTGTACCGGGAGCTACGCAAGCACCGCCAACACCTTGCGACGCCTGCCACCGATGACGGACTCTGGTCGTAGTCGTCCATACGCACGGGCGGAGTACACAGCTGCCCTACCTTGCTGCTCCTGTGGTCCGCGGGGTGCGAAATGAAAGTCGAACTGATCCAACAGGCCGCCAACGTGCTGTTCGGCGTCCCGGACGATGTGCATGACGAGATCATCACGCTCATCACAGCGGTGACCCGGGCCCCGAAGCTACAGGCTCCGGAGCTGGCCGCAGTGTTCGGTGAATGGTGCTGGCTTGTCTACACCAGCCACGGTGACGTGATCGAAGTGCTGGACGTCGGCTGCGCCCGGTGACGTCAGCGGCATCCGGCTCGTACTCATCGGCGGGTTCGTGATCGCCTCAGCGACTGCGGAGAGCGGGCAGGCCACGCTCCAAGTACTCCTGCGGGGCGTCCCAGTGCGCGAGGCCATGACCGCCGACCCTCTCGCGGCCGCAGCCGACACCACCGTCTTCGGCTTCCTCGTCGACCCCGCTTTCCGCTACGTGGGCTGCCTCGATTCGGTGCCGACAGGACGTCCCCGCTCATGGCCCCGTGCTGAAGCCGGAAAGAGTATGGAGGAGAGGGCACAACGATGGCGCGGATCCTCGTCAACGGCGACGACGTCGTAATACGTCTGCCGTGGTGGGAGAAGGCGGCCGCAGGCCGCGCCACTGTTCGCCCAGCGTCACGAATTGCCAGGTCAGTAGCTGCAGCCGCCCGGATCGATCCGCCCTACGTCAACGTTTCGTCAGATGCCGATGCGCGGGGATCAACGATGCGTCAGGGGCAACCCGGCGAGGACGCGTCACCGTCTAGTGTCGCGACAAGCGCGCACTTTTCCGGCAGGCAGCCGGGACGGGCGTGGCGAGCCGGGCGTAATCGAACGGGTGGAAACGGGGGAGACAGCAAGATGGGACGGGGAGGGC
Source organism: Streptomyces sp. NPDC111656 (assembly GCF_055656965.1). Taxonomy (NCBI): domain Bacteria; kingdom Bacillati; phylum Actinomycetota; class Actinomycetes; order Kitasatosporales; family Streptomycetaceae; genus Streptomyces; species Streptomyces sp. NPDC111656. The sequence goes on from NZ_JBVKCA010000031.1 coordinate 51,567, forward strand.
CGGAGCAGGCCGCCGTACTGGATGTCGGGTGCCACAGCGCACTGCTGACGGTGGTCCGGTGGCGGTCGGGTGCAGGGCTGGAACCGGTCTTCTCGTACAAGGTACGGCTACGGCTGCAGGAGGCGATCGACCGCCGAGGTCGTATGAGCGAGGCCGGAATCGCCGGCGTGCAGCGCGCCGTGGCCGAGGCGATGACCGCCGTCCGGTTCCGCAGCCCGCCGACCGTGTTCCCCTGCGCGACCTCGGTGATCCGGGACGCGTCCAATCGGGAACAGGTGATCGCGCAGGTGGCTCGTGCCACCGGCACCAGGCTGAGAGTTCTGCCCGGTGAGGAGGAAGCGCGCCTGGCCTATGTGGCGGCCCGGCAGTGGACGGGTTCCGAGACCGGCCCGCTGCTGATGCTGGACATCGGCGGCGGCACCGTGGAGGTCGCCTCGGGCCGGGGAACGCAGCCCCGCGTCGTGCTTTCGCTGCCGCTGGGTGCCCGGAGGATCACCCGGGACTGGCTCCCGGGCGGCACCGTCCCGTCCGCGGGGCGCCTGGAGGAGGTACGGGAGTGCCTCGGCCATGCCCTGGGTAAGGTACCCGGCCTGCCGGTGGCCGCACGGGACGGGCGCGTCGTCGCCTGTTCCAAGACCTTCGAGCAGCTCGCTCGGCTGGCCGGCACTCCACCCCTGCGTAGCGAACCTCATGCCGGGTGGCGGCTGACGCTGCCCCAGTTGCGGCGGTGGATCCCTGTGCTGGCCGGAGCGGATCCCGTCCGGCGTACCCGCTTGCCGGGCATCTCCCGGCACCGTGCGGGGCAGTCCCTGGCCGGCGCTCTGGTTGCCGAGGCTCTCCTCATGGCGTGCGAGGCCGAGAGCGTCCACATCTGCCCTTGGTCCACCAGGGAAGGCCTGCTGTTGGAGCAACTCGGCGTGGTCTCCCCAGCACCCCGGCATGACCTGCCTCTCGTCGGCTGACCGGGCAAGCTCAGGGGGTGCGGGAGGCGGCGACTGCCTCGAACTCGCCGCCTTCGGCGGCGCCATCCGCCTCCGCGAGAGGAACGCCCCGACGCAGTCGCCCTGCTGTCCCCGCGCCAACTTGCCGCGTCTGTACGCGCCGTCGAAGCAGACACGGACGCGTTCAGTCCCGGCGGATCGTGATCGTCGTCCAGAGCCCGACGTGTACGCGGTCACCGTCCTTCAACGGCACTGGCACGAAGGGGTCGATGGGGTCCTCGGCGCCGTTCACCGTGGTGCCGTTGGTGGAGTTCTGGTCGATGAGGGGCCAGGTGGAGTCGGGTTGTTGGATGCGGAGGGCGTGTTTGTGGGACACGCCCGGGTCTTCCGGGGCACTGGCGAGGTCGATGTCGGGGGTTGAGCCGGTGGACCGGCGGCGACGGCCGATGGTGATCACGACGCGGGTGAGGGGGATCTGGAGTTCGGGGGAGTGGCGAGCCGTCAAACACCTCCCCCGGGAAAAGCTCTTTCAGGAAGTACGGGTGTGACGTCCTCTGCGTCGCACGCGTCCCTCGGCGTCCGGCGCACCTACACCTCGATGTGCGAGCCCATGATGACCGTGCGGTCGCGGGGCAGGCTGAAGTACTCGGCGGCATCAGCCGTGATGTAGGAGGTGGCGATGAACAGCCGCTTGCGCCAGGGCGCCATCGTCGGTGCCTTCCCGCGACGGAGCTCGATCTTCGACAGGAAGTAGGACGCCTCATCGAGTTGCAGAGGTCCTTCGGTGTCGGCCGGGTCGAGCATGGCCAGTGTGCCGGGCACGTCCGGTGTCTCCATGTAGCCGAACCGGGCGGTGACGTGGATGATCCCGTCGTCGGCGTACCCGAGGTCGTCGACGACGATCCGCTGCTCGGCCGGGACGCGGGGCACGGGCTCGGTTTTGATGGACAGGATCACGACCTGGTCGTGCCGCACGTGGTTGTGCTCGACGTTGGCCCGCATGGCCAGGGGTGCGGTCTCCTTGCCCCGGTTCAGGAAGACGGCCGTGCCGGGCGCCCGGAGCGTCGGCTCCTGCCCCGAGCGGAGGTGGTCGATGAACTCAGGCAGCGGACCTTCCTGGCGCGCTCGTTCCGCGGTGACGAGTTCGCGGCCGCGCTGCCAGGTCGTCATGACCGTGAACGCAGTGAGGCCGATCAGCAGCGGCAGCCACGCGCCGTGGACGAGCTTGGTCAGGTTGGCCGCCACGAACAGCAGGTCCACGAACAGCAGCACCGTCGCCCCGATGGCGAGCAGCCACCGGGGCGTGCCCCATTTCGCGCGGGCGACGTAGAAGAACAGCAGGGTGGTGATGGTGATCGTGCCGGTGACCGCCATGCCGAACGCGAAGGCCAGCGCCGCGGAAGTGCGGAAGGCGAAGACCAGGGTCAGCACCGAGACCATCAACAGCCAGTTGATCCACGGGACGTAGATCTGGCCGATGGTGGATTCGGACGTGTGCGCGATCCGCAGCCGCGGCAGGTAGCCGAGCTGGGCCGCCTGGGAGGCGACCGAGTACGCGCCGGTGATCACTGCCTGGGAGGCGATGACGGTGGCAGCCGTGGCCAGCAGAACCATCGGCCACCGTCCCCAGTTGGGCGTGAGCAGGAAGAACGGGCTGCTGATGTTGTTCGGATCGTCGAGGATCAGAGCGCCCTGGCCGAGGTAGCTCAGTACGCACGCTGGGAAGACGAGGAACATCCAGGCGCGGGTGATCGCCCGACGGCCGAAGTGCCCCATGTCGGCGTAGAGCGCCTCAGCACCAGTGACCGCGAGTACGACCGCGGCCAGGGAGAAGAACGCGGTACCCCAATGGCCGAACAGGAAGCCCAGCGCGTACGTCGGTGACAGCGCCCTGAGGATGTCCGGATGGTCGGCGATGCCGGCGACGCCGCACGCGCCGATGGCCACGAACCAGGCGATCATGACCGGCCCGAACACTCGGCCCACTGCCGCGGTTCCCCGGCGCTGCACCAGGAACAGCACCACGATGATCACCGCGGTGATCGGCACGACCGCGCTTCCCAGCGACGGCTCGACGACCTTGAGTCCTTCGACCGCGGACAGCACCGAGATCGCCGGGGTGATCATGCTGTCACCGAAGAACAGCGACGCACCGAAGATGCCGAGCGCGGCCAGTACGACGGCGGCCCGAGGCCCACGCTGTGAACTCCACCGCCGCAGCAGGGTGATCAGCGCCATGATGCCGCCCTCGCCGTCGTTGTCGGCGCGCATCGCCAGCAGCACGTAGGTGACCGTGACGATGATCATCACTGACCAGAACACCAGCGACACCACCCCGTACACGTTGTCCGTGGTGACCGGGACGGGGTGCGGGTCGCTCGGGTTGAACACTGTCTGGAGGGTGTAGATCGGGCTGGTGCCGATGTCGCCGAAGACCACGCCGAGAGCACCGATGACCACCGCAAGGCGCACCGTGTCGTGCGTGCTCGCCCGACGGGCCTCCGGTGCCCGCGACGCGGATCCGTCATCCGACGCGGTTCCCTGTTGGCGATTGGACATCGTGCTCCTCCTCCGTGCCGTCCGCCGAGCCGCGGACCAGGGGCATCGGGGCGGACGATACCGATCCCCTGGCGTGACCGTCGGCAGGGGCGCCGCTTCGTCTTGAGCGGCGTCTGCCGACGTGGCCTTCGACGGGGCAGGACCGTAGGGCAGAGGAAGGTCGGCGGTGAGGGCGGAGACGCACGAAATGCCTGCCGGACATCGCGGCCGCCTGAGGGAAGCCTGGGACCGGAATCATCCGTGCGAACGCCGGGGACGCGGGCCTGGGTGGACGGTGCGGGTACAGGGAGCCGGTCTGCCGACGTTCATTCGCAACCCTCTCGTGCCGCGCCTGGGCCGGAAGACGCTGACCGGGCCGGCGTGGCGCGACTTCGAGAAGTTCGCCAAGGACGTGCAGGCATCCGGTACGGGGCCGACGGCGTCCACGGTCAATGACCGCATGGTGCGATGTCACGATCGGTTGAGGCGGAAAGGGCCGTGCTCAGGCCGCGTCGGCCGGGGCGGGGGAGGGGGCTTGGATGCCGTCGAGGAGCTGCCCGAAGGTGATGTTCTTGTCGGTGGGGCCGTAGTCGAGGGCTTCGAGCAGGGCGTTCCAGCGTTCGGGCCGCGTGCCACACTGGGCGAGCAGGTGGGGCAGGGCGAGGTGGGGTTCGCTGCGGGCGAGGACTTCGTCGGCGGGCAGCCGGCGCAGGTGGTGCACGGTGGGGTGGCGGGAGTTGAGGACGGCCCGGTACACCTCCCGGTCGGTCCAGACACCTTCGGTCGCGGGGGCGTCCAGCCAGGACTGCAGCACAGCGCCCGGGTCGGGGTGGTGGTCGAGTTCGTCGTCGGTCAGCAGACGCAGTACGGCTTCGTTGTCGTCGGCCGGGGCGAGGGCGGTCGCGGCGGTGCGCAGCCAGTCGGGGATGTCGTCCTGGTGGCAGATCCAGGTGAGTTCGAGCGGGTGCCGGGCAAGTCCGGTGACGAGGCCCGGGGTGGGGCGGTGGGTGCGCAGAATCGCGGGCAGGTCGGCGGCCGTGACCACGCCTTGGTCGGCGAGGTCGGCGAGCTGCCCATCGTCGGCCTGTTCCAGGGGCCGCCGGCGCAACGCTGGGTCGGTCGTGCGTAGTAGGAGGGCGGGCAGCGCGTCCGCGAAGGCCTTCTTGCGCCACTCCTCGCGGCGGTCGTAGACGTCGTGGATGGCGCGGGTCGGCGCGCACAGCGCCTCGATCACCGAGGGCAGTGCCTCGTCCGGCAGCCCCTCTGTGACGGCGAGTTGCTGCCTGAGGCGACGTTACGCGGCGACGGCCACCCACCGGTCCGGAACGGGGTAATACGCCGGCAGGTGCAGCGGAAGGCCGCTGTCGGCGGGTGGTCTGGAGGATGAACAGGGCTGCCGGCACGTTGAGATGAGGCGAACGGGGTGGGCGTACGGCGTTGCGCAGTGGCGGGTTGTCGGGCGCGGACCGTCGGCAGATCCAGACGGCTGGGGTCGTTGAGTGGTGTGTCCCCGTCGACGAGTTCCCGCGCCACGGGCGGCGGCGCGTGCCGGGACGCGGCACTGCGCCGTGGCTGCGGCCTCGTCGAGATCCGCGCCGCCCTTCACAGAGGACGCATACGGCCGCGCTGCGGGCGGCGACCGGCCAGGCCGTCACTCCTGCGGCGTCTGCCGGATCTTGGCAAGCGTCAGGACACCGCCGCCGATGCCCCATCCGGCGTCGGCGACCTCTTCGACCAGTACGAGGGTGGTGGCCCGGGCGCGGTCACCGAAGATCTCTGCGTACAGGTCGGTGGTGCGGGTGATGATCTGCTCCTTCTGCTCTGCGGTGAGGGCGCCGGCGGGGACCTTGAAGTTCGCGAATGGCATGGTGCTCTCTCTTCGTGCGGGGGCGCCGGAACTGCTCACCACGAGCAGGAGGCCGACCCCGATGGGGCAACCATCCGTCCGAGCCACCTGCTCTGACCAGGGCTGAGCCCACCCAGGGGTCACCAGCCCCTGGCTCGGACCCCGCCGGAGAGGCGACGATGAGCGGGTGAACCTTCCCGAACTTGCGGCGTTCCTCAGGACCCGGCGTGATCGGATCCGGCCGGCCGACGTCGGCCTGCCCGCCGGGCCCCGGCGCCGGGTGCCCGGCCTGCGGCGCGAGGAGGTCGCGCAACTGGCGGGCCTGTCGGCCGACTACTACACCGAGTTGGAGCGCGGACGCGGCGCCCAGCCCTCGTCCCAGACGCTGGCCGCCCTCGCCCGGGCGCTGCGGCTGGGCGGCGACCAGCGCGACCACCTGTTCCATCTCGCCGACCGGCCGCTGCCGGCATCGACGCACGGCGCGAGCGCGCGACACGTCCAGCCCGCCCTGCTCGGGCTGCTGGACCGGCTGGCCACCACCCCGGCCCAGGTCATCACCGACCTGCACGAGACCCTCGTCCAGAACGAGCTGGCCGCGGCACTGGTCGGCCGGGCTCCGGAGCCGCGCGGCCCCGCCACCGGCTTCGCGTACCGCTGGTTCACCGATCCGGCCGCCCGCGCGGTCTACCCGCCCGAGGACCATCCGCACCACTCGCGGGTCTTCGTCGCTGACCTGCAGGCAGTCGCCGCCCGCCGGGGCCGCGACACCGAGGTCGCCGGGATGACGGCCGCACTGCGGCGGCGCAGCGCGGAGTTCGCTGCCCTGTGGGACACCCACGACGTCGGCCTGCGCCGCACCGATCACAAGCGCATCGTGCACCCCGCGCTGGGCGTCATCGAGTTGGACTGCCACAGTCTGTTCAGCGAGGACGGCCGCCAGCGCCTCCTGTGGTTCACGGCCCCGCCCGGTACCGAGGGCGCCGCTCAGCTTGAGCTGCTCGGTGTCATCGGCACGCAGGACATGGCGGTGACCGAGAGCGCCTCCCGCACCGAAGGCGGCGTCCACGCGGACTGAGAGCGGACTGAGAGTGGATGGCCAGGCCCGGAGCCACCCGTGCGGCAGGCCCCGCCTCTCGTGGCCATCGCCAATGACGCACAGCAGAGCACCAGGCCCAGCGACAGCCCGGGCGAACAGGCGGGAGGGAAGATCGTGATTGTCTCGGCTCGCCTCGGGGCCAGGAGCCAATGCCGTGTGCTGGGTGTCTCGGATGTGCCGCGTGCGGCCGCGTTCTGGATGAAGGCCCTGGGATACGTCCCGCGCAAGGGCGTGGAAGGCGACTGGGCGGTGCTGGTCCCGGCGGAAGGGGTCGGAGTGCAGTCGGCACTCTACGACCGGGCACGCACCTATTCCGCGTGGCCGACGACAGCCCGGCCCGCATGGTCCTGAAGCCACCGGGTGAGGCGGACACGCTGCTGGTGACTCCCTGGGGCCCCTGGGCCGGTGGGGCGCGAAGGAAACGGAAGCTCATGTTCTATGACGTCGGTCACAGCGGCCCACCAACAAACCGGTGCACTTAGTAGACGCGGCATGGCAGACATCTGAGGATTTATCCGTCTTGGCCCGGATGTGGATCCTGTCGCGCGTCCCGGGATTCCGCCCGGTCGGCCCGCACGCCTGTTGCCCCGTGACGTAAGGCTTCTGACGCCGCGACAGATTCTCCTCCTGCCGCCATGTGCGGACCGGAGACCCGTGCACTGCCCTGGCGAGGTCCCGGGACCTACGAGGCGACGTAGTGGCGGGGCCCTTTGCGCTCCCTGTCGAGCCGTTCTAAGAATGTCGACCCACAGGACGTCGCCGCAGGTCGGAACCGGTGTTCACGCAGAGTCGACCGCGCACCGTGCGCTTGGCGTCACCGAGTGAGTAGGAGCCCCCCACATGAAGTCGTCCCGAACGTCCCCGAGACTCCTCGCCCTCGCTCTCGGCCTGGGTCTGGCCTCCAGCACGCTGGGCGCGGCGGTGTCGGCGAGTGCCCAGACGGCTGCCACCCCGTCCGCTGCCGCCGGTACCTCCGTGGCACGGTACGCCGGGTCGGTTGAGGAGGCCGCGAACAACAAGGCGTTCTTCGAGGCCGTGCTCAAGTCGGTCGCCGAGAAGCGCGCCGCCCAGCCCAACGCGCAGGCGGTGACCCTCTACTACGACGCCTCCCAGGCGCCGAGCTTCCGTTCGCAGATATCGAGCGCGGCCTCGATCTGGAACAGCTCCGAGTCCAACGTCAAGCTCCAGGAGGCGTCGAGCGGTGCCGACTTCTCCTACCGGGAGGGCAACGACCCGCGCGGGTCCTACGCCTCCACCAACGGCCACGGCGGCGGCTACGTCTTCCTCGACTACACCCAGAGCCAGCAGTACGACTCGGTCCGCGTCGTCACCCACGAGACCGGGCACGTGCTGGGCCTGCCGGACGACTACAGCGGGCCGTGCAGTGAGCTGATGTCGGGCGGCGCCGCCGGCCCGTCCTGCACCAACCGCTACCCGAACGCCACCGAGGCCTCGCGTGTCGACCAGCTGTGGGCCACCGGACTCGCGCAGTCCCCGGGCACGGTGACCGGCCCCGCTGACCAACCGAGCGCTACACCGCCGGTACGGACCGTGGCGCCGGGTCATGGTCCGTGGCATCGGCTCCACAGCAGGTCCTGGAGGTGAGTGCGTTCCCAAGCGGGAAGCGGCTCGCTGTCGAGGATGGCTTCAGGCACATGCTCAAGACGGTCGTCCGAGCACTCTTACAGGCTGGCCGGCTGACGCTGGTCCACGTGGGAAAGGACCTGTGGTGGCCCGTACCCACGTACGGTGTTCGGGTGTTCAATCGGCTTGAGGTCGGTGCGTTGCCCCCGGGGCCCCGATGGGCTGCCCAGTTGCGGTTCTGGGTTGATGGCGGGGAACTGGTGTCAGAGGTGGTCGGTGAGGGAGGTCGCGGCCCGTTTGCGGAGGAGGCGCTGCCCGTCGACAGCCACGGTCCCCTCTGGGCGACCGGCGAGGGGGGACGTGTAGTGCTGGGCGAGCCTGAGTGCACCGGCGGGTGCTGTGGCTACCTGTCCGTCTTCGTGCAGCGCCACGGCGGGATCGTGGAGTGGTCCCAGTGGCAGGTGCCCGTTGACAAGGTGCGGCCCCCAGCATTTCATTTCGACGCCGATCAGTACCACGCCGAACTCACCCGAGCACGGACGGACCGTCGGTGGCAGGTCCATACGGAGTGACTGACGCGCCGCGGAACGGCGACCCTCGTGATGGCGAACTGCACCAGCTCGACTCGCGAAGGTGCCATGTTCGCGGCCACTCAGTCGAGACAGAACTCGTTGCCCTCGATGTCCTGCATCCAGAGGCACGACTCGTTGTTGCCGTCGGCAAGCAGTAGTCGCACGCGTACCGCGCCGAGCGCGACCAGTCGTGCGCATTCGGCCTCGAGTGCGGCGACGCGGTCTTCACCCACGAGCCCGGTGCCGACCCGCACGTCAAGATGCAGCCGATTCTTGACGACCTTCCCTTCGGGAACGCGCTGGAAGTACAGCCGCGGGCCCACACCTGAGGGATCCATGCATGCGAACGCTGAACCCTGACGCTCAGGCGGCAGTGCGCGATCGAAATCGTCCCAAGTGGCAAATCCCTCCGGCGGCGGCGGTACGACGTACCCCAACACCTCGCACCAGAAACGAGCGACGCGCTCAGGGTTTGCGCAGTCGAAGGTGACTTGTATCTGCTTGATCGACGCCATCGGCCCATCGTAGAGGTGGGGGTCTTTCGTCGTCTCCACGTCCAGTGAGCCCGAGATCGACGACGAGGGTCGGTCGAGGAATCTGGCTTTACGTATTCACCCGCCGCTTCGCGCTTTTGGGCTGCGGCGGCCATGGCGGTCTCGATCGCGGCGACCTCGCCGAGCCGGCCCCCTCCCTGCGGCCAGGTTAGGTTCCCGGCCCCAGCCGCGAGCGCCCCGTCGCCGAGGTGCCCTGGCCATCCGCAGGCGGTCCTCGGCGACGTTGCGCCAGTCGGCCTGCGGAGGCCAGTCGGGAGGTGTCCATGAGTCAACTCGAACCCGCTGCGGAGTGCTCCGCTCGGTGACGGGGCCCCCAGTTAGGACGACATCTCGGGTACGGCCAGGGCCAGTTGCCGTCAGCCGCCGACGGGGCCGGTGTAGGTGCCGGGGTGCGTGGCGCCGTCCTGGAGCAGGACGCTGCCGCCGGGCCAGGCCAGGGTGGTCGAGGTGGTCTCGTTCGGCGGGGTGACGACGACCGAGGTGGCCTTGAACTCGGTGCCGCTGCCCTGGTTCCACGGCAGGAAGGTGATGGTGAACGTCGTGCTGCTGCCGGCGGCCAGGGTGACCTTCTTGGGCGTCGCACCGCTGCGGGTCAGCGACCAGCTGCCGCCGGAGGACTTCAGATCGACCCCGGGGAAGCCCTGGACGGTGCACGCGGCGGACGTCTTGTTCTTCAGCACCACGGCCAGCTGCTGCTGGTCGTCCGAGCTGCTGACCTTGCCGTCGCCGGAGCCGAACGAGAAGCCCAGCCCGGCGGTGTGGCAGCGGCCCGCGCCCGCGCCGGTGCCCCCACCGCTGCTGGTGCCACCAGTGCCGCCGGTGCTGGTGCCCGTACCGCTGCCTCCCGTGCTGCTGCCCGCATCCTTGGTGGCACCCGCGTTCTCGGCCGGGGCGCCGCCAGTCGCAGTGGCCGAGGCCGAGGAAGCCGGTGTGGACGACTGGTCGCCCGAGGCGTCGTTGCCGCTGCCGTTCCCGCAGGCGGTGAGCGTCAGGGCCAGCGCGGACGTGACGGCGAGTGCGGTGGCGGCGTGGAACTGGCGCATGGTGGTTCTTCTCCGTTGCATGAGGGGCGCCGGCGAGCGCCCTGTTGATCACCACAGTACGTGGTGATCCTCAACAGCCTTGTAACTGAGGCGTCCTGACCTGGCGTCAGCCATTCAGAAGGCTCTCGGCGCACTCGTCAGGTTCCGCGGTTCGCGTGCGACCGCAGTCGCCCGCCGCCGCCCACGCGTCGCCCGCCGTGACGTCCACAGCGTGGTGCAGCGTTCGCTCCGGATCGGTACTCATCAGCGGCGCATCAGGCGACCGTCCGCTCTCTCGAGGGCGAGGCTGCGACTTTCTTCCAACCATCCTCGTTTTAAAGGGACTTGTATGTATGGTCGGCTGCGGCTTCTCACCGGGAGGGGTCAACGCAGGGGGAGAACTGTGTCAGAGATATCCCGGCGGACCGTGCTGGGCGCCGCCGCCGGCACGGCCGCAGCGGCAACGCTTCTCACCACGGCAGGGACAGCGCACGCAGCCGCCACCGTGGACGACAAGAGCGACGACATCCGGCAGGCCACGAACCAGGAGACCGATACACCCATGGCCGTCACCACCGAAGAGCAGAAGTACGAAGCCTACGTGGCCAACAACGAGGGGGAATGGCTGACTCACGCCATCTTCGACCCCCACGCCGACATCGGCGACATGTGGGCCTTCGTCTGACTGTTGGGCGTGTCGGTCCCGAGAGTCGGTACGGCGGCTGTGGCACCGGCGCTGTGGGGACCGAATCCGCCTGATGCGGTCGGTCAAGACAGGATCTCGACGTATCCGTCGGTTCCGTGTACGCGGATCCGCTGCCCGTCCCGGATCAGCCGGGTGGCCTGCTCCACTCCCACGACGGCCGGCAAGCCGTACTCCCGGGCGATCACCGCGCCATGGGTCATCTGGCCGCCCACCTCCGTCACCAGGCCCGCGATTCCGACGAACAGCGGCGACCAACTGGGGTCCGTGAAGGTCGTGACCAGGATGTCGCCCGCTTCGAGATCGGCCTCCGCGATGTCAAGGACGACGCGGGCCCTCCCCTCGACGGTCCCGGCGGAAACCGGGAGGCCGATCAGGGCGCCGGCCGGCACGTCGTCGCGCCGGTACGCCCCGGTGACGGCCTCACCGTCGGAGGTGAGCACCCGGGGCGGTGTGAGCGCGTGGTACGACCGGAAGGCGTCCTTGCGAGGCTGGATGGACCGGCCGTCCACCTGGTGCGAGCGTACGACGTCGTGGAGTTCCTGGAACGTGAGGTAGAAGATGTCCTCCTTCTCAGAAAGCACGCCTGCCTGCACGAGGCGCTCGGCCTCCTCCAGTAGGGCCTGCTTGTAGACGAAGTAGCGGCTGACGATGCCGTACTTCGGGTACTCCCGGTAGCCGATGAAGGTTCTGACCCGGTCGATCATCCGCTTGGCCTCGTCGGCTTTCCGGTCCCCGTCCGGCAGGGCCCGCAAGCGTGACAGCACGTCCTGTTCCTTCTTCTGCGCCTTCTGTCGCCCTTGTTCGAAGCGCCGCTGGGCGGCGCCCGGCTCGAAGTTCCTGACGTTGTCGAGGATCACGGGCACGAGCGTGGTGGGGCGCTCGCGCCAACGTGGCCTCGTGATGTCGATCTCGCCGACGCAGCGCATGCCGTACCGGTCGAGGTAGGCCTCGATGGCGTCGCGCGCTTCGGTCCCGCCGGTGAGCTTCGCCAGCTCGTCCAGGAAGGCCTTGTCCTCGATGTACTCGACGCCCTGCAGGAACGCCACCACCTCCGAGTGCGGGCGGATCACGTCCGCGACGTCGAGCAGCGCCAGTCCCATCTCCGACGTGACGTTGTCGGGGGCGGACAGGGTGAGCGTGTCAGCGGCGTTCTTCTCGTCCAGCCACTCCTGCAGCGTGTCGTTGAGCCACCACGTGGCCTCCATCCCCGCCATGATCGCCTGCATGCTCAGTGGATCACTGAGGACCCGCTTGTGCTCCTCGAAGGCCTCCAGCAGGAAGTCGAACAGCGCCGGTCCGGTCTTCGTCCGGATGTCGCGCTCCAGGACGGCGATGGACACCTGGCTGCGCTCGATGAGCTCGGTGACGATGGCCGGGTCGGTCTCGATCGGGGCGGACGCACCGCCGGCCGGCGGCCCGCCGGGACCCGCGTCCGGGAGCGACGGGACGAAATCGTCGCGGTCGAGGACGGTCTCCAGAGCGTCCCTGATCAGCGGGTCGCCTCTCCCCATGGCGTCCAGGAGGCCGGATCGGCTCGCGGGCGAGGCCAGGCGCCGGGTGACGTCGACGAACAGCCTCCCGCCGGCCGTGTGCATCGGCACCATGGCCGTCAGCTGCCACATGGAGAGCCCCAGGGGCTTCATGGGGTCGGTCATCATCTGCCCATGACCAACGGAGACGTAGACGTGATTCTCCTGGTCGCCGGTCTCGGGGATGGGGAACAGCGTCGTGATCGGCCGGCTCTGAACGATCTGGAAGCCGCCATCGACCAGGCACCATTCGATGTCCTGCGGGCGGCCGAAGTGCGCTTCGATCCGCCGCCCGAGCTGCACGAGCCGCACGACCTGCGCATCCGTCAGCGCCGGCTGCTCCTGCCGCTGCGGGTCGATCGCCACTTCCTGCGTACCACCGGTCGGCAGGGCGTGAACGGCACGCTGTTTGGCGGCGATCGCCTTGGCGACGACTTCGCCGTGTCGCACCTTGAAGACGTCCGGGTTCACCAGGCCGGAGACCAGGGCCTCGCCGAGGCCGAAGCCGGCGTCCACGGTGGCGACCTTCCGGTTGCCCGTGACGGGGTCGGCCGTGAACAGGATGCCGGCCGCATGCGGGAAGACCATCCGCTGTACGACCACGGCCATGTGGACCGTACGGTGGTCGATGCCGTTCCGCCGGCGGTAGGTCACGGCCCGCTCGGTGAACAGCGAGGCCCAGCACCGGCTGACGTGCTGAAGGATCGCCGTCGGCCCCACGACGTTCAGGTACGTGTCCTGTTGGCCGGCGAAGGAGGCCGTCGGCAGGTCCTCTGCCGTCGCGCTGGATCGGACGGCGCAGGCGGCCTGCTCGCCGAGCTGGGCGAGCGCGCGGGTGATCGCCGCCGCGAGATCGCCCGGGACGGCGATCCCTTCGATGGTCCGGCGGATCTCCGCGCTGAGCGTGCGGATCGCCTCACGGTCGTCCGGGTTCAGGCGCGACAGCTGATCGAGCCGATCGTCGAGCGACGGTGTTTCCGCCATGATCCGCCGGAAGGCGTCCGTCGTCACGCAGAAACCACCTGGCACGCGGATGCCTTCGATCCGTGACAGTCCGCCCAGGTGCGCGCCCTTGCCGCCGACGACCGCGACCTGCGTCTCGTCAACCTCTTGAAGATCCCACACGTACCGCTCAGTCACTGCGGTACCTCCGAGGCAGCCGTGCTCCGCTGCACTGCGGTGGCCGATCGAATCACCGGCGCCTCGAACTCTGTCGAACCTCTTGTCGAGCACGTCATCGGCCGATACGTCGACAACAACACACGCACGTCGCGTCCCCATTTCCGCAGGTTGTGGCATCGGCCGACGATTCTGCGCCGTGACCCGGGTCTTGCGGCAAGCCCCCCAGTGCGCTATATGTTGAGACCGGCAAGGAGAGAGCTCTCCTTGCCTTTGCTTTTTGCCGTCCGCCGGAACTGACATGCTTCCCGCGAAGCGGTGTCACCGCCGTACGGGTCCCTCTGGAACCTGGGGCTTTGCGCACAGGGCTCGACGAGATCAGGATCGAGGTCCCGGGCCAACCCCGGCCATGCGCCGCGCAACGCTCTGTGCGGACAGGCCTTGGCCTGCGTCCGAGCGGGAATTGAGACGACGACGGCCCGTGCGGCACGCCCGAACATGCCGCACGAGCCCGATGTACGTCGGATCACGGCACCGGCGGAGTGGCCCGCCGTTGCCGGGCCGTCAGCGCTTGACCTTGCGGAAGGCGGCGTAGGCGTGGGTGCGCGGGCTGCCGAAGAGGTCCCAGAACCGGTCGCTCGCTTCGCCGAGGACGTTGACCTCCTCGACCTCGGTGGCCTCGGCCCACTCCTTCTGGCCCTCGGCGGTGGCCTCCATGTGACGCCACATGGCGTCCTCGTCGACGTACCGCTCGTGCTGGGTGTAGACGCCCTCGGCGTTCTTGTAGATGTTGTACGCCAGGACGTCCGGCTCCTTGTCCTCCACGATCGGGAGGATGTGCTCGATCGCCTTCTGGAACTGCTCCAGCTTGCCGTGCTTCACGCGGAAGCGGAACACCAGGTCGAGCTGGCCGTTGCTCATTGTGCTGACTCCTTCGGGGTGGGGCTTTGTCTCAGCGCGGCGAGTCTTGGCGAGTGCCAGTGACCCAAACCAAACGGTTTGGTTTGAAACATAGGCTCACTTCGAGATGCGCGTCAAACCAAATGGTTTGGGCCACCGTGCGACCGACTCCATCGGCGCCGATCGATGCTCTATGGCAGTCTCAGCTCGCGCGGGGGAACAGGCGCTCGACGGCGGTCACCAGGGCGGCGCGGCGGGCGGCGATGGACGGGTCCGCGGCCTGGTCCGCGGCGGCGCCGATCTCGGGCTGGCCCGCCCAGGTCGTGGCGATCTGGTTGATGAGCGCGAGCACGTCGACGGGGTCCCAGCTCGGGTCGAGCAGCCCGATGCGCTGGGCGTCGCGGAGTTGGTCGAGCTTGCGGGCGATGGTGGCCTGGAGGGGGCCGGTGGTGTCGGCGGCGGACCCGGTCAGTTCCAAGCGGCCCCAAGTGATCAGACGGTAGTGGTCCGGGTGGGCCGTGAAGTGGTCGAAGAGGACGCCGGCGTAGCCGGGCAGGTCGGCCGCATCCATCTGTGTGGCCTCGACGAACGCGTTGAGTTCGTGTTCGGCGACGTGCGCGTAAAGGGCTTCCTTGCTGCGGAAATAGGCGTAGACCCGCTCCTTGCTCGTCCTCGCCTGCTTGGCGATGCGGTCCACGCGGCCGCCGGCGATCCCGTGCCGTGCGAACTCCTCCTTGGCCGCGGCGATGATCCGCTGCCGGGTGGAGTCGGCGGAGTCGCCCGTGGTGGTGGCGTCCGAGGTCTGGCCGGGGGTGCTGGGGCGAGGCATGGGCCCAGGATAGGCGACCGAACCGTTCGGTTTGCATTGCGCCTTAGGTGCGTCTAGCGTCATACCGAACGGTTCGGTTTGGCGCGCTGAGGCGGCCGACATGACACGAGGAGCGATCTCATGAAGCACCGCACCCTGGGACAGCAGGGTCTGCGCGTCTCCGCGCTCGGGCTGGGCGTGATGGGGATGTCCATGGCCTACGGCCCCTCGAACGACGAGGACGGCGTCTCCACCATCCGCCGCGCCCACGAGCTCGGGGTCGACTTCTTCGACACCGCCGAGCTGTACGGCCAGGGCACCGGCAGCAACGAAGTCCTGCTCGGCACGGCGGTGGCGGGCTTCCGCGACGAGGTCGTCCTGGCCACCAAGTTCGGCTTCGACATGACTGCGGAGCCCTTCGGGTCCGGCGTCAACAGCCGTCCGGAGAACATCCGGACGGTCGCCGAGAACAGCCTGCGCTACCTGGGGACCGACCGTATCGACCTGTTCTACCAGCACATCTCCGACCCCGACGTCCCCGCCGAGGAGGTTGCGGGCACGGTCGGCGACCTGATCGCGGAAGGCAAGGTGAAGTACTTCGGCCTGAGCAACGTCGGCCCGCAGTACATCCGCCGCGCGCACGCCGTCACCCCGGTCGCGGCCCTCCAGTACGAGTACTCGCTCTTCGAGCGTGAAGTGGAGGAGAAGATCCTGCCGGTCCTGCGGGAGCTGGGCATCGGCCTGGTGCCCTACTCGCCGCTCGGCCGCGGCTTCCTGTCCGGCGTGGTCAAGCCGGCCGGCGAGTACCCCGAGGGCGACATGCGCCGGTGGGACGAGCGCTGGCAGGGCGAGAACTACGCCTACAACCTGAACGCCGCCGAGCAGCTCCGGAAGCTCGCCACCACCAAGGGCGTGACTCCCGCCCAGCTCGCCCTGGCCTGGCTGCTGTCCCAGGGCGAGGATGTCGTTCCGATCCCCGGTACCCGCAGCGCAACCCGCCTCCAGGAGAACACCGGCGCCGCGAACGTGACACTCACCGAGGCCGATCTCGCCCGTATCCGGGAGATCCTCCCGCAAGGCTCGGCGGGCGGCCGCTACCCGGCCTCGATGATGGTCGGCTTCCGAACCGACTGACGAGTCGTACGCCGCAACCGGACGGCGAACGGTGGATGGTGAGTGGTGGATGGCGTCGGCCCAGGACAGGCGGCGGCGAGCAGCCGCAGTGTGTCCTCGCGGGCGGGGCTGGAGCCGGGGTCCGTGCCGACGCGGGCGCCGGCTACGGGGTGCACCATCGCCTCGTCGACCAGCCACCGGTCGACCGGCTTGCCGCAGGACCGCAGCCCGATCACGGCCTGCGGGTACGGCCAGGCCGGGCGGTACGCCTCTTCGTCGGGAGCTCCAGTGCCTCGGCGGTGCCGGTGCCGAAGGAGTGAGCGTGCATCGTGTACGTCCCCTGCGGCGGGTACGGGCGCTGCGGTGTCGCACTGCCGGGTTGGTACCCCGTGCCCCACGGCACCGTGTCCGGGATCGGCGCGATGTGTCTGGTGCGCACCCGGGCCGCGGTCCACGAGGCGGGCGACGATCAGACGGGTGCGGCGCCCGCCGGGCTCGGTGGACACCGGGCACGGCAGGGGGGTTGCTTCCACCGCAGGCCGGTGCCGTCACCAGCTTCTCGTAGTAGGCGACCTGGGTGCCGCCGGGGGACCACCTCGGGTCGGCTCCGGCGTTCCAGTTCGGCTCGCTGACGCTTCCCGGCGCCCCGTTTCCGGCGTTGGTCGCTGTCCCTGGTAGGCGCCCCGGTCGCCGTATCGGTCGATCAAGTAGGGCTGGAAGAAGCGGCGTTGGCCGTTGTTGCGGACGGAACATCTGCCGGTCCGAGCCCCGAGTGTCGAGGGCGACGATCCACTTGTCGTCGGGCGAGGAGTCCACCGGGTCGGTGTACTCGGGGTTGCTGGTCATTCGCCGGACCTCGCCGGTCGTCAGGTCGGCAGCGAAGAGGTCGATGTTGGAGGACTCGGCGGGGTGGCCGACGTAGATGACCTCGCGGCCGTCCTTCGTGAACCCGCCGCTTCCGCCGGATCCCACGCGAACTCATGGAACGTCTCCAGCCCGCGCAGGAGACGGGTGACCTGCCCTCTGCCGCTGCCCTGACCGTACTCATGGGCGGTCTGGCACGCGTCCTCGCCATGGACGGCGCGCTCGGTGTCACCGAAGGCCACGCCGAAGCGCACGCTCTGGTGGAAGAACTCCTCGCCGCTTGGAAGGGCCCAGGCGCCACGCTGAAGGCAGCTCGACGTCGCTCGTGCCGTCCCGCGCCGAGACCCCGGATCGCCGTGGGCCGGACAACCCCAACGGGTCAGTACCGATCGCGGACGCGGAGCCCGGCACGGAGCATGAGGGAGGCCCGTAGAACGGGTTTTCGGACCGGCAGGAAGAGGACGAGCTCCATGAGCAGACGCACCCACGGTGTCCCGGCACGGACCGGCCGCAGCCGCGCGACCGCGGCCCTTCTGGCCACCCTGACCTGCGGCGCCGCGCTCGTCTCGTGCAGCACGAACAGCGGCGGCGACAGCGCCGCCGCCTCCGTCACCCCGCGCGCCACCCCGCCGGACACCTCGTCGTTCAGTGGCACACCGCCGTCCGCCCTGGCCTCGGCCGCCTCCTCGATCATCGGCTCCGCCCGGGCCTCGGCCTCGGCGGCGGCCTCCTCGCTGTCCGCCGCGGCCTCGGAGTTCGAGGCGTCCGTCTCGGCCGACACGGCCCGCGCGAGCGCGCAGGCACAGGCGGAGCTGAAGAAGGTGCAGGGCGCCGGGAACGCGCGGTCCGACGTCGCCATGACCGGCCTGCCCAGGGCGAAGACGGGCGGCCTGCTCGCCGTGCTCGTCAACATCACCAACAACACCGATCGCACGGCCTCGTACGCCGTCCAGGTCGACTTCAAGAACGCCGAAGGCAAGGTCGTCGAGACCAGGTTCGTGGGCGCGGAGAACCTCAAGCCGGGTCAGCGCGCCCAGCCCGTCGCCATCAGCAGACAACCCACCCAACCTCAGCTGACCCCGGTCCTGGCGAAGGCCCAGCGGTACTGACGGGCCCCCGACGGGCGAGAGCGACATCGGGCGGCCCAGCAGCACATTGACGGGGTGTCAGTCCTCCCGGACGAGGTGCACCGTCGTGCTGGCCCAGTCGCCCGTCGGCAGCTCGAGGTCGAGACCGTACTCGCCGAGCACCGTGGCGTGGTGCACGGCGCCGGTGCGGGCGTCGCGGTAGCGGCCCCCGGGGGTCAGACCGCGCGGCCGGACCGGCAGCCTCGGCGCGCCGTGGCGGGAGACACGCCGGTAGGCGAGCAGCAGGGTCTCCGAGGCGTCCGCGGCGGTGTACTGCACCACGCAGACCGAGTCCTCGGCGGGCGGCGACAGCCGGTCCAGCCTGCCGTGCTGGACGAGATGGCGGACCTTCTTGTACGTGGCGACCAGGTCGGCCCCCTCCCGCAGTTCCTCCTCGGACCAGCGGGTGAGATCGCCCCCGATGCCGAGCGCCCCGGCCATCGCGACATGGAAGCGGAAGCGCAGCGGGACCGTACGGCCGGTGAGCTGGTTGGGTACGTCGGTCACCCAGGCGCCCATCGTGCGGGCGGGGTAGATCTGGCCGTAGCCCTGCTGGATCCCCATCCGGTCGGCGGCGTCGGTGTTGTCCGACGCCCACGCCTGGTCCGTGCGGGAGAGAATGCCCAGGTCGACGCGGCCGCCGCCACCGCTGCACGTCTCGATCCGCAGCGCCGGATGGTCCGCGCGCAGACGGTCGAGGACGCCGTAGAGATTGCGCACGTACGCGGGGCCGAGGCGGTCGGCGCCGTCCTGCCGGCCGGGCCAGCCGGCCTCGCTGAACGCGCGGTTCATGTCCCACTTGAGGAAGTCGATGCCGTGGTCGCCGACCAGCCGGGTCAGCCAGCCGTGGGCCCAGTCGGCGACGTCGCGGCGGGCGAAGTTGAGGACCAGCTGGTTGCGCAGCTCGGAGCGGGGGCGGCCGGGGAAGTGCAGTACCCAGTCGGGGTGTTCGCGGTACAGGTCGCTGTCCGGGTTCACCATCTCGGGCTCCACCCAGAGGCCGAAGCGCATCCCGAGCCCGTGCACCGCGCGGACCAGCGGGGCCAGCCCGTCCGGGAAGCGGTCGGGCGCCGGTGTCCAGTCGCCGAGGCCCGCCCGGTCGCTGCGGCGTGCCCCGAACCAGCCGTCGTCGACGACGTAGAGCTCCACCCCGAGCGCCGCCGCCCGCTCGGCGAGTGCCTTCTGGCCGACCTCGTCGACGTCGAAGCCGGTCGCCTCCCAGGAGTTGTAGAGCACCGGGGCGAACTCGTCGGCGTGGGGCAGGACATGGGCCAGGACGTACGCGTGCCAGGCGCGGCTGGCCGCGCCGAAGCCGCCGTCGGTGCACAGTCCCGCGAACGGGGGAGTGGCGAACTCCTCGCCCGGCGCGAGCGGCACGGTCGTGCCGTCCTGGCCGGGGCCGCCGGTGAATCCGGCCCGCCCGTCGGGGGTGCGCTGCACGGTGACGCGCCAACTCCCGCTCCACGCGAGGGCGGCGCTCCACACCCGCCCGTGCTCCTCCGTCGCCTCACCCGCGTCGAGCATCAGCCACGGGTTCGCGTGGTGGCTGGTGATCCCGCGACGGCTGGTCAACACGGTTTCGCCGTACGGCAGTCGGTCGCGTCGCAACTGGCTCTCGGCGGACCACTGGCCCGTGACATGGCTGAGCCGGTAGTCCCGCTGCGGCGGCAGGGTCCAGGCGGCGGAGTCGGCACGCAGCAGGGTGACGGGCTCGTCGCCGTCGTTGCGGACGACGGTCCAGCGCTCGATGACGTCCGTGTCCTCGCGCACCCGGTAGTGGAGCGCCACCCGCAACGGGTAGCGGCGGTCGCGGAACGACAGGGTCAGCTCGCCCTCGTCGACCTGGTGGCCGGTCGGCTGCCATTCGAAGGCGCGCGAGCCGTCCGCGAACCGGACCTGCAGTGACGGCGGTCCGTAGCGCGTGCCGCTGTCGACCGGCAGCTCCTCCCCGACGGTCGGCCTGCCCTCGAAGCTGCTGGCCTCGGGCGCGGGTGGCACGGCGAGCTCCTCGGCCTCCGCAAGCGCCAGTCGTGGACCCCACGCGACATGGCAGGGCGCTCCGGTCTCGTCGATCCGCAGCGCGTACGAGGTGCGCGGTGTGGACAGCAGCCAGACCCCGGTGTCCGGGGCGAAGGAGATCGGCGACATGGATCCTCGCGTTCAGGTGGTGCTCACGTACGAGACAAGGAAAAGCCAACCCTGACCTTGGATCACGTGTCAATGCTTGCTCGCATTCTGGAATTCACAGGTCACAGGTACCTCATGGAGCATCCTCAAGAGAATCCTGCTTCTTTCATTGACAGCAGAAAATAAGGGCCTTAGGTTCCGGCCATGCGTTCGACCTCTCTCACCGAGGCGTTCCCGGCCCACACGCCGGCCGCTTCCCAGATCTTCACCACCGTGCTGTCCCACGGCCCGCTCACGCGGTCGGAGATAGCGGGGCGGACCCAGCTGTCGGCGGCGGCGGTCACCAAGGCGGTCCGGCCGCTGATCGAGGCCGGCTACCTCGTGGAGGACACCGCCGAGGACGCACGGCAGCCCGTCCTCGGGCGGCCCGCCAACCCGGTGCGGGTCGACGGTGGGAGGGCCCTGTTCCTGGGGATCAAGGTGACGGGCGACGAGCTCATCGCCGTACTCACCGACCTGTGCTGCCGCATCCGGGTCGCCCGGCGCGTTCCGCTCACCTCCCGCGAACCCAAGGCGGTACTGACCTCCGTCGCGGGACTCGTGCAGGAACTGCTGACGGAGGCGGACGGCTTCGGGGTGCAGGTCCGGGGGCTCGGCATCGCGGTCTCGGGTGACGTGGACCGGGCGGCCGGGGTGGTGCGCTACTCGCCGTTCCTGGAGTGGCGCGACGTTCCCCTCGCCGAACTGGCCGCGACCACGACCGGACTGCCGGTCACCCTCGACAACGACGTTCGGGCGCTGACGGTGGCCGAGCAGTGGTTCGGAGCCGGGGTGGGGCTGTCCGACTTCGCGCTGGTGACCGTCGGCGCGGGCATCGGCTGCGGCCTGGTGGTGCACGGACAGGTGGTGGCGGGAGCGCACGGCGTGGCCGGTGAGATCGGGCACGTGGCGATCGACCCGGCCGGTCCCCGCTGCCACTGCGGCAACCGGGGCTGCGTCGAGGCGATCGCCTCGGACCCCGCGATCGTCGGCCGGATCCGGGAGGTCACCGGCGCGAGTGTCGCCGACGCCACCGCGGCCCTGGCCCTCGCCCACGACGGCGACCCCGGCGCCCGGGAGGTGTACGCCCGGGCGGGAGCGGCGATCGGCCGGGGCATCGCGACCGTGGCCAACCTCCTCGGCCCCGAGCGCGTGATCATCTCCGGTGAAGGCCTGGCCGCCTACGACCTGTTCGCCGAGCAGATCCGTGACGCGTTCGCCGCGGCCGCGTTCGGTTCGGCCGCGGACTGCGACGTACAGACCAGGCCGCTGCCCTTCGAGGAGTGGGCGCGTGGCGCCGCGGCCACCGCCATCCAGTCCTTCACCACCTCGGACGCGCGCTGAGGAGTACGACGCCCTGAGGGGCGAGCACGCGCCGACGAGCACACCACGCACCGACCAGCACGTACTGAAGCACAGCCATGCACGGAAGCACAGCCATGCACCGAAGATCAGACATGTACGGACACGCGTGAGGAGCAACAATGACGCAGCAGAGCCGCAATCCCCTGGCTGCGCGTGACCCGGGCCGCCGCAGAGTCGTCGGCGGACTGTTCGGACTCGGCGCCGCCGCACTGGCCGCGCCCGTTCTGACCGCTTGCGGCGGGGGAGCGGGGGCCGACCCGAAGACGGTCACCTTCGGATCCAACGGCGGCGACGCCACGCCCAAGAAGGCCTACGCCTCCGTCACCGGAGCGTTCACCAAGGACAGCGGTCTGACGGTGAAGACGAACACCGTCGACCACGACACCTTCCAGAAGAGCATCACCAGCTATCTGCAGGGCACCCCCGACGACGTCTTCACCTGGTTCGCCGGCTACCGCATGCAGTACTTCGCCAAGAAGAAGCTCTGCAGCCCCCTGGACGACGTCTGGGACAAGATAGGCGCCGACTTCAGCGACGCCACCAAGCAGCTCTCGCGCGGCGAGGACGGCAAGTACTACTTCGTGCCGCTGTACAACTACCCGTGGGCCGTCTTCTACCGCAAGAGCCTCTTCAACGAGCGCGGCTACCAAGTCCCGCAGAAGTGGAGCGAGTTCATCGCGCTCACGAAGCGGATGAAGAAGGACGGGCTCTCGCCGATCGCCTCCGGATACGGCGGCGGCGACAGCTGGAGCATCCTCGGCGCCTTCGACTACGTGAACCTGCGGACCAACGGCTACGACTTCCACATGTCGCTGATGCGCGGCAAGGTCTCCTGGACCGACAAGCGCGCCCTCGCCACCCTCGACCACTGGCGCGAACTCGCTCCCTACTACCAGCAGGGTGCCGCCGGCCGTTCCTGGCAGGACGCCGCCCAGTCGCTGCTCGACAAGAAGTCCGGGATGGCCGTCATCGGCCTCTTCCTCGGACAGCAGATCACGGACGAGAAGATACGCGCCGACATCGACTTCTTCCCCTTCCCCGAGATCGACGCCGCGCACGGTCAGGACGCCGTCGAGGCACCCACCGACGGTTTCATGCTCAGCCGCCGGCCCAAGAACGAGGCCGGTGCCAAGAAGTTCCTGGAGTTCCTCGGCGGCGCCCACACCGAGGAGCTGTACATGGGCGTCGACCCGAGCAACCTCGCCGTCAACGACAAGGCGAGCACCGGCTCGTACAACGCGCTCCAGAAGAAGTCCGCCGACCTCATCGCCTCCGCCAAGCAGATCAGCCAGTTCGCGGACCGCGACAGCGACCCCGGCTTCATCTCCACCGTCGTACTCCCCGGCCTCACCGAGTGGCTCAGCCACCCCGACGACGGCTCGGGAACGCTGAAGAAGATCGAGTCCCAGCGTTCGCGCTTCTTCACGGCCTGACCAGGACCGGAAAGGTCTCACGCACCGTGTCCTCCGCGCCCACCACGCCCCCCGCCCCGCGGGGCGCCCGCCCGCGCCGCCTCGGCACCGGCGACCGGATCTTCCTCACCGTCATCATCGGCATCCCGCTGGCGGCCCTGCTCTTCTTCGTCTGGCTGCCCGCACTGGCCTCCCTGGGGCTGTCCTTCACGACCTGGGACGGCATCGACCTGGCCGACATCCACTGGATCGGCCTGGACAACTACAAGGAGATCTTCACCAACTACCCGCCGTTCTGGCCCGCGGTGCGGCACAACGTGATCTGGCTGCTGTTCACGGCCCTGCTGCCGACACCGTTCGGCATCTTCCTCGCCTACCAGCTCGACCGGAAGATCCGCTTCACGAGGATCTACCAGACCGCCATCTTCCTGCCGATGGTGCTCTCCCTGGCCGTCGTCGGCTTCATCTGGGAGATCATCTACAACCCCGACACCGGGCTCCTCAACGGCATCCTGGGCGCCGCCGGATCCAGCCACCACATCGACTGGCTGGGCAACCCCGACCTCAACCTGTGGGCCGTCCTGGTCGCCTCCAGCTGGCGGCACACCGGATACATCATGATCCTCTACCTGGCCGGCCTGAAGGGCTTCGATCCGGCACTCAAGGAGGCCGCCGCGCTCGACGGCGCCAACGGACGCCAGACCTTCCTGCGGGTGGTCTTCCCGGCCCTGAAACCGGTCAACGTCATCATCCTGGTCATCACGGTCATGGAGTCCCTGCGGTCCTTCGACGTCGTCTACGTCCTCGGTGGCGGCGTCGGAAGCAAGCCCGGCATGGAACTCCTCTCCCTCCTCATCACCGACAACATCATCGGCGAGTCCAGTCACATCGGTTACGGGTCCGCCCTCGCGGTCGTCCTGCTCGTGGTCTCCCTTGCCGCCATCGGCACCTTCCTCGTCCAGAACTTCCGCAAGGAGGACCAGTGACCACGACCGTGCCGCGCCCGGCCTCCCGACCGCGGACCCGGCGCGCGCAGCAGACGCCCAAGACCCCCTCCGGGCCGCGGCGCCAGACCGGCCGTCATCTGATGCTGGGCGGCATCGCCCTGCTGTGGCTCGTCCCGCTGCTGTGGGCCATGTACACCTCGCTGCGGCCCTATTCGGACACCGCGAAGCACGGTTATCTCTCCTGGCCCCACAGTCTCAGCCTCGGCAACTTCAGCGACGCCTGGAGCCAGTCCGGGATGCCGCACTTCTTCTGGAACTCCGTCCTCATCACGGTGCCGGCCGTCCTGTGCACCCTGCTGTTCTCGGCCGCGGTCGCCTTCTTCGTCTCCCGCTTCGACTTCCGCTGGAACATCGTCCTGCTGATGCTGTTCACCGCGGGCAACCTGCTCCCGGCCCAGGTCCTCATCACCCCCCTGTACCGCCTCTACCTCCTCATCCCGCTGCCGCAGTGGATGAGCGACTCCCTCCTCCTCTACAACTCGGCCTGGGGCATCATCGCGATCCACATCGCCTACCAGTCGGGGTTCTGCACCTTCGTCCTCAGCAACTACATGAAGACGATCCCGAAGGAGATCTCCGAGGCGGCGCTCGTGGACGGTGCCCCCGTCTGGCGCCAGTTCTTCCAGATCATCCTGCCGCTGTGCCGCCCCGCGTTCGCGGCCCTCGCGACCCTCGAATCGATCTGGATCTACAACGACTTCTTCTGGCCGCTCGCGCTGATCGAGAGCGGCGACAAGCGCCCGATCACCTCCGCCCTGGCCAACCTCCAGGGTGCCTACTTCACCAATCCCAACCTCATCGCGGCCGGTGCCCTGATGACCGCGATCCCCACTCTCCTGGTGTACTTCGCGCTCCAGCGCCAGTTCATCAGCGGACTCACCATCGGCTCGGGCAAGGGCTGAGCCGCCCCAACCCTGACCCCACAGGAGGCACGACCCATGCGGTCATCCTCGTATTCCGTCCTGCCCGCACGCACCCTGAGAGCCGTGGTGGTGTTCGCCCTCACGGCAGGACTCGCGACGACCGTCCCGGCCGCACAGGCCAAGACCCCGGTGCCGCGCGAGACCCCCGCCACCACTCCCGTCGCCGCCAAGCCGTACATGGGCTGGTCGAGTTGGAGCATGCAGTCGTCGAAGTACCCGGGCCTCAACCCGGACGGCGACTACAGCTACCTCACCGAGGCGAACGTCCTGAAGCAGACGGACGCCCTCGCGGCCAAGCTGAAGAACTACGGCTACGACCATGTCAACATCGACGCCGGCTGGTGGATGGACAAGACCTGGAAGACTGGCTTCGACCAGTACGGTCGCCAGACGCCCGACCCGGTCCGCTTCCCCCACGGCATGAAGTCGGTCGCCGACCACATCCACTCCAAGGGCCTCAAGGCCGGCATCTACCTGCCCGTCGGCCTGGAGAAGGGCGCGTACGGCGACGGCAGTACGCCGATCTGGAACGCCCCCGGCTGCACCACCGCCGACATCGTCTACCCGGACCTGCGCACCACCAACGGCTGGGACAACGCCTACAAGATCGACTTCGACAAGCCCTGCGCGCAGAAGTACATCGACTCGCAGGCCCAGCAGTTCGCCGACTGGGGCTACGACTTCCTCAAGCTGGACGGCGTGGGCCCGGGCTCCTTCAAGTCCGGTGACAACTACAACAACGTCCCCGACGTCGCCGCCTGGCAGCAGGCCATCGCCACCGCCGGGCGCCCGATCCACCTCGAACTCTCCTGGTCGCTCGACATCGGCCACGCCGCCGACTGGAAGAAGTACTCCAACGGCTGGCGCATCGACACCGATGTCGAGTGCTACTGCAACACCCTCGTCACCTGGGAGAACTCGGTCAACGACCGGTGGGACGACGCCCCCGCGTGGAGCCGCAAGGCGGGCCCGGGCGGCTGGAACGACCTGGACGGCATCGACGTCGGCAACGGCGAGATGGACGGCCTCACCAAGGCCGAGCGGCAGAGCTACATGACCCTGTGGGCCATCAACAAGTCGCCCCTGTTCACCGGTGACGACCTCACCAAGCTGGACAGCTACGGGGTCTCCCTGCTGACCAACAGGGAAGTCATCGCCGTCGACCAGAACGACTCGCCCGTGGCGCGTCCGGTCACCACCGTCGGCGACCAGCAGGTCTGGGGCACCAAGAACGCCGACGGCAGCTACACCGTCGCCCTGTTCAACCTCGCCGACTCGCCGGCCTCCGTCACCGCCCAGTGGGCCTCCCTCGGATTCACCGGAAACGCCTCCGTGCGCGACCTGTGGAACAAGGCGAACCTCGGGACCTACAAGAACAAGATCACCGAGGCGCTGCCCGCCCACGGCTCGCGGCTGTTCACCGTCAAGCCCGGCGGCGGCACGCTGACCACCACGAGCTACGAGGCCGAGTCCGACGCCAACACCCTGTCGGGCAACGCCTCGGTCGCCGGCTGCGACGCCTGCTCCGGCGGCAAGAAGGTCGGCAACCTCTACACCGGCGGCAAGCTGCGGTTCAACGACGTCACGGTGAAGAAGGACGGCATCTACACCGTCCAGGTCGCCTACGTCAGCGGCGACCCCCGCTCGGTGACCGCCTTCTCCAACAGCGGCAACGGCACCAGCGAGAAGTTCCCCTCCACGGGCGACTGGAGCACGGCCGAGACGGTCAGCGTCCAACTGGCGCTGAAGGCGGGCTCCAACACGATCACCTTCGACAGCGGCAGCGGATACGCCCCCGACATCGACAGGATCGTCGTTCCGCAGTCGGTCTGAGTTCCGTAGTCGCTTTCCTGGTACAGCAGCCGGTTCTCAGTTCAGCAGCCGGTTCTCGGTTCAGGGGTCGGTTCTCAGTTCGGCAGTCCGTCCGACCCGCTTCCCGCGGGGCCCGGTGACACGACCCGGGCCCCGCGGGGACCTGCAGCACGCCGACGGTCCGCAGCCGTCGTTCCCGCATGAGCAGCTCCCGGATATGGAGTGCAACACCGTGGACGTTCAGCACACCGCAGCACGCGACAACACCCCCAGCCGCAGAGGCTTCCTCGCCCTCGCCGCCGCAGCCGGCGCGGCCACCGCACTGGGTGGTCTGCCCGCCTTCACCGCCTCGGCGGCCCCCTCGCGCCCCACCGCGTCGCCCATGCTGTCCGCGGCCGACGCCGCGAAGAACCAGCTGTGGTGGGGGGCTCCCGGCTCCGCCGAGTCGATGATCGAGCAGGGGCTGCCGGTCGGGAACGGGCGCCTCGGGGTGCTCGCGAGCAACGACCCCGCCGACGAACTCCTGATGATCACCGACGCCACCCTGTGGACCGGAGGTCTCAACGACAAGCTGCAGAGCGACGGTCAGTTCCCTTACGGCCGGGACGACTTCGGCTCCCTGACGATGCTGGCCCAACTCACCGTCGCCCTCCCCGACCACGACCTGGGCAACGTCAACAACTACCGGCGCACCCTCGACCTGGCGCAGGGCCTGATCACCACCTCGTACGACATCTCCGGCGTCACCTACCGGCGGCAGATCTTCGCCAGCCGCCCCGACGACGCCATCGTCCTGTACTTCTCCCAGCAGGGCGGCGGCTCCTACACCGGTACCGTCTCCCTCGCGGGCACCCACGGCGAGTCCACCACCGCCAGCGGCGCGGGCCGTTACACGTCGTTCGGCGCCTCCTTGGCCAACGGCCTGAAGTACGGCGCCGCCCTCACCGCGTACAGCGGCACGGGCAGGGTCCGCGTCGACGGTACGTCGATCGCGTTCAGCGGCTGCAAGGACCTCACCGTCGTCGTCAGCGGTGGCACCAACTACGTGCCCGATGCGGCGACGAAGTACCGCGACCCGTCCCTGGCCCCGGAGCGCCTCGCCAGGACCAAGGTCCTGAGCGCGGCCGGCCACTCGGCGAGCACCCTGCTGCACACACATGTCGCCGACTTCCGGGCCGTGTTCGGACAGCTGGACATCGACCTCGGCACGTCCTCCGCCGCGCAGCGCGAACTGGACACCTTGGAGCGGCTGCGGGCGCGTCACCGGGACGACATCCCCGACCCGGAACTCGAGGCCGCCTACCTGCAGTTCGGCCGCTACCTCATGATCTCCGGATCCCGGGGCAGCCTGCCGATGGGCCTCCAGGGCCCCTGGCTGGACGGCAATGACCCGGACTGGATGGCCGACTACCACACCGACGTCAACCTTCAGATGAACTACTGGATGGCCGACCGGGCGGGCCTGTCCGACTGCTTCGACGCCTTCGCCGACTACTGCCTCGTACAGCTGCCCGACTGGACGGAGGTCACCCAGCGGCTGTTCAACGACTCCACCAACCGGTACCGCAACTCCAGCGGAAAGATCGCCGGCTGGACCGTGGCGATCTCCACCAACCCCTATGGCGGGGGCGGCTGGTGGTGGCACCCGGCGGGCAACGCCTGGATCTGCCAGAGCCTGTTCGAGCACTACGAGTACACGCAGGACCGCGCCTATCTCAAGAAGATCTACCCCCTCCTCAAGGGCGCCGTGCAGTTCTGGGAGGCCCGCCTCATCACCACGACCGTCACCGACGCGTCGGGGGCCGAGCGCGAGGTGCTCATCGCCGACAGTGACTGGTCGCCCGAGCAGGGTCCGCTCGACGCCAAGGGCATCACGTACGCCCAGGAACTGGTGTGGAACCTCTTCGGCAACTACCGCACCGCGACCGAGGAGCTCGCCGAGGACGCCGCCTACCGCAAGACCGTCGACGGTCTGCGGGCGCGCCTCTACCTGCCCGTGGTCAGCCCCAAGACCGGCTGGCTCGAGGAGTGGATGTCGCCCGACAACCTCGGCGAGACCACCCACCGGCACCTCTCCCCGCTCATCGGCCTCTTCCCCGGCGACCGCATCCGTCCGGACGGCTCCACGCCGAAGGACATCCTCGACGGCGCGACCGCCCTGCTCACCGCGCGCGGCATGAACAGCTTCGGCTGGGCCAACGCCTGGCGCAGCCTGTGCTGGGCGCGGCTGAAGAACGCCGAGAAGGCCTACCAGCTGGTCGTCAACAACCTCAAGCCGTCGGTCAACGGCAGCAACGGCAGCGCGATGAACCTCTTCGACATCTACGAGGTGGAGACGGGCCGGGGCATCTTCCAGATCGAGGCGAACTTCGGCACCCCCGCGGCGATCGTCGAGATGCTGGTCTACTCACGGCCCGGACACATCGAGCTGCTGCCCGCGCTGCCCGCCGCCTGGGCGGCATCCGGCTCGGTGTCCGGCGTGGGCGTCCGCGGCGGCTTCGTCGCCGACCTCAGCTGGAGGAACGGCAAGGTGACCCGGGCCACCCTGAAGAGCGTCGGTGGCCGCGAGACGACCGTCGTCTCGGGCGGCGCCTCGCGCAAGGTCAGCCTCAAGCCCGGTGAGTCCGTCACCCTGAGGGGCCTCGGGTGAGCGGCGCCCGGTTCCGACGCCGCGCCGTGGGCGTCGTATCGGCGCTGCTCCTCGCGGTCTGCGGACCCCTGACCGCCTCGGCGGCGGCGCAGCCGGGGGCCTCGTCGGGCACGCCGGTGACGCCCGCCGCCGAGGCGCGGGCGAAGCACTCCGTGGTCACCTGGGGCGCCAGCGCCGACCGGCAGGGGGCGGGACCCGCCGACCGCAGCTACCGACTGATCGTGCGCACCAGCGTCGGCGGCACGAACCTGCGGATCCGGCTGTCCAACGCCTTCGGCGAGCACCCGGTGACCTTCGCGAGCGCGTACGCCGGGCTGCGGAGACAAGGTGCGGAGCTGGTCCACGGCTCCAACCGGCGGCTGTCCTTCGGCGGGGCCGCGTCCGTCACCGTCCCGGCCGGCGAGACCGTGCTCAGCGATCCGCTGCCGGGAACACTGGCCGCCCAGAGCGACCTGGTCATCAGCCTGTACGTGACCGGCGCCCAGGGACCGACGACCGGCCACGGCATGGCCATGCAGACCAACTACGCGACCGCGGGCGACCACGCTGCCGAAGAAGGCGCGGCCAACTGGACCGACCCCATGGGCTCCTGGTACTGGCTGGACGCCGTCGACGTGGAGACGTCCGCCGCGGTCGGCTCGGTGGTGACCCTCGGCGACTCCATCACCGACGGATGGGCCTCGACCACCGACCAGAACCGCCGCTGGCCCGACTATCTGTCCCGGCGGCTCCAGGCGGCGTCCGGGCTCACCGTGAAGGGAGTGGCGAACGAGGGGATCTCGGGCAACAAGGTGCTCGCGGACGGCGCCGGGCAGGCCGCCCTGAACAGACTCCAGCGTGACGTCCTCTCCCAGCCCGGGGTCCGCACGGTCTTCCTCTTCGAAGGCATCAACGACATCAAGGCCCACTCCGGTGTCACGGTGGACGACATGATCGCCGGCTATCGGCAGATCATCGACCGGGCGCACGCGGCGGGCAAATGTGTCGTCGGCGCGACCGTCATGCCGTTCAAGGGCTGGTCCGAGTACGACGCCGCGTCCGAGGCCGTGCGCCAGGGCGTCAACGACTGGATCAGGAACGGCGGCGCGCTCGACGCCGTGACGGATTTCGACAGGATCACGCGCAATCCCTACGACCCGCAGCTGATCCTGCCGTTCTTCGACGGCGGCGATCACCTGCACCCCAACGACAAGGGGATGCAGGCGATGGCCGACGCGGTGGACCTCGGGAGCCTGACGTCCTGCTGAACTCGGGCTCCGGGCGGGGCGGTCAGGGGTACGAGACCACGGTGGACGGCACCGTCGAGGTGCCCGACGTGGGGACGCCGGTCTCGTTGACGACGTGCTCGTACTGACCCTGGCCGCCCAGCGAGACGACCAGCAGGTCGTGGAACTTCACGCCCGGTGTGTTCGGCGCGGCGAAGCCGTTGTGCTGGACGATCGTCGGGTCGACGTTGTATTGACTTGCTCCTCGGGCTGAAGCGCGAGGATTCTGGCCTTCTCGTCCGCCCTGTGCCGCTACGCGGCACAGGGTTCGGGCGGGAATCCGTGGCTTCCTGTTTCTTCGCGCTGTGCCGGAACGAGTCCTGGTCTTACCGGCGCTCCGCAGGCTGTCACCGCCAGTCCGGCGGCCGTCTTGACGTTCTTCGCGGCATTGCGGTCCCGGTCGTGGACGGTGCCGCAGGCGCTACAGGTCCATTCCCGGACGTTCAGGGGCTTGGGACCGTCTTTGACACCGCAGGCCGAGCAGGTCTGGGAGGTCGGCTCGAACCGGCCGATCTTGACCAGGGTGCGGCCGTACCGGGCGGCCTTGTATTCCAGCATGTGGACGAATGCCGACCATCCGGCGTCGTGGACGCTCTTGGCGAGCCTGGTGCGTGCGAGTCCTTTGACCGCCAGGTCTTCCACGCCGATCGCTTGGTTGTCGCGGATCAGCCTGGTGGAGAGCTGGTGGTGGAACTCGTGGCGGGCGTCGGTCACCTTCGCGTGGGCGCGGGCGACCTTGAGGCGGGCCCTTTCCCGGCTCTTGGATCCCTTCTGTTTGCGGGACAGCTCCCGCTGGGCCTTCTTCAGTTTCTTCTCCGCCCGGCGCAGAAATCGCGGCGAGTTGATCTTCGTCCCGTCGGAGAGGACAGCGAAGTGGGTCAGGCCCAGGTCGATGCCGACAGCGTGGTCGGTGCCGGGCATCCGGGCGGCGTCCGCTGCCGGGTCGGTGTCGACGACGAACGAGGCGAAGTACCGTCAAGCGGCGTCCTTGACCACGGTGACCGACGAGGGCTGCGCGGGTAGGGTCCGGGACCACTTCACCTTCACCGCACCGATCTTCGGAAGGTTCAGCCGCCCGGAACCGGTGATCGACCAGCGGGCATTGGCCGTGAACCGGATCGACTGACGGCTGTCCTTGCGGGACTTGAAGCGGGGTGCACCGGTCTTCGCGCCCTTACGCTCGTCCTTGAGGGAGGCGAAGAAGTTCTTGTAGGCGGCCTCCGTGTCGCGCAGGGACTGCTGGAGGACGACCGGGGAGACCTCGCCCAACCAGGACCGCTCGGGTGTCTGCTTGGCCTGGGTGATCAGCTTCTGGGACAGCACACCCGCCGTGGGGAAGGGTTCGCCCGCCCTGCGGGCGTCCTCGCGGGCGCGCACGGCATCGTTGTACACGACGCGGGCACACCCGAACGCCCTGGCCGGCGCGAGGCATTGGCTCGGTTCCGGGTACAGCCTGAAGGCGTACCGAAGCTGTATGCGGTGATCGTATGAACGAGCGCCGCCCGCTACCAGAGGGAACGTATGAACGGTCGGTACTCCCTTGAGCCGGGGGGAGCGGAACGGGCCGAACGAGGCAGGCGTCGCCCGGCTTCGTCAGACCGGGTCCCGTGCCGCTCCGCGTCGGCCATACTGACGCCTGTGCTCTCCTGCTCCGCAGGACAGCATCCGTGACGCTCCGCGTCGCCTTGACAGATTCGCTTCGCCATCGGCCTGAAGGCCGATGCACTGCGAATGAATCCCGGTAGCCGCCCAGGGCCCATCCCTCGTGCGTGGACTCGGAGTCGGTGACCTTGTAGGCCGAGTACCCCTTGACGCCGCCATTCTGGATGGGGCGTGGTGCGGATGCCGTATTCGGCCCGGTTGGTCTCCCAGCCGACGCCGGTGCCGCGGTCGGCGCGCCAGACCCAGGTGTGGTCGGTGATCGTGTTGCGGCTGTTGATCACCATGCGTGGTTCGCGGAAGCCCCCGTGGGGCCCAACTCCGGCAGCGTCGACGAGTTCACCGGTCCGGCGTCGATGAGGAATCCCGTGAGCCGCACCTGGCGTGCCAAGTGCTGCGGGAACGGGGCGGACGGGTGCCGGACGACGTCGCCTTCATCGGTTTCGACGACTCCAGCGCGGCGACGGCCTGCCGTCCACCGCTGACCACCGTGCGCCGGCCCGTCGAGGAGATGGCCTCGGTGATCTTCGATCCGGAACTCGTGGTGCGCGAGTCGGCGCAGGCGGCACCCCGGGCCCTGCGCGACCCGGCGGTCGCGGTGACCGACACTGGACCGGTCAGCAGGATCGAGGGACCGGCAGCGTGGGCGAGCCGGCGACGGAGAGGCAGGCGCATGACCGACAGGATCACCGTGGGCGTGGACGGATCCCCTGAGAGCCGGGCCGCGCTGGCCTGGGCGGGCAGGGAAGCCGTCCGCCGCGGGCTGCCCCTGCGCGCGGTGTACGCCTGGCAGTGGTCCCACCACGAACTGCTCGGCGGCGCAGACCGGGACGAGCAGGCGCGCTGGGCACGGGACATGGTCGAGGACGCGGCCCGCACCGTCACCGACCGGCACCCGGACCTGCCGGTGACGACCGAGGTACTGGACGGCGGCGCCGTCGACTCGCTGCTGGCCGAGGCCGCGGCGGCCGGGACGCTGGTCCTCGGATCCCGCGGACACGGCACGATCGTCGGCTTCCTGCTCGGTTCCGTCGGCCAGCAGGTGATCGCCGAGGCCCCGTGCCCGGTCATCCTGGTGCGGGCCGGTGACCGCGCCGCGTCCGAAGTGGGCGGCCGGGAGATCGTCGTGGGCCAGCAGGGCGGTCCGGACGACAGCGCGGCCGGCCTTCGGTTCGCCTTCGAGACCGCGGCGGCGCGTGGTGCCGGGGTGCGCGCCGTACGGGCGTGGAGCCTGCCGCCGGTGTTCGCCTACAGCCCCGGCTCGCTGAAGCTGCTGGACGAGGCCGGGGGCCTGGAGCCGTACGAGAAGAAGGCGCTCGCCGAGGCGCTCCAGCCGTGGCGGGAGCGCTTCCCCGACGTGCCCGTCACACAGCACGTCGAGATGGGCAGCGCCGGGCAGGTCCTGCTGTCGCTGGCCGACCGGGCCCAGCTGATGGTCGTCGGTCGTCGCGCACACCACTCGGCGGTAGGGGCACGGATCGGTTCGGTGACCCATGCGGTGATGCACCACGCGTCCTGCCCGGTAGCGGTGGTTCCGCACTCCTGAGCCGGGGGTACGGGCCGACCCCGCGCCGGCACGGGCGGGGCCTTCGGGATCGTTCAAGTCCCGAAGGCAAAGCCGGGGTCGAGGTTCGGCCCCGGCAATCTCGGCGTGAAGTATTGACGGCACCATGACAGTCCGGTTGACTCCCCGCCCAGCGCCGGAACCGCTTCCGGTACCGGTTCCGCCCCGGGCGTGTGAAGTCGCGATCCCCGTGTGCCGGGAGGCAGTTGTGGCCGTGACCATCGTCGATGTGGCCCAGGCGGCCGGCGTGAGCAAGACGACCGTGTCGCGAGTGCTGAACACCATGCGCTTCTACGTCGACGACGCCCTGGTCCAGGAGACGACGCGCAACAAGCTGGAATCGACCCGCGGCCAATGGGTCTTCGACCACAGCCAGTACGTCATCCTCAACCTCGCCCTGGGCGGCGCCTACCCCGCGGGATGGAACAAGGTCACCACTCCGTACTGGGGGCTGCCGCAGTCGAGTGTCGACCAGGTCACGGCCGGGGGAGTGCGGGCCGAGGTCGACTGGGTGCGCGTGGAGCAGAAGAGTTGACGGGCGCCCGGGCGTTGCGCACGGAGGAACGCCCGGGCCCGGAAACCCTCGCGCCGGCCTCACTCCCGGGATCGGGACAGCCCCTGACAGGTCCTAGGTGTTGTCGGCCCTCGACATGCGCAGGGCGAGGTCCTGGAGCAGGTCGGCCGTCGTGACGTCGGTGCGTCCGGAGTCGTGGAGGTCGGCGAGTTCGGAGAAGAGGAACGCGAAGGCACCCACGAGCGAGATGGTGGCGGGGAGGTAGGCGTCGGCGACGGCCTGCCCGGCCTCCGCGGGACCGGCGTCCCCCGGCACCTCCACCCTGGGGAACACCTCCGTGACGAGCGCGCCCAGTTGGGTCTCGGCCGAGTCGACCTCGGCGTTCTCGTCCTGGGCGATCCTGCGCACCATCGCGTTGGTCTCGGTGAGCACGCCGATGGCGCGCAGGATGATCTCCGTCTGTTCCATGCCGTGAGCCTAGACGGGCGAAGCCCCGCTGTGGCCTCGATGTTCGGGCCGGGATGGTAGACAGTGGTCATGAACCACTTCTCCCGCCCGCGCCCGGCCCGCACACGATGACCGCGGGAATCGACACCCCGGACCGCCGGGGCCGTACCGGACTCGACCGCGTCGGCCGCGATCTGACCGGCAACCCCCGGGTCAAGGTCCGCGACGTCACGCTCCTGTCCAGCCACTGGTACGTGGAGCGCACCACCACCTTCGACTTCCAGCACGCGGACGGCACCTGGAGCACCCAGGAACGCGAGACGCACGACCGCGGCAACGGAGCCACCCTGCTGCTGTACGACGCCGAGCGCGAGGCCGTGCTGCTGACCAGGCAGTTCCGCTACCCCGTGTACACCAACGGCCATCCCGACGGCATGCTGGTCGAGACCCCGGGCGGCCTGCTCGACGAGGACGACGAACATCCCGAAGTCGCCGTACGGCGCGAGGTCATCGAGGAGACCGGGCACACCGTCGGCGAGGTACAGCACGTCTTCGACGTCTACATGAGCCCGGGCTCGGTCACCGAGCGGGTCAGCTTCTACGCCGCCACCTACGGCCCGTCCACCCGCACCCACGAAGGCGGCGGGCTCGACGAGGAGGGCGAGGACATCGAGATCGTCGAACTGCCCTTCCGCACCGCACTGGCCATGATCCGCTCCGGGGAGATCGCCGACGCCAAGACGATCATGCTGTTGCAGTGGGCCGCTCTGGAAGGACCGTTCAAGGCCTTGCGTTGAACTGCGACCTGTCCGGCGGCTACCCAACCAGGTGCTCGCCGAAGAATTCGGTGAGCTTGGCGACTGCGGGGGTGACGTACGCGTCCTTGTCGTACAGGTCGATGTGGGTGGCGCCGTCGATGACGAACAGTTCCTTGGGCTCGGCCGCCTTCTCGACCGCTTCCCGGCTGAAGTAGCCGCTCTCCGCCTGCGAACCGGCGATCATCAGCAGGGGACGGGGCGAGACGAGCCGGATCATCGCGTACGAGTCGTACTGGGCGATCAGGTCGATGCCGCGCAGTATCCATCCCTGGTTCGCACGGGGGTGATGACCGCGCGGGGTGCAGTAGAACTCGAACGTCTCCCGGAACTGCCTGCCCGCGGTCTCCAGCAGTTCCTCGGCGTTGTCGGGAATCCATGCCTCCAGCTGCGGGGCCGCGCCGAGCGCTTCCGCGGTGCGCAGGGCACCGGCCTGGTCGAGCAGCGCCTGCAGGATCGCCGGGTCCTGTGTGCGGCCCAGCCCCTCACGGAACACCGACCCGAGGTCCACGGCGCTGACCGTGGCGACGCTCTTGATGCGGTGGTCGGTCTGCGCGGCGTAGGGGACGTAACCGCCGGACGCGCAGATACCCAGAGCCCCGATACGGTCCGGGTCGATGTCGTCACGAGTGGTCAGGTAGGTCACGGCGGACTTGATGTCCTCGGCCCGCTGGAAGGGGTTCTCCAGACCTCGCGGCTCACCCTCGCTCTCGCCCTGGTAGGCGGCGTCGAAGATGAGCGCGGCGAACCCGGCACCGGCCAGACGCTCGGCATAGACACTCGGGCTCTGTTCCTTCACGCCGCCTCCCGGATGGGAGATGACAACGGCCGGCAACCGGCCGTCGATGTGCGCGTCGGGGGTGAAGAGGACCCCGGCGAGGGCGAGATCGCCGCTGGGGAAGGTGACGCTGGTCTTCATGTTGTTCTGTGTCTCCTGGTGCAGGTGAGGAAGTGTCGTGACTGCGGACAGGACGGATTCGTCAGGGAAGGCCTGCCGCCCCGGGCGGCCGTCCGCCGGTCGCATCACCGACACTCGCACGTGGTGCGTGGTCGGGTAAGGGGCGTCCTGTGTCCCCGGACAGCGCTGTCCTGGGACAGACCAGGCCCCCTGTCATGGGCGGGGCGCGCTGCAAGACTGGTTCCATGAGAAGCAGCAACGCGGACCACGGCGAACTGGGCGCCTTCCTCAAGGCTCGGCGCACGGAGCTGAGCCCGGCTCAGGTCGGGCTGCCCGATGCGGCTGGCGGCAGGCGCAGGGTGAAGGGTCTGCGCCGGGAGGAAGTGGCCCTGCTGGCGTCGATCAGCCCCGACTACTACACGCGCCTGGAGCAGGGCCGCCGCCAGGCTTCCGAACCGGTGCTGGACACTCTTTCGCGTGTGCTCCGGCTCGACGACGGCGAGCGTGCCTACATGTTCGAACTGTCGGGTCGGGACGCCGCCCGGCCCCGTCGGCGCACCACGCAGAAGGTCCAGCCGGAGCTGCGGCGGCTGTTGGACGACCTGTCCACCACGCCGGCCGTCGTCCTGGGCCGGCGCACGGACATCCTCGCCTGGAACCCCATGGCCGCCGCCCTGTTCACCGACTTCGCGCGGATCCCGGAAAAGAAGCGCAACTTCGTACGGCTGGTCTTCTGCGAACCGGCCGTGAGAGCGCTGTACCCGGACTGGGACTGGGTGGCACAGATCAGCCTGGCGCAGCTGCGCATGGAGGCCGCCCGGGACCCGAAAGATCCACGGCTGGCAGAACTGGTGGGCGAGCTGTCACTTCAGGACCCCGACTTCCGACGGTGGTGGGGCGCCCATCGCGTCGCCGTCCAGGGCACGGGCACGAAGGTCCTGAACCATCCGATCGCCGGGCAGCTCACCCTCGACTGGTCCTTCCTCACCTGCACCGCCGACCCCGACCAGCAACTCATCACCTTGACCGCCGAGCCCGGCACACCCAGCCACGACCGTCTGCGCATCCTCGCCTCATGGGCCGCACAAGCCGCCGGCCACCCCGTGGCAGACCGCTAGACACGTGACACTCACCTGCTGCCGGGGGAGCAGGCTGGTGGGCTCGCCGGGTCAGTGGCGGACCTCGCGTGTGGAGCGGCGGGTGGTGAGCAGGAGTGCGATGTCGTCGGGGCGCTCGGTGGCCTGCCGGGCCTCCTCGGTCAGCAGGTCCGCGGTACCGGACAGGGAGGAGGCGCCGGGCCGGGCGTGCGGGGTGCCCGCGCGGGACAGCGCCGCGCGTATCTTCTCGATCCCGTCGTCGATGTCGGCCCCGGGGCGCTCGACCAGACCATCGGTGTAGAGGGCCAGCACGGCGTCGGGTTCGAGCAGCAGGTTCGTCACCGGGTAGCGGGCCCGCGGGGCCACGCCGAGCACCACGCCACCGGGCAGGTCGAGGAGCTCGGTGCGGCCGTCGGGATGGCGCAGCAGGGGCTGCGGGTGACCGGCGCGGGCGGCCCGGGCGACTCCGGTCACCGGGTCCAGCCTGACGTAGCAGCAACTGGCGAACTGGCCCGGGTCGAGGTCGATGAGCAGCCGGTTGGTATGGCTCATCACCTCGTCCGGAGGGTGGTCGCTGAGCGCGAACGCCCGTACCGCGCTGCGTAGTTGACCCATGGTGGCCGCCGCCTGGACGCCATGGCCCTGGACGTCGCCGATGACCAGGGCCAGCGCGTCACCGGCCTCCACGACGTCGTACCAGTCGCCGCCCACGTCCATCCCCTTGGTGCCGGACAGATAGCGCCCGGCCGTCTCCACCTGCGGGTGCGAGGACAGCCGGTGAGGGAGCAACGCCTCCTGGAGGCCACGGGCGAGGGCGGCCTCGGAGTCGTAGCGCCGCGCCCTCTCCAGGGCCTGCGCGATGAGTCCGGTGAGCGCCGTCAGTACGGAACGTTCCTCCGTGCTGAAGCCGCGCGGACGGTCGAAGCCGAGGATGCAGGAACCGACCGGCCGCCCCGAGGCGATCAGCGGCAGGAAGGCCCGGGCACCCTCCGTCGCGTCCAGCGGGATGCCGGGGTAGGCGGCGGCCAGTTGGGGCATCGACTCGAAGAACAGCGGGCGGCCGGTGGTGAGCGTCTCCACCCCGGGCAGCTTGGCGTCCAGCCCCACCCCGTCGAAGGGCGCGAGGAACCCCTGCGGGAAGCCGGTCTCCCAGGCCAGGTACAGGCGCCGGTCCTGCAACAGGTAGATGGCCAGGCGCCGTCCGCCGAACGCGGGCAGCAGCTCCCGCATCACGGTCTCGGACACCTGCCGGGCCGTCACGGCCTCGGTCAGGGCCATGGCCAGGACGACGGGCCGGTACAGCGCCGTCGCGGTGATGCCGGTCGTGGGCTCGGCGATGCCGGACCCGTTCGCCACGGGCCGGCCGTGGAGCGGCGCGGCCTCGGGGGCCTCCGTGGTGTCCGCGACCCGCCCCATGGGGATCAGTTTGCAGGTCAGACTGCCGGGGCCGGGATACACGGACAACGTCAGCCAGGTGTCGCCGTCGGCCGTCGCGGGTGTTCGGCGGCCCACGCTCGGGCGGGCGACCTGGAAGTGCACCGGCTCGGGTGACAGCAGCGCGCCGCGCAGATGATCCTCGTAGGACGGCTGGTTCAGCCAGGGCACGGCCTGCCACAGCGGTCGCCCCAGCAGTTCCGGCCGGGGCCGGCCGAGGAGCTCGGCGGCGCGCGGATTGACGTAGGTGATCAGCCCGAGCCGGTCCAGTGCGAACACACCCTCGGGGAGCAGATCCGCGGCACCGTCCGCCGCCGAGCCCGGGCCCGGATCGACGACCGCTCCGCCGACCGCGTACGGCGGCACGAGCGCGTTGCCCGAGGTCCACAACTCCAGCAGCCGCAGTCCGCCGTTGACCGTGTGCACGGGCAGCGGGTGGGCCGGGGGCCGCCCCGCCGCGGTCTCGTGCAACGCGGCCAGCAGCACATGCGGATCATCGAGGGCCAGCGTGTGGGTGAGCGCCTGCGGCGTCCCGGGACAGGCACCGGCGCCGGTGCCGAGCAGGGCCCACAGTGCGTCGTCCCCGGTGACCTCGCCCGTGACCGGGTCCCAGGTGAACCGCCCGACATAGCGACGCGGCAGACCCTCGACGGGCGGCCGTACGCACATCGGCTCCCCGTCCCAGACGACCTCGGCACCGTCCTTCTCCAGGACCGACAGAGCCGCCCCCAGGTTCTCCGCCACCGCCGTCATCCGGTCACGGTCCGGCAGTACGTCGGTGGCGTCCGAGGCCGCGGGACGCAGCACCGTCAGGACCCCGAAGGACGAGGAGGCGCCCACGACGGGGACGTACAGCGAACCGAACTGGAACGGCAGCCCCGCCGCGAGCTGCGGATAGCGGCGCATCGTCTCGGTGGCGTCGGTGAGCAGCACCTCCATGCCCAGCCGATGGGAGTCGGCGGCCGGGAACGGCCGGTCCAGGGGCATGCGCCACCAGCCACGGAACAACTGTCCCGGCAACCCGGCCAGCACGGCCAGTCGCAGCAGTTCGGGGGAGCTGGAGCGCAGGTACACACCCCCCGCGAAGCCGCGGGCCGCCCGGATCGCGTCCGCAACGGACCCGCTGAGCAGGGCGGCCAGGCTATTCAGCGCCTGGACCTCACGCTCGGCGCTCCCAGTCATCGGTCTGCCCTCGTCCGCCCGCCGTCAGGGGGTTTCCACAGCAAGAATGCGCCTTACGGGTACCCACCCGCACCTCGACGCCTCAGCCGTGATGGTCGCTTGGAGTTGCACTCGGCCGCATCCGGCCGTGTGCGGCCGTGCTCAGCTTCGCCCTGCGCGAAGATACCGCGCCCGCGCTCCGTCCAGGAGCCCCGCGTAGATGTTGCTTCAGGCGCCTTCGGGCCTCGGCGTCTGCTAATCCCGGCCATTTCGGTGCTCAGCGTCTCAAGGTCTCCGCGGCGACGGCCGCCACGGCCTCGGCCACCGCCGCGAGGGCAGGAAAGTCGAGTTTCCACTGCTGCCAGAAGAGCGGTACGTCGACGGTCCGGTCCGGCGCCAGGCGGACCAGCCGTCCGGCCCGCAGCAGCGGTTCGGCCTGCACCTCGGGCACCATGCCCCAGCCCAGTCCGGCGACGACGGCGTCCACGAACCCCTCCGAGGTGGGCATGAAGTGCCGCAGCGCGCTCGCTCCAGGACCGCCCCCGAGGCCCCGGACGAACTCGTCCTGGAGATCGTCGTTGCGGTCGAATGCCACCACCGGAGCGTCGGCGATCAGCTCGTCCAGCGCCGCGCCCGTCCCCGCGCCGAGCCACCGCCCGGCGAAGTCCGGCCCGGCCACCGCGAGATAGCGCATGCGGCCCAGGGCGCGCACGGAACAGCCCGCCACCGGGTCCGGCCACGTGGTCACCGCCGCCATCACCACCCCCTCGCGCAGCAGCGCGGCCGTGTGGTTCTCGTCCTCACGGCGCAGTTCGAGACAGAGCCGCAACTCGCGCGATACGCGGGTGAGGGCGGGCAGGAACCAGGTCGCCAGCGAGTCGGCGTTCACCGCGATCGACAGCCGCGTCGGCTCTCCGGCCTCGCTCATGCCGAGCTCGGTACGGGCGTCGCGCTCGAGGCGGGCCAGCCGGCGCGCGAACCGCACGACGACCTCGCCGGACTCGGTCGGACGCACCGGCTTCGTCCGCGTCAGCAGGACCCGGCCGGTGCGCTGTTCGAGTGCCTTGACACGCTGGCTGACCGCCGAGGGCGTCACATGCAGGGCGGCGGCCGCCGCGTCGAAGGTGCCCTCGTCGACCACCGCGAGCAAGGTGCGTACCTGGTCGAGCGGGAGATCCGTCATCACAGGTGCTAATGATACGTAAGAATCTTTAGCTGTACTCTTGACGGCCGTGTTCCTAGCGTCTCTGGCATGAACAACGCCCTGACCGCCGCGGCCGCCGGGTTCGGCACCGGCCTCACCCTCATCGTCGCCATCGGCGCCCAGAACGCCTTCGTGCTGCGCCAGGGGATCCGCCGCGAAGCGGTCCTGGCGGTGGTGGGCATCTGCGCGGTGTCCGACGCGCTGCTCATCGCGCTGGGCGTCGGCGGGGTCGGCGCGGTGGTCGTGGCCCGGCCCGAGGCGCTCACGGCGGTCGGACTGATCGGCGGCGTATTCCTCCTCTGCTACGGAATCCTGGCCGCGCGGCGGGTGCTGCGGCCCTCGGCGCTGGAGGCTGCGGCCGGTGCGGCGGGCTCCTGGCGGCAGATCGTCCTCGCCTGTCTGGCGATGACCTGGCTCAACCCGCACGTCTATCTCGACACCGTGTTCCTGCTCGGCTCCCTGGCGGCCGACCGCGGCCCGCTGCGCTGGACCTTCGGGCTCGGGGCCGCCCTGGCCAGCCTGTGCTGGTTCGCCGCGCTGGGCTTCGGCGCCCGGCTGCTCGGCCGCTTCCTCGCCCGGCCGTCGTCGTGGCGGGTCCTGGACGGTGTGGTCGCCGCGACGATGATCACCATGGGCACCCTGCTGATCGCCGACGCCTGAGACGACGTACGCGATAGTGAACCCTGACAACTGAAAGATGTATCGAGCAGCCAGGACGGTCGTGGACACGAGCAGGAGCAGTACGGACGGGGCGGACAGCGGGACGGACAGCGGGACCGACGGCGGGACGGACGGCGGGGCCGGGAGCGGTTCGGTGGCCGGAGCCGCCGAACACGACGGGCCGGCGGGAGCGGACCGTACCGGCTGGCGCCGCTGGGCGATGGACACTCGCCCGCTGCGCCGCCCCGCGTACCGCAGGCTCTGGTCCTCCACCATCGTCACGGCGGTGGGCAGCCAGCTCACCGCCGTCGCCGTGCCCAAGCAGATCTACGACATCACCGGCTCCTCGGCCTGGGTCGGCTACGCGAGCCTGGCCGGGCTGGTGCCGCTCGTGGTCTTCGCGCTGTGGGGCGGCGCGGTCGCCGACACCATGGACCGGCGCAAGCTGCTCCTCATCACCAACACCGGCATAGCCGTCACCTCGGTGCTGTTCTGGATACAGGCCCTCGTCGGGCTCGATTCGGTGCTCGTCCTGATGGTGCTGCTCGCTCTCCAGCAGGCCTTCTTCGGACTGAACTCGCCGGCCCGCAATGCCTCCATCGCCCGGCTCGTCCCCGAGGACGAACTGCCCGCGGCGAACGCGCTCGGTTCGACCGTCATGCAGACGGGCCTGGTGGCGGGACCACTGCTCGCGGGTGCCCTGATCCCCGTCATCGGCCTGGGCGAGCTCTATCTGATCGACGCCCTGGCGCTGTGCGTCACCGTGTGGGCCGTGATGCGGCTGCCCGCACTGCCGCCCCTGACGGGCTCCGCGTCCAAACGGGCGGGCTGGCGCGAGGTCGCCGCCGGCTTCCGCTACATCGCGCTGCACAAGGTGCTGCTGCTGTCCTTCCTCGCCGACATCATCGCCATGGTCCTCGGCATGCCCCGGGCCCTGTTCCCGCAGCTGGCCGCCGAGACCTACGCGCCCTACGGGGAAGGGCTCGCGCTCGGCCTGCTGTTCGCGGCGATCCCGATCGGCGCGGTCATCGGCGGACTGATGTCGGGCACGTTCTCCCGGGCCCGTCGCCACGGGCTCATGGTGATCGCCGCCGTGATGGCCTGGGGAGCGGCGATCACCGGCTTCGGCCTGAGCACCAGCCTCTGGGTGGCCGTCGCGTTCCTCGCCGCCGCCGGGATTGCCGACATGGTCTCCATGGTCTTCCGCGGCGCGATCCTGCTGTCGGCCGCCACGGACGAGATGCGCGGCCGGATGCAGGGCGTGTTCACCGTGGTGGTCGCGGGCGGCCCACGGCTGGCCGACGTCCTGCACGGAACGGCCGGCTCCGTCCTGGGCGCCCGCGCCGCCGTCGCGGGCGGCGGACTGCTGGTGGTCGTCGCCATGGCGATCCTGGCCGTCGCGGCGCCGTCGCTGCGACGCTACTCGTGACCTTCCGTGCCGGGCGTCAGCTCTCCGAGGCCTGCGCCATCAGGGTCTGGAGGTGAAGTCCCCGGTGGACGTCGAGCTCACCGGACACCCCGGTGCGTACGGCCGTGGCGAACTCCCGGCGCAGCACCGGCCAGGTTTCCTCGTGGTCGAGTTCGGTGGCGTCGTAGACCAGCGGGGCCTGCGGACCGAAGAGTTCGATACGCGTGTTGCCGTGCTCGACGTGGACCGATCCGGACAGTGAGGCCTGACTGACGACACCATTGGCGTGCTCGCAGGTCAGCTCGATCCAGCGGCGGGGGTCACCGGCGCCGCGGACCCGGACGATCGGTCCGACGGCGGCGTCCAGGAGATCCAGGAGATGGGGACCCAGGTCGAGCAGGGCGCCGTGCTCGAGCCGCCAGGTGGTGGCGAACTCGCCGCCCAGGAACGCCCCGTGCAGGAGACACGAACGGGCCCCGGTGATCTCCAGCTCCCGCGCTCCGTTCAGGAACTCCCGGGTGACCGGGTGGTAGCGGTTGGTCAGGACGAGCTGGGAG
Organism: Streptomyces sp. NPDC111656; assembly: GCF_055656965.1. Taxonomy (NCBI): domain Bacteria; kingdom Bacillati; phylum Actinomycetota; class Actinomycetes; order Kitasatosporales; family Streptomycetaceae; genus Streptomyces; species Streptomyces sp. NPDC111656. Next base: position 95,904 of record NZ_JBVKCA010000031.1, read on the forward strand.
ACGACCCCGGCCTCGTCGACGGCGTCGGCGAGGCGCCGCGCCGACGCCACGTCCAATCCGAGCGGTTTCTCCAGGAGCAGTGCCTTGCCCGCCTTCGCGGCCAGCGGAGCGAGTTCAGCCTGCACCGCGGGCGGAACGGCGAACGCGACCGCCTCGCAGCCGTCGAGCAGCTCCTCGAAACGTGTGACCGCCGCGGCCCCGTGGGGCTCGGCCGTCTCCCGGGCCGCCTCGGCGCGCCGCGCCCACACCGCGGTCAGCCGTGTCTCGGGCCCGGCGGCGAGCACACGCGCGTGCACGGCCCGCGCCCAGGGCCCGGCACCGACCAGTCCGACCTTCACCGGGGGATGGGGCCACGGCAGCGCGGCATCGGTCTCGATCGCGGTCACGGAGGTCTCCTTCTCCTGGCGCCCAAAGTGGGCTGGGGAAACTCCATCACGCGGGCTGGGCTCTCCACCAGGGGGTGCGGTGCGCCGCGGCCCGCCGGGCGGGCCTGCCGGTGAGCGGTTCTTGACCCTCCCTTTCCCTTGGCGTGAGCGGCGCACGGCTCTCGTACGCCGCCAGGTGGCCCGTCTCGACGAGGCCGAACGCGCGGCTCTGGAGGCGGCCCTTCCGGCCCTCCGCAAGCTGGCGGTGAGCCTGCACGAGGAGGCCGAGGAGACATGACGCGGAACCCGACGGGCGGGGGAGACCCCACCGAGGAGACGGATGCGGAGACGGACACGGAGACCGTGACGATGGCGGTGGCGGATGCCGGGACGGAGGCCGTCAGCTGCGCCGGGCTCGTCTACGCCTTCGGGTTGTGGAAGCGGCGTTCGGCGTCGCGGCATGGGGGGCGAGGGGGCTTGCGTCATCGCCGACTTATCCGTTGCCTCCGGCGCTGGGGCGATGCCGCTCGGGCACGACGCCCCCGGTACGTCTCGGTTGGCGGCGCGCGATTCGGGTCGGCGGTCGATCGGGATGCCTCCCCGGGAGGCGGTCGTCGGATTGCGGTGGGGCCGCGCGCCCCTTAATTTCAGGTCGTCGGATGTACTGACAAGGCAGCATAAAATCTTTATGTCTGCTTTTCTGTGGTGACATCGAATGGAGCATTCATGTCGGTGATGACCGGTACTCAACCCCAACAGCAGTTCGGCCAGCAGATGGGCGGCTCGCAGCAGATCGCCCAGGTGGTCCAGCAAGCGATCCAGCAGGCGTGCCAGCAGGCGAGCCAGCAGGTCGCGCAGCAACTGCAGCAGACGTTCCAGCAGATCCAGCAGGTCCAGCAGCAGCTCCAGCAGCAGGGATTGGCCCAGCAGGCGCACCCGTACCTGGCTCTCGCGCTGCACCGCTCGCTGCACACAGGCATTCAGCACGCTGTGGAACAGTCCGTGCAGCAGGCGCTGCCGACCGCGATCGTTGCGCTGCTCCAGCAGAGCCAGCAGAGCCAGCAGAGCCAGCAGGGCCAGCAGGGCCAGCAGCAGTGGGGTGGTGGGTTCGGCCAGCAGTCGTTCGGTCAGCCGTTCCAGCAGTACCAGCAGCCTGGCTTCGGCTTCGGCCAGATGGGCCAGCCGTACGGTATCGGCTGACCCTTGGGCGGCGTGATGCGGTGTGCCCGGAGCAGTCTCCGGGCACACCGCATCACCGTGGAAGCGCGAGATCGTGGAAGCGCGAGCCGCCCCGCCGCCGGATCAGGAGCACAACGACGACGTAGGCGTGGTGAAGGTGGACGTGATGGTCAAGGAAAGGCCCGGAAACGGCAGCGAGAGCGGGGCCGAGGGTGCGGGGGTGGGCGGGCCCGGACCCGAGGCTAGGCAAGCGGGGCCAAGCAAGAAGGGCGCGCAGTCACCGCTCCCGGTGCGGCCGCGCCGGGAGCGGTACATGGTGACACCGCTGCCGCAGCATCTGCTCCCGCAGGGAGTGCCCGAACTCGGCATGGACGCAATGTGTGACCGACTGGACCGGATGCCCGAGGTCAAAGTGGTCCGCAGACTCCGGCCGTCGGAGAAGGCCCAATCGGGCGAACTGCCCCCCTCCTGCCCGGAAATCGCGGTCGTCGAGGCAGCCGAGGCTCAAGTACCGGCGATGCGGTCGCTTCACGTGCACATCGAGCCGGACCTGCCGCTCTCCGGAACCGGCCCCGTCGCCGGGCCGACCACGGGGGTCCTGCCGCTCCGTGATCCGGGGCTGGTCGCAGCGCTGGAAGAACCGGTGGCGATCTCGCTGCGCATCTGCGGCCCGGAGGGCGAACCGCTGGCCGGCGCCGGGGTGTTCCTGATCGGGGCGTCATGGCCGGGCCAGGCCCTCACCGGGGCCGACGGGACGACCACCGTCATGATGGCCACGGAGACCCCGCAGTCCATTCAGTGTCTGTACGTCCGGCCCGCGGGCGGTTATGCGGACCGCTGGATCCATCGCCCGGACCTGTCGGTGACCCGGGAGAACCTGGTCACCCTCACCCCGCTGGTCAAGGTTTACCCAGGGCTGGAAGAGAGACAGCAGTACGGCTGGGGTCAGCAGGCCATGCGGTTGGACCGGCTGCCTCCCACATTCCGTGCCTTCGGAGTCAAGATCGCGGTCATCGGTTCGGGTGTTGCCGCCGAGCACCCCGATCTCAAACAACGGGTGCGCTCCGGGGCCGATCTCGTACGCGGCACGGAAGAGGGCTGGGCCCACGACACGGTGGGCACCGGTACCCACGCAGCGGGCATCATCGCCGGGGCGGACACCGGCACGGGCGTCATCGGCATCGCGGTCGACGCGGAGATCGATGTCTGTCAGGTCGTGCCCGACGGCTGCTTCAGCGACGTGATCGCCGCTCTGGACTACTGCATCGAGCACGAGGTCGACATCGCCCATATCGCGGTGGCGACCCCCTACTCGTCGGCGCTGCTCTCACGCAAACTTGCCGATGCCAACGCGGCGGGTATCGCCTGCGTCGCCCCGGCGGGCGACACGGCTGGACCGGTCGCCTTCCCGGGCTCGTTGCCCACCGTGTTCACCGTGGGCGCCCTGGGAGTCTTCGGGTCCCTTCCACCGGACACATCCCAAGCCACCCATTCGGGCCCGCAGCTGACACCGGAAGGGCTGTTCGCCGCGCCGTTCAGCTGCTACGGCCCCGGAGTCGACGCGGCTGCCCCCGGCGTGGCAGTTCTGTCGTGCTCGCCGCTCGGCGGATACACGGCTCTCGACGGCACCGGCACGGCGTCGGCCCACGTCGCCGGTCTTGCCGCCCTCGTTCTCGCTCACCACGAGGACTTCCACGGCCAACTGCTGCCACGCGGACCTGGCCGGGTGCAGCGCCTGTTCGACATCATCGCCGGCAGCTGCCGCCCGCTGGCTGCCCCTGGCACGGTGGAGGCGGCCCGCGTCGGACGCGGCCTCCCCGACGCCCTCGTCGCCCTCGGCCTGGCCGTCCAAGTGCAACTCGCTCCGGCCTTGTCCCCGTACGCCTCGTCCATGGCCGGTTAGGCCCACGCCCACAACAGCAAGCGCACGCAACGGCGCCCGCCTTGAGGGGACGGGCGCCGTTGCGCTTGCCACGCGTCCCAGCAGACCCGCAGTACCGGGCCGGAATCCTGCTGATGTCGAGGCACTGCCGACCACTGGGTCGGGGGCGTGAGATTCAGTCCTCAGCGGACGCGATTCCCGTCGGGCAAGACGCTCCCCGGTTCGTCCCGAACGGGCCACTGGCTTGACGCCCGTCCGGCCGATCCCGCAATACCCGTTTATGTTGCGGTCAAGATTCTGCTGGTGGCTGCGCTCGGCTGCGATATTTCCATGCCGAGGAGGCCATTGCGCGCTCTGTGTTGCGCCCGACCTACATGCCGACCGTGATGCTGACGCGATGGCGGCTGAACACGGCGGATCTGCCGTCCTACGACCGTGCCAGGGCGCTTCGTCTGCTGGTCGCTCTGTTCGCCAACGCAGACACCCGTCGGCGCGAGCGCGACTGCGTCGGCGGGTGCAGCCATGAGTGGCACCAGCTGGCCGCTTGCGGGGATGCCGGGCCGACCCCTACATGAGCATCCTTCGGTGGGAGCCACACCGACGGGGTTCGCGGCCATGCTCAGCGCTCGACGAAGCGGGGCTCCCGCCATGTGCTGATCGGCTCGCTGGAGGCCGAGTAGATCTCCAGGAGCGAGAGGTATCCGTCCTTCGTGAAGACCATCACTCCGGCATCCTCCGGTTCGGCGTACCAGGTGTCCGCGGCCGCACCTGCGGACGACCCGGGCGTACGGAAGCTGAGTACGCAGCGCGCTGCTCACCGGATCGGAGCCGGTCAGCAGCGCGTTCACCGCCGCCGCGACTTCCAGCGGGAGGGGTTCAGCCATCCGCCTTGGCCACGCCGATCGGGCACGAAACGCCCGTCCCGCCGAGTCTGTGTTGCCATGTGACCCGTAGGCCGCCGCCGGCGGGTCGTCGGACTTGCCTGTCACGGTCGCAGGGCGGCCAGTAGTTCGTCCGCGGCGGGGTAGGGGCGTTCCTGCGGCAGCAGTCCGGCCGCGGCGACGAGTTCACCGCGACTTACGAGCCCGTGGACCTCTCGGGCGAGCGGAGTCACGTCGCTGATGGCCACCGTCCACTCGTCCGCGTAACGCCGCACGGCCTCGCCGGAGAGCCCGAGTCGAAGTGAGCGGTACGTCAGGGGGTGCAGGTGCAGGTCACGCTCGGGGTCCCACTGGACGCGGGCCGGTGCGCGCTTGAGCGAGCGTTGCCAGGTGCTGAGGTCGGGGTGCAGCCCGCGCACGTAGCTCGACAGGCAGGCATGGCGCAGAGCCCACTCGAAGCCGTCGCGAGTGATCTCGATGGCCAGGACGGTCTCCTGCCCGGCCTTCTTCGCCCAGCCACAGCGGTACATCATCCACAGGAAGGACGGCTTGATCCAGGCCATCACGATGCCGCTGTTCTTCGGCTCCAACGCCCTTTACCCGGTCGCGGTCATGCCCGGCTGGCTCCAGGCCATCAGCAAGGTCAACCCGTTGAGCTACCAGGTGGACGCGCTGCGCGGCCTGCTGCTCGGCACACACGCCCACCTGGCCCTCGACTACGGGGTCCTCGCCCTGGCCGCTGCCCTCGGCGTCCTGTCCGCCTCGTCCCTGCTGGGCCGCCTGGCCCGCTGATCCGGGCGTGGCCTCGAACTTCCTGCCGGGTCCCTCCTGTACGACGGTGCGTGTGCACCGGCCCCCCGGCCACGACTTGACCAGATGATGAGGGTCACCGGCCCGCGGGGCTCATAGGCTGTGCGTCATTGATCACTTGATCCCTGATCACCTGATTGCCGTCGCACCGGAGGAGCCAACGTGACGCCACGTCCGCATCAGACCACCAGACGCACAACTGTCCGTCGAAGGGAGGCAGTTGTGGCTGCGGTTCCCGTCGCCGTCGCGGCCCTGCTCGTCGCGGCGGGCCCGGCGGCGGCCGGTACGGTGGGCTCGTCCGGTGCGGGGGACGCGTACTTCCCGCTCTCGGGCAACGGCGGCTACGACGTCCGGCATTACGACCTGACCCTCGGCTACGACCCCCAGAGCCGCCACCTCGACGGCAAGGCGGTCATCACCGCCCGGGCCACCCAGCGACTGACCCGCTTCGACCTCGACCTCAAAGGGCTGAAGGTCACCGGCGTCACCGTCGACCACGTCAAGGCGTCCTACCGGCGTGACGGCCAGGAGTTGGTGGTCACCCCCCGCCACTCCCTCCGGCGGAACCAGGAATTCCGAGTCACCGTCACCTACTCGGGCACGCCCAAGCCGACCACCGACCCGGACGGCTCCCCGGACGGGTGGATCCCCACCGACGACGGCGCGTTCGTGGCCGGCGAACCGCAGGGCGCCATGACGTGGTTCCCCGCCAACAGCCACCCCAAGGACAAGGCCTCCTACGACTTCACCCTCACCGTCCCCAAGGGACACACCGCCGTGGCCAACGGAATACTCCGCGGACAGTCGACCAGCCACGGCCGTACTACGTTCCGCTGGCGGCAGTCCGAGCCGATGGCGGCCTACCTCGCCACGGCGACGGTCGGGAAGTTCAAGGTCGAGCAGTACACCACCCGCGACGGACTCAAGGTCTACAACGCCGTCGACCCCCGTGAGGCGACCGCCGCGGCGCCCGTACTGAAGAAGCTGCCGTCCGTGCTGGCGTGGGAGAGCGGTGTCTTCGGGCCCTACCCCTTCCGGGCCGCCGGGGCCATCGTCGACCGGGCTCCGCAGGTCGGATACGCGCTCGAGACCCAGACGCGCCCTGTGTACGACTCCGCGCCCGACCTGAGCACCCTCGTCCACGAAAGCGCGCACCAGTGGTTCGGGGACTCCGTCAGCCTCACCGCGTGGAAGGACATCTGGCTCAACGAGGGCTTCGCGACGTATGCCGAGTGGCTGTACGCCGAGCAGCACGGTGGGAAGACGGCGCAGCAGACGTTCGACTCCCTGTACGCCAGTCCTGCCGGCAGCGGTCTGTGGGCGTTTCCGCCGGCGGATCCCGGGAGTGGGGCGCACATCTTCGACACGCCCGTGTACGCGCGGGGTGCGATGGCTCTGCAGAAGCTGCGTACGGCCGTGGGGGACGGGGTGTTCTTCCGCATCCTGCGGACCTGGGCGACGGAGCACCGCGGTGGACATGGCACCACCGCCCAGTTCATTCGCCTCTCCGAGCGGCTGTCCGGGAAGGACCTCGGCGCGTTGTTCCACACATGGATCGGCACGGCGGGCAAGCCGGCCTCTTCCTGACCGGTTCCTTCGCCCCCGCGCCTCTGGCGCGGGGGCGGGAACGCGTCAGGTGGGGCGGAGCCAGATGGTGGCCAGGGGAGGGAGCGTCAGACGCAGGCCGCCGTCGTGGGCCCGGGGGTGGGGGTTGTGGATGCCGCTGCCGCCGTAGCGGGCGGCGTCGGTGTTGAGGACTTCGTGCCAGGCGGGGATGTCTTCGGGGATGCCGAGGCGGTAGTCGTGGCGGACGACG
>NZ_JBVKCA010000032.1:0-99087 GCF_055656965.1 Streptomyces sp. NPDC111656
AGCATGGCGTCGGCCGAATCCGGCGGAAGCTCCTCCTTCGCAGGCAGGTAGGGGATGTAGTCGCCGGCCAGTTCCGACTGGTGCAGTGGGACGGCATCAAGTTGTGCGCTGATCAGCTGGGCCGTCTGCTGCGCCCGGGACAGCGGCCCGTGGTAGATCGCCGAAAGCGGGGTGTTCCGGAGCCGTTCACCGAGGAGAACGGCTTGGCGCCGGCCGCTCTCCGTCAGGGTCGTCTCATCTGCTGACGCTTCACCGTGCCGGGCGAGGTAGAGGTATCGAGTGGCTGTGTCTGTCATGTCCCGGGTCTCCGTCGTCATCCGTGATCTTGTATGTCAGGGATGGACGCTGAGCTCTGTGCGCATAGTTCCGTCGCGACTGCGCTGGCCCAGCTGGCGATGAGTGTGGGGACGCGTTCGGGGTTGCCGAGCCGATACTCGATCTCCGCCGCAGACGACTTCACAGTCTTCGTGAGCCAGACGCGGCTGGTCCCGCGAATCGGTGAAACGTCAACTCAGATGCCCGGAGATCTCCGAGACTGCCCGGACATCACAGAGACAGGACAACTACACTCGAAAACGGCTCAGGCCGTGCGGGCTTCCTGGACGGTGTGTGTCTTCGGTTGGCCGGTGCCCTTGCCACCCGCTTCGGCGGATTGGGCGCCGGCCGCTTTTTGTCCGCTCCTCGGCCAGCTGCCCTGCAGCGTAGGTGCCCCGCCGACGGGGGAACGGCGGGGCAGAATCAGTGTCGCAGGCCAAGACAGCCGCATTGCGGCTTTCGCGGCACGAGGTCTTTCCGATGGCCGAGTTCGTCCGCTCGTTCAGCCCTCCTGCTGACCGAGGACGCCGACAAGCCGACCGCGCTGCACCTCCTCCTCGGCCATGACCTGAGCGAGGACTTCCCGGTCGATGTACGTGTCGACGGCCTCCAGGACGAGGCGCTTGAGTTCGGCCGGTTCGAGTGCCTCCACCTCCCACTGGACAGGGCGGTCGACGTCGAAGCCGTAGCGGCGGGCGAAGCGCGGCCAGCGCGGATCGTCCTTCTTACCCTCGGCTGGCGGCAGCTGGTACTCGCGGACCTGGCCGTGCGTCAACAGCACCCGCTCCACCCGTTCCCAGCAGTCCGTACGCTCCACCCAGTCCCGTTCGATGTCGGCCCCGCTGCAATCGAAATCCCCGATGTAGAGCAGCGCTGCCGGGCGGGAGTCGCTGCGCGCGCGTTCGCGGACGACGTCGGCGTAGGACTGGCTCCCGAAACCGCGCACGACCAGGACGGGGACCCCGTACGCGGCAAGCCAGCCGGTCAGGAGCTGCCGGAGGGTGTCTTTCTCGGCCGCCACGTACAGTGCCCACTCCTGTCCGCGGGTGCGGTCGAGGCGGAACCACTGCGGCATGTCCGCCACGAACTCGGCGACGTCCTCCCAGGCGGGCGAGACATGGACCTCTCGAATCGTGTCGATGAGGTCCGGAAAAAGTCCGTCCCGCCGGGCCTGGGCAAGCCGGGAGGACAGCCTGCGGTAGGTGGGAGCGGTGTTCGGCAGGAGCCCTTCGGCAACCAGCCGATACATGACCTGCCGCAGGGTGACGCCGCCGTCGTAGCCGTCGACGATGTCGCGGGCGCGGTCGATGATGTCCTGCCATTTGATGCGGGCACTCATCCGGTACATGTACCAGTCACTGCGCTGGTGCGGTCAACTCTGTTTCCGCGGATGCCGGTTGTCGTGACACTTCCGTCGTTGCCCTGAGGGCTCCGCGGCCCGGCTGAGGCGCGGGGCCGGCGTCCGCCGATCCGCCTGTTCTCCTGGGCCCACCTCACGCGGCAGGCCCAGGAGAACAGGGCCCTCAGCGGGCAAGTGGTACATGTAGTGATTCAGGGGTACGGGTGCCCGCGGGCTGATGCCCGCATTCTGCGGAGTGCGCACGCAGGCCCGTCAGTACGGCGCTCGCGATGCCTGTCCTGGCGATCAGTTCACTTCCGTCAGATGTCTGGTGACGCACGCTCCACGCCACTCCCGTCAGGGTCGGCTGCCAGGTGAGTTCATAGTGATGGCCTTCCTTGCTGACGAACTCCCACCACCCTTGCTGGACGGGGGTGATCCGCTCTCCTGGCTCCACCTCGGGCGTCTCCGGATCCGGTCCGTACTGCGCGTCCAGCCATGCGAGGTAGGACGGTGCCGGCGCGATCGGCGCGCGCATGGTGTCCCCGTGCCTCCCGTGTGCCGACCAGGGGCCGGTGATCGTCCAGCCTCGCTTTTCCACCAGGGCAACGAGCGTGTCCCGCCCGACGGACAGCGGGTTGCGGTAGCTGCCGCCGATCGACTGCGGCCGCCCCGCCGTGTCCGCGTGCGGGGTGGGGCACGTACCGCACACGAAGGTGAGCACCGCGCTCCCCGTGATCGGCGACACGTAGAGCTCCGCGGCCACGGGACGGTGCAATTCCTCCGATCGACGGGCCATCTCTCGGCGGTCCTCCGCTGTCAGCTGTACAGGAGCCTGCAGCCGCTGCCCCTGCAAGCGGTCGGCCGCGCGCCGCTGTTCCCGCTCGGCACGAAGGCGGCCAGCTTCCAGGGCGGCGGTGCGGCGGCGGTCCGCCCGGACGATCGCGCGCACGTCGTCTAGGCCGGCCCAACCACCCAGGTCGATGTCGGCGCCGCCGGTGGTCCGTCGCATGGCGTAGGGCAGGACCGCCTCCGGGGCGTGAATGACGCGGTACTCCGCTCCGCCACAGGTGAGAAATGCCGTGCTGTGCCCAGTGTCCGGCACCGGAGTCCAGACGGCCACGGCAGGGAGGACGTCCCAACGGCCACCCGCGTCAGGCGCATCAGTCGATTCCATATCGCCTGCAGCGCGCGGCGCTTCGACCGCAGGGACGGCGCCGCCCTCGGTCTCCCAGGTGTCGACGGCGCCCAAGTCGCTTACACCGTCCGAAGCCACAGCCGAGGCGGCGTTGACCTGTTCCAGGAAGGCGATCCCGGTGGGAGCCGATCCCTCCACCGAACTGGTAAAGGTACATGTACTCATTGAGCACAGCAGCGCCGGTGCAGCACTAGCCCCGAGTGTGCGTCGTATGGTCTTCGCGGCTCCTGCCGCGTGCTGACCATGCGCCCAACCCTCACGGTCCCGCGCGTACTCCTCCACTGTGACCCGCATGGCCTTGACCTTGGAGGCTACGGGCGCGATGCGGTCGGCCGCGTCGGCACCGCGCTCGCGCGCCGCGCCGTCGTGCATCCGCTCGGCTGTGTCCAGCGCCGTCCATGCCTGCCGGTTCCGGGCACCCGGAGCCTGCGTGTCGGCGTGCCGCGCGTCATCCATGAGCGCGCGCATGATCACCAGGTCGCTCGCCATCTGCTCGCACAGAGTGCGCGCGCTGTGCTCACGGTTCAGTTGGTCCGCACGTGCTTCCGCCCGGAATTCGTCCGCGGATGTGTCGACGATGCGCACGGACGTTCCCGCATCTCGACTGAACGTGCAGTAACCCACCTTCCATCCCTTGGCGGTCCCCCGGTCGGTGAGTTCCGGATAGGCCAGGTACGGCGCGCCGTTGACGGCTGCAAGAGCCTGTCGCGCGATCCACACCAGACGCAGCGCGCTCGTCTCGCCGATGTGCCGGTCTACACCCTGCGCCCCGGTCCATGCGTTGGAACGGCGCGTGGCTTGGTACTGCTCCGCAGCGCTCGCGAGGGACCATTCCGCGCGGCGTAAGACGTCTGCAGCGTCTGCCGCAGCCTCGGGCCAGGCGACAGCCTCACCGATCGCGCGTGCGTCCGCCTCGCACGCATCGGCCAGCACTCGGGCACGATCGGCCCATTGCGCCGCGCGCTCCGGGGTCACGGCTTTGACGTCCCCGGACCCGTAGTCGTACCAGCGAGCCCGGTTGTCGCATGTGTGCGCGGTCATCGACCGCCGGTCGATCCGTGCGTACGCCGCGCGAGTCTCTGCGTACTCCTCATTCGACAGGAGCGACCGGTCACCCCGGTCAAGGGTCCGGATGATCTCTCGGGCAGTCTCGTATGCTTCGGTCGCGCGCACGGCGTGCGTCTCGGCCACAGTCGCCCACTGACGCGCCGTCCGGCCGCCAACGGTGGGAGCAGGCGTGTGGTCTGTGGCCTCAGTCTCTCCCTGAGCCTTCTTCCCTTGGACGGACTCCTCGTTCAGTGCAGCGTGCTCCCGCGCAGCTTCCAGGGCATCGCACAGCGACTCAGCGCTCGCCGTCACCTTGTCCGTGATCCAGGAAACGCTGTACCGGTACGGGTAGCTGCCTCCACGCGTGATCACGTAGGGGCTTGCTCCTCCAAAGTCGACGTCCCAGAGAACGTCGCTCCGGCCAACGAGGAGTCCACGCTGCTGTCCGCTCGCGTGCAGGACACACATTTCGCGGGCAGCGTCGATGTCCTCGGCAAAACCAATGATCCAGCTGTCGCCGTAGGTGACGTCACCAGTGCGCACCACCACGTGTCCGCCCGGTCCCGTCCACTCCAGGGTGTACGGTGCTGCGCCGACAATGACATCCCACTCGTCCAGCGTGGTGGCCGTACCGGGGACGTAGCGACGAGCAGAGGTGACCGTAGGACCAGCCTCAGCGCGTGCGGTTGCAGCCGCGGGAGACTGGGGGTGCCGCTCAGGCGTCTTGGCGCCCGGTACCTCCGGCAGTTCATCGAACGGGAGTTGCTCGGTTGGGCTGTTCCCCAGGGAGCGCACCGGTGCCGAGTCGATCGTGTACGTCCAACCGGTGTCCTTTGATCCGGTGCGGGACAGGTAGTGGTACTCCCCTGTGACCCCGGACCGGTCGGTGACGACGTACCACGCGTGCGTGCCACCCTGTGCCCAGACCGATCCGGTCACAGGCGTGTCCGCCCCGTCGGGGGTCCATTCCACCCAGTCCCCCAGTCCGAACGGCGCAGGCTGGTAGCCCGACCCGTCGGCATCCTTCGACAGCTTAGGCTTGGCGATCGTCTTCGGCCCGAGGTGCTTACGGACTTCCTTCTGGTAGCGGGCCCAGCGCTGCCGATGCGTGCGCGCAGCGCCCCGGTCTTCGACTGCAGCGATCAGTTCCGCGCGATGCCTGGCATGCGCTGCCGCGACCTCGGGAGCGATTTGGTCCGCAGGCGGAAGCATGGGCAGGGTGAACATCATCTGTCCGTCCGCACTGGACACGTACTCGCGAGTGCCGCGCACGTTGGTGCTGATCTTCACGCCAGCTTCCGAACTCGGTGCGGTAACAGAGCGATTGGACCTGGTAGCCATGCAGGACTCCGGAGGAAGAAAGGGTGGGGTGTGATCTCGGTTGTTGGCCGACTGTCACTGTCGACCATCGATAGAAATATACCGCACTTTCATCACGCACGCCAGGATGGCGGCGCTCCGAATCCTGGAATTCCCGCTGGTCACACCGAGTGAAGGCCATGCCCACGCCCTCGCCCCGCCGAGCCGACCCCCCTCCCCCGCAGCCAGACGCCCGGGCCGCGCGGGTCAGCCGGGCAGCGGACGTCTGGGACGTGAAGCGCACTGGACTAGACCGGATTGAGCTGGGCTAGCCCCTGGGCTGGGCTGAGATAAGGCATCTCCCTCCGGCTATCGCGGAGAAAGAGGTGTCGGTGAGACCAGGGGGCTTACCCGCGGGGGCTGACCAGGGGAAACCCGGCACCAGCCGAAAGGGGTGCCGCAACCTTCGGCACACCTCTCGGTACAACCCTCCAGCCCAGGGTCCACGCAACCGTCCAGCCCCCTAAGGAAGCAACCCCTCCACCTGGAACACCATTCGGGGGCCTGAAGACACAACCCTCAGCTCTCTCCCCAGAAAGGGCAGCCGGAGCTGCGCGACGAGTACGCCACCTTCTGTAAGACGCTCCCGCAGAGCGCTGTGCTGATGGAGATGGCCGAGAAAGACGAGCCAACAACGGGACCGGCGAGCCAGGGAAAAGTGATCTTCAGGGACCTCGGCTACACCGCCGAACAGGCACGCGGCGTCCGGCGGACCGTGCGCCTTGATCCAGGGCCGTCACCGCGGGGGGGTAGCACAAGCGCTTTTCGGCGCTGGGGCCTCTGTAGGTCATGGAGCAGGTTCGGTGACCGAGGAGGACGACGGTGGTCGCGTGGTCGGCCGTATGCCCCGCACTGGCGATGGCGGGAGGCGCCGGGATGGTTGCGGTGTTACGGGCTTTGGCTTTTCAGCTGCGCGAGCGCAGTCGGCGCAAGACAATGACGGCTGTGCTGGCCAGAATGCCGCAGCGGGGCGGCAGCGTTGAGGTGACCGACGAGAACGGGATCACCTTGGTGCTGCGGTCCCGTGGGTGGGAGGGGGACGAGGCGTGAGCGAGGACGCCTTCGACTTCCTCTACCGGAGGTGGTACCGGGCTTTGGTGGCCAAGGCCTTTCTGGTCACAGCGGGCCGTCTCAACGTGGCGGAGGATGCGGTGCAAGAGGCCTTTGTGCAGTGCTGGCGCCGGATGAACGATCCCTACGGACAGCCTGTACAGCATTGGGGTGCATGGTTGTCGGCCACGGTGGTCCGCGAAGCGCTGCGGCGCCGCAGTCCGGCAGTTCCCTTCGACCTGGGCCGTCACGACACTGCGGGCAACGCGCCTGACCTAGCCGTTGAGGTCCAGCTCAAGGAGGTCTACCGCAGGGTGTGCGAGGAGATGGCACGCTTGAAGGAACGGCCACGCCAGGCAATGGCCTTGCGTTGTATCGCGGGACTGACCACCGCCGAGGTCGCAGAGGAGATGGGGATTACGCAGTCGACGGTACGGGTCCATCTTGCCGAGGCCCGCCGGGCGCTGGAGCCTTTGCGGGTGGATCTGCAGGAGCTGGGCATCGTGAAGGACGAGGAGGGAGGACGCCGTGGCTGAGAGGCCTGCTGAACTCGCCGCCTCCGAACGGGCAACGGGCGGCGAGCCGAGGGCTGGCCTGGGCGGCGAGCCGCCCAGGCCAGCAACGCGGCCCGTTCCACCTGTACCCCCCGCCGACGTCCAGTTGCCCGCCGTGCCGCCGACTGAAGACGAAGCAGCTCTGACGTCGGTGACGACGGCGTCCGAGGCCGCCGTGGGCGAGGCGCTGGCCCCAGTCTTGGACGTCGAGGCCTCTCTGGCCGCACTCAAACAGAGGCTTCCTGCGCGTTCCCAGCACTCCCAGCCGGCGGCCACCGAGCCCGGTGCGCACCGGCCGCGCCCCGCACCCGAGAGCATCCCGGACCAGCCGAGCGCCGAGGCCGGAAACCGGCTGCGGTTCGTGGGCGCGGCGACCCGGCGGATCGCCCGTGGCATCGACCTCGACGAGATCGTGCTGGGCCTGTGCCGGGCCACCGTGCCGACCTTCTCTGACGCGATCCTCGTCTACCTGCGCGACCCACTGCCGGTCGGCGACGAGCAGCCCACCGGGCCCCTCGTGCTGCGGCTGCGGCGCACCGACCGGATCCCCGAGGAGCGGGACACCGAGAACGGCTTCATGCCCGCGCTGCGGCCCGAGCCGAACGAGCTTTCGGCGATGACGGCCGAGCTGTGCGAGGTGCGCCCCGGCGGCGCCCTCGCCGAGGTGCTGCGCGGCGTGCGCCCGGTCTTCGCGGACGCGCCCGCCGCCCGGGCCGCGCTGCCCGAGCTGCTCGGCGACGACCTCCTGGTGCCCGACGGGCAGCGCGCGATCCTCGCCCCACTGCGCGGCCGCCGGCGCGTCGTCGGCGCGGCCCTGTTCCTGCGCTACCCGGAACGCATGGCGTTCGAGGCCGACGACCGGCTGATCGCCGCGCAACTCGCCACGCACAGCGCGCTCGGCATCGACAAAGCGGTCCTGTACAGCCGCGAGGCGTACATCGCGGACGAACTACAGCGCACGATGCTGCCCCAGACTCTGCCGAACGCGACGGGCGTACGGCTGGCGTCCCGCTATCTGCCCGCCGCTGAGACGGCCCGGGTCTGCGGCGACTGGTACGACGCGATCCCGCTGTCCGGCAGCCGCATCGCGCTGGTCGTCGGTGACGTCATGGGGCACTCCATGACCACGGCCGCGATCATGGGTCAACTCCGCACCACCGTCCGAGCCCTGAGTAAAACTGTCCCCCAGCCCGCGGAGCTCCTGCGGCACCTGAACGATCTGATGGAAGATTTCGGCGCCGACCACGTGGCGACCTGCCTGTACGCGGTGTTCGACCCGATCTCGCACCGAATCACCATCGCCAACGCCGGCCACCCGCCGCCCGTCCTGCTGCACCTGGGCGGCCGCACCGAGGTACTGAATGTGCCGCCGGGTGCCCCCATCGGCGTGGGCGGGGTGGATTTCGAGGCGGTCGAGCTGGACGCGCCCGCCGGGGCGACGCTCCTGCTGTACACGGACGGCCTGGTCGAATCGCGCCTCAGGGACGTGTGGACCGGCATAGAGCAGCTGCGCGAGAAGCTCGCCGCCACCGCGCAGCTCACCGGCCCGGACCATCCGCCGCCGCTGGAAGCGCTCTGTGACGAGGTGCTCGACATTCTTGGCCCGGGCGACCGGGATGACGACATCGCGCTGCTCGCCGCCCGCTTCGATCGAACGGGGCTGAGCTGACAGCGGTCGAGGCCGGCCTCTGTGAGTAGAGCCGACTTGACCAGCACATCGGCGGTCTTGCCTGAGCGAGCGCTTCTCGGCCAGCTCCAACAGCGGGCGTCTGCCCGCAGTCCGTCGGCTGGTGTTCGGCCCCAACGTGCCATCGGATCGCGTGGAGCTTGCGGAGCTGCCCCAGGTTCGATGGCATGGTGGAGGGGCGTTCAACGCGAGGACGTCCCACTAGGGGACAGGGATCGCTGATGCTGTCGGACAACGCTCGCAAGATCTCATCGGAGGCACTAGACCCGATCCGACTTGTGGCCTCTGCCGCCCGGTTTGCCCGTACTGCGCTTGAGGCGTTCACTCAGGGAGATGAGGAATATGACGTTGCCGTCTTGCACGCCGGGGTTGCCTGCGAACATCTACTGAAGGCCTATCTGGCATCGCTGCACCCGGCGCTCATTCTGGACACGCAGAAGCCTCAACAGGGGAGGCAGCTGCGCCAGATTGCACGCAAGCCCGGATCACCACTGATGGGCGGCTGACCGGCGCCTGACTACCCAGAAATGTCCGAACGAGCCGATTCTTCGGTGAGCGAGTCCCACCAGCGCAACAGCATGCCGCGCACCAGGTACGCAAAGACCGCCAGAGTCATCGGCAGATCCGCTGTTGACCACGTGGTGTCCCCCGAGCCGTAGGTGTCCTGGGTGAACACTTCGGCGGGCAGGCCGTCCCTCGCCGCGGGTGGCGGGATGAGCAGCGGCCAGGGGAAGGCGGTGCCGGCGTGCAGGCGGGTAGAGCGCAGCCGGTACACAGCGGACAGAGCCCTGCGCATCCTGGTCCTGGACCAGGGCAGCTGCCCGTCTGAGTCGGCCGTGCGCCCGTCCGGCGGGTCGGGGAGGAAATGCAGGGCGAAGGCGAGAAAGCGGCGGGTGGACCCTAGAAGGCCGTGGAACTCGGTGATGGCGGCCTCGGTGAGCCTTTCTTCTCCACCCGTTGCGACCAGAGCCTCGGCGGAGAGGGGGAAGGCTTCCCTCACGAGCAGCGTGTAGTCCTCGGTGGCGGCCTGATGGGCGGTCGCAGCGACCTCGACGGCGCTGACTAGCATTAGCCAGGCCAGCTCCGGCTCGCCCTCGGCGATCCACAAGGCGTCGGCATACTGCCGGGCAGCCCGCACCAGATGGACGGTGTGGTCTGCAGCGAGGCGGGGCAGCGACTCCAAGTACGGACGCAGCGATTCGAGGTCAACCGTGCCGTCGGCCAAGCCGGGCAGGATCGGGGAGGACCAAGGAGAGGACGGCGCGCTGGGCACAACCTGCGCAGATACCTCGTAGGTGTTGATGCTGCCGTCTTGCTGCTGATAGCGGGGACGTGGGTCATCCCCGCGCAGCCTGATCCCGAGGATCAGCGATGTCAGCGCAGCGATCTCCTGGTGGATCGACAGCCCGGTCCAGTTGGCACTGCCCGAGGTGACGGACTGCTGATCGGGATGACGGAACCAGCTGGCCAACTCCAGCACCGGGCGCAGCTGCCCCGACTGGTGTCCAGCGGCTGCAGCAAGCGGCGTGAGACGGTAGGGACCGATCGTTTCCGTGCCGTCGATGCCGTAGACCTTCGCGTCGGAGTAGAGCAGGCTCACCCATCCGCGGTGCGGGTCGTCCAGGTAGCGCCACAGCCTGGCAGACCAGGCCGGCTGTCCGGTGGTGCTCGGGTCGCCCACGACATCCCCCTTCATACGCGGCGAAGGCCGCCTTCGGAGGGTGAGGGTACGTCGGGCGGTCCTGCAGGTGGCCCCTGGGCTGCGGAACAGGTGGCTACCGCGCAGCGCCTCTTTGCCTGGCAACCTCGCTGCGGTTGTGGACGAAACCATCTGACCGGATTACGGCCGGACTCCCCGGAGCAGTCGCCAGGCTACCGGGGTTACCAAACTGACAGCCCACGGTGCTGCCGAACCTCGTGAGCAGTTCGATTTACATCGCGCCTACCTCTGACTCCCGTACCGATGAACACGTGCTGCGTTCTCGTGAACAGAACCACCCACCGAGACTGAGGTCGCCGTTCAGCGAGCGTGGATCGGCCGCGGGAGCAGGTTGCGCAGAAGTTCCGCGGTGTCGGCTTCCATTTCGACGCCGCCACCGATGGATTCGTTGATCTTACGGAGGCGGGCGGCGGCTTCCCGGAGCGCGTCGGTGTCGCCGGCGGCGTGGTGCGCAAGGAAGACGGCGCGGTGGAGGGTCTCGCTCTCTTCGACGGCGAGCAGGCCCTGTCGGGCGGCCCACAGGGCGCCGGGCATGTCGTGGGCTTCGCGGCGGCGGGTGGACAGTTCGTAAGCGACGTCGACGATGGCGGAGACCATTTCCTGTGCGGTGGGCTCGGCCCATGCGTAGCGCTGGGGGTCCATGCCGGTGAAGGGGCGGCCGCGGACCAGTGCGAGGGCACGGTGCAGGGCGAGGTCGCCGTCTTCTCCATGGTCGGCGAGGCCCTTGCGGGCGTGGCGCTGGAATTGGGTCCAGTCGCAGGTGACGTGCGGGCCGAGGCAGTATCGCTTGTCGTCGGTGTCCTGGACGCGGGGGAAGTGTTGGTTGCCGTCGGGGTCCGTGCCGAGCCAGGAGCGGGTGCGGGAAATGACCGCGTTGCGCATGTCTTTCTTGACGCGTGAGGAGGGCCAGAGGGCGGCGTCGATGGCGTGGTGGTCGCTGCTGGGGTGCAGCGCCAGGTAGGCGGCCAGTTCCGTGCCGACGCTCTTCCTGTTGGAGTCGACGCGGCCGGTGGCGCCTTCGATGGTGATGGGTCCCAGCAAGAGCACGGACGGCCCTACCGCTCCGGCGTCGGAGGCTGGCCTTTCCGCGGAGGGCTCGAGGGGCTCCTCTGCGGGGGCGGGGATGGTGGGGTGCACGACGGCTGGTGCGGGGCTGGTGCAGGGAGCGGTAAGGGTGAAGGAGACGTCGCCAGGGCCTGCGGCCGGTGGCTTGGTGTCGGTGGGGCGGTCGCTGCCGGTCTCGCTGTCTTCGGCTAGTACGTCGGCGAGCGAGGGCCCGGAGGGGGCGGCCGGTTCCTCGTGCGTGCCTTCTGCCGTCGGGTGGACTACGGCAGAAGGCGGCGCGGCGGGGGTTGGGGTCGGCGGCTTCGCGGGGAGGTCTTCCTGCTCCATCTCGGCGTACTCGCCGGGGAGCCCGTCCTCGGCCGGGTCTTCCTCGAGGAGGCTGTCCTGACTCTCGTCGTGCGTCCAGCCGGGGGCGGGGACGTCGGCGTCGCTGTCGGCGGTGGTGAGCAGCTCGATGGCGTCGGCAAAGTGGTCGTCGCTCAGGGCCTGCAGACGGATCGGCAAGCCGGAGCCGGGCAGGACGACGGTGTCGTCGGGGCCTTGGCAGTCGAGTGTCCAGGCCTCGGCTGGCAGGTCGGGCGGGACGCTGGCGGTGATGACCGCGCTTGCCGTGCGGGGCTGCTCGGTGAGGGTGTCGAGCAGGTTCCTTGTGGCCGTGTTGTAGGGCAGCTCCTGGGCGAGGACGACGTGGGGGGTCCAGTCGCCGCCGGTGTCGTCGCGTAGCCGGGCGGCGCGCGGCGAGGTGACGCCGAGGGTGGTCAGGGCGCGGCGCTGGCCGGCGGTGTGGGCAGCGAGCTCGGCGATGGCGTCGTCCAGGTCCTCCGCGCAGGCGACGCGTTCGGGGACGGCGGTGTCCAGGCCGGGGACGGCTTGGCCGATGGCGGTGACTTCGAGGTGGCCGGCGACGGGGGTGTTGGCGAGTTCCACGGCGACGGCCTGCAGGACCTGGCGGGCGAAGTCGGGGTCGCCGGCCAGGTTGAGCAGACCGATGTGCTCGAGGTCGACGAGGACGTAGCGGCCCTGGGTGTCCCAGCCGATCGAGACGAGCGCCGGATAGGGGGCATCGGCCCCCTGGATGGCTTCTTCGCTGTTGGTCAGGTCGGGGTGGCTGGCCGAGCAGGTCCACAGGTCCTGTCGCCCGGGCGCCGCCGTGAACGGCGCGATGGGCAGCGCGTATTCGGCGAGGTGGAGTTCGAGGCGGGTGTCGTGCAGGACGACGGCGTCCAGGGCAGGCAGCTCGCGGTCGGCGGCTTCCAGATTGAGGGCCATACAGCGCAGGGACGCATTGAGCAGGTCGAAACCGGTAGGTGCCTGGACGCTGCGCAGGCCCTGCTCGGTGGCGGCCGCGCGGCCCTTCGGCATGGCGATGCGCCGACCGGGCCGGCGCCGGTTTTGCTGTCGGCGTCGGCGTACGGCGAGGGTGCCAATCAAAGCCGCGGCTACAACTCCGGTCCCCGTCCAGATAGCAACTGAGGCAAGGGCGGGCGCGGCGGCGGGTTCCTCGTGCGGCGCAGCAGAGGGGGTCTGGGCCTCGTGCGAGTTGGGCGCCGCGCTCGGGGTCTGGGGTGCGGTGGTGGAGGGCTGCGCTGTGCGGCTGGGCGACGGTGCCGGAGTCGTGGCGGCCGGTGCTTCGTGCCGGTCGTCTGTGTGTCCGCTGTCGTGCTTCTGGCTGCCGGGGCCGGGGCTCGTGTCCTGGTTGTTGTCCGCGGGATTCTCGCGGGGCGGCGCCGTGTCGTGGTCCTTGCTGGAGTCCGCGGGGGGCTCGGCGTGCTCGTCCGGCGAGGGCAGCTCGAGTTCCTGCCCGGGGTAGATCAGGTCAGGGTTGGTGAAGTGGCCGCCGCCGGGCTGGGCTTCGCCTCGGTTCGCCTCGTAGATCTCCGGCCAGTCGGTGGGGTCGCCGTACTGGTCGGCGATGGACCAGAGACTGTCGCCTTCGTGCACGGTGACGTGGTCGGGGCGCGCCGCCGCTTCGCTCTTGTCTGCTGCGGCCGTGTGGCCGGTCTTGGCGGCATGCTCCGCCTCACTCTGGTGGGCTGTGCTGTCCGTCGTGCGGTCATCGGCCGCGGGGGTGGTGGGGCCGGTGCTCGGGCTGGCGGCCGGGGTGGCGGGGCGTGCATCGGCGGGCAGCTTGATGACCGCGCCCGTGGGCAGGTACTGGTCGCCGGCGGCGAGGCCCGGGATGTCGGGGTTGAGGGCGGCGATGTCCTGCCACCGCTGTCCGCTGCCGAGGTACTTCTCCGCCAGGTCCCATGGCAGCTCGGTGGAAGAGCTGACGGTGTGTGTCGGGCCGTTGGTGCCCTCGGCCGACGGGGATGCGGAGGACGTGGCGCTGGGCGTGCTGTCGCTGGCGGTCTGGGTGGCGGTCACTGCGTGGGCGGGCGCCGAGGTCGCCGCGGAGGCGGCGGTCGGGGCGAGCAACACGATCCCGCCGACGAGGAACGAGGCCATGGACTGCAGGCCGCCCAGGCCGCGCAGGCGCGGCGCGGAGCGGCGCCGCGTCACGGCGGTGATCTCCAGGATCACCGACAGGGTGAACGCGGCCCAGGCCACCCAACCGATGCAGGTGATGGCGGTGAAGAAGAGGGTGCCGTCGTCCGGGCGGAGCAGGACGTCGACACCGCCGGACAGGTCGGTGGGCTGCGTGCCGACGAGCAGCAGGACGTACGGGGTGCCGACGAGAAGGGCAACGAGCAGGGCGAGGCCGAGCAGCGCGCGCCCCACGGTGCCAACGGTGCGCAGGGGTCCGAGGGTTCGGTAGGCCATGGTGGGGCTCAGCCTCCAGCCTGGGTCTGCAGGTGTGCGGTCGCGGTGCCGGTCACGTTGATGGTTCCCTTGCCGATCAGCTGCGCGAAGTAGGTGTTGTAGGTGTCGTGGACGGTGACCGTCATGGTCTGTCCGTTGTCGGTGATCTGGACGTCGCCTTGCACGCCGGCGGTGGCGAGGTAGTCCTGGGCGGCGGCCTGGGCGGCGTCTGGGTCGATGGTGATGGCGGTGCCCTCGATCGCCTGGGCGGGGTTGAGTTGCTGTCCGGCGGTGCGGGCGGCTTCCTGGGCGAGGGATTCTGCGCGGTTGGAGGCGTTGAGTGCCCCGCCGCCGTCGACGAGCAGGCCCATGACCATCAGCAGTCCCACGGTGGTCACGGCGAAGAACAGGGACATCGAGCCGTTGTCGCGGCGCGCACGCAGCGCGGCGAGACGGCTCCTCAGCACAGCAATCAAGATCATTAGCGGGCCCTGTAGGTGTCGATCGGGCTGGTCCAGGACGCGGTGATCGTCTTGGCTCCGGGCAGGCCGGGCACGCCGATGTCGGACAGGTTCGCGGTGCACGAGATCGTCGCGGTGACTGTGGCGGCTTCGCCGACGTCGGTGGCGTAGCCGGAGGTGTCGATGGCGACGCTCGAGGTCTGGCAGGTGACGCCGTCTCCGTCGAGGCTGCGGGTGACCGCTTCCTGGGCTGCCGTCTGCGCGGTGCCGGCGTCGCGCTCGAGGGAGGCGGCACGGGCGGCTGCGTGGGCAGCGGCGTCGACTGCGCCCTTCGCGTCGGTGACCCGGCCGAAGGCGATCATGAGGCCGAGGATGATGATCAGGACGGGTGCGAGGACCGCGGTCTCCAGTGCGTAGCTGCCCCGGTCCTGGCGCCGCCATCGGAGCGGGCGGGGGCGCGTCACGGGTTGGTCCAGCGTTCGATCGGTCCGTCAGCGTGCTGGATGACGTGCAGCGTGAGGCCGGGAACGAGGGTGGCGACGTCGCCGGTGACGGTGATGCGGATCTGCTGGGCGGTGCTGCCGCTTGCCGAGACCTGGGCGTCTTTCACGGAGCCGCCGAAGCGGGCGAGGTATTCCTGGGCCTGATTCACGCCGTCGCCTTCGCCGGCGCCGAACTGCCGTCCGGCGTCCACGCCTTGCCGTGCGGCGGACTGGGCGACCTTGCGGGCGTGGTAGTACAGGCCGACCTGGATGGTGGTGAAGGCCAGCATCAGCACCACGAGGGCCAGGGTGGCCAGTTCGAGGCCCAGCACGCCGTCGTCCCTGCGGCGGATGCGTGCGCGGATGGCCTTGAGGTGCCGTGATCGGCTTCCCACCGTTTCCCCCTCGATCGTCGGTGTTGAACTGGTCGCGTGTGGTTGTCCTCAGCCGCCGTCGATGATGCCGATCTTCTCCAGGAGTTTGGCGCGGATGGCGGCGACGAGCAGGCCCGCGCCGACGAGCAGGGCGCCGGCGAGGACGGCGAGTTCGGTGCTGGTGGCACCTCTGTCGCGGGCGGTGCGCAGCTGCTCGGCGCGGGCGCGGATCCATACGGTGAGGAGCTGGATGTCCATGAGGGGTTGGTCTCCTTCGGTCGCCAGGTCAGCTGGCGAGGATCGTGTTGACGATCGGGATCATGACGAAGGCCAGCATGAGGATCACGGCGAGGGTGACCGGGAGGACCATCGCCGCGGAGGCCTCGTTGGCCTGTGCTTTGGCGTCGGCCAGCAGCGCGATGCGCAGCTGGCGGGCCTGGGACTGCAGGGTGGTGTAGACGGCGGCGCCGTCTCCGGCCAGGGCCAGGGTGTCGGCGGGCCGGGTCAGTTCGGGGATGTCGAGTTCCTCGCCGAGCTGCTTGAGGGCGTCCCACGGGGTGACGCCGGCGAGCTCGGCGTGGTCGAAGACCTGACGCATCCGCTGGAAGATCCAGCCGTCGCCGACCTCGGCGGTCTGGGTCAGTGCCTGCCCGGCGCCGCTGTTGGCGAGCCGGGCCAGGGCGACACGCTCGAGGTAGGAGGCAGCGGCATGCCGCACGATGAGGCGGGCGGCGGCCGCGTCGCGCTTGACGTCCTGCCCGGGGCTGAACCAGAACAGCGCACCGAGCAGGAGCGAGACGCCTGCGGGGATGGCGAACGGGAACGGGGTGCCGGCGAAGGCGAGCATCGCCTGCAGCAGCTGGGGGGCGAGCACCCCGTACAGGGCGAACAGGACGCGCTTGCCGAGGTGTTCGGCCGGGGAGATCCGCAGCAGTCTGAGGTCGCTGAGCGGCAGGCGGATACGGACGCCGAACTCGTCGAGCAGCCGGGCGCCGACCCGTTCCGGCACGCCACGCGCGCCGGGCGGCGCGGCGACGGGCATGGCGTTGGTGAAGTGGGCGGCGTCGAGGCGGTCCAGGACGCTGGCCAGGTCCGGCTTGGTGGGCAGGGCGGCACGGACGGCGAGGCCGATCATCACGCCGGCTGCGGCCGCGGGCAGCACCGCGTTCATGGGGATCATCGGGTCTCCCCTTCCAGGACGGCCAGGTGGGAGGGCAGCGGGTCGAGCAGGCGCGGGTCGGGCTTCGTGCGGGCGATGCGGCGCAGCCACGACAGGGTCCACGCGAACAGGCCGCCCAGGACAATCAGCGCGACCTGTCCGACCGGGCTGGCGTACCAGCCGGACCAGGCGTTGTTCAGCATGCAGCCCATGACCACGATGCAGATGACCAGGGAGACCTGGCGGGAGGACTTGCGGACGGAGGCGCGGTCGGCTTCGACGTCACGGGCGTCGGCTGCCTGCTGGTGGATGGTCATCGCGAGCGCTTCGAGGGCGTCGGCCAGGCCGGGGCCCTTGTAGACGGCGTGGCTCTGGAAGAGCAGTACGACGTGGTCGGAGACGCCGTCGGCGAGTTCGTCCGCGAACATCGCGAACGCGAGGTGGGCGTCGATGCCGGTGCGCAGCCGGTCGGCGAGGCGTTGCACGTTGCCCGCGATCGGGCCGGGTGCGTTCTTCGCGGAGGCCCGCACGGTCTGGGTCAGGGAGATGCCCGCGGTGTGGACGCCAGCGAGGTGGTTGAGCCACTGGGCGAGCGCTTCAAGGCGTTCGATGCGGGCCTGCGCGGCACCGCCGGGGTGCAGCACGAAGGGCAGACCCAGGACGGCGGCGCCGGCGAGCAGGCCGTGCACGGGCCAGCCCGTATACGCCCATACGACCAAGGTCACGACGGCGGCTGTGATGACCAGGTGACGCCAGCGGCGCTGCCAGCTCTCGGGCAGGTCGGCCTTGGCACGGCGCATCCGGGCGGCGATGCGGGAGGGCGGTTTGACGGGGTCGGGGATGCTGCCGCGGAGTTCGCGGGCAGTGGCGATCGCGGCGAGGACTGCCAGCACGGCGCAGCAGGCCGCGACCAGGGCGAGCTGAGACGTGGTCACTGATCTCTCCGGGGCAGCGTGATCCGGTACGGGACAAGGTGGCGGACGGTCATCGTCGTCCCACCGTCTGCAGGGGCTCTCCCCACCACCCGTGCGGGTTCTCCGCCAGCCACGAACGGGCGATCAGGCCGGTGCGCTCCAGTTCGTCGATGAAGGACGGCATGTTCTGGTAGACCGCGCGCGGGTCGCCACCGCCCGGGGCGAACAACTCGGTGGTGGTGGGCCTGCCGGCTTCGCCGACGACGTCGTGGATCTCGTAGACGTGGGAGACGAAGCGGTGCTTGCGGCCGCCGACACCGGTTTCGTCGAGGTAGGTGAGGTAGACGACGACGTCGATGGCGGAGGCGATGAGGTGGTGGGCGGCCTCGGTGGCCATGCCGGCCTCGGTGCACAGCTGCACCAGGCGGGAGACGATGGCGTGCGGGCGCCGCACGTGCATGGTGCACATCGACCCGGACCCACCGGCGGACATCGCCTGCAGCATCGGGACGATCTCGGTGGAGCGGACCTCGCCGACGATGACGCGGGTGGCGTTGTAGCGCAGCGCGGTCGCGAACATGTCGGCGATGCTGACCTCCCCGGCGAGCCGGTCACCCGTGCTGCGCTCGCCGTTGGACTGGCGCGCTTCGAAGGCGAAAGTCACCGGGCCGGGCTTCGGGCCGGGCTCGTCCAGGTAGAGCTCGCGGTCGGATTCGAGGGTCACCAGCCGTTCGGCGGGCGGGATTTCCCGGCCCAGGGCGCGCAGCAGGCTGGTCTTGCCGGCGCCCATGTCGCCGACCACGAGGACGTTCATCCGCGCCTGCACGCACGCCGTGAGGAACCGCTCCAGCAGCGGGTTGATCGACTGCCACTGTACGAGCTCGCCGATGCCGTGCTGGCGGATGCGGTGCTTGCGGATGACGACCGAGGGGCGGCTGGTGAGCAGGCTCGCGGTGACGCGGGACCCGTCGGGCATCCGGAAGCCGACCATCGGCGTCGCCTGCGTCAGGGCACGCTCGCCCTGGCCGGACTGGCGGGCCATCCGGTTGACCCACGTGATCAGCTCGTCGTGGGAGTCGGCGACCTTGTCGATCGTGCGACGCGGGCGGTCGTAGTACTCCACGTGCGCAGTCAAACCGTCGACCATGACGTCTTCGACGCCGTCCTCGTCGAGGAGGGACTGCAGGCGTCCGCCGCGGAACATGGCGTCGTAGACCGCGGTCGCGATGCGGCCTTCCTCGTCCTGGGTCAGCGGGGTGTTGCCCTGCGCGTACTTGGTGGCCCAGTCGGCAACGGCGGTGCTGGCCAGCGAGCGGGCCAGGGCGCGCCGGTCCGGCTCGGCCAGGGTGCGCTCGGGGTCCCTCTTGCTCAGCTCGGCGGACACATCCGCCTGAAGGGCTTCGATGACCTCCCAGCCGACCGGCAGGAGTTCCGTCGGCAGCCCGGCCAGCCGGGGAACGACCGTGGGGCTGACGGTGCCGCCGGGCACCGCGGGTGGCGCGGCCGCCGTGGGGGCGGTGGGCGGTGCGGGCCGCCGTTCGCCGAGCTTCCCGGTGAGCAGATGGGCGATGTCATCGCGGCCCATCGGCGGGGGGATCTGCCCGTTGACGCCCCCGCGCTGATGGGTGTCAGCCACGGCCACCTCCCCGCTGGGCCAGCCGGTCCAAGACACCCGCGAACTGCGGGTGGGCCGGCGCGCTGGGGTAGTGCTGCTGAATCTGACGGCGCGCGACGAGCGCCCCGAACTGCTCAGTGGCGGTGCGGGCGTAGCGCAGCAGCGGGCTGCGGGCAAAGCCACGCGGCGGCTTCCCCCCGGTGGTGAGGTAGGCGGCAGTCTCCGAGTCCCATGGCAGTGAGGCAAGCACGGGGGCTTCGAGGGCCTCGGCGACCTGGTGCGAGCGGAACGGTCCGTTCTCGATGAGGAGTAGGCCGAGCGCGTCGGATCCGGAGCCGTGCTCGTCGAGTTCGGCGCGCAGGGGCCGCATGAGGTGGCGGGCCAGGGTGAGGCCCTGCTCGGTGCCGCGGACGGCGAGCAGGACGAGGTCGGCTCTGTGCAGGAGGGGCGCCGGGGTGAGAGTGGGGTGCAAGTGGCCGGATTCCAGGGCCAGGCGCCCTGCGTCAACGAACACGTCGTGGCCGGCGGAGTCGGCCATGACGTGCAGGACGTCGGCGAGGGCGGGCCAGGTTCGGCTCAGGGATCCGGCCTGGGCGGGATCGGTCAGCCCGGGCAGGACCTTGCGGTGGCCGGTCTGGCCGTCCAGCGGCCACAGGTGCGAGGCAAACGCCTGGGCCAGCTCGACTGGTCCGACGCGGTCGGCGGCCGCGAGGTGGTAGAGGCCGTATCCGGCGCTGATCTGGCCCTGCAGCAGCCCGGCGCGGATGGTCCCGCCGGCCGGGTCGCACTCGGCGAGCAGGGACGGACGGCTGGAGGCCAGGGTGAGAGCGAGCGCCGCGGTGGTGACGCCGCACGACTTCGCGGAGGCGATGCAGGTGACGGGCATGGTCAGTTGCTCCGCGGTTCGCGGACCAGGGCGATGCGGCCCAGGGCGGCGCGGCTGGCCAGGACCGGCCCGTCGTCGGGGGCAACCGCAAGGTTGACGACCACGGTGCCGGTGGCGTCCGGGCGGGAGACGGAGACGACGGTCGCGTCGACGGTCTCCGGGACGGTGCCCTTCTTCGCGGGCTCGTCGCCCTGGGCGGGTGTGGTCACCGCGCGAACCTTGTCGCCAGGGGCGAGCGTCCCGGCCGGTGCCATGCCACGCTTGATCTGCACGCCGACCTGCTCCTGGTTGTCACCCAGCCCCGTACTGGCGCCGAGTTGAGAGGTCAGCAGAAGCCCACCCTTGCGCAGATCAACGGTTGGCCGCTTGCCCAGCACCGTGGCCTTCTGGAAGGCGGGGATAGGAGTGAGTGCGGAGTCCGCAGACACCTCGGCGACCACGAGGTCGGCGTCCGACAGCGCGCGGCCGGCCGGTACATCCCGTGCCACGGCCAACACCCGAGAGCGGTCGCTGGCCGAGTTAACGGCGGCGGCCGCCCCAAGCGCAGCGACAACCGCAAGCACGATGCACAGCGCGGCCACGGACCAGCGGCGTTGCCGCTTGACCGGCGGAGTGGTCGTGATGGGGATCTCGGGCCGGGCCGGGCCCTGCGGACGCGGCACCGTCGGCGCGGCGGGAGTTTCCATGACAGGCTGGGGCCTTTCAGGGAGTTTGGGGTGCGTGGGCCGGTTAGTTGAGGACCTGGACTTCGGCGACGTCGATGTCCACGGCGTTGTTTCGGGTCGCAGCGAGCTGTCCGGTCTCGCCGCCGCCGTTGACCTGCCAGTCGACTTGCCAGGTCGAGGTGGCGGTCACGTGGTAGCGGCCGCCCGCCTGTGTAGAGGAGGGCTCGTTGTAGCGGTATCCACAGTCCGGTGAGGCCTTCTTCCCGAACGCAGCCTTGTACGGGGTACCGGCGGTGGTGCAGGTGACGGTGTTGCCGTCGCCCATGTCCCAGACGATCCGTTTGACCTTCGCGGTGGCGGTAACCGTGACTCCTCCCGCGGAGGCGGAGGCGCTGTTGGGGCCGTACGTCTCGGCGGTCTGGGCCGTCCACATGTACACCGGCATGCCGACCACGCCTTTGCCGCCGGGCTTCGGGGTGATCCCGATGTCCGGGCCGAGGAGCGTCATCTTGTCCAGGGCCTCCTGTGCCAGCTGTGCGGGATCCACGTTGGCGGCGGGTGCTTGAGCGGCCCAGAAGACCTGTGGTCCGGCGATCGCCGTGCCGACGCCGGCGACGCCCGCAGCAGCCTGCAGGGCGGGGCAGACTCGCACATAGATCGCCCCCTCGCTGGGGTCGTGCCCCTCCCACAGCTCGCTTCCGGCCGGGGGCTGGGGGTCCAACTTGCTGACGGTGCAAGGCTGCGCCGCAGCAGGTATGCCCTTGCCGCCCTTGGCCGGCTTCCCAGAGGTATTCCCCTGGCTGCCCGGCTTGGGATCGGTGTGGACGTTCACGCAGAACCGCACGATCTCGCACTCGCCTGCGCCAACGTGCGGGTCATCCGCCGCGCGGGCCGTGGCGTGCGCTGATCCTAGGAGCAGCAGAGCGGACCCTGCCGTGGCTGCTAAGTGCCTCAGCACTTGCGTTCCTGCGGTGTCTCCTTGAGGACGACCCACTGCTTCCCCCACTTCTCCACGCTGATGACGTCGACGTACTTGGTCAGGCGCTCCTTGGGCAGCTCAACTTCGTTCTTGGTCTTGCGGTCGACGAGCTTCCAATGAGAAACGTCCATGCAATCGGTGATAGTCGCCTTGGGAACCTTGCGGTCGAGGTTGATCGCAGTGACCTCAGGCATGCTCCCTGGCTTGCCGATGGTGACCTGCCCGGCCTTATCCATCGCCTTCGTCTCGCTTTGCACCGTGGCCAGCGCCGCCCCGGTGGCGTACTTCTTAATCTCCGTGCCTTCAGTACCGGCCTGCGAGTACGACTTGGCGACCTCATCGAGGTACTGCTGGTATGCAGCCAGGAGTTCATCCTTGGCTGCAGCCGCAGGGTCAGTGCTCGACGGCGAGGGCGTCTCGGCCGCGGAGGAGGTTGTCGGCGAGGAGGGCTTCGACTCGTCGCTGTTGTCAGAGGAGCTGCACGCGGAGACAGCGAGCACCGCACAGACTCCCAGGGCCGTCGCGGTCCAATTTCGGAAGCGAACAGCGGAATGGACGGTCTGGTGTGCGCGGCGTTTCACGATGCCTCCCCGTTTGGCGCGCCGTGAACGGGCAGCCGACGCGGGCGCGCCCACCCAAAACTCGCCCGATGAAACTTGGTCGAGCTGCGCTGATGCGCTTTCTGTAGTCGCCAGGTTACGCATATGCCAGCCAACTTCCCAACAAGTAAAGGAAGTTACCTCTCGCAACTCGGCACGAATCCGGTCACAACAGCACCATGAAGTCGACAAGTTGCCCTAGGCATTTGCGACTTATCGAAGGCCGTGATTTCGGCCGAATTTCGTCGCCACCGAATGGTCAGTTCTGCGAGGCCGTGTGCGCAGCGGTGGGGCTGGTCAAGGAGAATCTGGAGGTTGCCGGTGTGCTGGGCTACCCACAAGCGCAGTTGAGCGTCGCTGACATGGCACTGTTCGGCAGAAGGAACATGGCGAATTTTTGCCGAGCCTGCACGCGACCTCCAATCCGCTGCCAACAGCGGTCAGTTCGGCGAAGACCGAGACCTCGCTCTCCAACCCGTCGGTTCGTGGGAAGAGCGAGAGAATGGTGGCAGACGGACATCAAATCTCCTTCCTGCGGGCCCGGGGCAGTCATGCGGCCGGAGCCTGCGTGACCTGCTGGGCAGGGCGCAGCCAGGCGTCGGTCGGCTCGGCGGGACCGAGGACGGGTGTGAAGATGCAGGCGAAGGGGCCGTGTTCACGGAGGCGGTCCAGGGTGGTGACGCCGGCGCGCACCGTGGGGATGGTGAGGACGGGGTCGGCGGCGGCGAGGCAGCGCAGGTCGGCGATCCTCCGCTCCAGGCGTTCCTCGGAGGCGCCGGTGAGGACCAGCAGCACGCGCGGGAAGGCCTGGGAGGGGTAGCGGGAGCGCCAGGCTGGCGCTGGTGCTGCACGGCGGGCAGGTCTGGGGCCGCGGCCAGGAGCGGCCTGTGGGGCGTAGCGCTGGTAGGTGGCGTAGGCGTGGAGTTTCTGGGCGAGCCGCGCGATGGTCATCTGTGTACGGTCGACTTCGATCATGAAGGTGAGCAGGGTGCGCTGACGGCCCTCGACGTGGACGTAGTTGAGGACGGCGTCCGGGATCAGTCGCAGGTCTTCACCGGGGCGCTGGTCGTCGCGGTAGGTGTGCGGGATCTCGGGTGACCAGTCCAGCGGTCCGCATTCGTGGCCGAGGGCGCGGGCGTGGATGACGAACCCCAGGCCGGCTTCCACGGTGGCGAGGGTGTGTTCCTGCAGCGGGCCCGCGGCGGCTTCCGGGCTCATTCGGTAGGGGCGTTGTGGCAGCAGGCCGGTGGCCTCGACGGAGGTGGCGCCCTGTTCAGTGAGCCACCACAGCAGATCGGTCTGTCCGTGGGCGCGCCGGCCGACGCGTTCGGCGAGGCCCTGGTCGCGGAGCTTGTGAAGCTGGCGTCGCAGGTATTCGGCGCGGGTGTGGTGCGGGGTGAGCATCTGGTGCAGCTGGAGTGTGGAGACGAGGCGGTGCTGGTAGAGAATGTTCAGGGCGTGCTGTCCGATGAGGGTGGCGCCGACGGGTGCCTGGGTCGGGTAGGGCATCGGTGTGCTCGATTCAGTCGACGAGGCTGGTGGGATCGCTGTACGCGGCCGGTCCAGGACCGTGGCGGGTGTGGTGGGCGAGGATTGCTGTGTCGAGGCCCTCGAGGGCGGCGAGGATGTCGCCAACGGGACGGCGCCGCATGTTGGTGTCGATTGCCTTGTCCAGGTCCTCGACGCTGTCGGGGTTGTCGTAGTGGGCGAAGATCTCTTCGACGGGGAGGCCGCGCACCCTGAACGGGGCCGTGGGCTGCCCGTCGAGGTTGAGCGACATGAGGTAGTGGTACTTGGGCAGCGCGGTGATGGTGTCCGGGCTGACTTGCCCGTTCCAGCGGCGGGCAACGAAGTCGGCCTCGTCGTGGTCGGCGGCGCAGGTCGCCAGCAGCGACCGGTTCTGGAGCAGGGCCTGCCGGGTGACCGCGCTGAGCCGGAGCACCATCTGGGTCATGCCGGTCAGCCGGACTTCGTATTTGCGGAG
Source organism: Streptomyces sp. NPDC111656 (assembly GCF_055656965.1). Classification (NCBI taxonomy): domain Bacteria; kingdom Bacillati; phylum Actinomycetota; class Actinomycetes; order Kitasatosporales; family Streptomycetaceae; genus Streptomyces; species Streptomyces sp. NPDC111656. The sequence goes on from NZ_JBVKCA010000032.1 coordinate 24,195, forward strand.
CTGTTCGCAGATCGCGGCCAGGAAGCCCTTGGATGAGGCGTCCAGCGCGGTCAGCTCGTCGATCCACGCCCAGAAAGTGGCGCGCTGGTCCCGGGGGGTGTCCTGGCGTGACAGGCCGGCGCGGTGCAGATCGTGGATGAGCAGGCAGGCGACCAGCGCGTCGGCTTCCGAGCCGGATGGGCAGACGAAAACAACGCGGCTGGTGTCCATGGCTTCGCGTACGTCGTAGCCGGAGGTGGGGCTGCCGAAGAAGGCCTGCAGGGCAGGGCTGGTGTCGATGCGGTCGATCGCGTAGGTGACGGTGGGCACCGCGTCGGCGGCGACCCGGGGGAAGGTCTTTTCCCAGTAGTCACGCACGCTGGTGGGCAGTTGGGGCAGAAGCGCCTCGCGCCACTCTTCGTCGACCAGCCATTTGCGGATCTGGAATACCGTGCACTGCCGGTCGGGGTGGCCTTCGGTGACGGCCTTGAGGTTGAGCAGGGCGAGGGCCTGGGCAGCGCGGGCGAGGATGGTGCGGGCGCGGGGGGCGTGGTCGCCCCAGTCCTGGGCGGCTGCGATGCCCTCGGTGACGGCGCGCACGATCTTCTGCACGTCTCCCTTCTTGCGCGCCTCCATGGACAGCGGATTCCAGGACACGACCAGCTGGTCGTCGTCCGCCTCGGCCAGGTTGATCTCCCACATGCGCTCGGCGATGTGGGGGTGGGCGAGGTACGGCTTCGCGCGGGCCCAGGCCTCGCCGTGTGGATCAAGGAACCATGTGCCGTAGCCGTTGTGGGCGAGCGCGATGGCCTGGACGAGTGCTTCTTCCGTCTTGCCGTGCCCGGACTTGCCCAGCACCAGCGCGAACAGCAGGTCCTGTACCCGGGCGGCACCGATGCGCTCACGGCCGTCCGGGTAGGTGACCGCGCCGAGCGGTACCAGGTCTGGCTGCCCGGTGTAGACGGGCAAGTGCGCGGGTGCAGGAGGGACGACGCCGCCGGAGCGTACGACGCTCGAGGCGTTGCAGCGGGCGGTGGGCGGCTTGAGGAAGCCGACCAGCTCCGGCACGGTCATCCACTGGCGGCTGCGCGGGCGGAACTCCCCCGTGGTGAACCGCTGGTCGAAGGAGGCGATGGCGCGGCGGGTGCGCGGCTTGCGGGGCTTGAGGTAGTTCTCGCCGGACGTGGCGGCGAACACGGCGAGCAGCTGGTGCATGCGGGCGAGCGCGGCCTGGGGGTGCGCGGCGGCGGTGCGCAGGAGGAGCTGAACGGCGAAGACCGGGCCGACCGCGGGCTCGAACTTGCCGACGCCGTCGCGCAGATCGGTCATCCGCGGCAGCCGCTCACCACGAGAACTGCCCAAGGTCCTGCCGCCGCTCCAGGCCGCGGACATCGACGACATCACCCCTCCCCCAGCGAGCAAGCCGGTGAGCCGCTCCCCGTACGCGGACGGGCCGCGCCGGCGAGAGGCGGCCAGCAGCTTGCGGCGCCGGCGGACCAGTTGACGCTCCCGTACGGGCAGCAGGTCCAGGACGACGTCCGCCCGCTCGCCGGCCTCGGTGCGCACTCCGGCCAGGGCGGTCGCGAGCTGCTGCAGCGGGTCGGGATGCAGGCCGAGGGCGGCGAGCGGTTTCTGGTCGTGCAGAGCGAGGACCAGTTCGGCGCGCTCGACATACAGAGGCTTGGCGTGCTTGCTTCCGGCGGTGCCGGACAGCTTGGCGAGGTCTACGGTTGCGGTCACGAGCGGCCTTTGCGCTGGGCGGGCAGCGGGAAGCGGACCGGGCGGATGTCCGTACGGGCCCCGCCGGCACGGATCTCGACCTCGGCGAAGCCCGGCATGGTCAGCACGGCTGCGGACCGGGCCGGGCCCTCGAGATAGCAGTGCATGCGGCCGTTCTCGGCGCTGTAGCGCAGCCGGGCCGCGGCGCCACGCCCCGGAACCCCGCCTGCGGAGTAGGTGACTCGGCCCAAGTGCTGGGCCCATCGACGCACTTCGCCCTCGGACGGGTCGAAGGTGGTGGTGGGCACGGCTTCGACACGGACACGGCCGCTGAGGGCGTCCCGGACCTGGAGGGCGCGCCGCCAGGAGATCCCGATCGCGGTGATGAAGCCAGCCGCGATGATGACGGACATGTAGGGGGCGGCGACGGCGATCCAGTGCGCGGTGTCCAGCAGGGTCTGCGCACCGTCCGGGAGACGGGCGGCGCTCATGCCAGCGTCCGGAGGTTCGTACGCGGGCGGTGGGTGGGGTTCATGGTGGCCTCCGTGGTGGTCGCGGAAAACTTCCCTTCACTCCGACCAAGTCCGGCCAGAGGACCCGTTGTGACACCACCCTCGATACTTTGCCGCCCCTTTACTTTCGGGTGTTGGCGGGTGATCTTCCGTGGAGGCCGTGACCTGGGCCTGCGGCAAGCGCGTTGGGCACACCATGAAGAAAGTGATCTACCTCGCGACCGCTGCCGCGCTCCTTGCCGCGACCGCTCCCGCGCACGCCAACGGCAAGGGGGACGCCGGCCCGGTGCACATCGGGGTGATCGGCGAGAAGCTCAAGGTGCACGAGGTACGCGCCCTCCTGGATGGCCACGAGGCCGGCGCGAAGGCTCTCGTCTCGCTGTGGAAGAACGGCGAGTGGGTCCGTCTCGTACGCAACTGGAAGTACACGGACGCCAAGCAGACGGCGGGATACAAGTACGAGTACGCCTCCTGGAAGCTGCACAACCGCTCCTTCCCCAACAACAGCCAGCTCTGCGTGGAGTTCGCGGGGCACGAAGAGCGAGCCTGCTCGACCATCCACCGCTGACGTCGCCGCGGCGAACGTGTACGGCCCCGGCGCTGCTGCTGCCGGGGCCGCCATCTCTGGGTACCGCCTTGGTACGGGCGCCTGTCAACCAGCCGCGGCAACACCTTCGCTCGGGGACGCCGTGATGACTGGTGTGGACGACGCCGGCAGCGCGAGCGGTTCGATGGGAGGCAGGACGGCGTGCGGCAGGAGGACAGGGCCGTCGAGATAGCGGGCGGTACGGCGGCGCGCCAGATGGGCCTGGACACCGGCGCGGATCATCGCTCGTCGTGCCACGCGGGCCCGGCGGTTGATGTCGCGGCGCTGGGCTTTCCACTGCCGGTGCTGGATGCGGTTGGCCTGCATCTGGACCGCGTCGGCGGACTCGCCAGGGTGCATGGCCTTGATGACCGTGGCGGCGGCGGTGGCGACGGCTCGGGTGACCAGGATGAGCGCCGTCAGCAGGAGCAGCGGACCGATGAGCCACAGCGGTGCGCCCATCGCGAGGAGGTCGGAGATCAAGCCGTTCAAGGTGCCGTCCTCTTAAGGCAGGTGCGGGCGGGACGCCGGTCCAGGTGGGCCGGTCCGCGCGCCTTGGTACTGGCTATGAGTGCGAGAAGGGCCCCCGATCAACGGGAGCCCCTCTCTACTCGTCGTGATCTACACGCGCAAGACCTGCCCAGGCAGCCCCGCTTGTGTTGCAGAGCCGTTTTCCTCGGCGGGAAGAACTGCGCGCGGGAGGTTGAACGCCGGCTTCGGCGTGATCAACCGGTAGAACCACTGGATCGCTTGGCTGGTGACGCGCACGATGATCGCCACGAATGCGGCGACAAGACTGCTGTCCACGAGAACCCCTTGTCCTGTTCGGCCCGCTGCGCTCTCGCAGGAATGCAGCGGGCTACCCCCGATCTCACTGGCCCCGCCCTCCGCGGGGCCGTCTGACGTGGAAGGGCGCTAGCCCTCCCCGCCGCTCCTCGGACCGAGTGGTCACGGCCCGAGAAGCAGCGGGGTGCTCTAGTGCTCCGGGTTGCGGAACCTGCGCTTCGGCGGGGCCTCGAATCCGAGGTGCGCCATCTTCCCGGCGCGCCACGCCTTGTTGAGCTTCTTGAGGGCCTTGTAGCGGAGCGAGGCGACCGCCGCCTTGGTGGTCGGCGGCTCGAGCCACTGCGCGACCTGCTCGTTCTCCATCTGGAGGGCCTGGCACATGATGTAGACCTCCAACTCGCGCAGGGTCAGGATGCCCAGGGAGCGGACGCCCTTGATGGCGTCGATCAACTCGTGGTTGAGCTCGACGGCCTGGCCGTACTGGGGATCGCCCTGGCGCTCGCGGAGGAGCTCGAGGTCGATGTCCTCGACGAGTACCTCGACCACGGTGCGCAGGTTGCGGAGCTGGTTGGTCGCGCACCGGTTGAGGTAGGCGTCGAGGTTGTCGACCGGCCCCTGGCTCAACAGGCGCAGGTAGAGCCCCTTGGTGATGTTCGCCCACATCTCTTCGGCCTGGTGGCGGCCAGCCGATTGGGCCATGCGGCCCCGGTGGAGACCCTCCTGTTCAAGCGCGCGGTCCAGCTGCTGACGTGCCTCGGGCGAGAGGACGCGCGGACTGGTCGCTGAGATCGTGCCGGCCACGGCCGTATCGAGCTGGACTCCCTCGGGCTGCGGACGCGCCCGCGTCGGCCCCTCGTTGGATGCCGGGCTGTTGCCCCCCTGCATCGGGTCGGTCATGGTCGCTACTCCAGGTGCTCGAGGGGTTGTTACCGCCTATGAGTTCTGGATGGCCGCCATATCAACGGATGGGGAGAGCTTTTTCAGCCGGTGTTCCTTGAAGCCGTCGGAGAGCACCCGGGGGCGGAGCTCCGGCGCGCGGGGCGCGCTGGTCAGTGCAGGCCGGCGCGCTCGCCGCCGACGGCACCATCGCTAGGCGACGCGGCGAACGATGAGGATCGTGCCGTGCGTGGCGACCTTGGCCACCTCCACCACCCGGCCTGGACGCGGGGCCTGTACGAGCAGTCCGTCACCCAGCGCCATCGCGACGTGTTCGGGCCGGGACGCCGAGCCTTCGGTGAAGATCAGGTCGCCGGGCTGCAGGGCGGTCGCGTTCGCGGGTACGGCACGCCCGTCGTGGATCTGGGTGTAGGTGGTGCGGGAGATCTCGATGCCGGCGACGCCGTAGGCGCGCTGCATCAGGGAGGAGCAGTCGCACCGCCCACTGGGGTCGTCGCCGTGTGGGTTGGTGCAGCTGCCGCCCCACTGGTAGGGGGTGCCGAGCTGCTGCAGCGCCCACTGGATCGCGGTGCGGACGGCAGGCTTGGTGTTGGCGGGAATCTGGTAGCCGTCGGGCAGCTTGCCCGCCATGATCGCCCCGTACTGGGTGCCGTCGGTCTGTGCGCAGTTCAGCCCGTACGGGTTCGCGACTGCCCCTGTAGGGCTGTCCACGGAGGCGCCGAGCGAGGGGGCGATCGCCTGCTGCAGGGCGGTCGCGAGGGGCTCGTGCTTGGCGTATGCGTCGGGCATGCCGCTCTTCTGTACCTTCTGCGCGGCGACCGTGACCGGCATCTCTTGCCAGTCCTTCAGCGACTTGAGCGCGTTGTAGAACTTCTTGCTCGCGTAGACCGGATCCATGATCTGGTCGCGGGTGCCCCAGCCCTGGGAGGGTCGCTGCTGGAACAGCCCGATGCTGTCGCGGTCGCCGTGGTCGAGGTTGCGCAGCCCGGACTCCTGCAGGGCCGTGGCGAGCGCGATGACCTGCCCGCGGGCCGGAATGCCCAGCTGGATCCCGGTCGCCACGATCGTCTTCGCGTTGGGGAGCTGCTCCTTGGGATCGGGCAGCCCGGACATCTGGACGTTGGTGCTGCCGGAGACGACGGCGTTGACCTGCTGGGCGAGGTGCGCCGTGTCTGCGTCCAGGCCGGCGCCGCCCGCGCTCTGGCAACGCACCTTGGCCGCCGCGGCCGCCGCCGCGGCTTCCGCGACGCCGGAGACGTGGGCGGCGACCGCCCCCATGAACACCACACCAGCCAGGACCAGGCCGGTACCGCCGGCCAGCCACTTCTTGCGCCGGTCACCCATCCCCCGGCCCTTCCGATGCGCGGCGCCGCAGCTCGGCCTCCTCCCGCTCGGACAGCCACGCTTCGTACTCGTCGCGCGAAGCACGGTTGGGCTGCAGGCTGCGGCGGGGTGCGGGCGGAGGTGTGCGAGGGGTGGGAGGCGTGCGGCGGATGCCGCGGTCCAGTCGGCGGCGCAGTTGCTGCTGGCCTGCGGAGGCGGCCGGCTGGGTGGGGGGCTGGTGCCTCGGCCGCTGCCGACCCACCGTGCTGCCCGGGCGGGCGCCGGCGGGTCGGGCGGACTGGCTGCCGGGCCGGTGCGTGGGACGCGGTGGCAGGCCAGGGCGGGGTGCCCGGGTGGGCCGGGGCGTGGACAGGGGACGCGGTGGCGCGCTGGCCGGCCGCGATGGCACGGCCGGGGTCCCCGGAGACGAGGGCGTGGGGACGGGCGGGGGCGTCGGTGCGGGCACGTGTTGCGTAGGACCGCGGCGGCCGGTGGGCCGGGCCGGGCGGGGGCGGTTGCCGCGGCGGCCGCCGCGGCTGAGGCGGGACATCAGCGCGGTCGCGCCGATGGACTGGGGCATCGCGTAGCCGATTGCCGCGAGCGGGTTGCCGGTGGCGAGGGCGGTGGTCGTCAGGGCGCCGCGGACCAGGAAGCGGGCTGTCTTGCGGCCCAGGTGCGGTGACTTTGAGATCGGGGTGGCTGCGGGGGTGAAGATGGATCCGTGGGTGCCGCCGATGCGGCTGCCGGACATTTTGGCCTTGAGGTTGTTTGCGATCTGCTGTGTACGGGCCCGGAGCTGTTTGCGTTTCCTGACGGCGGCGATGCATACGACGTCGACAGCGAGGAACCGCAGGGTCAGCTCGCGGCCCCAGTCGGTCTGTACGGGGTCGAGGACGGTCTGGATGATGAGGATGAATACCGCGAGCGAGGTGACCGCGATGAGCATCTCGGCCAGGGAGCGCCATACGGAGGCGGCCCAGTCCCACAGGAAGGCGCGGCCGATGCCGGGGATGGTGCCGGCGAGGAGGGCGGGTTCGCCGCGGATGGCGTCCCAGGCGATGCGGCACTGGGCGGTGAGGAAGCTGCCGGCGAGGCCGATGATGAGGACGGTCACGATGGCCGCGGCGATGAGGAGGAAGAGGCTCCCGCCGAGCTTGTCGAGGCTGGCCTTCTTTGCGGCGTTGACGTCGCCCTTGACGCACTTGTCCTCGAAGGACTCCATCGGCACGCCGCCGTAGTGGTTGATGACCCACTTCATGGCGAACTGCTCTTGCCAGCTGAGCCCGCTGGTGAGGACGTCGCCGGGGGTGAAGTCCACCAGGCCGTTGATGCGGGTGGCCTGTTTGGTGATCTTGTCGATCTGCCGGTCGTAGGCGAGCTGGGCCAGTCGGGTCTGGGTGTAGTTGGTGGCGCATTCGCCTTCGAAGACCTGGCCGTACTGCAGCAGCATGGCCGGGCGCACGATGAAGGCGTCGGTCAGTGCGTCGGTCATCGGCCGCGACAGGGTGAACGACGTGGCGGGGGTGGTGACCTTGTTGTTGGCCCATGGGGTGGACGGGTCGGCGTCGAGGATGACATCGGCGACTTCGAGGGCGAATCCGCGGGTGACGGCGATCGCTCCGTTGTCGTCGCCGAGCAGGGTCTGTGGGGTCGAGGACAGCAGTGTGGTGGTGAGCGCGGCCAGGATGATGGACAGCGCGGCGTCTCCCCAGCCTTTGGCTCGGTCCCCGAAGAAGATGCGTCCGGTGCAGATCAGGGCGCACACCGCGAGGAACAGGCTGGGCAGTCCCATCTCCATGATCACGCGGCTGTGCAGGGAGTTGGAGATGGCCAGGGCCGGGGTGAGCAGCAGCTTGGCCAGTCCGAAGCTGAGGGACCAGAGGATGAGCCAGCAGCAGAAGGCGATCAGCCACTTGGTGACCATGTAGCAGCCCTCGGTCATGAAGTTCATCAGGCCGAGGTCCCAGCGCATGAAGCTGCCGGTGTCCGACTTCACCGAGTAGACGCTGATCGGCAGGTTGTTGGCGTCGGTGACGTTGAAGACGCCGAGGATGCCGCCCTCGTCGGGCAGCTGCTTGCGCACATCGTCCGCCTGGGCCTCGAGCAGCGCGGCCTGCGCGGACTTGGACAGCTTCTCCTGCGTCTCGGCAAGGAACTTCTGGATCTGCTCCAGCTCTTGCGGGGTGGGCGTGTCCTGCCCGGTGGTGCCCGCGGCCGGTGTGCTGGTGGTGGCGCTCGGCGTCGGCGACGGGGCGGCGTGCGCGGGCAGGGAGGTGAGCATGGTCAGCGTGGTCGCGGCGAGCGCGGCGAACAGCACGGCTATGCGCAGCCGGGCTCCGCCCAGTGTGTGCAGGCGCAGCCGCCAGAGCCGGAGCGCGTTCATGCCGCGGTCCGGTAGTCGCCGGGTGTGGTGTGGATGGCGCGCATGACGGCCGCGTCGAACGGGATGAGGACCTTCATCAGCCCGACGCGGCCGGCCAGGTCGCGGTAGAGGCACTCGCCGGCGCGGGCCAGGCGCTCCTCTTCGGGCAGGTCGATCGGGGACAGGCCGGAGGTGACCAGGTCGAGCAGGTCGGGGTCGGTGGAGTCGACGCCGAGGAAGTCCAGGCCGCGTACGGCCAGGGCGCGGGTGGTCTGCCGGAACATCAGCCGGTGCGGGATCAGGCCCCGGATGATCTGCCCCTTCTCGGAGCCGGCGGGCCCGATGTCGTCCGGGTCGTGGGAGCCGACGTAGGCGGCCGCGTTGTGCTTGCGGCCGTCGCGCATCAGCTCCAGCAGCAGCTCCAGGCCTTCGTCCGAGCTCGTGAGCCACCAGCACTCGTCGAACACCGCGACCGCGAACTCCTGCTTGGAGGCCATGGCCGTCTCGCGGGCGACGGCGGCGATCAGATACATGAGCGCCCGGCCCAGGACCTTTTCGAACTCGAGGCGCTCAATGCGGTGTTCGGAGGCCAGCTCGCTCTTCTTCGGCAGCTGCAGGCTGTTCACGCTGAACACGACCGCGTCGGCGCGGTGAGTGTCGACCACGGGCAGGGCGTCGTCAAAGACGACTGCGGCGAGGTCCTTGCGCGCGACCGCTTTGAGCTTGCGGGCCAAGGTGCGGGCCGCCACGTCGTCCGTGCCGCGGTCGACGAGCTCGTCGACGAGGACCCGCATCGACGGGTTCGGCCTCTCCAGGACGGCTTCCACCGCCTCGGACAGGGCCACGCCCTCGAGGTCCATCGGTTTGACCCCGAGCAGCAGGGTCAGGAACGACTCGCAGAACCGGGCTGCGATCTTCGGGCTGTCGGTGACGAACAGCCTCAGCGGATCCAGGCTCACCTCGGCCTGCTGGTCGATGCGGATGACCTGGGTGGTGCCCGGGCACGCCTTCGCGAACCGGGCCCACTCCTCTTCCTTGGTGCGGTCCACGATGACGGCGCGGCCGCGGGAGTCCGGCCGGCCCGGCTGGTGGCCGCGCGCGAGCACGTTGTAGACGGCCGCCTTCATCGCCACGCTCTTGCCTGCGCCGAGCTCGCCGATGAACGCCATGCATGCGGAACTGTTCTCGCGGGGTCCGCGGGAGGGGTCGACGAGCACCGGGCGGGCGCCACCGGAGGCGAGCTGCAGTCCGAACAGGCCGCCGCGGTCATCGCCGAGCGCGCTGCCGCACCAGGGCATGGCCAGCGCGAAGTCATGGGCAAGGAGGGTCTGCGCGTACCCGGTCATCACCCGCGGGGTGCGGCAGCCGGGCAGCATGGCCTGCCACAGGCTGGTCTGCTCCCCCACCGGGCGGGAGAACGTGTAGTCGGTCGAACCGAAGTCGTGGGCGAGCGCGGCCGCCCGGTCCTGCACGTCGTCCGGGCTGGAGCCCCACACGGCGAGCGTGACCATGGCCTGGATCTCGACCTCCTGCGCGGAGGAGGTCACCCGGTCGCGGAACTCCTGGTTGTCGGCCTCGTTCTTGGCGATCGAGGCGGGCGGGCCGGCCGGATCACCCTCGTACTCGGCGGCCTGCGAGCGCAGGTGCCGTGCGCGACGGCGGCTCTTGGCCTCCGCTTTCGTGCCGGGAGTGATGACCAGGCGGGCCGCCCAGTCCACCGGATAGGCGAGGTCGTCGAGTTGCTGCAGGTAGGCCGCGCCCGGCAGCGCGAACGCCTCCGGCATCTCCGACAGGGCGAGCAGACCCTGGTAGGAGTCGCCCCACTCGCTGCTGATCTGCAAGAAGCGCTGTTGGAATGGGTTGCCGGGCACACTGCGCCGCTCGGCGAAGTCGGTGCCGCCCTCGGCGAGCAGGATCTCGCCCAGGGCGGCGACCGTACGGCCGCGGCCGCGTACCCCCGGCTCGGTGCCGTCCGGGAGGAACGGCTCGGCCAGGCCTCGGCGTGCGCTGTGCCCGTAGATCCACAGGATTTCCGCCTCGGTCGCGGGGCGCATGGCGACCCCGGTGGGCCAGCGGGCCTGCATCCGTTCGGCCTGCGCGGTGCGCTCGTCGACCTCCTCGACGCTGATCGGGGCAGGCATCAGGCCGAGGGCCAGGGCGACTTCGGCCTTGGCCGCGCGGAACGCGGAGGCGAGCATCTCCTTGCCGGAGGACGCCGGCAGCGGCACCGCCAGCCAGTCGGTGCGGCCGGTCAGCTCCATCGCCTCGAGCTGGTCGAGCACGGCGTGCCCGAGCTGCTCGTAGCGCGGGCTGCGCGCCAGGTCGACGTCGGCGACCATCGCGCGGACGACGACGATCGGGTCGACCTGCGGGCACAGCGAGAGCAGCATCGGCTCCTCGGTCAGCGACTTGAACAGCGACTCGAGGGCCTTGAGACGGCGCTTCTTCGCGGTCTGGGGGGCGTGCGAGTAGTTGGCGGCCGCCACCCGCCACACCGCCCACACGGTGCCGTGCGTGGTGAAGATCAAGTTTCCGGCGATGTGGCGGATGGGCAGACGCATCAGTTCTCCAGGTCAGTGGGGGCCGAGGTGCGGCGGGCGAGCAGGGCCTGCACACCGGACGCCATCGGCGCCGTGGCAGGCGTGGGCGTCGGCGTCTCGCGTGTGGCCGCGGCCGGTTGAGCCCGCCGTCGCGCGGGAGGCGACGCAACAACTGCGGGCGCGGGGTCAGGGCCGTCGTCGGGGCCGGGCGTGGCGAGCGTTATGCGTGGGGCGTCCCGCTGGGAGCGGGCGGGCCGCAGAGGCCGGCCGTGGACGCGGCCCCAGCGCGGGCTGGCGAGCATCAGCGCGACGCTGGCGGCGGCCGCGGCCGGGTTGCGGCCGTCGATGTGGAGGTGCCGCATCGCGAAGGCCGCGCCGAACGGCACGGCGACGAGGACGACGACGTCGGCCAGCCCATGGCCGCCCCACAGCGGGCGGGACAGAATCAGCAACCCGACCGAGACGACGATCGCGGCGAGCTGGGTGAGGGTGTACGGGCCGAACGGGAGGCGGATGTTGGGGCCGCCGTTGACGCTGCGGATCACTCCGTGGACCAGCGGGGCGCGCCGGGCCTTGGTGTAGCAGCGGCCGATCACCTCGTCGTCCAGGTCCCCGGCTGCGGTGGTCACTGGTCACCCGGGATGACGGTGAACCCGCCGCCGCCGTTGTACTGCTTGATGGTGTCCTTGGTGCTGTCCCCAATAGCGCCGAGGCTCAGCGACAGGCCCAGCACGATCCCGGCGAAGATCACTGCCATCAGCGTCGGGCCCGGGGCCCTCGTCTTGAAGCCGACGACGAGGATGAAAACGCCGCACAGCAACGGGATTAGGACGGTGAAGATCAGGGTCTTCATGTCGGTGCCGAGTCCGGTGCCGATGGTGATCCAGTCGGCGGCGGACGTGACGGGCGAACTCTGCATGATCGGGTCTCCTTCGTTCAGGAAGCGGGCGTGGGGGCAGGACTCACGGCCGGTGTGTTCACGGGAAGCGCGGTGGACGGGGCACCGTCGAGTGCGGTGATCTCCCAGCGCCCGCCGCGGGCCTTAAGGGTCAGCGCGTAGGCGAGCGGGACGCGGACCTTGTCGCGGCCGGTGGCGCGGAGCGTGACCACGAGGCGTGTCCGGGTGCCGTCCGCCGGCACGGTAGTGATCGGCTCGGAGCCCTGGTCGCCTTCGATGGCCATTTGGTCGACGGCGATGCCGGAGTAGGGCGCGGGCCGGATCGGGGTGAGGTGCGTGCCGGGGGCGAGGTAGCGGTCCAGCTCCCCCGAACCGGCGAGGTAGGCGTCGAGGAACGCGGTGACGGCCTGGGTGCGCGGGTCGGCCGGCACGGCGGGCTGCGCCGGCCCGTAAATCAGCTCGGGCATTTTGATCCGGGCGGGGGCGGTGACTTCGGCCGGCATCGACAGGGCCACGTAGCCGCTCGCGCCGCCGCTTGCCGCACCGACAGCGACGGGCACCTGGAAGTAGTGGAGGGCGGCCGTGTCGTGCGCGGTGGTCTGGCCGTCGGCTGCGGTTGTCTTCGTCGCGGCCGGCGTGCTGTCGGAGACGATGCGGGCGGCGATCGTCACGGCCCACACGTCGGGGTCGGTCTGGCGCAGCCGCACCACGGTGAGCTGTTCGCCGTGGCGCCGACCAGAGTCGCCCTCCAGCCGCACCTCGCCCGCGGCGGGGTAGTACGCGGCGAGCTTGTCCTGGTCGCCGTCCCCCGCCCGCAGGAAGTCCGCGACGAACAGGGTGGCGAAGCCGGCTGCTCCCTGAGAGCCGGTTCCGGTTGGCGCACTCGCCGTCACGGCCGGCGTGGTTCTGTCCGAGGTGGAGACCCTGGCGAAGGCGGCGGCGCCGAGGACCGGTCCGAGGACCAGCAGGCCCCAGGCGGCCCACCGCACTACCGCGCTGGTGTTGGCGCGGGCGCCGATCGACCAGCCGCCGACGTACTCCGCTCCCCCGTCGCTGTCCCAGTCCTCCTGCACCGCGTCCGCGGGCGCGGGGTCCGTGGTCTTGGCGGGGCGGCGGCTGAGCGGCGGCTTCATGCCACACCCCCGGACGACAGCAGGCTGTGGCCGGCGAGTTCGGCGATCCGGGCCCGCAGCTCGGGTTCGGACCGCTGCTGCAGCACCTTCAGCGAGGCCAGTACGCGGGGTGCGTCGTCGGTGAGGAAGGCACGGAGCTGGTCGTGGGTGGTCGTGTCGAAGGGGGTGTGGACCAGGGCGGCACCCAAGCCGATCAGCAGCCGCTGGGCGCGGGTTACGCGCTCTTCGTCGTCATCCAGCCGAGCCTTGATGAGGGCGGGCATGCAGTTCTCCGTTTCTGTCGGATGCGGGGTCGGTGTCACGGGCGGTCAGGCCGCGGGGCTCAGCCGGGATTTGAGCCGGTCGACCGCACGGCTGCGGCGGCGGCGCCAGGCGGCAGCCGAGGTGCCCGCGCGTTGTGCGGCGTGGGCGTCGGAGACCGGGGCGGCGGTGTAGTGCCAGGCGATGGCCTGGCCGTCGGCCCGGCTGATCGAGCCGTGCTCCATCGCGTCCAGGACCAGTTCGAGGAGTTCCAGGCGGGCGCTGCTTGCCTCCGCCCCGTCGGCATCCGCGTATGGCTCGAGGCCGGCTTGGAACGCGGCCGCGCGGATGGCGGCGTGGTGCGCGTGCTCGGCCGGGCCCGCGACGGGGGCGACCATTTCTTCGGCGGCGGACAGGTCCTCGCCGCCCTGCTCGGAGTCGGCGGCGAGCTCGCGGCAGACGCGGTTGAGCGCATCCAGGGCGAGGTTGGCGGCGGGCCGGCCGGGCCGGGTGTGGATGCGTCCGGAGCGGGCGACCTCGAAGAGCGCGGCGATAACCATGTGGCCGACGTCGTCCCAGCAGCGGCCGCCGAAGCCTCGGATCTGGCCGCGGGTCATACGCACCGCGGCAGGGATCATCGCTTGCACGATGATGCGCGCGGCGAGCGCGGCCGATCGGTCATGACCGATCGCGCGGACCAGGAGGCTGCGCAGCACGGCGTCGGTCAGCGTGTCGGAGAGCACGCCGCGGCCGGGGCGCAGGGTGGCAAGGAGTTGCTCGGGGCCGAGCGTGCGCACCCAGGAATCGGTCACGGCGGCGACGTCAGCGACGAGGTGATCGGTCATCAGCCAGTCGGTCACCACGGCCCGGACAGAGGAGTCCGCGCACAGCTCCGCCCACTCCGCATCCAGGCGGTCGAAGATCCCGCCAGTGGTCGGGGCGGGGTGCAACAGGTTGAGCACGGCACAGCTCCTTTCAGATCTCGTGCCGTGAACTCTCCTGAGCGATGCGTGCCCGAAGGCTTGCCCAAACCCCGGAAAGACCAGGTGGCAGGCTTGCCCATTTCAGATCGGGACGGGCATGCCGCCGGTGGGCAAGCCGCCGGATTGCCTGGGTAAGCCGCGGTGACCGGGCTGTGCAACCTGGGCAAGCCCGTCTCTCAGGCGGGGCAAGCCGGTGGACTGGCCGAGATCCGTGACCGGACGGCCGCCTGGGGGCAGTCCTGGTACGGGCCCCGCGATGAGGGTGGTCATGACCGATTCGGAAGCCGCGGTTGATAGCCGATCAGGGGCGGGCAAGCCACGCTCACGGCAGGATCGGGGGCGTCGCGCACGTGGAATCAAGGCTGGTGGGTCGCTCTTGGAAGCGTGACCGATCCACTCAGATCGGTCATGACCGATGACCGGTCGAAGGGCCATCGGTCATCGGTCACGGGATCCGGATCGGTCATGACCGACACGCACGAAGCCGAGCAGTGACGCGACGCTCCCCCGGCGAATCGATCACGGTCCACGTGTCCGTGACCGGTCATCGGCGACGCGGCAGCCAAGGCCAGCGGCTCCTGAGCGTGACGCTATGGGCCTGCCCATGAATGTGGTTGGGCCCGGACTCTGCAGTCCAGGCCCAACCACATTCCGACGTTTCCAGCAGATACGCAGACCTCGCAAGCGAGACCGGCGAGGGGTCAGCTCAGAGGGCTGTTGCGTACCGAGCGAAGGTGACCTCGGCCCCTCTCGCGCTTCAGGTCCTCGAACCGAATCCGAGCCTTGCGCATGTCCCGCTGCCCAGTGCTGGGCGAGACGTCGTTGCGGCGGGACGCCTCAGCTCCGGACAGCTTCGTGCCGGTCTCCTCGGCTTCGACGAGCCACTGGACGATCCGCTCGATGCGTTGCTCCTCGGTCAGCTCACCAACGGGCGTGTCGGTCTGCTGCTCTGGAACGCGGGCGGTCGCCTCGCCCGTGCCTATCACCATGGCCTCCCTCGTCAACGCCTCGCCACCACCGCGGTTCGTGACCGATCCGGTAGGCGCCTCCACCACAACCTGCTGAGGCACCCTGCGCGCTGCCACCGACGCGTCGGGTGCGGACCCGCTGGGCGCCGGCACCGGCTCGGCCACGGGCAAGGCCTGCGAGGCGGAGATCTGCGTCGAGGACGGAACACCGAAGAAGCCGTGCGTGCCGGTCGCGGCGACTTGACCGGTCGGATCGGTCATCAGACCGCGGCCGTTGTACTCCGCGACCGAAGGATCGGTCATCCGCTCCCCCAAACTGTCGGCCTGTTGCCGCAGCTCCTGCAGTACCGGAAGGAGTTGAGCCTCCGCGATAGGCCCGCCTGTGGCCAGGTCGAAGATTCCGCGGGCTTCGGCAAGGTAGCGTCCGAACTGGCGAGCGTTGGGATACTCACCGAACTGCTCCAGGTACGCGACGTGCGCGTCGGCGAACCCGGAGAAGTGCATCGCGGAATAGTCAATCGAGGCGAACTGCTTGCCCTGCACAGCAGCATCGGCATCGATGTCCGAAGGCGGAGCCGGGGCGGCCTCGGCATCCTCCTGATGGCCTGCCGCCTCGTTGCTCGACTCCCCCGGGTCCAGGGCTCGCTGGTGCTCCGTACTCTCCGGCGCGAGCGCCACCGGAACTTCGTCGACCTCCGGGGCCGAGAGAACTGGCATGGGCTCGTCGATACCGGCGGCGAGAAGTCCGGCAGGTGCCGTCTTGGCAAGGGGGACGCCGTAGCGGGCCAGGCGCAGCGGCATCATGGACTCCACCGGCGCCTTGCGGCGCCAGGCGCGCCCGAAGCGGGAGTGGAGGCGGGCCTGGTAGACGAGGCGGTCCTGCTCCAGCTTGATGACCTGCTCGTAGGAGCGCAGCTCCCACAGCTTCATCCGGCGCCAGAGGAGGAAGGTCGGGATGGGCGAGAGCAGCCAGCGGGTGAGGCGGACGCCCTCCATGTGCTTGTCGGCGGTGATGTCCGCGATCCGGCCGATCGCGTGCCGGGCCGCCTCGACACAGACCACGAACAGGACCGGGATGACGGCGTGCATGCCGACGCCCAGCGGGTCCGGCCAGGCCGCCGCGCCGTTGAAGGCGATCGTCGCGACCGTCAGCAGCCACGCCGTCTGGCGCAGCAGCGGGAAGGGGATGCGGATCCAGGTCAGCAGGAGATCCAGGGCGAGCAGGACGCAGATGCCCGCGTCGATGCCTATCGGGAAGACGTACGCGAAGTTCCCGAAGCCCTTCTTGAGAGCCAGCTCGCGCACAGCCGCGTAGGAACCCGCGAAGCCGATACCCGCGATGACGAGCGCACCGGCGACGACCACACCAACCAAGGACCGCTGCACGCGTGTTAACCGATGGTGCTCCCCCACCGTCCCCCGCCTCCAAGACTCCGCCCTGCCGCCGAGCCCGTTCCCAGCCGCACATCACGCAAAATGGCCCCATCCCCCACGAGCGTTCCTCTAAACCCGTATTCCCCGGTGACACGCACTGCTCTCCCACATCAACTGTTGCACCAAACCTTGCCTCGCACCGGGGCGCCGGCGCCCGACAAGGGATCAGCAGGTCTCCGGGAGCCCACGCGGCCGCCAGGCGGCACGGGCATCTCGGGGCAGCATGAAATACAAGGGAGGCAGAGTCGTCAGCCGAGCGGCCACCGTGGCGAAGGACTCCCCCTCGTACATCTGATTGTCGCAACGGATCACGATCAACTCCGCAGTCGGGATCCAGACCTGCGCAGGCTCAGGATCGAGCCCAGCAAGTTTGGATGGCGTCCCGACAGGTGGTGCAGGGATCAAGGCGCCGGAACCCGCATGTCGGGGACGGTGGCTCCGCCCGATCCGACGTTCAAGCCGCCTCAGCGGGCCGCTTCTCGGGCCATCACCTCTCCGGAGATCGTCATGGGCCTGGTACCGGAACGCGTGGCGCTTGAACCGCCACACCACGTCGTGGGACACGACGGTCGTTTGCTGCCCATGCCGCGCCACATACCGCACGCACCCTGCAAACCCTGCTGGGATAGGCCCCTTTCCCCTCTTCGTGTGACCCGGCCCCTGCCGCAGCCCGGCCGTCAAACACACCTGAAACGATCAGCGCTCACCAAACGGGAGGGGACACCGTGCTCACCAAACTCAGGGCAGGGCTGGCGGCGTTCGTTGTCGCCGGGGCTCTGCTGGCGCCCGTAGCCGCGGCTACGCCGGCGGCGGCCGCGTCGTGCGCGCACCATACGACGGGCTCGTGCCGGGCGGGCAGTGCGCATCCGCGTGGTGCGATGGCGAAGTGCAAGGACGCCAGCTACTCGTACTCGGCGCACTTTCAGGGGACGTGTTCGCATCACCGTGGGGTGAAGTACTGGTACCGGTGATCTGGTAACGGCATGACGTCGGCCCGCCTCAGGGAAGTTGAGGCGGGCCTTTTGCTGTCCGGTTTTTGGCGTAGCGGGCTGATCGGCGGCCCGTTGTCGCGTCCGGCGATGTTGCGTTGTCACGGCGTGGAACCTGGAGACGAGGAACTGTCGGCGCTGCTGGACGAGGGCGGCGAGTTGCTGCCGCTGCTGACGCTCGGAGAAGCTCGCGCTCTGCTGTACGTCGCGCACCTGCTGGGGCTGGGAGATGCCGCCGCGGCGGAAGCTGCTCGGTAGATGGAGACGCGCCTAACCCCCGCTTGACCGTGGTGACCAGGCAGTCAGTGACGATCGCTTGCTGGGCGGCAGCGAGACTGACCTTGCCGGCGCAGACCGCGGTGTGCCGTTTCGTCTCCACCGGGTCCTTCTTGTTGTTGAGCCCGCTGCGCCTGCGCAAGTCGATCAAGCCCAACAACCGTCCGGTTACAAACTGTTGCCGCCCAAGCACCCGCGATAGCCTGCACTGTGCCCTGTGCTACACAAACGGCACAGGTGAGTGGCACAAGGGGGATCGTGGAGCGGCGGGACGTGCGAGGGCACTACGAGGAGTTGGCGGCTGAGTACGATGAGCACTGGGTCTACGGCCCGGACTACGTTCCCTGGATGTCCGGCCGGATCGCCCAGGCTTTGCAGCTGGGCCGCATGGACCGGATCGCCGACGTCGGCTCTGGGACAGGTCTGTTCGCCAGGGAAGTGGCCAAGCAGCTCCGGCCCCGTCATCCCATTCTGTGCGTGGATCCCTCCGAGGCGATGCTGCGCCAGCTCGGGACGCAGCCTCCGGCCGTCCTGACACCGATCGTTGCTTCCGCCGAGGACATCGCCGAAGGACGCACACCTCTGCCATATGAGCCGCTCGATGCGATGTGGCTGAAAGAGTCGGTGCACCACGTGGCCGATCCGGCGCACACGCTTCGTGGCCTCGCCGACCGGCTGGCGCCCGGAGGCCGGCTGCTGGTGGTGATGCTCCCGGCTAGCATCCAGTACCCGCTGTTCGAGGCGGCCCTCACGCGCTTCGAGGAGCTGCAGCCCGACCCGGCCGTTATCGAGGGACACTTGCGAGCCGCGGGGCTGGAAGCCGGTCTCACCTATGCCGAGCATGAGCTGCGTATCGACCGGGACAAGTACTTCGGCATGGTGCGCGCCCGCTACATGTCCCTGCTCTCCACCTTCAGCGACAGCGAGATCGACAAGGGCATCGAAGAGATGCGAGTCGCTCATCCGGAGCCCGTGTTGAGGTTTCCGGACCGGTTCGCGTTCGTCCTCGGTCGGCGACGGGGGGAGTTCGCGTGAACACCATGGTCGACGAACGGTTGCGGCGCCTGCGGAGTGAACTCGACGACCACTCGCGGATCGCCGATCGGCTGGGGCTTGATCTGGAACGGCCGTTACGGTCCCTCAACGACGGCTATCCCGAGAACGCGGTCGCCCTGGTCGGGAAACTGACCGAGAAGCTACTCAAGGAGCTGTGGCGCCACCACGGAATCGAGGGCGACCCTTCGACGAAGGCCCTCAACGACCTGGTCAAGCGCTGCCGCCCGTATATCCGCAGCAGCACCGTTGTCGATGCGCTCGAGGACATTCGACGGCTGCGCAACCGGTCGACACACGACGGGTACGACATATGTGACGAGGACGGGCTGCTGGCGGTCCGCAGGCTCGTAGACGTACTGGTCTGGTTCACCGACACCGGGAGTGCGGCCCTTCTCGGCGGCGAGCCCGACATGGCGCCTGAGGTGGCGCGTCGCTGTGAGTTTCTTGCCGGGTTGTACGTCACCCTCGGCTACCGGCAGGCGAAGCGGTTCGTTCTCAGCCCGGACACCGTGTACCAGCTGTTCTGCCGCGAGTCGGGGATGCGGCTGGAGTACGTGGAGCTGATGCTCTCCCGTGATGCTGATGACCTGAGTACCGTGCTTGCCGCCAGCAGTGGAGAGCTGTTACGCACCCGGCTGCCCAAGCTCACCCGGTTCGTTGTCCTGGACGACGACGGCGGTGCGGCGCCGGGCGCGCTCCACCAGATGCTGGGCCTGGACTTCCGGATCGTGCGTTACGACGGTTTCGTCGACACCCTCGTCAATATCGACGCCCACCTCGCCGAGCTCGCCTCCGCTGATACCCCGAAGGAGCCAAGGGCTGCTGTCGCCGCGGCGGCACTGACCACTGACCCACGCACCGGCGAGTCGAAGATGGAGCAGTCCGGCGACGCGGCGGAGTTACTGACGCACCTAGCGCGCGGAAGTGCGAACGTGCTGGTCACCGGTCGTCCGGGGAGCGGCAAGAGCACGCTGCTGCGCTCGCTGGCTGCCAACCCGGAGATCCGGCGCTTTCGCTTCTACTTCGACCTCGGTCTCAAACCGAAGGACGAGCCGTTCTCCGAGTACGCGGCCCGCCTCCTCGCGCCCGCCATGACGTCGGACCGTTCGCGCGCTTACGACCTCTTCCTTTACCTCATCCGTTCCGGGACAGCGCTGTGCGTGCTTGATGCCGTCGACGAGGGCGTCGAGGAACCAAGTCTTGCCGGTTTCCTGCGGCTCTTCACCGATCTCGCAGCCGTCCTGTCCGCCGAATCGGCCGTCGTCATGAGTTCCCGGGTGTCCTTCCTCGCGGACTCGCCGCAGGTACGTCAGCTGCTGGACAGCGGCGCGGGCCGCTCGGAGCAGCTGGTCGAGCAGATGTACGCGAACGGCGTTGACCCGTCACGGGTGCCGCACTTCCACGTCGTACGCCTGGCCGAACCCGAGGCAACCCCGCTTGAGAAGCGCCTCACCACAGCCCTGAACCTTCCTGAGGGAGGGCCGCTCGCAGACATCCTCGGCGTTCACATCACGCGGACGCTGGCCGGGCGTGGGCAGGGCGGTCTGGAACAGCGGCTGCCCGCTGCGTTCGGGCACGCTTTTCTCACCGATCGGTCCGTGTTCTCCCTCCTCGACGTACATCGGCAGTTGGGGGCCGACGCCTTCACGGACGGCCGCCTCGATCTCGACGCCTGTGTCCTCGCTCCGCTGCTGCGGCCCGCCGGCCCCGATCACGTCGCCTTCGTGCACACCGCGTACCAGGAACTACTGGCCGCCAGGTTTCTGGCCGATCCGGCGAACCGGGACCTGGCAGCGGGTCTTCTCGGCGGCGCTTTCCTCACGGAGCAGGTGCGCGCATTCCTCGCCGGAATGCCCGGCAGTCCGGAGAATGACGACTGCGTGCTGCCCGCCGGGGCGTACCTGGTCGGTCCGGCTGAACGGCTACTGATCCGCCGTGTCGAGCGTCCCGTGCGCTTCGATCGCCATGCTGTGACCGTCGCACGCTACCGCTGCTTCCTCGACGCCCTCGACGCGGACGGCAGATCGCAGTGGGACCACCCCGACCAGCCGGCCGACGTCACACACCGCCCCTGGACCGACCGGCTGAGGCAGCCCGACTACTACGAGAATCCGCGCTACGACGCCCACCCGGCGATCTGCGTCAACTGGTGGAGTGCGTACGCCTTCGCCGCGTTCGAAGGCAAGCGCCTGCCGACCTCCCTGGAATGGGAGGCCGCCGCGCGTGGCACCGATGGGCGCCTTTTCCCCTGGGGCGACACAACCGACAGCGTCTGCGTCAACTGCGCCGACACCTGGGTCGGCCGGCCTGTCGTGACGTATCAGGCGTGGTACCGCCACTTCGCCGGCGACGCCGTTCGACGGGCCGGGGCGACACGCATCGACGAACGGCCGGGCAACCGCTCCCCGTTCGGTGTCATCGACATGGTGGGCAACTGCTGGGAATGGACATCCACCAGCCTGGACGACCCCGGCGAGGCCGTCATCTGCGGCGGCAGCTACGACAACCCGATGCGTGCGGTGCAGACCAGCAGCAAAGGCATCTACCGCAAGCGCGGCGGGAGCAACGCGGTCGGCTTCCGCTGCGTGCAGGACATCGACACGTCCGCGATAAAGGAGACGACAGCATGAGCGGCGGCGGGCCGCGTCACGGAACCATCGTGGACAGGCGCCCGAATGGCGGAGGGCTGAGCGGTGCGCTCGGCTCCTACATCGTCCGGGACAACGAAGACGAGCGGTACTACACCTTCGACTACCGGCAGATCGTGACCGAGGGGTTCCGGACCATCCGAACGGGCGAACACGTCCGCTTTCATGTCAGCGCCGAACGCCCCGACAGGGCGGAGTTCGTCATTCGCCTCGACCAGCCCGACCCAGCCGAGTACTACCGGTGACCGCCTATGGGGCTCCACTGCTCGAGAATGTCACAGGAGCGCGCCAGGAACTGACCGTCGTCCTGCCCGTGCGGCTGCGGCGCCTGCCCAACTGGCCCGAAGGCCCCTTCCCGTTCGAGCTGGGCAGCCGCCGCACCGACACCCGGACCCGGGCCACCTACTTCGCCCCCGCGTCCGCCCGCGCCCTCTACGGGGCGCCGGGACGGCCGCGTCGCTGGCACCTGCCCCTGGACGTCAAGCGTGACGGGCTGCACCTGCTTGGCATGGAGCTTCTGCACGCGGCCACCGCCCGAAATCCCGAACACGCCCTCGCCGTCTTGCACTTCAGCGTGGACAGACCGCTGCTGCCCGTCCTGCGTGCCCTGGCCGGGCGGCGGCCGGACCCCGCAAACGAACCCCTCAGCGGGCCCTTCGACCCGGCCGGGCTTCTGGCCGGCATCGCCGACGTCCGCGCCCGCGACGCACCCCTCGCCATAGCCCGGCCTTACAGCATCGCCTTCATGACCCCTACCCAGCAGCACACTCCCGCCCTCCGTGCAGGCCCCGAAGGGGCACTGAGCTCCACTGCGGACCGCTGGTTGTGGCAACTGGCGTCACGCTCCACACCCGAGGACTTCCCTCTCCCTCCGGAGACGGCCGGCGAACAGCTCAAGGACGCCGTAAGAATCTCGGCGGACTGGAGCGCCCTGGTGCTGCGCCAAGGGGCCGCCTTCCTCGGCCACCGGCCGGACACCGGTGCAGGCGACTTCTTCGAGTTCGGAGCGCTGCACTCCCGTACCGTCTATCTCGACGCCCTGCTCCTCGGCTCGCTCCAACGCGACCACATCGACGAGCTCACCGACGAACTCTCCGAGGTATTCAACTCCTCCCAGCTGGCACGCCGCGTCGCCATACTGGAGAGGAACATCGCTGTCTTCCGCAGCACCTACTGGCGACAACACCTCACCGCACACGGCGCAGCGAACGATCTGCTGCTCGCCTTCCAAAACCAGCACCGGCTCCCCACCCGCTTCAACGAGATCCTCGCCGAAGCAGCCGACTACAGCAGGCTCGTACAGACACAGGAAAGCCAGCAGATCAGCGGAGCCCTCGGCGTCCTCACCATCCTCGGCCTGCCCCTCGGCACCGCCCTCAGCATCCTGCAGGTCCTCGGCGACAACTCCCTTGCACACCTGCTCACCGCACTCGGACTGTCCATCGCCGCCACAGCGGCAGCCCTCACCACACGGTATGGACGCCTGGTCCTGTCCTCGCTGCGGGGGCGGGAATGACAAGACTTGAAACCATCAGGGATGCCACCCCTTGACGAACTAAGGCGTGTTTCGAAACTGGCCACGGCCGACTTCTGGCTGTTCGGCTCCCGCCACGAGTCCTCTCAGACCGGGGACCTGGTGTGACAGCGGCCACTTAGGATTCCCCACGTACGGCCAGCTACGGCGTCACTCTGTGCATGCACCGGACGTTGTGCCTTGCGGTCGGCCGCCGCCTCACGCCTCAGTGAAACTGGCGACGGCGGACGAAGAATCGCTCGGCTTGCGCGCATCTGATCGTGCCGAGGAAGACGGGTCTATCTGTCCTCGTCCTTGACCTCCAGTGCTCCTCGCGCCAGGCCGATGAACGAGACGTAAGCTTCCCGGAAATCCCGGTAGGCAGCGTCGTACTCGTCCCGCCGCTCGGGACTGCCGTCACCGATGAGCGCCTTGAGGAGCGGCTGCACGCGCCGTGCCATATTCCGCACATGGTCCGCGGCGGCGGAGACCGCAGGAGGACCGTCGAGCCGGACCTCATGCATGGCCCTGTTCATGTCCCCGATGGCCGGACCGATGCGCTCGTACATCTGCTTCAGGAGCCGGTCCTTGCTCTCACGATCGCGCGCCGCGTCGACTTCATCAATCTGCCACGTGATCGCTGAGAACGCGTGCGCGAAGCTCATCAACTCCCGATAGGCGGATCTGCGCCGGTCTCGCTGCTCACGAAGGGCCTCCGCCCGCGTGACTGTTCGGGCTTGGGCCTGTGCTGCACGCAAGGCCGCCCACGCGGTGATGTAGCTGGCTCCGAGTGCGGTCAGCGCGGTGAGGATGCCGACCCACAGTCCGCTGTTCGCCATGGTCGAAGAGTCTGTCAGCCAGGGGGCAAGTGAGACAGCCCGCGAGTCGATCACTGGCCGTGACCTCGGCGGCCAGATAGCTCCCCACTAACTGGCCGCCAACACTGGTGTGCACTATCGAGCAGGACTCCGGCCCAGGTCCGAGCCTGGCTCTGACGTCGTTCAGCGGCCCCTCGATATTGGCCACTTGGCCCCACCTGCCTGGAGAACGGTGCGTGACGTCTCGAAGCGGCCCCACCGCTGCTCACCTGTGGTGGTGACCACGCGGTGGGGCCACCGCGGACCGTCATCGAACACGTGTCGGCGCCAGCGATGGCCAATTCGATGGGGCCGATTGCCGACGTCGAAGCCATCCGAGCCTGTACGCGTGCGAGCCGTGCCGGGAAGCAGCGCGGGCTCATGCCGGTTGTCGAGCAGCCGCTGATTCGCTGAAGAGCGAGCACGCGCACCGGAGTTCCCACCGTCGGCCTTCTGAAGGCGAGAGCGGCGGTCGCCGTTGCACCCCCGTACCAGGCATCCGCCACCCGCCCCCTCATGGCTTGGGGCTAGTCGATTTCTCCTCTGTCGAAACCGACCTGTCCGGATTGGACGAGGCCGACGAAGGCAGTCCAGGCCGTAGCGGTGACAAGCAAGGCCGGGCCCCGCTTGTTTTTAGAGTCGCGAATACCGACCCGGCTGGCCAGGTTCGCCATCTCGACACAAGATCCCCCCTGGCTGTCGCTGTAGGAGGACTTCTTCCACATGCGTTCGGCGGCCACTTCAAGGGCCAACAGATGAGTGTTAATGGCTACTCGATCTCTCGCGCTAGTTGGTGCAGGAATCCGGCTGTCGCCGAGGGCCCCAAAGCTTCGTCGCGCATGGCGTCGAACCTCCGGTTGTACTTCCAGACCTCACTCGGCTTGTCGGTGACCGTGATGGTGCCTGGAATGTCTGACTGGGCGATCGGGTCCACTGGAGCATCGAAGTCCAGCACCGCGAAGTTGATGTCGGCGCGGAAGGTGACGAGCTTCTGCGGGAGAACCTGAATCGTCACGTTATCGAGCGCGGAGAGCCGCTTGATCTCCTCGTACTGCTCCCCCATCACGTCAGGACCGCCGATCATGCGACGCAGGGCCGACTCGTCCAGGATGACCCGCAGTGTCAGCGGGCCGTCCTCGCGGGTGATGAGTTGCTTGCGTTCCATCCGCAGGCGAACGTTGTTCTCAACGAACGCGGTCGTGGTCTCCTCCACCGGCTTCGCCGCCATGAACTGAGCGCGCGCGTAGTTCTCGGTCTGAAGGAGTCCAAAAACATACATGGGCTGCCACGTTCGCACCTCACGCGCATCCGATTCCAACCCAACGTACATCGGCATGCCGGACGGCATCGTGTCCCTGTAGGGGGTGTACGGGTCACGGCTCAGAGAGTCACGGTGCAGGGTCAGGACGCTGTCACGGTCGTCGATGTCGTCGACACCATACCGATCAAGCAACTTCTCCAGATCCTCCACGCGCGGAAGGCTGTTGTGCCCCGTCTCGACGCGGCCCAGCTTCGTGTCGCTGAAACCGAGTCCCGAAGCAGCGTCCTGGATCGTCAGGTCAGCCTTCTCACGCAGACGTCGAAGCTCCTTGCCCAGTGCCCGCCTGCGGAATGTCGGACCCCGTCGTGCTGCCACCTCTGTGTCCTCCCCGAAGCCGTGTCCACCCATGGCGCGCGCGTGTGCCGAGTGTCCCACTCCCAGTCCCCCCTTCCACAAGCCATGCAGGTGCACTGGCATATTCCAGTTTTCCTGTGTTTGCAGATTTCCTTGCAGGTTAATTCTCAGATGCAGCACGGTGGTTGTGCGCGCCGAACCGGACATCCCGTTCAGGCTCGGAGCGCATGGGACGTGACCAGCGTGGCAGCTCTCTCCTGCCGAAGCGCCCCTGCATGTGGCCCGTCGTCAATCGGCCCCTGTCAGGAGCCCCCGGCGGCCCGCACGCGCCCCCTCCGCGACGGGTACGAAAGAAGGTGCGTGGCGATGCCCACGGCAGTGCAAGTCGGGCCCTCTGGCCAGGGCGGCGGTACGAGGTGACACTCACCACGCCGGCCGGTCGCCTCGTGTCCCGCCCAACGGTGAACGGGCCCGACGTCATGACTGTGTGGTTCGAGCGGCAGAATCGGATCGCAGGCCGTCCGGTCCCGGCGCAGGATGCTCGCCGCGTTCCGCAGATGCGCCGGCTCGTGGCCGCCCGGCTGCGTCTGTGTGGATTACCTGAACTCGTTGAGCCCATGGAGCTGTTGGCAAGCGAGTTGGTCACCAACGCGCTGGAGCACGGAGACGGCCCTGGGGTGTCCCTGCTCCTCTCCTATTCAGGCGGGACTGTCCGGCTGACGGTCGACGACGGCTCGCGAGAGAGTCCCCGGCTGGGAGCGCCGGAGCTGGATGCCGAGAGCGGGCGGGGGCTGTGGATTGTTGAGTCCATCGCTTCCGAGTACGGGGGCTCCTGGGGTGTCAGCCCCGACTGCACGAAGACCTGGTGCTCTCTCACAGTGCCCGCAGCAAAGGAACCTGCCCTCTGATGGCCGCTTTGGAGTTCACGCCAGCGCAGCAGACGTCAGCGGCCGCACCGGCCATGGAGATGGGTGACTTCGCGGAGCTGGTCCGCTCGCCCAGGCATTCGCAAAGCACGGGCCCCCGCGGTATCGAGCGAGCCGCCGTCCTTCTTCCTCTTTCCATAATTCGAAGCCCCAGCGTGCCCCCGGCGCGGGCCCGGTCTGTTGGGTGTCCACCCCAGTGCGCACCCGACAGACCTCATTCCCCGACCCAGTTCCCGCAGCCGTCAGGTCTCTTCGAGGCCGCACGGGAGACAGACTGATGACGAATCACCGCACCAAGCGCGAGGTCTCAGCAAATCGCGCAGCAGTTATCGCCCAGAAGGCGACGGTCATCCGCCGCTACACCTACGAAGGCGCGTCGCTGGCGGCGCTCTGCCGTGACTACGGTGTGGGAATCGGATGGCTGCGGCGGCAGTTCGATGCCTGGGACGTACCCCGGCGCACGCGCGGACGCACTGCCCATGCAGCCGGGCAGGGGACATCTGTCGATGAGAGGGAACGGGCGGCGCTTGCGCAGCGTCTGGCGGAGCCCGGCCTGCTCGAGCAGAGCGTCGTCCTCGATCTCAGCTCAGCCCGGGTGTCCGGCGCAGGCGTGAGCCGGCTGGCGGTGCCGGTGGGCGGGGTTCGTGTGGCGGGGGAAGTGACCGTCGGGAACTGGAGCGAGGCACTGATCGTCATTCTGCAGCTGGAAGCAGATCCAGAGCGGTATCCCAAGGTCCGCCAGCGTAAGCCACTCGGCTCGCCGTGGGAGCCGAGAACCATCTGCTGGGGTGCCCCTACGCCCGTCGATGACTGGCCCGTCCGAGGCCGCATGTTCGGCTACCACGAAGCCGGGGTCATCGAATACACCGCCGCTCACGTCCAGTCGTCTGCGCCTCTCGGCCAGCGCTGACCGCACGCCTCAAGGTTCCACGGCCTTGTTGTACGCGTCAGGGGCGTGCCCCTCTACCAACGGCCCCCTTCGCCCTCGGCTCTGCTGCAAACACGTCGAACGCTAGCCATGGCCAGCCGCTTCCCAGCGGCGCGTCTCCACGGCGGCCGCTCCCGGACCCGCCTGATCGGCCCTCGGGCCGCAGAAGCCGCTCTGGCTCCCCCAGAACTAGAGCTTCAGCCTCCTGCGGTCCGACGGCTCCGCCATCCCGTTTTGAGGACACCAACCCCCATGTCCCGCTTATTTACCCCGGTTCCGCAGACGGCTGGATCCGCATCTGTGCACTCGGAGGTGCGCTGATGGTCGCCGACGTCATGGACTTGATCGTTCACTCTGCAGGACGGGACCACGAACTGCGTCTCGCCATGGAAGACCTGCAAATGGACCGCTGGCGCGCAGCGCAGCAGCTGCTTCGCAGCACCGGAACGAACTGGGCGTTACGGACGTCGCGCAGTCAGGCTCTGGCCGTGGGCGCCGCCAGGAGCCACGCCATCGAAGCATGGCGGGAAGAAGAGCCCGGCAGTGTGAGCGCGCTGATGATGTGGGCCCGAGTACTGACACAGCGGGCGCTCTACGCCTTCCGTGACGGCGTGCGCGGTGAGACGTTGCGCCGCGCGGCCTCTGTCGCAGACCAGGCGTGCAGGGCCGCGGCCAGCGCGTGGCCGGAGGATCCGGTACCGGGGGTTTGTTTCCTCGCTTTGGCGCAGACCGACGTCGATCAGTCATGGCCGCACAGCCGGCTGAACTGGTTTGTGCACAGGGACGGATTTCTGCCGCCAGGACCGTGGACCGTGCTGAACTGGGTCCACGTCCGTGATCCGTACAACCGGGAGGCTTACCACCGGGTCCTTCAGGTCCTGCAGGCCCGCGGGGCGGGTGACCTGGACTTCGCTCTGTGGGTGGCAAGCACAGCACCCGAAGGCGCTGCGGTGACGCTGCTGCCCCTGTACGCATTCGTCGAGACCTACCGGCGCTCCATCGCGCGCAGCCAGACGGCCAAAGTGATTGCCTTCTGGGCTACCGACCAGAAGGCCCACTACGCGCGGCGGGGCCTTGAGTGGTGGTTCAACGCACCTGCGCCGGGAGCGACATCAGCCGGCCAGAAGCGGCAGGCGCGCGACCCGCGCACCTACTCGCTGGCGGATCTGAACCATCTCGCACACGCCCTCAGCGCCACCGGCGTAGGAAACGCCGCAGACGTCTTCACCGCGATCGGCCCTTACGCCACCCCCGCACCGTGGGCCCACGTCACCCAGAACCCCGCGTGGTGGCAGGACGACTTCCGCTCCGCACGCAAGAGAGCCCTCAAAGACCGCAACGGTCGCCGATGAGCAGCCGGGCACCTCCGCCCTCATGCGGGCCATACCTGGCACACCACTCCGCCCCCTGCAACCAGAGGATTTCTCCGTTGTCTCCGAGAAGAGCCCGTGCACGCCTTGACGATGATGCCGCACTGCGCGCACATGGCTACCAGCCCGAACTGTCCCGCCGGATGGGAGGATTCGGCAACTTCGCAATCAGCTTCAGCGTGATCTGCATCCTGGCAGGCGGCATGACGCTGTTCGGCTACGGCATGAATACCGGCGGCCCCGCCGTCATGATCTGGGGCTGGGCCGGCATCGGCGCCATGACCTTAATTCTGGGGATGTGCCTGGCCGAGGTGACGTCCGCCTACCCCACCTCCGGCGGCCTCTACTACATGGCCCACCGTCTCGGCGGGCCCCGCTGGGCGTGGGTGACCGGCTGGCTCAACCTGCTGGGTCTGCTCGGTGCCATCGCCGGCATCGACTACGGCTGTGCCCTGTTCGTCGGCGCGTTCGCCAACCTGCAGTGGGGTCTGACGCCCACGCCGGAGACGACGATCCTGATCTTCGCGGGCATCCTGGTCCTGCACGGCGCGCTGAACGCCGCCGGGGTCCGGCTGGTCAACGTCCTCAACAGCATCTCCGTGTGGTGGCAGCTCTTCGGCGTCACTCTGATCGTCGGGACGCTCACCCTGGCCCCGGCCCAGCACCAGCCGGTGTCCTTCGTGTTCGGGCACTACAACAACGGCACCGGCTTCTCCAGCCCCGTCTACGTGGCCGCTCTCGGCTGCCTGCTGGCCGCGTACACATTCTGCGGATATGACGCCTCCTCCCACCTGTCGGAGGAGACCACTCAGGCACAGATAGCGGCGCCCCGCGGCATCGTCCGCTCGATCGCCTGGTCCTGGGCGGCCGGCTTCGTCCTCCTTGCAGGCCTGCTGTTCGCGATCCAGGACTACAACGGCACCCTCGGCACGAGCACCGGTGTTCCCCCGGCGCAGATCTTCATCGACGTCCTCGGTACCGGCATGGCCAAGGGACTGCTGGTCCTCGTGATCGTCGCACAGCTGTTCTGCGGCAACGCGGAGACCGCCGCAGCCAGCCGGATGGTGTACGCGTTCTCCCGCGACGGAGCCCTGCCGTTCTCGTCGACCTGGCGACGCGTCAGCCACCGCACCCGCACCCCCATCGCCGCGGTATGGCTGTCCGTCGGCGTCGCCCTGGTCCTGGCGCTGCCGAGCCTGTACTCGCCGACCGCGTACGCCGCCGTCACCGCGATCAACGTCATCGGGATCACCCCCGCCTACGCGATCCCCGTCTACCTTCGCCTCCGCGCAGGCCGTGCTTTCCAGCCCGGCCCGTGGCACCTCGGAGGCTGGAGCCGCCCCCTTGGGCTCCTCTCCGTGGTGTACGTGATCGTCCTGACGGTCGTGTTCTGCCTGCCACAGGCCTTCCCGATCACCGCCGAGTCGTTCAACTACGCAGGCGTCGCGCTCACCGTGGTCCTGGTCCTGGCCTGGATCACGTGGATCACCAAGGGCAAGCGCGACTACAAGGTGCCCCCGCTCGGCTCCGCTGCCCAGAACGCTGCTCTTGCCGGGGATGTGCTGTGATGACCGCCGAGATCAACGACCGTCTCACCCGTGAAAGGCTCGGCGAGCTCGTCCAGGCCCACGAGATCAACACGGTGATGCTCGGCGTCCCGGACCTGATGGGCCGCCTGAAGGGGAAGAGCTTCGACGCTCTCCACTTCCTCACGCAGCTCCCTGCCGGGTCGGAGATGTGCGCCTACATCCTGGCGTCCGACGTCAACATGACCCCGCTGGACGGCTTCGGGCTCACCGGCTGGCACGAAGGCTACGGAGACCTGAGGGTCGTCCCCGATCTGGATGCCATCCGGCGACTGAGCTACCTGCCCGGCACCGTTCTCGTCTTCGGCGACGCCCACGACCACAACGGCCACCGCATCCCGGTGGCTCCTCGGGAGATGCTGCGCCAACAGATCAAGTACCTGGCAGACCTCGGGTGGGAGGTCCGGGCGGGCATCGAGAGTGAGTTCCTGCTCTACCGCGGCAGCGCGGACCGCAGCCGCCGAGCGGGATACCGGGGCCTGAGGCCCGTGTCGCCCCACAACCTCGACTATGCCCTCGACCATCCCCCCAGCCTCTCCGCGTTCTTCGGCGCCCTCCGGGACGCGCTGCACCAGGCCGACGCACCGATCGAGGCCATCAAGACGGAAGGGGCACCGGGACAGCTCGAGGTCACGTGGCCGTACGGCGATGCGATGCGGGCCTGCGACACGTACACCGTGCACAAGCACGCCGTTCGGGCCATTGCCGCGCAGCAGCGTATGACTCCGACGTTCATGGCCGCCCCCGAGACAGGCATCGGCTCCGGCCTGCACTTCCACGTGTCCCTGTGGCGTGACAGCGAGCCCGCGTTCGAGACGGCATTCGGCGCGGATCTTCCCGAGGCCCTCGGGCAGTCCATTGCCGGACTCCTCGACGCGCTGCCCGAGATGACACCGCTGTACGCCCCCTATCCCAACTCCTACCGGCGATTCGCTCCCCACTCCTTCGCACCGACGAACTTCACGTGGGGGTACGACAACCGCACCTGTGCCGTCAGGGTCGCCGGCCGGCATAAGGACACCCGGCTGGAAGTCCGGCTTCCCGGCGCCGACGCCAACCCCTACCTCGCACTCGCCGCGGTCCTCGCGGGAATCCTCCACGGCATCACGAAACACCCGCTGCTGCCGGACCCCTGCATCGGAGACGCCTATAAGGCCGACCCGCTCCCAAGGCCGGTGCCGCGCACCCTTGACGAGGCCGTGGCCGCATTCACGGAGGGCTCGCTTGCCACGCACGCCTTCAGCCCCTCGGTGGTGCAGCACTACGCACGCGCCGCCCGAGCCGAGATCGACGCGCACCACGGCCAGGTCACGGACGTGGACCGCGCGAGGGGGTTCTTCCATGCCTGACCTCCTGACCGTGCCCGCGGCCCCGGGGACAGTGCCGCTGCCTGCGGCTGCGGAGTGGGACGCCTGGTACGCCAGGGACGCAAAGATGCGCGTGCCCATCACCGATGCGGAGATGGAACTCTTCCACCAGCACGTGGACGCGGCCCCGGGAATGCTGGCGCTCGATGCAGGATGCGGGACCGGCCACTGGTCACGTCGACTGGCTGCGACAGGCCTGGGTGTCCTGGGCATGGACGTTTCACCCACGGCCCTGGCCATGGCTCGATGGCAGGGCTCCGGACCCCACCTCATGTACGCACAGCACGACTTCGTCGCCCGGTCCATCCCGGCCAGCCTGCAGCCCGGCACATTCGACCTGATCATGTGCCGCAACACGCTGCCCTATCTGGACCGGGAACGGTTCCTCGTCGACGCCGGCCGCTGGCTGAACCCCAAGGGCCAACTCCACCTCACAGTGCCGCTCGTCGAACCAGGCGCCCCGCCCCCTCCACGATGGGCAAGGGGCCTCACCCCAGAGCAGATCCGCAACCTGGGGGCGGGCTGGAGATCGAGAACGGACTACCCACTGGACGCCAGCCACGTGTGCGTGGTCCTCAGCGGCTACGCAGACGCTCCGGCGGCATAGACCCCTGCCCGGTGGCCGACTCGTATCAACGGCCCGGCCCCGCAGAAAGACGTGCGGGCCGTCCCACCTGAGAAAGGACCTCTCTGTGGATCAGGATTCCCAGGTCAAGCTCCGCGGAAGGCTGCTGACTTCGTCGCGCCCCCTGCCAGACTTCGACGTCGAGCGCGCAGTGGGACCGTGGCTCCACCGCGGCGACGGCAGCCGGATCATGGACGGATCGAGCGGGCTTCTGTGTGCCAACGTGGGCCAGAGCAGCAGCAAGGTACTCAACCGTATCGAGCAGCAGTTTCGCACCTACTCGTTCGGTGGCCCGGCCGTCGTACAGCCCAACATCCAGATGGAGCTGATGCACCGCCTGTGCGTGGCCGTTGGACGCCCGGACGACTCAGTCGCGCTGGCCACCTGCGGGACACTCGGCGTGGAGATCGCAGTGGGCCTGGCACGGAACATCGTGCGGGTTCGCAACGGGAAGCGGCGCGGGGACATCCTGACGTCCGATTTGAGTTACCACGGCAACAGCACGTTGACCCTCGCTCTCGCAGGGAATCACGCCAGGCGACCGCGGCCGGAGGACTCGCTCGGTCTCGGCCCCGCTTTCCCGGCGCCCTACCCGCCGACGCACGGCCACGCCCACGAAGGGCATGGGTGTGATGCCTCGTGCGCCAACGAGGTGGCACGGGCAATCGACAGCAGGGGCGTGGAGAACGTCGCCGCTGTCCTGATCGAGCCCATCAACGGGACCACGGGCGGCGCCTTCGTGCCCCCGGGTGGTTACCTGCGGCGGGTGTCGGAGATCTGCCAGGAGCGGGGCGTCCTGGTCATCCACGACGAGGTCTTGACCGGGCTATGGCGCACCGGCACGCCTCTGGCAAGTCATCACTGGGACGGATGCAAGCCCGACCTGGTCATCCTGTCCAAGGGCTTGGGTGCCGGCTACGTCGGTGTGGGCGCGGTGCTGGTGTCGCCGGAGATCGCGCCGCTGCTGCGGCACAAGGACGCGGACCCGCTGCCCGCGATGGGCACCATGGCCACCCACCCGCTCCAGGCGGCGGCATGCCTTGGAGTCCTGGACGAGCTGGAATCCCTGGACTTCGGAGCCTTCACGGCTCGCGGAGAGCGTCTCGGAACGTCTCTGCGATCCCTGGCCGCCTGGGCGCCGGTGCGGGACGTCCGTGGCGTCGGCCACCTGTACGGGGTGGAGGTCACTCCGGGCCTGCTCTGGCCCTTGGTGGAGGAGTGCGAGCGGCGAGGCGTCTTCTTCTACCCGTTCACCGGAGCTGGTGACCCGCGTAGCGAGGGCCTGGTCGTCGCGCCCCCGCTGAACTCCAGCGGCGAGGACATCGACTTCCTGACCTCCGCGCTCACCGACGCGGTGGCCGCCCTCAGCTAGCCCACCCGCCGCTCCTCCTCCAAAAGGGCGGATCGTTTCGAATGAGAGATCGAGGACACGACATGCACTTTCCCGTTACGGTCATCGACCAACTCGATGAGGCGCAGCTCCGCAGGTGGCACGACTTCTACGGGGTGAACGCGGACCGGCCCCGCTTCGAAGAGGAGGGCATCTGGCGGCGCACCCAGCAAGAGGAGACCGCCTCCAACTCCGGCTGGACAGGCGAGAGTGACGCGCGACGCCGCATCGTCCACTACTGGCACCAGTACGGGCTGGTGGACACCACCGCGGCGCCATCGCTGGCCATGCAGCAGATGTATCTGTACCACTCGGTGGCGGCGCCGCAGGCCGAGATCGACGTGGCGTGGGAGGAGAACCACGCCATGCTGACCGAGGGCTGCTGGAAGCATGCCGGGCCGGGCCGGTTCGAGCTGGGTGACCTGCGCGTCCACATGATCCGCACCGAGGAACACCCTGAGGATCTGCGGGCGGGCCGCCGGCTTCCCGCGGGCTACGAGGTCATCGACACCACGTTCACCTCCGTCAACACGTACCCGCCGAGGGCAATCCGGCGCCGGCCGTGGGAGGTTCTGGCCCACGGTGTCCGGGTCAAGGACACCCCCGGGCAGCCGGTCTACGCCGACGACCTGGCGCAGCTCATGGACTTCCTGCCGTTCCAGGTCGAGGTCGGCTGTGGTGTCTCCTACGAGGCCGGGATTCCGCCGCTGCACCGGCTCCACGAGATGTACCACGTCAACGAGATAGAGGACGAGCAGCTGCGCAAGGGCTTCACGTTCGTCCTGGCGCCGGGCCGGGACCCGCTGCTCGCGGAGATGTTCCTCGACACGGAGGACAAGGTCGGCGAGCTGTCGGACATGTACCGGGCGTGCTTCAACGCCGAGGTCACCCCGGCCCTGCACGCGCTCAAGCGCATGGAGGAGGCCGGGCATATGGTCGGGCCGTTCATCACGAACAACTTCGACGCGCTCGGCGCCCGCGCCGGGTTCGAGGAGGAGTTCATGCGCCGCTACGACCAGCGGATTCCTCCGGTCACCTTCCACCCCGACGCGAAAGCCCTGGTCGTGGTCGGACTGCACGCCGACCGGCGGTGGGTGGCCAAGCGGGCCCGTGCGGCCGGTCTCAAGGTGTTCCACGTCGACCCAGAGGGATTCCCGCGCCCCGACGGGTCCTGGTTCGCGTACCCGCTGGAGGCGCCGCAGACCGGTGATGTCGTCGTACGGAAGACGGCCGCCGACGCGATCGCTGCCCTGGAGCGGCTGCTGAACCTCGACAGCGACAACGGCTGAACTGCGGGGCCGGGCAACGGCAGTAGCCTCTGAGCTTGTCCCCCGGCCCCACACGCGGGCCCCCTCCCAAGAGTGAGAGTCAAGGATGCGCATTTCAGTAATCGGCTGTGGCCACCTCGGCATCCCGCACGCGGCGGCGATGGCCGAACTGGGCCACGAGGTCATCGGCGTGGATGTCGATCAGGCCAAGGTCGACCGGCTCAACGCGGGCGAGTGCCCCATCTTCGAGATCGGGCTTCCCGAGCTGCTCGCCCGCCACACCGAGAGCGGGCGCCTGCGGTTCACCACCGACCTCCGCGAGGCTGCCACCTTCGCCGAGCTGCACTTCATCGGCGTCGGTACCCCCATCGACGCCGACGGCCGCTCCTACGACACCGGACAGGTCTACGGCGCCATCCGTCAACTCGCCCCCCATCTCAACCGCCCGTGCACGATCGTCGGGAAGTCCACCGTCACCGTCGGTACCACCCGCCGGGTCACCGCCCTCGCCCAGAGCCTGGCCCCCGCTGGCGAACACGTCGACGTCGTGTGGAACCCGGAGTTCCTCCGCGAGGGGCACGCGGTCGAAGACACCCTCCGTCCGGACCGCCTCATCGCCGGACTCACCACCGCCTCGGCGGAGAAGGCGATCCGCGACGTCTACGCCCCGATCTTGGATGCCGGTGTCCCCCTCTTCGTCACCGACCCGCAGACCGCCGAACTCGCCAAGGGCGCCGCGAACACCTTCCTCGGCTTGAAGATTTCGTACATCAACGCCGTCGCCGACATGTGCGATGCTGCCGACGCCGACATCTCCCAGATCGTGGACATCCTCGGCATCGACCCCCGCATCGGTTCCGGCGGCATGAGGCCCGGCATCGGCTACGGCGGCGGCTGCCTCCCCAAAGACGTCCGCGCATTCACCGCCTCCGCCGGGCAACTGGGCGCCGCCGCGGCAGCCACCCTCCTGCGCGCCGCCGAGAACATCAACGAAGCTCGCACCGGCGTTGCCATGGACCTCATCACCCGCGCCTTGGGCGACCGGCCTATGCAGGGCGCCCGGGTGACCGTGTGGGGTGCCGCGTTCAAGCCCGGCACCAACGACGTCCGCGAGTCTCCGGCTCTCGCCCTGGCCCACGCACTCCAGGAGGCCGGAGGCGTCGTCACGGTCCACGACCCGCAGGCCGTCGCCACCGCCATGATCCGCAACCCCGAGCTCGACTACTCCGACGACCTGCCCGCCTCGCTCGACGGCGCCGATGTCGTCGTGCTGGCCACAGAGTGGCCCGAGTACCAGCAGGCAGACCCCCACACCCTCGTGGACCGGCCCGGGACGCCCCTGCTCGTGGACTGCCGCACCACTCTCAACGCCGAGCCCTGGCGCGCGGCCGGCTGGACCATCCACCAGCTCGGACGTCCCGGAAAGTAGCGGCTCCGGACACCGGTTGGGTGGGCCACCTTCGCCCTGTACGACTTCTCACCTGCCACACCGGGCAGCCGGTGATCGTCGGATAGCACTCCTCCGGCATGCGCCGAAGCGGATGGGGCACCGTCAAGGGTGCCCCGTCTCGATCCAGCAGGCGCCGGGGTCGAGCAGCGTGGCATCGACACCGAGAGTGTCCGCCAGGTCGGTTCCCGCCGCGGCGGAGGTCGCGTCGAGTCCGTCCCGCTGGAAGCCGGCTTACGATCCAGAGCGCAGTCCCAGAACACTGTGCTCCACCAGACCCGAGGGAAGATCACTCTTTCCCGAAGCCCTGGCAGTCAACTCAACAAGGCCAGCTCGGAGTTCGGCGGCGGGCTCGCCAAGGACGATCGCACTGATGATCAGCTCCATCATCAGACAGTCGTACTCGTCGCCCATGCTCCGATAGCGCTCCCCATCGGCCTCCAACACGGCAGAGGCGATCCTCCTCCCACGACCAGCCGCGGGGGCAAAGGACACCTCATAGACGCCGTGACCGGTCCAACTCCGGTGCATCAAAAGGACATCGCCTTCAACGAAGACGTTCCACTTCTCATCCATGTCCCGGGCTCGATATCCGCGCCGGATCCGGTCCCAGTCCTCGTCAGTCCATACACGATCCGGCAACTGAGACACCGGCCGGGGCGTGCTGATCGGGTGGAGGCGCCGGAACGACTCTCGGGTGAGCGTGGCGTCGGCAGTCATGACGTGATCCTATGGAAGCACCACTCCAACAGGACAGCGGATTACGTCTGATCGGGGGCCCGGCACCGGCAAGTCGCACCTGCTGATCGGGCTGGGCACCGCGGCCGCCATGGCCGGTTACCGAGTCCGCTACACCACCGCAGCAGCCTTGGTGAACGAGCTGGTCGAGGCGGCAGACGACAGCAGCTGGGCAAGATCGTCGCCCGCTACGGACGCGTCGACCGTCTCGAAATCGACGAGCTCGGCTACCTCGAGCTGGACCGCCGCGGCGCGGAAATGTTCGAGAGGTTCTACAACGAGCACAGTCCGCACCAGGAACTCGCCAACGCCCGCCCCCTCCAACCGCTGCCCGCCCCGAGCCGTCGCGGCCCAGTGTCCGGGGCCCTTCGGCAGCCAGGTCCAGGGCGAACTGCCTGCCCACACCATTACTGACGATGTAGTAGCCCAGGGCGTTGAACCGCTCCTCCAGCAAAAGATCGACGAGCTTGGCCGCGACGAAGTAGTGCTTGTCGATCACATACACCGAGGCACGATCATGCAGGGGCCCGCCACGCACTCGACGTGATCATCCAGTGCGACCTGTGGCGGCGTCTGCACCAGACGAGAGCCCTGGTCAGTCACTACCGCCGACGCGGCGACCCCCTGCCAGCCGACCTCCGCGACTGGGCCCGGCCCCATGCCACCCGCTCACTTCAAGATCTCCGGCTGTAGTACCTGGCAGGGCTTCAGATTTGCCGCGCCTGACTCATCGCCGAAGCGCGTCCAATTCCTGAGACGCTGATTGCAAGACCTCGGAGAGCTTCCGACGCTCTTCCTCAGCCGCACCGAGCGCCCGCCCCAATGCTTCATATCGAGTTCGATATGAGTTCCATGCCTCGTAAACCTTGGCCGTGATCTCCTCCAGGACAGCGGCCCGCACCAATAGCTCGCTGGCGTTGAGCGCCGCTTTACCCTCGGCCTCGATCCACGAATTGAATGCCGCATAGCGCGACAACACATCCCCTACCAGGCGCATCGAAGCATTTCCGACGATTTCACTGGATATCATCGAAATCACCAGATTGTACATCCATACGGGAGTAGGTTTTCTCACTTCCGCGGGCGGGTCCCATTCCGGGACCTTCGGAAGCCACTCCCATCCTTCAGGCGTGCCCATCACTCACCCGTCATCCGTGTTTTCTGATCAGCCAGCCAGTGGCGGCAATAGTACTGTCGATAGGAATATCTGTTACCCCACCAGCGCGTAGAACCTTCGCACAGTACGTGACGCAACTATTCTTGGCGAGGTCATACGCCTTGAGGTTCGCACCCATTGTCACTTCCTGGTACGCGAGGGCCAAGTTTGCGTTGGGAAGTCGAATTTTCACGGCGATAGTGGTGGCACTGTGCCCTTCGGTCCTGATCGCACCGGTTGTTGAGTCGCCCACAATCACTTGCTCACTGTGCAACGATTCCCCACCGTCCACATCCACCTTGATGGTGGCGTGACCCTCCGCCCGGTCCAAATAGACCGTGGCAGTTCCTTCCCCGCAGTTGTGAACGAGTACCGGCGTAGCCCCCGCCAGCACATAGTACGTGTGGAGGGTGCCGACGGTGAGGTCGTAGGTGGTCTGGTGCTGGTGGAAGCTGTGGGCCTGGGCCACCGTGACGGTGGTGCCGTCCGTGGTGCGGAGTTTGGTGCCGGGGGTTAGGTCGTGGGCGTTGGTCCAGCGGTGGTGGGTGACGTCCCAGAAGGGGTGGTGCCAGGTCGTTGTGAGGGGCTGCCGGGCAGGCGCGTCAGCCTTTGCCTTCTGCGGTGGTCCACGGACCGGGGCCGTGTCCAGAGTGAGGGTGGTGAAGTCCTTGTCCGTCGTGGTGACGATGACGTTCTGGACCGGTTCCGGTGCCGTGACGCCGGTCTGCGGGTCGGTGGCCAGGACCGTGTCGCCGACCTTGACGTTGCTAATCGGTTTGGATGAGCCGTCGGCGAGGCGGACGGCTGTGCTGGGTATGAAGCTGTGCGTTGCGCAGCTGGCTGCTTCGGCTCCCGCTCCCTCCGCCTTCTCCGCTTCCACGACCATGTGTTCGGCCTTGACGGCGTCCTCAGCGACCTTGGCGGCTTCTTCCGCGTCCTTGACCACGGTGTAGGCACGGTCCAGGGCGCGCCAGACCTTGAAGGCTTCGACGCCGACCTTGATGGCCTTGAAGATCTTGCCCCAGGGGACGGCTGTCAGGGCGGTGTTGACGCAGCCCATGACGTCGCCCTTGGTGAAGCAGTTGTAGGCGTCGGTGAGGCCGATGACGTCCGCGACCAGGCTGAGCAGGCGGTGTTTAAAGCCGGACGCCTGTCTCTTCGCGGCGGCCGCCGCCGCGTCCGCGGTGGCTTTCTGCCGCTCCAGTGCGCGTTCCTCTGCCTGCGCGTGGGCCGTGCTGTTGCTGACGTCGGCCTTTTGCCGGGCGGCGTTTGCTTTGGTGTTGGTGGGTGTGCTGCCCGAGCCCGCGTAGTCGGTCAGCGCCGGCGAGTGGGGGTCCATGTCGGTGGGTGTGCGGTTGAGGCAGCTGGGGCAGTTGCGGGTCGGGCAGTCGACGTCCGCGCAGGCGCCGGTGGGGTCGGAGCCGGTGACCGGGGTGTCGTCGGCGTAGTCGTAGGCGTTCCAGGACTGCGGGGCGCCGGGGGCAAGGATGGGGTCGGGGCTGAGGAATCGGCCGATGGAGGGGTCGTATTCGCGAGCGCCGAGGTTGGTCAGACCGGTGTTGTCGTCCTGGGTGCCGCCGACGTACCCGCGTTGCCCTCCGGTCCAGGTGCCGGTCTGGTCGCGGGTTTCGCCGAAGGGTTTGTACTGGCGGCGGGTGACCTGCTGGGTCTGGGAGTCGATGGCCAGGGTGCCGGTGCCCTGGCGGTCGGGGATGAGGTAGGTGAAGTGGCCGTCGGAGGAGTGAGTGGCCACGGTCTCGCCGGCGAGGGAGATGTAGCGGACGCCGTCGGCGCTCGTGGCGTCCTTCTTGAGGGTGATCTCCTCGTCACCGGCGTAGAGGGTGGTGGCGTCGGGGCTGTGGCGGAGCAGCAGGCTGCCGTCGGCGTCGTAGAGGTACTTCGTGTCGCCGCTGGAGCCGGTCGAGGCCAGTTCGGACAGGTTGCCCTCGTCGTCGTAGGTGAGGGTGTCGGTGCCTGCGCGGGTGGTGCGTGTCTGGACGTTGCCGGTGTCGTCGTAGGTGTAGCGGTTGGTGGTGTTGGCGGCCGGGTCTCCCGGTGTGACCTTGTCGACCTTGTCCACGGCGTGTGCCGGGTGGCCCTTGCCCGTCGTTGTGAAGGGTGTGTATGTGGCCGTCGTGTCGTGGGTGGTGTCGCCTGACGGGTCGTGGTCCACCTGCGTGGCCCGGGCGCCCGTGGCGTCGTAACTCCAGGACTGCCAGTACGGGGAGGGGCCGCCCACGGTGGTGGAGGTGCCGGGGGCGGGGGTGGCCGCGCAGTCGTCGGCGGCCGTCCACGCGGTCTTCAGGCGCTGAGCCCAGTCGTAGTTGAAGCACTGGGTGTCACTCGTGCCGGTCTCCAGCTTGTCGGTGATCTTCGTGACGTTGCCGGACGGCTGGTAGGCGTAGCTGGTCTTGTCGGCGATCGCAGCGCCGGACTGGGTGATGGTGGTGGAGTCGGTCAGGCGGTGGGTCTGGTCGTCGTAGTTGAGGGTCTGCTGGGCGAAGTTGCCGGAGGTGCCGTAGGTGTACTGGTAGGGCTCGTCGAACTCGGTGTAGCTGAGCTTGTTGACGTATGCCCAGCTGTTGACGTCGCCGCCTACAGCAGTGGGGCGGTTGAAGGCGTCGTAGCTGTAGGAGACGGTCTCCTGCGGCAGTTTGACTGTGGCGGGCACGGCGTCGGTGTACGAGGAGAGCGTGCCGGTGAGGTTGTAGCTGTTCTGGGTGGTGTACGTGCCGGCAAGCGCGCCCTCGGCCGCCGGGATCACGAGCTGGGTGGCCTGCGGCCAGCCGTGGCTGTCGTAACCGGCGACTTTCTCGGTGTAGGCCGTGCCGCTGGTGCCGCCCACGTAGCGGGTGGAGGAGGTGGGCTTGCCCTTCTTCAGCGTGTCGTACGTCCAGGCGGCCAGCTCGTTGCCGGCCGCGGGCGCCACGTTGCCCGTGGTGTCGTACTCGGCCTTCTTGCGGCCCATTTCGTCGTACTGATAGCTGATCGTCTTGTTGCGGGCGTCGGTCGCGGTCAGCAGCTGCCCGGCGTTGTCGTAGGTGGAGCTGGAGGAGCCGGTGTCGGGGTCTGTCTGGGAGGTGCGGCGCCCGAGGAGGTCGTAGCTGCTGGACCAGGTGTGTCCCTGGCCGTCGTCCTGGCCTATCTGGTGGTCTGCCGCGTCGTAGGCATAGGTGACGGTGTCTGCGGCGCCCGACGGTGTGGTGCCGTGGTAGCGCAGCAGTTTGACCGTCTGGCCGCGGGCGTTGGTGTAGGTGGTGGTGGGGGTGGCGCCGTCGGGCGGGGTGACGTCGACGCGGTCGGAGCCGGGGTAGGCGGTGGTGGTGCGCCAGGTCTCGGAGGCGAACGTGTAGGCGATCTGGGCGCTCACCCGGCCCGCACCGTCGTAGACCGTGCCGGTCTGGGACGGGGTCTTGTTGTCGGCGGCGTCCACCAGCGTGCCCGAGGGGGCGCCGGTGTTGTAGTACGCGTCGGAGGCGCTGACCGGCCAGCCGTGGGAGTCGTAGACGGTGTCGGTGATGGTGCGGCCGCCGTCCACGGTGGCCGTCTGTGTCTCGCGCGGGCGCAGCAGCGCGTCGTAGATCGCGATGGAGGTGCGGTAGGCGTTGTTGTCGTTGAGGGTCTGGGTGGTGACCGTCGACGGAGCCTTGGGGTTGAGGTCGTAGCTGAATTTGGTGTTGGGGTTGTTGTCGGTGGGGAAGCCCGGGTTCCAGACGGCGGTGAGCCGGCCGAGGGGGTCGTAGGTGCTGGTGGTGGAGTATCCGGCCGCGTCGGTGGTCTTGAGGTCCAGGCCGCGGGCCGGGTCGAGCGTGGTCGTGGTGGTGAAGCCGGCGGTCTGGCCGGTGACCTTCGGCTGGGTGACCTTGATGGAGGTCGGGGTGGCACCGGTGGTGGGGGTGTAGACGGTCGTGGTGACGTGGTTGTCGGCGTCGGTCTCGGTGAGTTCGCGGCCGTAGGTGTCGTAGGTGTTCTTCAGCGCGGTGATGTAGTGCGCGGTTCCGTCGGCGGCGACGGAGTCGGCCTTCTGCACCATCGTCACATCGCCCTTGGTGGGCGTGGCGGTGTTGTCGGTGGAGTTGTCGAAGAACGTCAGGTCGTCGCTGAGCAGGTCATCGGGGTAGGTCGGAGTGTCGGAGCATTTGACGGCGACTTCCTGGACGCGGCGCGGTGTCGGCAGCAGGTTGCCGGTGGCGTCGGTGGCGTACCAGGTGCGGGTGCACTTGTCGTCCTTGGAGGTCGAGACGTCACCCTGGTCGTCCATGGCTTTGGGCAGGCCGGTGGCGTCGTCGAGGGTGTAGTCGATCTCGCTGGTGCGCGTGGTGCCGTCCGCTTTGGTGGTGGTGGTGCGGGCCCGCTTGATGTTGGTGCGGTGTGCGAGGAGCGGCTCCAGGCCCGCCTTCGTGCGTGCCTGGGTGGCGGTTGCCGCGGAGCTCCAGGGGTCGGTGACGCTGTCCGACAGGAGGGCGCCGCCGTCACCGTTGAAGGACTCCGTCTCGAAGGTCTGGCCGGCCAGCCAGTCGGAGTCCTTCTGCGAGTCGTCGCCCGCGCGGTCGTTGAGGGGGACGGTGCGGGTGCCGGTGGAGGTCTTGTCGCCGTCCATGCCGCGGAAGAACGTCTGCCGGGACAGTGTGATCTTCGCGGGGGATGTGCCGGTGCGGGTCTCGACCTGGCCGTAGCCGCGCCACTGGTTCCAGGTGCGGTATTTGGCCTGGGTCAGCGGGTCGTCGCTGAAGTGCCAGGCCGGATCGCCGACGTACGTGTAGGAGGTCTGGACGGGAAGGCCGCCGCCCGTCGGGTCCTGCTCCGTCACCGAGTTGACGAGGAACTTGTTGAACCAGTCCAGCTGTGGTGACGTCTGGCCCGGCGGTGTCCAGTACTGCGGGTAGCAGCGGTAGGTGTTGCTGTCTGCGCTGGAAGGCAGCACCTGGGTGCCCGCGCGGTGACACTGCGGCCCGGTGTAGTTGACCGTGATCGCTTCGCCGGACTCGGTGGCGATGGTGGTCAGCCGGTAGCGGGTGATCGGCTGATAGCCGTCCAGTCCGTCGACCCGGTTGGCCAGCGCCTGGCCGGCGAACTTCACCGGCGGCAGGTCCAGGCTGCCGCCGTCCTTGCCGGTGTGCACGATCTGGCTCAGCCACAGCGACGGGGTGGTGGTGTCCCCGGTCGCCAGGAAGGCGTGGGTCAGCGACCAGGCGTCCACGTTCTGGTAGCCGGTGCCGACCAGGACCTGGGTGCGGATACCCGTCAGGCGCTGGGTGGTGAAGAACGCCGAACCGTGGTTGTTGCAGGTGCCCGAGGACGCGCACACCTGGTCGACGGGGACGTCCGGCCAGTGCGAGGCGTTGGCCGTCGTCATCTTGGACGACGCGCAGTCGAAGCTGGAGTCGGCCAGGCAGCGCTCGGAGGTGTCGAAGAACACCTGGGCGGCGGCCTGGGCGGTGCTGTCGTAGACCTTCCCCGCCAGCTGCCCGTACTGGATCTTGGAGAGGTAGCCACCGCGGGTGTACGGGGTCGGCGTGGTGGCGTTGTCGCGGCCGTAGTAGCCGGTCTCCGGGGTGTACCAGTAGCTGACGGCGTTGGCGTGCGGGTCGACGACGTAGTCGAGGTTCCACCGGTAGCCCTGCTGGCACCAGGAGGCGGCGAACGTGGAGGCGTGGCACGGCTCGGTGGTGTCGTTGCCGTACACGGGCGTGGTGAACACCGAGTTGGTGGTCGCGTTGCCCGATGCCCAGCCGGGCAGCCGGTTCAGGCCGAAGTAGTACTTCGTGCCGTCGGCGGTGGTGACGATGAAGTACTCGTTGTCGTTGTCGCCGTTGACCGTGTCGGTCTTGACCTCGATCTTCTCGCCGTTGTCGCCCTGCGGGTGCCAGGTGTTCGTGGCGTCGTCGTGGACGAGCGTGTTGGACGAGCCGTTCAGCGAAAGAGTGAGGGTGTCGGCCGCGTCCGACCAGCAGGCGTCGGAGGTCTTGGGACTGCCGCCCGCGGTGTCGTCCGAGCAGGAGGCGTAGCTGCGCTCGACGAAGCCGGGCGAGTAGTCCCAGCCGTCGCCGATCCAGGAGGACTGGGAGTTCGTCGATGAGGTGCGCCCGTCCACGCTCTGCGAGCTGTAGTCCAGGGACACGCTCGGGGCCAGACCGCCGGGGACGTCGGGCACGGAGATGGGATACGAGTAGCTGAAGGCTCCGCTCGAACTGCCCGCCGACCACTGGCCGGACGGGGCCAGGGAGGACGCTGCGTAGCTGCCGCCGCCACCCGAGGCGGCCGCCACCGCCGCCAGCA
Source organism: Streptomyces sp. NPDC111656 (assembly GCF_055656965.1). Lineage (NCBI taxonomy): Bacteria > Bacillati > Actinomycetota > Actinomycetes > Kitasatosporales > Streptomycetaceae > Streptomyces > Streptomyces sp. NPDC111656. Next base: position 68,589 of record NZ_JBVKCA010000032.1, read on the forward strand.
CCATCGGCTCGGCTTTGGCGCCCTGATGTGCTGTGGTGTGGGTGGACAACGCGACATCGGCCGAGACCGTCTGTGCCTTGACATCGTTGGCGGAGGCCAGCGGGGTCTGCTGGCGGCAGGCGGCGGCGTGCGGAGTGGTCAGAGCACAGGCCGGGAGCCGCACCAGGCGCAGCCGCCCGGCCCAGTCGCCGCCGTAGGCGTCCTTGAACGCCGCATAGTCCAGGCCCACTTGGGCACTGCCGCCCGGAGTGCCGCTGTCCGGCTGCACGGTGAAGACCACACCGCGTACACCGAGTTGCTGCGCGGCACTCTGGCCCGGCAGCGTCACGTGCACACCGGTCCCGGTGTGAGCCCGGTGTGAGCCCTTGGCCGCGCCGATGGACACCGGAAGGCCGACGGCCCGCTTGGCGGCAGCGCCGTGCGCGGGTACCGCCAGGTCGGCCATGGCCGCCGTGGGCCAGGTCTTGTGTGCGTGGGCGGCACTCCAACGGGCCATGTGCGGCACCTTCGCCGCCCTGCCCCTGACCGGCGACACCGGTACCGGTTTTTCCTTCTTCGCCTTGACGAGGTAATCCGGGCGATGCCCGGCGGCCACCGCTTCCACAGGCGTGAGGAGCCCTACGAGCAGGCCGAGCGCGGTGACTGCGACGATCCATAAAGCAGGAGCCCTGCGTATCCGCATGCTCTTTCTGTAAATCTGCCAACGCGAATTCCGACGCACTCCGGACCCCCCAATTCCAGCACAGCTGTCGGGGAAATATTTGATCAGTTCGAAGCCGCGTTCCACAGGCCCTTCACATGCTCAAAAGGTATAGAGATCGTCATCGAACACTCCAGACTCACCCAAGAGACGCCAGAAAATACATCAACTCACCCATGAATCAGCGCTATTGATCAAGAAACGCAACCAACTGGCGCTTCACACAACAAAGTTGCACACATCGCCTTCACCGCCTGAGGATCCAAAACCAGACCCCTTTTCATGGGCAGTTGTCGCCTTGATGCGATTACCGGTAGCCTCCCTGGCGCCCAATGGCGCTTTTCCACTCGGACTCGACTTGGGGGGCAGATGTCCGATCGCTTCCGCCGGCATTCCACTGGCGGCCCATTCAGAAAAATCCCGCGAATACCCCGCCGGTTTCTGGCCACCGTCGCTGTCAGCTCGCTCTGTCTTTCCCCGGTCACCGTCCTCACGGGCGCCCTACCGGCTGCGGCGGACTCCGCTCCAGGCTCCGTCGCGGACGTAGACGCCAGTCAGCCGGCGCTCACTCCGGCACCGGACGACCACACCGAGCAGCCGGAGCCGAGCGGCTCGTTGCGCGCGACCGACGACGGCGGGCTGACGGCAGCCCAGCGGACCGCGCTGACTTCCGCCGCCAAGCAGGCCGCGGCATCGGGCGAGCCGGTCCGCGTCAACGCTCTGACTACCGAGACCGCCACCACGACGGCCAACCCCTCCGGGACCCTCACCTACGACTCGAGCCTGCTGCCCGTACGGGTACGCAGAGCCGGCCGGTGGGCGGCGGTGGATGCCACCTTGAAGCGCAATGCCGACGGAACCTGGAGCCCCCGGGCCTCGGCCGAGCCGCTCGTGTTCTCCGGCGGCGGCACCACCCCGCTCGCCACCATGTCCGAGGGCAAGGCCTCCCTCGCCCTCTCCTGGCCCAAGCCTCTGCCCACCCCACATGCCGCGGGCACGAGCCTCACCTATCCGGGTGTACTGCCAGACGTGGACCTCAGGCTCACGGCCGACACTCAGGGCGGCTGGTCCGAGGTCCTCATCGTCAAGAACGCCAGGGCCGCCGCCAACCCCGCGCTCGCGAAGATCGCCCTCACCACGGAAGCCAAGGGCGTCGCCGTCGCCGACGACGGCCACGGCAACCTCGCCGCCACCGCTCCCGACGGCCGGATACTCTTCAGTGCCCCGCAGCCGGCCATGTGGGACTCCAGCGGCATCGGCGCACAGCACACCGCACCGGAAAACGGGCCCGCCCCCAAGGCCCGGGTGGCCCGCGTCCAGGGCCGTCTCCACGGCCGGACGCTCTCCCTCGTCCCCGACGCCAGACTGCTCGGCGACGCGCACACCAGGTATCCCGTCTTCATCGACCCGACCTGGAACCCGCACTACGCCAGCGGCGCCAAGCAGCACTACGTGGAGACCCAGCAGGGCTGCCCCACGGCGAAGAACTACGACTCCACCCAGTACGGCGACCCCGGCGTCGGCTACAACAGCTGGTCCGGCTGCATCGGCGGTGAGCGCTCCTACTTCCAGCTCGCCGTGCCCTCAGTCATCGACAACGCGCACGTCGTCTCGGCCACAGTGGACGTCAAGGAGAACTACTCCGCCAGCTGCAGCCTCTCCTCCGACGTCTCCCTCTACTGGTCCGGCGCGATCAACTCGTCGACCACCTGGAACACCAAACCGTCCCTGACCAGCAAGCTGGCCACCAAGAGCTTCGGCCCCGCCTGCACAAGCGAGCCCTCGGGCGGCTTCTCGGTGACCGACACAATCAAAAAGGGCGCCCAGGTGCCCTGGAAGAGCTGGACGTTCGCCCTGGTCAACAGCCACAACGGCAGCGGCGACGGCAACTACTTCAAGCGCTTCGACAACAACCCCTCGATGTCCATCGAGTACAACCACGTGCCCAGCAAGCCCGGCAGCCTGGCCACCAAGGTCGGTTCCACGTCGCTCGGCTGCGGCACCGTCACCCCGTACCCGATCGTCGGCAAGACCCTGGCCACCACCCCGCCCACGCTCAACGCCACGGTCAGCGACGGAGACAAGGACGCCCTCTCCGCCACGTACTCGTACTGGGCCGGCAGCGGCTCGGCCACCACGACCACCAGCGCCACCGTCGCCAGCGGAGCCAACGCGCCCAAGCAACTGCCCTCAACCTTCATGAGCGGCCTGGCCGACGGCAGCGTGGTCAGCTGGAAGGTCACCTCCACGGACGGCAAGGACACCTCCGCCCCCTCGGCAACCTGCCACTTCACCGTCGACCTGCACAGCCCGGCACAACCCACCGTCAAAACCGCAGACAACCTCTACCCAGAAGACTCCCCGGGCATCACCGCAGCAGGCACCACAGGCAAGTTCACCGTCTCCGTGAACCCGGGCACCAACGGCAACAACGCGGCCAAGTTCCTCTACGGCCTGGACGCCGCCCCGCCCACCTCCAACACCCCCACCTCACAGTGGACCAAGGCGAACAACAACACCGCCACCATCTCCGCGACCCCGGTGGCCCCCGGCACGCACACGCTCTACGTCTACGCCGTCGACTCGGCCGGCAACGTCTCCTCCCAGCAGCAGTACGAGTTCACCGCACTGGGCCATGCCCCGGCCCCGCAGCCGTACACCAGCCTGCAGGAAGCCTTCAACAACACCGCCACCACCGACGACAGCAACCACGCCACCGGCGACGCCGACGGCGTCGGCGCCACACTCTCACTCCAGGACCTCAAAGCGGCAGGCTGGCAGCCCGGCGGCAAAGTCACCGTCGACGGCGCCACCTTCACCCTGCCCAACTTCGGCTCCGCCGCCGGCGACAACGTGATGTCCGCCAACCAGACCATCAAGATGAACGGCACGAGCGGCCAGGCCCTGGTCTTCCTCGGCTTCTCCACCTACGGCTTCGTCGGCTCCCAGCACCAGGACGGCGACAACACCAGCCCCGTCGTCCCCGACAACACCAATACTTCGGCCACCAACTGCAGCCTGGGCGACGGCACCTACGAGGACTGCGTCACCCCGAAGGGCTCCATCACCTACGGTGACCACACCGCACAACCCTTCAACCTGACCATGCCCGACTGGGTCTACGGCTCGGACGCCCTGGCCGCCGTCACCCTGCTGCACCGCAACACCCCGAGCACCCAGCAAACCCGGAACACCAACATCTACGCCTTCGCCGTCTCGCTTAAGGCCGGCGCCACCCTCGACTCGGTGACACTGCCCGACCTGGCCGACACCGCACGCCAGTACGTACCAGGGCTGCACATCATCAGCATGGCCGTCCGCGACACGACCACCGCGCCCAGCGGCGCGACCTGGACGGGAACCTGGGGCGCGCCCACCGAGGAGCGGTTCCAGTTCTCCAGTATGGGCGCCTTCCGCAACCAGACCATCCGGATGGCCACCACTGCCAGCGTCTCTGGCAACACAGTGCGGCTGAGGCTGTCCAACGCGCTGGGCACCGACCCACTGACCCTTGACCATGTCACAGTGGCCTCGCAGAGCCAAGGCGCGGTGCCGACCTCCACACCGGCAGACGTAACATTCGGCGGCAGCAAGTCGGTGGTGATCCCGGAGGGCGGCGAGCTGTACAGCGACCCGATCCCAATCCGTATCAACGCCGGCAGCGCCCTGCTGACCAGCGTTCACCTGGTCAACCAGGTGACGTACCTGGTCATGCACCCCTGGGCAGCGCCCGACACGCTGGGGTACGTCAGCGCGGTCGGCAGCGGTGACCACACCGCGGACGCCACCGACACGGCGTTCACCGGCACCGGAACAACGTGGGGCCGTTTCACCGACATTCTCACCGAGGTGGACGTAGTCGCCGCCGACAACCGCCCGTCCGTCTCCATACTCGGCGATGGCCTTGTCAACACCCGTACGACCGGAACCACCGCCGGCTACAACACCCCACGCTTCTCCAACGACCTATCCGCACGGCTACGCACCAACACCGACGGAACCCCCGTCTACGGCATCGTGGCCTCGGGCATCGAGAACAACTACCTTGGCACCGACCAAGGCGCCGGAGCCGGCGGCCGCTCGGTGCTCACCCGCCTGGACCGGGACGTACTCTCGATCCCCGGCCTGCGCACCGTCGTGGTCACCCAAGGCCTCGAGGACATCGTCGCCGGCCATGACGACGTCGACATCGACAGCGCACTCGGACTGCTGCGCAAGCAACTCAAGGGCTGGGGCATCAAAGTCATCTTCACGACACTGACCCCCTGCAACGGCTACAGCGCCTGCACCGCAACCGTCGACCAGAACCGCATCGACACCAACACCTGGATCACCGACCAACTCGACCTCACCACACCCAGGGTCAGCTACGTGGACGCGGAGTCGGCCGTGGCGGTGCCAAACCCGGCAAGCACCACAGACCCGCAGGCACTGATGCTGAACGCAGACCCCGCCCCTTCCGACTTCGACTCCGGCGACCACGTCAACCTGACAGAGCACGGCTACAGCACAATCAGCAACTCCTTCGACCTGGCCTCGCTGGGACCAGACACATAGAGCCTGCCGACCGGCATAACGTCGATCAAACAGCAACAGCGCTCCCGCACCGCTCCGACGGTGCGGGAGCGCTGTTCGCCGTCGCCGACCCCGACCTGTCCTTGCCGAAAACTTCGTCCGTACAGGTCACGCGGAATGTTGGTACTCGTGGAGGATGCCGCCGAGTCGGTCGCGTTTTCGTATGTCGAGGCGGCGATCCGCCCCGGATCGGTGATCGGTGGGGGCAACGGATGCAGTGGGCGGGCGTTGGCGATGCCCTGATGCGGTCGATGCCCGTTGGAGAACTGCTCGAACTCCCTCAGCGCGCGGAGCAGGTGGTGATGGTTCCAGATGAGGGTGCGGTCCAGGAGTTCGTGGCGGCAGGTCTGCACCCACCGTTCCATGATCGAGTTCATGCGCGGTATTCGCACGCCGCTGAGGACTACCTCGATGCCGGCGTTGGTGAGGATGGTGTCGAACAGTGCGGGGAACTTCCCGTCCCGGTCCCGGATCATGAACCTTGCCCGGCAGTCGGCGTCTTCGAGGTCCATGACGAGGTTCTTCGCGGCCTGGGTCACCCAGGCCGCGGTGGGATGCGCAGTGGCGCCCAGGACCCGGATTTGCCGGTTGGCGTGCTCGATCACCGCGAAGACGTAGAACCGCGCCCCGGACAAGGTGACGGTCTCGAAGAAATCACACGCCAGAAGGACGTCCGCTTGGGAGCGCAGGAAGTCCGACCAGGTGTTCGACGCCCGTTCGGGGGCCGGCGGGATGCCGGTGTCCTGGAGGATCTCCCAGACCGTGGACGCGGCTACCTTCACTCCGAGTACCAGCAGTTCGCCGTGCACGCGCCGGTACCCCCAGCTCGGGTTCTCACGGACCAGGCGCAGTACGAGGGCCCGGATGGAGCGGACGGTGCGGGGTCTGCCCCCGCGGTCGGGCCGGGATCGGGCGGCGTGCCGACAGGCGACCAGGTCACGGTGCCAACGCAGGATCGTGTCCGGCCGCGCCAGCAACCGCACACGGAGCAGCGCTTCCTTCGGGAGGTCATGCAGCAGCGCCGCCAGGAACGCCCGATCCCCCGGTGCGTACTGGACTCGCTGCCCGTTCAGATGCCGTTGCAGCACGGTGATCTGATGGCGTAGAGCCAGGATCTCTACATCCTTGTCCCGGGTGCTCACCGGCAGCAGTCGCAGCATCGCGAACATGTTGGTCACGCTCAGGCAGGCGAGTTTCAACAGCACGAGCGACCATCATGCCGAGATGATCGTCATCTCCGCCACAGCACTGCGCCGGCCTCAGCATCCGACGGAACGAAGATCACGGCACACGGGCTCTGACCAGGGCGGATGAGGATATCGACTAGGGCAGCGTGCCGGGTCAGTCAGTCGAACTCTCCTTCTGAACACGGCGACGGGTCCACCAGAGCGGCCTGTGCGCGTCCTGCTTGATACGCGAGAGCGAGCCTGGCATCGGGTTCTGCGACGGCGGCCGGTGCTGCAATTTCATCCGGTTACTCGCCCGGGACGAAGAGATCGCTGCCGCGGTGACCACCGGCTTCTAGTGCTGTGGCCGCATAGGTTCGCCGGGTTGGTGGTTGTCGCGGTTGGATGTGCGGTGACATCCGATCCAACCGCTGGGGGTGCGGTGGCCGAGCCTGTCCGTGTGCGCAGACTGACCGACCAGGAGGGGCAGCGGCTGCAGCAGATCGTGCGCCGGGGCAGCGCCAGTTCCGTGCGCTACCGGCGCGCGATGATGCTGCTGGCCTCGGCCGGCGGCAACCGCGTCCCGGTGATCGCCCAGCTGGTGCAGGCCGACGAGGACACCGTCCGGGATGTGATCCACCGGTTCAACGAGATCGGCCTGGCCTGCCTGGACCCTAATTCGTTGATAGCAGCACCGGCGCGTGTCTAGGAGCGTTGCCGGACTGTTCGAGTGCGGGGCTGTGACGCCTTCCTGGACCCCGGCCGATGAGGCCTCCACTGAGAGGGGCGCCAGTCCCATGACTCGTGTGGTGGCAGCCGTGCGGGCGTCGGGCGGACAACCTATACAAGCCCCGGCCCGCGAGGCCTCCTAGGTAGAGCGGTGACGCCTGACGTCGTCACGGTCGCCACCACAGGACTGAACCTCCACTCTTTGGAGTTGGTGGTGCGAGCCCGTTTCACGGCGACCTCTTGCCAGCCCTGAACCACCGAGTTCTGGGCAAGACCGAGGCCCGTGAGGCGCGCTGGTGCCGCGAACGGCTTGTGAGATGTCGGACCGAAGAGTCCTGGAATTAGGGAGCCGCGCGGCCCGCATGCGCTCGTGACCAGCGCAGATGTCAGCGCCAAGGGGAGGAAACACCGTGATCTACTGCGGGATCGACTGGGCCGAGAAGCACCACGACGTCGCCCTGGTCGACAGCACAGGGCAGCTGCTCGCCAAGCGCCGCATCAGCGACGACGTGTCCGGCTACCGGCTGCTGCTGGAGCTCCTCGCCGAGTACGGCGACACCGAGGAGGCCCCCATCCCCGTCGCCATCGAGACCAGCCGCGGTCTTCTGGTCGCCGCGCTGCGGTCGGGCAAGCGGCACGTCTTCGCGGTCAACCCGATGGCCGCCGCCCGCTACCGCGACCGGCACGGTGTCTCCCGCAAAAAGTCCGACCCCGGCGACGCCTTTGTGCTGGCCAACATCCTGCGGACCGATATGCCGACGCACCGCCCGCTGCCGACCGACACCGATCTCGCCCGCGCCATCGCGGTCCTGGCCCGCGCCCAGCAGGACGCCACCTGGAACCGCCAGCAGATCGCCAACCAACTCCGCTCCCTGCTGCGGGAGTACTACCCTGCTGCCCTGGACGCCTTCGCTGTGTGGGCCAACGGCCTGTGCGGTCCCGAAGCCCGTGAACTGCTCAAAATCGCTCCCACCCCCACTCAAGCCGCGCGCCTCACACGCACACAGCTGCGTTCCGCCCTCAAGCGCGCCGGCCGCAGCCGCGGCATCGAGGCCGGAGCCGACAGACTTCGGAAGGTCTTCCACGGCGACTACGCGACCCAGGCCCGGCTCGTCGAGGACGCGCTCGGCAAGCAGGCCCTCGCCCTCCTGCGGCAACTCGAGGCAGCCTGCCTCGCCGCCGATGAGCTCGCCGAGGCGGTCGAGGAGTCCTTCCTCCAGCACTCGGACGCCGAGGTAATCCTGAGCTTCCCCGGCCTCGGCGTCCAGCTCGGCGCCCGGATGCTGGCCGAGATCGGCGACGACCGCCAGCGGTTCACCGACGCCCGCGGCCTCAAGGCCTACGCCGGAGCCGCCCCCGTCACTCGCGCATCTGGCAAGAAACACCACGTCGGGCGCCGGATGATCAAGAACGATCGGCTCAACCACGTCGGCTACCTATGGGCCTTTTCCGCCCTGCGGTCCTCGCCCGGCGCCGAAGCCCACTACCGACGTCGGCGCGAACAGGGGGACTGGCACGCCGCCGCCCAGCGGCATCTGTTCAACCGCATGATCGGCCAGCTCTACCACTGCCTCCAAACCAGCCAACTGTTCGACGAGCACGTCGCATTCCACTCCCAACTGGCCAAGGCGCCTTGACGACTTGGCATCGTGAGATGTCTACCTCGACCAGCGCTGGCAGGAAGGCTGCACCGACGCCTGGAAACTATGGGAAGAGATCAAGGAACAGGGCTACCCGGACGGCTACGGCAACGTCCGCAACTACGTCAGCAGGAGTCTTCGCGGCAAGCCCCAGCCAGTCGGGCCCCGACCGCCATCGGCCCGCGCCGTCACCCGCTGGATCCTCACCCACCCAGACGCCCTGCCCGAAGGCGACCGGCTCCAGCTCAAGGCCGTCCTGGCCAACTGCCCAGAACTGACAGCACTCGCCGAGCACGTGCGCTCCTTCGCCCACATGCTCACCCATCTGCAAGGCCACCACCTGCCGACATGGATCGAAGCGGCCACCGCCACCACCGAATTGCCCAGCCTCCGCCACTTCGCTCAGCACCTCGAACGCGACCTCGACGCCGTCATCGCCGGCCTCACACAGCCGTGGAACTCCGGTGTCGTGGAGGGCCATGTCAACCGGATCAAGATGCTGAAGCGCCAGATGTTCGGCCGCGCGGGATTCGCGCTGCTTCGCAAGCGAGTCCTCCTGGCCACGTGAGCGATGTCAGTGGCTGCTGGCATGCTTCCCCCGTCCGAGAAGGCGATACCAGGAGCCGTGCATGGGAACGTGGGGAACTGGCCCATTCGACAGCGACCTCGCTGCAGATTTCGTCGATGGACTTGAGGGTCTGACTCCCCAACAGGTCATCGACGTACTCGCGCGAGCACTCCAGCGAGTCGCGAGCTCCGGAGCACGCGTGGATGGCGGAGACGGCATCGAAGCAGTTGCCGCTGCAGCTCTCGTCGCCAGCACAATCCCGGACAGCAGGATCGTGATCGACCCTGAGGGCGGGCCCAGAAAACCGCTGCCGGAACTTCCGGCATCCCTCCGAAGGTCAGCCATGCTCGCACTCCACCGGGTACTCCAAGACGGATCCAAAATGGCGACGGGCTGGGTGGACAGTGCCGACGCTGACCAGTGGCGCCACAAAGTCCAACAGATCATGGAGACCCTCGCACTACCCACTGATCACTAACGGTGACCGTGTCACAAGAAGTGGACCAGAGCCCGAAGAAGCGGGCGCAGTCACCCTGTACCCACGCGTCGTGGTCTGGGCGGTCAGGCCTCGGTGTACGCGACGGTGCGCAGTGCGGTGACGAAGTACAGGACGCGGACACGTTCGATCTCGTCCGCGTACTGGCGCAGTGCGGGGTGGATGGTGTCGCCGGGGAGCGGCTCGCCGATCTCGGGGTCGACGGAGACGGCGACCAGGGCGCGGTCCAGGGCGTGGATCTGGTGTGCGTCGGTGAGGTTCTCCAGCTGCTTCGCGGCCGCGTCGCTGAAGGCGATCTGAGCGCGGCGCCGTCCTGGCATCAGGCGACGGCCGGGCGCTGTGCTGCGAGGCGGGCGAGGTGGGCCTCGCGCAGTTCCTCCCATGGCGTGCATTCCTCGACCGCCGGCAGTCCGTTGGCCGCGATGTCCTCGAGCGCGCCGGCGAACCGGTCGGCATCAGCCCGGGTCCGGGCGGCGTAGGCGCGGACCGCGTCTGCGGCCGCGGGCTCCAACGGCTGGCGTGCGGACGGTTCCTGACTCATGACGGTCTCCCGCGCATCGTGGTGAGGTCCACGGTAGTGCCAGCCACCGCGGGCCGGGAGGCCTTCGACCCAGGCGGGGCCTGCGATGCGCACCGGTCTGTGCGCACAAGCCCGGTGGCTTTGTTCACGAGTATTGGAAGTCAGTTGTTCACGGGTTTGGGAGGCACCCAGATCCGCGGGCGGGTGATGTCCGCGAGTTTTGAAGTCGCTGGGGCACTTGCCAGGGGAGCATCGAGGTGCTCCTAGTGAAAGGCCCTGGCCATGCCGCAGATGTCGAAGGTCGAGGTGTACGCCGCGATCCGGATGGACCACCCGGTGCCCTGTCTGTGGCGGCTGGCGTGATCAGCTGTATGTTCGACCTTCCTCCAGCGCCGCGGTGCCGGGCCCGGGGGGGCTCAATGGAGGTTGCCGGTGAGTTCGTTGGACAGCGACCTGGCGTACCAGGGGGTGCTGCGGGCGTTCGTGGACGGGGATCCGCTCGATCAGGCGGGAGGGCCCCTCGACGTCCGTGCGGTGGTGGCGGGCATTCGTACGGAGGCCAAGGACGGGTTCCTGCTTGAGGAGGTGCCCTGGGACCGCTTCCCGGAGGGCGTCAGCGTTCGGGAGAACATGGAGCGGCTGCGCTCGGGCGACGCCGTCCGCGGTTCCCTCGGCATGCCCATCGGCCTGTGCGCCAACGACATGAGGGCCGCAGTAGCGCCGGCGGTGCCCTTCCTGATCCGGGTCGGTACCGACCCGGAGGCCGGCCACCGCGCCGAGGCTCTGGCGGTGACAGCCGAAGTGGCGCGCATGCAGCACCAGGGTGTGTGCACGCGTGCCGATATGCTGCGGTTCCGCGGCGATAACGAATGGTTCTTCGAGGTCACTGGCTACTTGCAGAACTGGTCCGTGCAGGCCGCCCGCGACGCGATCGCCGCGGACACCGATCTCATCCTGCCCCTGCTCGACGACCACGACCCTGAAGTGCGCATCGCCGCCGCCTACGCGCTGGCGGCCGCCTCCGCCCGCGCGCAGAACATCCTCTCCGCATTCCACGCCCGCCTGCTCGCCGAACACGACCCGGCCGTACGCGCGGGCCTGGTACTGGCAATTGCGCAACTGGCCCGGGCGCACCAGGATTCGCGGACGTCGGTGTGGATGCGGACCTGTTGGCCCGACCCCGCACGGCCGCCCGAGGTACGCGTGAGCGCGGCACTGGGGTGGATGTGCCTCACCGACCTACCGGTCCCGGACGAACTGCGCGCCATGCTGGACGACCTCGCAACCCACGAGACAGCCCGGCTGATGGCGCCACTGCCGTGGATGCGTGCGGCCGAGAACACCAACAGCAACGGCCTGCACCGCTGCCTGCACACAATGCTGCACCCCGACACACCTGACGCCGAAGACCGCTGGGACGACCCGTGGTCCTGACCGTGCCCCGGTCGCCACCCGCAAGGTCGGGAACCGGGTAGCTGCCCCGCCCACACCGCAACTCAGCGGGGAATCGCCGCCCATCGGCCGGGCACGACGCACGGAGTACCGACACGGCGCACACCCTCCATCTCCTCGACCGGATGCCGACAGCATCGGCCCTAGACGTACCCGTTCACACGCCAGGCAATGGCGTCACCGCAGGCACCACGCACTGCGGGTCACCCGTGCTGCTACTTCTCGTGAACGACCACGGGACCCAAGATCCGCAACTGCCGCCTCAGCCGCCTGCCGTACGCCGAGCAAATGCGCTGGCGCACCCAGCGTTGCCCCGTCCATGCCGCAGCCCCGGGCGCCGCCGACCGCCGACGCCCCCCTCGCGGGGTGCAAGATCCGGTGCCGATCGGCCCCGTCCTCGAGGGGCGCCGGTGCTCCCGGTGAAGTCCGCCGTTGCTACCGGTTGCCACGTACAGCGCCCGCGCACCCCTCCTGGCCTGCATCGTGCAGCGGGGTTGCGCAACGGGCTGCTGCTCCTGGTGGTGAAGGGTGCACGGCCGGTTGCTGCTCGGGGTCGGGGACTGTGGCGCAGTATTCGCACGGCCCGTGTGGCACAAGGGTGCTGCACGAGCAGCAGGCCGGCCTCGGTCGGACAGCAGCGGGTAGCAACGGGCCCCGGCGAGTTCCCGCCCCCGCGCGCCGTCCTCTGCCCGGACCGCACCCCCACCGCCCAGACTGCTCCCGGACCGAGCTCCGCTCTCAGGGGGAAGGATCTACAGCCCGCACCAGAAGCACTATCTGTACTAACCACAACTGATCACCGGCGGCCCTGACCTGTGACCGTCTAATCGATCAACACTCTGACCTGCTGCTGAGCTGTCGGCAGTTGTCGACGTTGGTCATCGTTGAGCGCCCTTCCACGGCCCCAGGACGGCCCGGGAGGGCGCTCGTGCGTTGGGGGAGGCAGCCGCTTTGCCGTGAGGTCGTACGGCTCCCAACTCACCGACAACTGCGCCGGTCTGCCGTCCGCCAGGAACTCGTACGTCGTCCGGACGCACAGCTCACCCTCGGCGATACCGAGCCGCGCGGCGATGTCGGCAGGCGCCGGCACCTTGGCCGGTCCGGAGCGCACTGCCTGAGCCATCAGCTTGGGAAGCCTGGGTGGTCCTAGAGCTGTTGCCCCGTTGACCTGGGACGGAATGCTCGCCACTCGTGCCAGTCGCGTGCCCGATCGGGCGGGGAACCACGGGGAACACTGGGGCGTCAGCCGAAGGCCTCCCATCTCGGCCTTGGGTTATCACGACGTTGGCTTCACGGCATGGCCCAGGGCGATGAAGCCGATCCCGACTACGACCAACGACGGGTGTTTGAACGCGCCGCACGCCACAAGCAGCGCCCCCGCTCCCCAGAGTCTTGGCTGTCGAACGTGGCGCTGTAGCCATTTGCCTGGCATCCGCCCGAGCAGCAAGCCATGCACGCCGAGAACGGCGCATGCGAGCCAGAGCGTCCCCACCAACAGCACGAGCGGCAGCAAGAAGATCGCAAACGACGGCGACATGGTCAAATGCTCCAGCAAATTGACGAGTTGGTTCCCACGCGGCAGTTTCACACGCTCGTGCGGATGGCTACGTCTGGAGCGATTCATTGCCCTTGCCCTGCTGGCCGCCGGAGAAGCCTCCGCTGCCGCCTCCGTCGTTGCCCTTGCCGCCGAAGACCCGGCCGAGGCCGTTGCAGCCCGTGATCAGGTCTCAGGCGGTGCCGTCCGTGGAGCCGCCGATGTACGGCCGTTCCGAGGCGGGCACCAGTGGACGCGGCCGCCGTCCACCAGAAGCTGGAGATCGCCAGGGCCACGCCCGCGAGCACCAGGTTCATGATCCGCTTCACGAGCTTCGGTCTGGCCGCGTACGGGTAGACCGCGAAGACGCCGGGGTCGGTGCGGAGGGCGGGGTCGCGGTGACCGTCCGGCTGGTCTGCGGGGCCGGCGCCTCAAGGGGCCCGTCCCAGGGCCGGCAGGGCTGTCACGGGGCTGGGCACCGGGCTGGCCTGGGCGGGACGCGGACTCATATCAAGATCATTTGCGGGTGTCAAGGCACGGCATTCAGTGGCGTGACGACGCATGACCCGTTCGGGCTTACTCGAAACACGACCTCACCGATCCGGAGTGAGGCTCATCCACCGAAAGGAAGGACAGGTCGTGTTTCGAACGAGAAAGAAGATCGCCAAGGTCGCGGCCGTCACTGTAGCCGCCGCAGGGGCGCTCCTGGGCGGCGGCGCCGCCGCCCAGGCCGCACCCGCCACGACGCACGCCACCACCGTGGCAAGCGCCAGCAGCTGGGGTCACGACGGAGGCTGGGGTGACGACGACTGCTGGGGTCACGACGGTGGCTGGGGTGACGACGGAGGCTGGGGTGGCTGGGGCAGCTGGGGTGGCTGGGGCAGCTGGGGGTAGCCGACCCGGGGCAGGCGGCACCGACGCTGCCCTGACCCCCGCGGCATCCCGAGGCGGCGCCTGACCGGCCACGAGGAGCCCCCGGTCAGATCGCCAAGGCCCGGGCGCGGGTGCGGCAGACACACCTCAGGTGTGAGATCGCCGCACCCGCGCGCCCGGTGCCGAGCACAGGCCCAGCCCCCTTCTGTGCCCTCGGGCGCGCACCGACCCACAGGCACCGAGACCCAACCCACCGAGTCAACCCAGAGACTCAACCCAGGGAAGAGGAACCCATGCGACCACTACTCCAAGGACCCGACCGGCAGGGGACGCCGGCCGGGACCGCCCTTCCGCGGCTGGGCGGCCCTGACCCGACACCGGCCGCGCACCAGGGTGCCGCAGCCGCGATGCGGCCGCCCGGCCGTGCAGCCGGCACGGGACACGCCATGAAGATCGTGTGCGCCGGCGGTGGACCGGGCGCGTTGTACTTCGCGATCGCGGCCAAGCGCCGCGATGCCGGCCATGACATCACCGTCATCGAACGCGACCCGCCGGGGGCCACCTACGGCTGGGGCGTGGGGTATGGGGACGACCTGCTCGACCACCTCTACCGCAACGACCCCGACAGCGCCCAGGCGGTGCGTGCGGCCTCAGCCCTGTGGCAAGACCAGGAGGTCCGCCGCGGGGAACAGACCGCGCATCTGAGCCGGTACGGCTACAGCATCGCCCGCGCCACCCTGCTCGGCATCCTCACCCGACGCGCAACCGAGCTGGGGGTGGATGTCCAGCACTGCCGCAAGGTCGACGACCTGGCCGAGCTCGCCGACGCCGACTTGATCGTCGCCTGCGACGGGGCCAACAGCCGGGTGCGCCAGTTGCACGGCGACCACTTCGGCACCCGCCTGGAAGTCGGCCGCAACCCCTACATATGGCTGGGCACCGACAAGGTGTTCCCCCGCTTCACCTTCGCCTTCGAACCGACCCCGGCCGGGTGGATCTGGTTTTACGCCTACCCATCGAGCGCGGAAATCAGCACCTGCGTCGTCGAGTGCGCCCCAGAGACCTGGCGGGGGCTGGGGCTCGATACGCTCGGCACCGCCGACGGTGTGCGGTTGTTGGAACAGATCTTCGCCTCCGCTCTGGACGGCCACGCGCTGCTTGGCCAGTCCCGGGGGGAACCGGCACGCTGGCAGCACTTCACCGAGGTACGCAACGCCACCTGGTGCCACGACAACGTGGCGCTGCTGGGGGATGCCGCCCACACCACCCACTACACCCTGGGCTCGGGCACCCGGCTGGCGCTGCTGGATGCGATCGAGCTCGCGCACAGCCTGTATACGGAGGCAGAGCTGCCTGCCGCTTTGCAGGCCTACGACAAGCGCCGCCGGGCCGCGCTCCATCCCGTGCAGGCCGCGGCCCGCACGAGCATGGCCTGGTTCGAGCGTCTCGACCATTACCTTGAGCAGGATCTGGTGGACTTCGCCTACGCGATGTCGGTACGGCAGGGGGCCCAGGTGCCGTGGCACTACCAACTGCACAGGGCCACCCAGATCCCGGTGCTGCGTCGGGTACGACGGGAAGCCAACAGGGGCCTGCGGAGGTATCTGGCGCTGCGGCGCGGGGAGACGACCCTCGGCACGGTCAGTGCCACCGGGAGGGCCACGACCACGGCGGCCCTGGCAGCACCGGCGGGACACCAGCAGTGACGGCACCGGACAGGGCAGCCCCGGCAACCTGGACCACCGAACTTGTCGAGCCGTGATTCCTCATTCCCCTGGCGATTTTTCGGCCGGGCCGACCCGATGCAAAACCCCGAAGGAAACGAACCCCACCGCAGTGCTTTTCCTCATCCCTCGCGATGCGGCCGCCCCGGCGCACGACCCCTCGGACGCGAGAACGGCATGCACGCCCTCCGCCACTTCTACGCCTCCGTGCTCCTGGACGCGGGAGAGAGCATCAAGGCCCTGAGCGAGTACCTCGGTCACCACGACCCGAGCTTCACGCTCCGCACGTACACGCACCTGATGCCGAACAGCGAGGCTCGCACCCGGGCCGCCGTGGATCGGGTCTTCCGGAACCCGGGGGGGCACCGACGACGGCCCCGACACGGCCCATGAGGCAACATGACCCCGTGGCCTGCGCTTCCCTCAGAACGCTCACTATTGGGGTGCAAGATCGGTGTCACGCCACTGCATGCCTTCGGCGATCGTCTCGCAGTAGCCCAGGGCTGACGCCGTCTGCATGAGGTTGCCCTCGGCCGCGGCCCGGCGCGCCAGCCACATCATCGTCAGCATGCTGTGCTCCGGCCCGTCCTCACCGGCGTCGGCGTCTTGCTCCAGGCGCTCGCGCAGCACGCGGTCGGCCTGGTCCAAGACGTCGGACCACACAGCGCCGTACGCGGCCGGGTCGACGCCGGTCAGGGCCGTCAGCCACAGATCCGCGTGCGACTGGAGCACCTGCTCGGCCAGCCGGAAATCGAGGACCGTCCCGCACGTCATCGAGTCCTGGGCGGCGTGGGTCTGGGTGGCCGGCCACTTGGGCAGGCCCTCGGAGTGCGCGGGGCACAGGAACGCGACCCAGGCCGTGCCGGGCCCGTCGCCCGCGGCCGGACCTTCCCGGAGGGCCGTCGCCTTCGCCTTGCACTGCACGACGGTGCGCAGCGCGGTGAGCTGGCGGTGGGCGGACAGCTGCTGGACGAGGGAGGGCACGCGGGCTCCTTCGGCGGCTAGACCTCGATGTACGCGACGACCACGACGGATATCTCGAGTGAGAGCACTGTTCTTGCAGGTCAAGCGCTTGCACGGTCGTGAGGCACGTTAGTCACGATGATGGTAGGGAGGGGCCGGGCTCGACCTCTCCCGGTGATGTCACTGGTCTGTCCTAGAGTCCTGGCCGTGACGACTCTCATGATCGATGCAGGTCCAGTTGCGCCGACGGCTCAGGTGACCCGGACCGGTGGAGTGCCTCTGGCACCGGCCGGCACTCCGTGGCCCTGCTGCGCGTCGTGCAATGGCCCGATGCAGTTCCTCGCCCAAGTGGTCTTGGATGACCTCGGGGATGGGATTGAGGACCGCGGAGTCCTCGTCTTGTTCGCATGCCAGAACGACCCAGGTATGTGCGGCGACTGGGAACCGGACTCCGGCGGGAACCAGGCATTGCTCTTCCCGACGGATGGCCTTGAGCCACTGCCCCAGCCCGAAGGCGGTGTCGATGAGGCACTGCTTCTGCTCGGTTCCGTTCGGGCGGTCACCTTGGTGCATGTGGACGGGCCCGACTACGACCAGGCCGGCGAAGGGTGGGCAGCGGGGAGCGACCGCTCCGCGTCATCCGTGCTCGGTCAGCTCGGGGGTAGCCCCGCCTGGATTCAGGGCGACGAGACCCCGTCCTGCACGTCCTGCGCCACTCCTATGCCACTGATCGTCCAGCTTGAGGAGGGTCCGGACCACAGCACCGCCATGAACTTCGGCGGCTGCGGCGGCGCCTATGCGTTCGCCTGCGAACCGTGTGGCCGCGCGAAGTTCCTGTGGCAGTGCTGAGGCGGTCCCAACACACGCGCCCTTGGCTTCGTAAGTGTGAACGGGCTCTGGTCCACTTCGTGTGGTCGCGTGACTCTCGGTCACGCCAACAGGACTCGTTTGCGCAGGAGTTCGAACCCTGCGCGGCCGAACATCTGGCGTTTGAGCATCTTGATCCGGTTGACGTGGCCTTCCACGACGCCGGAGTTCCAGGGCAGTGTGAGGCCGGCGGTGACGGCGTCGAGGTCGCGTTCGAGGTGTTGGGCGAAGTGCCGGAGGCTGGGCAGGTCGGTAGTGGAGGTGGCCGCTTCGATCCAGGTCGGCAGCTGGTCGCCCTGGAGGTGAGCGACCATGTGGCCGAAGGAACGCACGTGCTCGGCAAGTGCCGTCAGCTCGGGGCAGTTGGCCAGGACGGCTTTGAGCTGGAGCCGGTCGCCTTCGGGCAGGGCGTCGGGGTGGGTGAGGAGCCAGCGCGTGACGGCGCGGGCCGACGGCGGGCGCGGGCCGACCGGTTGGGGTTTGCCGCGGAGATTCCTGCTGACGTAGTCGCGGACGCCGGCGTAGCCGCGAGGATAGCCCTGTTCCTTGATCTCCTCCCATAATTTCCAGGCGTTGGTGCAGCCTTCCTGCCAGCGCTGATCGAGGTAGGGCTTGTAGTCGTCGAGCCTGGTCGCACGGTTTTGCCACTGCCCGGTGAACATCTCCTCCGGGGTGGTGGCGCGGGAGAAGCGCAGGATTGTGTTGAGGGTCATCCCGAGCTGGCGGGCGACGGACCTTTTGCTGTGACCGGCGTTGAGGAGAGCGTGGATGGTGGCGTGCTTGGCGCGGGTGCGTTCGGCGAACCGGTGTCCCGTCGGCCAGGGCGACGACGTGGCCGGCTCCGGCTCCTCCTGGGGTTCCTCCGGCTGCGTCGGCGTGGGGCGCAAGCATCCGCGGTGCCGGTAGACGCACTTCTCGGCGGCTTGGCCCAGGTTGTGCCACAGGTGCCATCGGTCGGCGACCTGGAGGGCCTGCGGGGCGCCGCGGGTGGCTCCTTCGGCGAAGAAGGGGGCCCGGTCACGGCAGACGATCTCGATGCCGGGCCGCTCGGCGAGCCAGGCCGCGAGCGTGTCCGCCTCCCGGTCGGGAAGGAGGTCGACCGGGCGACGTGTCTCGACGTCGACGAGCACGGTTCCGTAGACACGGCCCTTGCGCTGGGCGTACTCGTCCACGCCGACCACACGGGGTGCTGCGACGGCGGGATCCGGAAGCGAGGCGATCAGCCTCAGCAGGGTGTTCCGGCTGACTGGAACCTTGAAGGCGTCCGTCATCCGGGCGCCGGCCCGGCCCGCGAGCGCAAGACCGACCGACACCAGCGCCGACCGCAGCCGCTCGGTCCGTCGCCCGAACCTGCGGGTGAGACCGGGTACTTGCTCGGCGAAGGTCATGCGCTCGCAGGATTCCTCCTCGCAGACGAACCTCCGCACTCGCAACGACACCACGACGAACTTGCCCGCCGTCGGCAGATCACGAGGAAATCTCAGGTAGGAGCCGTGTATTCGCCCCGACCAGCACCCGCATGCCGGACAGGCCGCCCGCCCTGCGGTCGTACGGGCCTCGACCCGGACGGCCGTGGCGGTCACCTCGACCGATTCCACCAACACGCCCTCGACCGAGGAAAACAGCAGCTCGTTCAGCTGCGGCAGTCCTTCGTTCACGGCGAAGGACTGTCGACCACACCACCGTCCAGACAGGCGATTTTCGGGCGAACATTAGTGGTCGTAGGCGGTCACTGCGCGCATGACTGACTGGCCGCGAACCAAGCTAGCTCCACTCATCAGGTCCCCCTTGGAATCGATCATCCAGGGAACCGGGAGGCGCTCTACCGGCGGACCGCCGAGATCAGCCCGCCGGGCCGCTCCTCGCGCTGCGGCGGGGTGCTGATCGGGCGGCCGTAGGCCGCAGCGCGCTCACGCAGGGTGTGGCTGCCGGCCGCCCAGCCGTGCCCGGCCAGCCAGCCCACCGGGTCGTCGGGCATCTCCGAGACCCACATGGACGCCGCCGATCCCGGCACGGCGTCCGCGCCGAAGCGCTCGATCACGCCGCGCGAGCCCAACGTCAGCCCCATCCAACTGCCTGCCGCCGACTGCGCGCTGATCCGGGCCAGTAGCAGCTCCACCGCGTCCTCGGACAGATAGATCAGCAGTCCTTCGGCGATCCACACGGTCGGCACCGCCGGGTCGTGCCCTGCGGCGGCCAGCGCGCCTGGCCAGTCCTCACGCAGATCCACCGCGACGGTGATCCGCTCGCAGCGCGCGACGGGCCGCTCCTGGCGCAGCACCGAAGCCTTGAAGTCCAGTGGAGCGGCGGTGTCGACCTCGAACAGCCGGGTGCCCTCGGGCCAGTCCATCCGGAAGGCCCGGCTGTCCATGCCGGCGCCGAGCAGCACGACCTGCCGGACCCCGGACGCGGAGGCCTGCTGCAACAGGTCGTCGAGGAACTTCGTCCTGATGACGATGGAGAACGACACGGCCAGCCAGCGGCGTCGCGCGGCCTCGTCATCGGGCAGCGGCGGCGAGGAGGGCCACAGGCCGCCTGCAGTGGCGAAGGCCTGTGCCAGCGGGTCGCGGAACAGCGCGTCCTCCCGCTCGGTCTCCAACGCCCGCACCCGGGCCACCCCCACCGCCGTGGCCCACACTCCCGACGGCTGCACCCGCTCCTGCTCATCAGTCATCGCGCCAGCCTAGTGATCTATTCCAAGGGGCTTGTTGAGGGGAGCCAGCTTCATGCTCGGCCAGCCAGTCATGCGCGCACCGACCGCCTACGACCACTAAAACCGCCATAGGCGAAGATCAACAGTCACCCTGTGTACGCGACCACACGAAGTGGACCAGAGCCCGAAGAGGATCAGGCACAAATTCCGTGAGGAGAATCAACGGGGTTCGACTTCGTCACCAGACGTGAGCAAGAGCGTTCAGTCAGCCCAGCCCGCGGTGTTCGAGTACGACTCGTAGGAGTAGCGGGTGTTGTGGTCCCATTTCTCGCCGGTGATGCGTTCGTATGCATGATCCGGTGTGTAGAGCAGGCTCTCGGCCCAGATTGGGTCGGTGGCGTACGGGACAAAGTCCGCAGGGTCTCGCATGACGCTTTCGAACGCGGTGCGGCCGACGGCAACGACCGCGCAGCGTGTGTAGAGGAAGGCGTCGCCGGACAGTGCCCTTGCCGGAAACCTCATCCGGCCTGGTCACGCAGCACGCTGGCCTGCACCAAGTTCGTCACGGACGCCACCTTCGCTGACATCCTGCAACAGCAGCGCGACGAGACCACGAACCTGATCGACTGCAGACAGCGTGCCCACGCTGAGCGGTTCGGCGAGCCGATGACTAGCGACAACATCTGGCTCCACAGCCGAACCGAGGAAGTCGCCGCCCTCGACGGAGTCCTGCTCGCCATCGAGCGTATTCGCCGCTCTGATGGCACCACCCTGCCAGTGCGCGGCGCTGGCGCCTCGCAGCGACGGCTCTCGCCCGACACTGCCCAGAACACCGTAGAGGGCACATGACCCGCAGCGTCGAAGCCCTGAAGACTGCCGCCCGCCGACGCCGAGAACGCGCGGAGAATGCCGTCGAGAAAGCGCTGAAGGAAGCCCGCAAGACACGCAGCCCCGTAAGCGTGACCTCGATTGCCAGGGCGGCCGGCGTGTCCACCGACTTCATCTACCGGCACCCTGTCCTGCGCCCGCAGGTCGAGGCCCTCCGCAGAGCACGACGCGATGCCGCCCCCGACGACGCCCACTCATGCGACACCGAGGAAGCCGCCAGCACCCTGGTCCGCCGCCTCACTCAGCAACTCGCCACCGAGCGCCGCAAACACCGAGAAGACGTAGCCCAGTTGCAAGCCGCTCTCGCCGCGGCCCACGGTGAGCTCCTCGCGCTTCGACGACAGCCCCAGAGCGGATTTATTAGTCAGCCATGAAGTCGCTCTCGACGGCGGGGGTGATGCGGGTGAGCCAGAACTCCGCCTCGTCCGGTCCCAGGACCCGATCAAGGTTGAGGGTGGGGATCATATTCAGGAAGGCCCGGCCGACGCCCATGCCAAAGTCTCCGTTCGGTGGGTGCAGTACCAGCACGCGGGTGCCATCGAGCGGTTTGATGTCGGCGGGCACCCCTTCCGGGTAGATGTAGGCGCCATGGCCGTCGAAAAGGCGGAAACGGCGGAGCGCCGGATTATCGGGGCCGAGGTACGGGTCGGCGTCCGTCGCTGCCTCGACCCACGAGCGGTCGGGGCGCACTCCTGGAACCATGCCTTGGTCGGAGTCGCCGATGAGCCGGTCCGCGAGCAGGGTGTGCAGCTGAAAGTTGTCCCCGACACCGCTCATCGTGAGGGCATACCCCCTACGTGCACGGGGGTTGAGGACGACCAGAGGCTCGTCGTCGAGGACGGCAGCCAGGTCTCTGACCCAGGTAGCGTGCTGCGACCGGTCGGCGACCGCTGTGGCGTATTCCCGCAGCTCGGCCTTGACCTCAGTGGGCACCGCTGCCCGGAAGGGACCGTGCCCCAAGACGGTGATCAGCGCCTTGAGCCAGTCCTCCATGTCGAACCAGGACATGGCGATCCGGGTCATGTCCCCCTTGTCCGGGCGTCCTTTCGGTCTGGCCAGGGTGACAAGAGCCTGTACCAGCTGCTTCGTACTGGCACTCACCTGCTCCGGCAGCGGCCGCCCGGGAGCCGCTTCGGCCCAGCACCCCGGGACCATATCGTTGAGCATCATCGCCTCCGCAGCGCGCTGTGGCAGCACGTTGGCCAGCGCCATTGGTGAACCGCCCCACTCGACGCACGCCCCCGCCAGGACGGCCGTCTTGGCGAAGTCGCCCGCCAAACCCGGCAGCCACGGCGCAAGGGCCTCGACCGCGGCGGTCAAACTCGCGGGACCTCCCGCACGCGCGGTGTCGCCCAACCGCGACATAGCCCGCCGGTAGCCACGAGCCGAACCAGACCTCATCTGCGCAACAAGCTCGTCAACGAGCTGGGGTATCTCCGAAGGCACGGCGGCACGCTAGCAGGGCCACGACCCCCGCTTCACAGCTGGTGCCCGAGCCAGGAACTCCAGGGTCATCTGCACGCCGAGCGCTCGTCAGCGACATGCCGCTGGCGCTGTGAACAGGAGATACGACTCGCTATGCAGTCAGGACGCCGGATAGGAGATGGTCGTACTCGGCTTCGTCCATGCGGCCCTTGTAGCCGTAGGAGGCGGCATTGAGCGCCTTCTCCTTGCCGGTGACCGTCGTGGACGGCCGGATGCCTGAGGTGTAGCCGCCCTTGCGACAGATGGTGGACTTCAGGTTCGCCTGCGTGACGGCCGGGGAGACCGCGCCCGGCGTACACGTGGGATCCTCCACCGGCTCCCCCTTCTCGTAGCGGTAGTGGCAACTGCCCGCCGGGGGCTGCTGCTGGACGGTGTACTTGGCCTGCGGGCCGGCGCCGACCGCGAGCGCCCGCCCAGGACCTCCGCCGCCCCGCGCGCCCGTACTCGATGGCCCCGTTATGGAGGGGGACACCGTCGGGACAGATGAACAGCCCGCCAGCATTAGTGCGGCGAGCAGTACGGACGGTGCAGCGCGGCGGTTCGAGCGCATGACGACCCCTCACGAGCGGGTAACGACTGGGCAAGATACTGCCTGACGGACGCACGAGCACACCGGGCGGAGCCCGCGCGAAGAAGCACAACAGGAGGCGCACCGCAGAGCGGTAGCCACTGCCTGATCAGCTCGTCACACGGCCCCAGTCTGCTAGGTCTTCGAGCCGCCGTGCCTGCTACGTCCGAGCACTGTCGGCGCAGGGACGACTGCCGGCGGCCCGGTTCCCGGCGCCGGAGAGGGGGTGTAGACGGCTCCGTACTCGCGGCCGAAGCGGTTGGCCTCTGCGGCGGAGCCTGTCATCCGGTGCAGCCAGAACCCGTATGCCGCAGATGCGATCTGCTCCTGCGTCAGATAGAGCCGCCACCGTTTGATCCCGTGATCGCACGAGGCCGTGCGGACCTGCTCGGCCAAACCGTCAGCGGGTGGTACCCGGAGCCGGTCGGCGAGGCCGATGAACACGCGTAGCGCCGCCATCTGTGACGGGATCAGCTCCACCAGCCGCCTCGGTCCCTCCCCGCCGGGTGCGGGCTCGGCCCGGGGTCGGGACCGGCCGTAGGTAATGGTGTCGTACCCGTGCGGGGTCAGGCGGGCCGCCCAGCGCACGAAGAGATCCTCGGGCTGGTCAACGTACGCGCCGGACGGGCTTCCACGCTGACAGGACACGGCGACTGGGCCCTGCGCTTCCCCGCCCCGGAGGGTGCGAAGTTCAACTCGGTCCTCACCGGCTCCTGCATGCTCAGCACGCACGGCCTGGACCACCCGCTGACACTGCGCGCCGGCGACTCCTTCCTCCTCACCCGCCCCCAGGGATTCGTCCTGAGCACCTCACCGGAGGCCACGGTGCTATCCGCCTCGCCCTTCTTCAGGGCCAGCGGCGGAGCCAGCACGGAGGCCGGGCCTCTCGATCAGCCGGTCACAGCCCGTCTGGTCGGCGGCAGTTTCACCTTCGGCCGGCGCGCCCGGGAGCTCCTGCTGGACGCCCTGCCTCCCGTGATCCATCTGCCTGCCCACGCCGAGGGCGCGGCGATGCTTCCCCACCTGCTCACCCGGATCGACCAGGAGGCCCGCACCGCCGGGCTCGCCTCCAACGTCGTCACCGAGCACCTGGCCGTGGTTCTGCTGATCGACGTCGTCCGCTCTCACCTCACCCAGCAGCCGGACCGGACTGGCTGGCTGGCTGGCTGGCTGCAAGGACTGCGTGACCCCGTCGTCTCGGCAGCCCTGCGCGCCATCCACGCCGATCCGTCCCGCCGTTGGACGGTGCGGCTGCTGGCAGACGCGGCGCTCGTCTCACGCTCGACGCTGGCCGCACGCTTCAAGGCGATCGTCGGGCGGGGGCCTTTGGAATACCTCACCCGGTGGCCTATCGAACTGGGAGCACACCAACTCACCGAAACCAACCAGACCATCGCCTCCATCGCCGACGCAGTCGGCTACGGCTCCGAGGCGGCCTTCGCGCTCGCCTTCAAACGCGAACTGGGTGTAGCGCCGGGCAGCTTCCGCAGAGAGTCCCGCAAACACAACCACGCTCATACCGATCTGAAGGCGCGGGAAGCTGTGAGCGCCGCGTCCTGAGAGGCGTTAAGTCCCGTTCCTGATGATGTGGTGTCGCCCGTTCGTGAGTGATGGGACGGTTCCGCGCGCCGACAGTACGAAGGTTCAACCAGCCGATCGCAGACAGAGCCGCGGAGCATGTCGCTGTTGTGCCGATGGCCCGCGACATCACCACGGGGGGAGCAGGCTGCCGTCGGCGTCGAGGCCGTAGAGAACCTCATCTTCGTCGGGTGATGTTCCCTGGCGCAGTGCTTGCAGGAGGGAGGGGAACATCTCGTAGTCGCCGACGTCGATGGCCTGGCGGTACCAGTCGGCGGCCTCCGTGTAGTTGTCCTCCTGCTCGGCCAGTCGGCCTAGAAGGCTACGGGCTTCACGGTGGCTCGGGGCTGCTTGTCGCAGCAGTTGGTGCGCCTCGTCGCGTTTGCGGGCGATGAGGTCGTGGTGTGGTGTCTTCTCCCGTTCGAGTTCGTCCGCCTCGGCCAGCAGGGTTCGGGCGAGCTGGACCTGGGCGGGTTCGTAGCCGAGCCGGGCCAGCACGCGGATGGCGGTGATGGCGAAGCGGCGATCGCAGGGAAGGCGTCCCCCGTAGGTCAGGGGCCGCAGCACAGTGAGGACGTGCAGGATGTGGCCCGCCTGCGCGGCCTCGGTGAGAACCTCTCGGGCGGTACGGGGCCGGTGGGGCCACAGGCGGTGAAACAGAGTGTTGAGGGCGTACATGTCGGTGGCGGAGACAGTACGGAGCACGGCCTCAGCCTCGGGGGTGCGTTCCTGGTCGTCGAGGAAGCTCACCAGTCGTTGCCGGGCCTGGCGGTCGCCGCTGTCGGCGCCGGCGCGCAGCAGCGGTTCGACCAGGTCGGGGGCGCCTACACGGGCGAGGTCGGTGGGCCAACTCCACAATGAGGGACTGGCATTGAAGGCGGCAGCTGCGATCTGATGGAACGTCTCGTTCCGCCTGCCCACGGCCTTCCGCAGTCGTTCCAGGGCGGTCGTGTCGCCTGCGGCGGCGTCGTGCAGGAGCTGGGCGGGGTCGTGCGGTGCCGAGGGCTCGGGCGGCAGGGTGAGAGCTTCGGCGTCGCCGTGGCGGCCCTGGGCGTGCAGGAAGTGCTCCAGTGCCAGGTGGGCGTCTCGGTTGCCTTCGCGGCAGGCCCGGGTCAGGAGTTCTTCGGTAAGGGGCAGGAGGGTGTCGGCGTACTCGACGGTTTCGCCGGCGAAGGCGAGCTGCATGAGTGCGGTGCCCAGGTCTGCGAGGCCAGCGCCGCCGTCGCGGAGGCGGTCGACCTGGTCGCACAGTTCCTTCAGGCCTTGGCTGGTGCGGATGCGGTGGGTCTCGACATAGGAGAAGCACAGGCCCTCGAAGGCCGAGGAGGTTCCCCGCTCAAGGGCCGCGACGTACAGGTCCCGGGCGATGTGGAAGCGCGCGAAGGCGAACGCCTGCAGGGCGAGAGTTTCCAGGTCGCTGCCGTCGGTCACGTCCGCCTGCGCGGCCTGCCAGAGTGTGGCTGGGGGCTTGATGCCCCATCGCTCGGGGGTGATCTGCTGCTCGATGATGTCGCTTAGATCGACCAGGTCCGCCGCCTCACCGATGCCGTCGGGGGCGAGGACGCCCTGCAGGCAGGAGACGACCTCTTTGACCGGAGTCCGCGCCCAGGCAAGGGCGTCGGTGAACCAGGTCTGCCGGTCCAGCTCGCGGCTCTGGTCGGGGCTGAGATAGCCCAGTGCGGCGTGCTCCAGGAAGACCAGGGGAAGCGGCCCGCGTACGCCCAGGCGGCGGGCTTCGACTGCCGCGGTCACGACGGCCTTGCCGGGCGCGTGGTCGGCATGGCGGTAGCGGTCCAGGAGTTCGGGGGCGGCCGCCAGGCGCTGGCACAGTTCACCGTTCGCGCGTGCCTGGGCGGCTGCCTGGGTCCACTGGCCGTCGCCACGGGCCTGGTCCGCGAACCGGTTGAGACCACGGGTGTCGAAAGCCCTGGGCTGGTGGACGGTGCGGGCCAGATCGAGCAGGGAGTGAATGTGCCGGGTCCGGCCCTTCTTCTTGGGTTTGGATCCGGGCGCATCGAGAGGGGTGGGCCACATGGTGGCCAGGACGATGACCGGGACGGGCGGCTGCTCCAGCAGCCCGAGCAGGTCTTCGGCAGCACGGTTGCCGTCCGCCTCGGCGAACAGATGGTGGGCGTTGTCCAGCCAGATCACCGTGGGACCGGTGAGCACGTAGGCTTGAAGGCAGGAGCGCAGCCCGCCGGCGGACTTCGGGTACAGCAACTGCCAGTCGGGCAGACACGCGGTCACCGCTTCCCAGGCCGACCGGGTCTTGCCGGTGCAGGAGTCCCCACGCACGACGACCATGCCTGCGCCCGTGCTGGCCAACGTGCGCAAGTGGCTGCGGAGTTCGCCGTCGTGGTCCCGTTCGACGTAAGGGGGCAACTTCCTGTCATCGTGCTCCTGGACGGCCCGGTGCACACCCAGGCGATCCGGCTGCCAGTCGGTGACCTGGCGGGGCTTTGCGACCAGCGCGGGCGCCTCGCCGCGCCGGAGGGTACCCGGCTCAGCCAAGCGACCGGCCAGCAGGCCAAGTTGGCTGACCGCCGCGTGGATGTCGGCAAGAGACAGCCGGCGCTTACCGTTGATGGCCTGCTCAGCAACCCACTGGATGGCGGCCATCACCGCCTGATCGTCGTGTCTCAGGCCAGCGGCTTGCATCAAGTGGGAGACGAGTTCGCGCTGAACGAACACGTCGCGTCCCAGGTGGAACTCCCATACGTCCAGAAGCTCCAAGAGCTGGGCCTCATCGAGCCCGGCATGAGCGGCCCAGCGAGCACGTGCCTTACCCCGCTCAGACTGGGGGCCCTGCTGGTCTGCCCGGGGACGCAGGAGACCGCTTCGCGCGTCCCGGTCCTTGAGCAGGACGTCCGCCGGATCCGGGAACCGATTGGTCAGCAGGGCCAGTCGCACCGGCGTCCCGTCCTGGGTCAAGGTCTGCCAGGAGCTCGCGATCTTCTGCAGGATCGACGGACCGCCGTTGCCGCTTGGTTTGAACAGGTACTCCTCCCCCACCGCGGTCGACGTGTTCACCGCGTACTTGACCTGCGCGTAGCGGGTCGGTTCCCCATCCGCGTAGTAGTAGACGACATCGTCCAGATTGCCGGCCCCCGTGACCTCGACACCGACCGCCACCACCGCGCCCCGGGCACCCTCCATCGAGTCCTTGTAGGCCTGGACGCACCCCTCCCACACGTACAACCACTGGTAGGTGTCCCCGGCCACGCGCACACCCGTAGCGCTGGGAGGAGGAAGAGCTGGCACCCGCACCCCTTGGGAAGGAATCCGCTCAGACAGCGGAACCCTCAAAGCCTACGGGGCTTCACCGACATGCGGCCTCAACTGACGCCATCGCCTCCCCCGCAGTGAAAGCACCAGCCAGCCTGGACGCGCAAGGACCATCACGTGCTGTTGCTGCCGCCGTCCACGTTCGCTGGCTGCCATGGCTAACCGTGGCTGGACACACAGCAGTTCCGCACCGCCGCCAACGGGTCGGGGCCCCTCCACAGCACGGCGTCACGTCTCTGACCAGCGCAAACTCTGCACGCGTTATAGCGGTCGGAGGGAGAATGACCTGGCCTTTCGTCACTCACGTCAGCAACAGGTGAGCATCACCCGTCAGTGCCAATCACCAGGTCGCTGAGGCTGCGCCACTGACACTCGGATGACGAGGTCCACCTGACGCTCTCCCGCACAACGGCATGGGTATTCCTCGTGTAGGTGAACGGTGACGAGGGTGACGGCTCGGGGGTCGGGTCAGGGCAGCAGGACGATCTTGCCGCGGTTGCGGCGACGTTGCCTGATTGCGGCCTGGATGCGGTGGCCGGCTGCCCGGTCACAGGGTGAGAGTGCGCTCCTTGACCATCTTCATGGTCATTTGTGAGTTCATTCTGGCCACGCCCGGCAGATTGGTCAGTTTCGTCATGTAGAAGCGCTCGTAGGCGTCGGCGTCCGTGGTGGCGACCCAGATCACGTAGTCCGGATCGCCGAACATGCGCCTGCATTCGACGATCTCCGGAAATTCGCGGACCTGGTCCTCGAACGCCTCGATGGTGGATTGGTCCTTGATCATCATGTTCGCCTGGACGAGGACCTGGAAGCCTCGTCCGATTGCTGTCGGGTCGAGGTCGGCGTGGTAGCCCTGGATGATCCCCGCTTCTTCGAGGTTACGCACCCGCCTGAGGCATGGGGTGGGGCTCAGGCCGACACGTGCGCTGAGGTCGACGTTCGAGAGCCGACCGTCCTGCTGCAGCTGGAACAAAATCGCGCGGTCTACTGCATCCATGAGTCGAACATACTCCGAATCCCTGCATACGGTGGATATTTGAAGTAATATAGTGCACGAATCTCGGTACGATATTGCCATGCGAAATGAAGCGGAAAAAAGGGTCATCCGCGACGCGCTGGGCATCGGGATAGCCACCGGCACCTATGGCCTCTCGTTCGGGGCCCTGTCTACGACGGCCGGTCTTACCCTCCCGCAGACGTGTGTGCTGTCGCTGTTGATGTTCACGGGAGCCTCGCAGTTCGCCTTCGTTGGAGTTGTGGCGGCCGGAGGCGCACCCTTGGCGGGAGCCGCCACGGCAGCGCTGCTCGGCTCACGCAACGCGCTTTACGGGTTGCACTTGGCTCGCTTGCATCGCATGCGCCTGCCACGGCGCCTTGGGGCCGCGCAGTTCGTCATCGACGAGAGCGCGGCGATGTCCCTCGACACCCGCAACGAACCGCTTGCCCGGCTGGGATTCTGGGCGGCCGGCCTGTCTGTGTTTGGCTGCTGGAACATTGCGACCCTGCTTGGCGCGCTGGGAGCGCGGGCACTGTCGAATCCCTCCGTCCTCGGCCTCGATGTGGTCGCGCCTGCGGCCTTCGTCGCATTGATGGCCCCCCGGTTGCGCACACCCATCACATGGTGGGCCGCGCTGATCGCTGCCGCGGTAGCGCTGACGGCCGTGCCTTTCACGCCGGCCGGAGTGCCGGTGCTCCTGGCGGCAGCAGCCGTGGTTGCCCTCTCGCTGTGGAGTTCCCACGACGACGGGAGGCGTGTCGAGACGGACAGCAGAGAGGTTCCCCGGAACGCAAGTCATGTAGACGACACAGTTCCCGAGGAAAGGAAGGTCGGCTGATGTGGGTGGCTATAGCTGTGGGCGCGGTGAGCTGCTACGCCTTGAAACTGGGCGGTCTATCAGCCCCCAAGGCTGTGCTTGAGGACCGTCGGGTGCAGAAGGTGGCGGAGCTGCTGCCCGTGGCGCTGCTTGCCGCACTCATCGTCACGCAGACATTCAGCAAACAGCAGGAGTTGACGATCGACCCACGAGCGGCGGGGGTCGGGGTGGCCGTCATCGCAGTTCTGCTGCGTGCCCCATTCCTCGTGGTGGTGACTCTCGCCGCTGCCGCGGCAGCCCTGCTTCGGTTGATTGCCTGACAGGACTGTCGGCGGCGGGTGAACCTGGACCCAGTCTGGACAGGTGAAATCTGACCCGGGTGTCTTCGGTTCGGTCGTTTCAGTCGTTGTCGGTGGTGGGG
>NZ_JBVKCA010000033.1:0-93612 GCF_055656965.1 Streptomyces sp. NPDC111656
GAGGGCCAGTAGACGAGCCTTCGATGGCACGTGCTCAAGGTTCGCTGTCTCCGAACGCCCATCGGCAAGATCACGATCTACAGCTGGAGTACTAAGAGCCCACTCGACAGTCCCCATATCCTGCGCACCGAGGCCACATCGGTACATTTCGTGTTATGGACCAGCACCGGTGTGTCGCCCGCGACCACATAGTACGTGTGCAGGTCGTCAACGGTGAGATTGTAGGCCGAGTGAAGCCGGTGGTAGCGGTGGACGCCGACCACTGTGACGGTCCTGCCGCTGCTGGTGCGCAGGGTCTGGCCGGACTGGAGGTCGCCGGCGTCGATCCAGCGGTGGGCGCTGGGTGACCAGAAGGGGTGGTGCTGTGTGGCGGTGATCCGCGCATGCCCGACGTCGATCGTGATGTCGGCGAAGTCGGTGTCGTCCGGTGTGTAGATGGTGCGGGTGACGGTGTGGGTTTCGGTGCGGCCGCTTTCGGGATCGGTGGCAAGGACCGCGTCGTCGACCCGGACATCCTCGATCTGCTTGGTCGTGCCGTCTGCCATCACCACGCGTGTGGTGCCAGGGAAGCTGTTGCGCTCGCACGCCTTGGCAAGGGCCCTACTGGCTTTGGCTGCGATACCGGCGATGGCCTCATCGGACAGAGGGAGGGCGCGCAGGACTTTCCAGGCGTCCACGAATCCGATTCCGGTCTTGGCAGAGGCGTCAAGTGCCGTGACGGCACGCGCGATCGGGCCGAGTGCGCCTTCGACCGGGACGTATGTGGCGATGCTCCAGGCGCAGGCGGACTTGCTGCCGTGCCAGCAGTCCATCAGGTCTGCGGCGAAGAAGTGGAACAGGATCGATCCGGCCACGTCGCCGAAGAGGCTCTGCCATCCGGCTTCGACGATCTGTTTGCCGGTGAACTTGTGCGTCCAGCCGTCGATCTTGATGCTCTTCAGCGTCGCCCGCTGGAGGAACTGCCACGCCGCCTTCGGGCACCCGTCCGCGGTGGCCTGGGCCTGGTCGTCGGTGCACAGGTAGAAGTCGGCCTCGTAGGTGACGACCAGGTCGTACATCGCGTCGCAGCCCTTGAAGGCTGCTTCCGGCATCGACGGGCATGTGCCGATCTGCTTGGAACTGACGATCTCGACGGTGGACTCGTCCGGGACGGAGAACACACCGGGGATGCCCGTACCGGACCCCTGGGATGCTTCCTTGTTGGCCTCTGTCGCCTCCGTTTCCGCGGCGGCTTGCTGGGCTTCCTTGGCGTATTTGTCGGCGTCCTTCGCGGCCTGTTCGGCCTCGGTCGCCGCCGTGTCGGCTCGGGTGGCTGCCGCGCGGGCGTCCTTGGCGTCCTGTTCGGCCTGGGAGGCTGCTGAGCGGGCTGCGGCCGCGTCGAGTTCTGCCGTGTCGGCGGAGTCGCGGGCGTTCTTGGCGTAGCCCTCGGCGTTGCCCGCCGCCTTGTCGGCTGCTGCCGCGTCGTCGGCTGCCTGCTTGTCGTACTCGATGGTGCGGGCCAGTGATGCCTGCGCCGCTGCCGCGGCCTTGGCGGCGTCGGCCGCGTAGCCGAGGGCGTCCTTGGAGTAGGTACGGGCGTCGGCGGCGTACTGGGCGGCGTTGGCCGCGTGCTGGTAGGCCTCCTTGGCGTCGCCCTTGGCCTGGTCGGCGAGGTTCTTGGCGGCGTCGGCCTCGGCGGCGGCATTCTTGGCGTGCGCGTCGGCGACGGCCTGCTGCTGCTCCGCGATCGACTTCGACGCCTGTCCGGTCAGTACGACCAGGCCGGCCGCCGAGTCGGTGTCGACATAGCGCGATCCGAGCTGGATCGCGTCGTTGGCCGGGTTGGCGACCTGCTTGGCCGCTTCACCGGCGTCCACGGCGGCCTGCGCGGTGACATGGGCGAAACCGGCGGCCTTCGCCGAGGCGGCGAGGGCCTTGGCGGCCTCCGCGTTGGCACCGTCGGCCTGGGTCTTGGCGTCCTTGGCGTGCTGTTCGGCCTCGTTGGCGAGCTTGACCGCGGCCTTGGCCTCGGTGGCGGCGTCCTGGGAGGCCTTGATGGCGTCGGCGACGGCGCTGGTGGCGGTCTTCACCGCCGCGTCGGCCTTCAGCTTGTCCGCCTGGGCGGCGTCCGCGTCGGAGCGGGCCCGCTTGGCGGCCGCCTCGGCGCGGGTGGCCGCGGCGTCGGCGTCGGCCGCCGCCTTGGTGGCGGCGTCCGCCTCGGAACGGGCCTTCGTCGCAGCGGCTTCGGCGTCGTCGGCGGCCTTGTCCGCGTTGTTCGCCGCGGCGCGTGCGGCGGTCGCCGCGTCCCCGGAGTCGAGGGAGTCGGCGTAGGCCTCCTTGGCGTCCGCCTTGGCGCGCGCGGCGTCGGCCTTCTGCTCGGCGTCCCAGGCGTCGTCCCGCAGGGACTGGGCGTGGTCCTTCGCCTTGACCGCGTCGTCGCGCCGGTCCCCGGCGGTCTTCTCGGAGGCTTCCGCCTTGTCCTTGGCGTCCTTGGCCTTGGTCGCCTGGGACTCGGCGTTCTTGCGGTGCTGGGCGGCCTCGGCCTGCTTGGCGGCGGCGTTCTCCTTCTCCGCCTTGGCCGTCTTCTCCTCGGCCTCGGCGGCGAGCCGCTTGGCGTGCGCGTCGGCGGCGGCCGCCTTCGCATCGCCCTCCGCCTTGACCGCGTCGGCCAGTTTCGCCTCGGCGGTCTCCTTGTCCTTCTTGGCGTTGTCGCGGTGCACCTTCGCGGCGTCGGCCGCGGCCTTGGCCTGCAACTCGGCCTTCTCCGCGGCCTTCTTGCGGAACTCCGCCTTCACCTGCGCGGCCTGGGCGAGCGCGCGCTCGGCGATGGTCTGGCTGTCTCCGCCGGAGGCGCGGGTGGCGGCCTCGGCGGTCTCGCCGGCCTTCACCATCGCCGCAAGCGCGGCCGCAGCACCCTGGGTGACCTGAGCCTTCTGCTGCCCGACCAGCAGACCGCGCCCCCGCGGCGCGCCGTTGGTGTCGGCGATGGTGTAGGAGGCCCGCTCGGCGGTGTCCGAGGCGGTGGCCGCCTTCTTCACGGCAGCGAGCTGGGTCTTGAGGGTGTCGAGCTGCTTCTTCGCCGCCGTCTGGGCGGCCGTGATGCCGGCCTTGGCCTTGTCGAACTGGGCCTTGGGCGGCACGGTGCCGGTGTGTCCGGAGGGTGTGACGTCGAACTGCTGCGGCCCCGTCCCGTTGCACGTGTACAGCCACGAGTTGTAGCCGTTGGTGTACTCGTGCAGGTCAAGGCACTTGTCGGTGCCGACGTTGCGCAGGCTGCCGGTGGCGCGGAGGTTGAACTCCCACGTCTGCGCCGGGGATCCGCTGCACGTCCAGATCTGGATCTTCGTGCCATTGGCCGGGTTGTTGTTCGAAACGTCCAGGCATTTGAGGGAGTTGACGTTCTGCAGGTGCAGTCCCCGGTCGTCGCCGTAGACCTTCCACTCCTGCGCTGCCGAACCGTTGCACGTGTACAGCTGGACGGGGGTGCCGTTGTCCTTCTTCGCGCCCTCGACGTCGAGGCACTTGCCCTGCGCGGCGTGCACCTCGATCACCGCCGGGGCGTCGCCGACCCAGCCGGCCCCGCCTGCGGACCAGTAGTCCTGCCAGCGCGCGAGGTGGTCGGCGACCCACGAGTTGCCCAGCAGGTCACCCAGCGCTTTGGCGCCGGTCGCCAGGGACTTGGTGGCGTCCTTGTTGGCGTTCAGGATCTGGTTGCGCTGCGTTGTCTGAGAGGCGATCTCCTGCTGCCACTCCGTGGCGGCAGTGCCGGAGACGGCGCCCAGCACGTTGCCCGGATCGATCGGGTCACGCCACGCGCACGCGGCGAACCGGGACTTGAGGTCCTCGACCGCGATGCGGTACTCCGCCGTGCCCGGCTGCGGGGCGCTACGGGGGAATCCACCGGACGCCAGGAACATCCGGGCGTTGTCCGCGCCCGCGTTCTCCCCGGGAGCCCCGTGCAGCTGCTTGAACGCGTCCCGCTCGGCGAGGGCACGGTTCCACTCGTCGGTCGGCAGCCCGGCGGGGTCGGGGTCCTTGCCGTAGAGAGGGCTGCCCAGGTCGTCAACGGCCTTGAGGGTCGCCGCGTCCGCCTTGGGCGTGGAGTCGGTATAGAAGTCGCCGTCGTTCTTCCAGAACCGGTCGGCGGTCCACTTCATCAGGCCGGTCTGGCCGTAGAAGTCTTGCTGCCCGTCACCCGGGAACCCCGGAGGCCAGTGGAAGTCGGTGTCGGTGAAACCTGCCGGGTTCGTCAGACCCTCGAGCGGCTTCCGCCATCCGTCCCGTAGAGCGTGGAGGGCATCCAGTTCCTTGCCCGCCGCGTCCCGGTCCGTCTGGTACGCGGTGGCGAGCGGAGTCCTCTCCCAGCTCTTGCGGTCGGCCAGCGTATGAAGCTTGTCCGCAGGCTGGTTCAGGCCGTCCTGCGCGGTCGTGGCCATGGACGGGCCGCCCAGCCGCAGTACATCGGCCATGAGGCACTGGTCCTGCCGCAACTGCTCGGCAGCCGTGTCCACATTCCAGTCGTAGGAGGCAGCCGCCGGATCGGCGTCCCCTCCACGGCCGAGCAGGTCGGGCTGGACCGCCAGCCCGCCGAGGACGGCCAGCGCGGCCACGGACGTGACGACGGGAGTGAAGAATCCGGATCTTCGTGATCCGGGCATAGGGAACCACGGTCTGGGGCGCAACAGAGCAACTCTTTCTTCGTTCAAGGGGGGCGGGCCCGGTGGGTCAGGCCCGGTCGAAGACAAGGGGGAACACCGGTCCTGAGTGGTAGTCAGGGGCGCGCAGCGCGGGCTGGACAGGCGTGCGCGGACGGCCGGTGTGACGGCATGGCGAAGCAGCCCCTCCCCGTGGGCGACGGTGTTCCCCCGGTCGCCGAATGACAGACGCGTGTGTCCGGACTGGTCAAGATCCACCGCACGCGGCGCTCACCATAGACAGGGAACACGTGAACAGAACAGGGAGAATTCAGGGCCTACAGGCGCATGCACACACCGTTCTGGGGAGACGAGAACCGTTCCGGAATACGTCGTTCACGTGCGCATCCCATGCGGGACCTGTGTGATTCATGTGAAGCGGAATGGCGGCTGAAGCCTCCGGCAACTTTCCGCACCCGCCACCAGGTGATGCACGTCACGACACGGAAGCGGAGAACGGTACCGCCACACTCCCGGTAAACGCGAGCCGCACCGAGAAGACGAACAGCTATCCGAGGGGCCTCAGTACATCTACTACCTCCCTGACGACCACAACAAGGGCAAGGCGTTGGCCACGATCGACCACGGACTGACCTCCGGCAGCTGACCTCGATGGGGAAACTCCTGGAGATGTGGGCCGAGTTCGCTCTCGCCCTGGCCAATGCCGGGATCGGCTACGAGCTCGGTGACACCAAGATTGCGAACCCCGACTTTCTGTTCACCCGGACCGGCGCCGTCTGTGCCGGAGTCGAGGTGACCGCCCGGGCGCCGCGGAACATCAACGAACTCGTCGAGCGTGTGGAAGCGGCCAGCGGCGGCCGGTTCGATCGTGCCCCTTGTCGTGGTGTAGCCGATCAACTGGTGTGCTTGTTCGTGGTGTTGGGGAGTGCGGGGGCGCTTTCGGGGAGCTCGGGGTAGAGCTTGTCCATGCTGCCTTCGGGGATATAGCGGCGGGGGAAGGCGATCCATTCGTCGTGCATCTCGCAGAGCACGGCGGTCGTCAGCCGTTCCAGGGCGGGTGGGTTGGGGAAGACCTGGACGACGTCGGTGCGGCGTTTGATCTCTCGGTTGATCCGTTCCAGAGGGTTGGTGGACTGGATCTTCTTCCAGTGTCGTGGTGGGAAGTCCGCGAAGGCGGTCAGGTCCTCCTTGGCGTCCAGGAGTATGGCCCTGACCTTGGAGAACTGGCCGCCGAGCATGTCGGCGACGGTGTCCAGTTGGGTGCGCACGAGGTCCGCGGTGCGCTGGGTGAAGATTGTGCGGATGTCGCGGCGACCATCTCGCCGGACTCCTTGTCGATCACGCCGAAGACGTTGCGCAGGAAATGAACCCTGCACCTTTGCCAGGCGGCCCCGAGCATCACCTTGCGGACCGCGGCGACCAGGCCGGAGTGGTTGTCGGTGATGACGAGGCGGACGCCGGTCAGGCCGCGTTCGCGCAGGGAGCGCAGGAACTCCTTCCAGAACGCTTCGGTCTCGTTGTCGCCGACCATCAGCCCGAGGACCTCGCGCCCGCCGTCCTCGGTGATGCCGGTGGCGATGACCATGGCCTGGGAGACGATCTGGTGGTTCACCCGCACCTTGCAGTAGGTGGCGTCCAGGTAGACGTAGGGGAAGCGGGTGTGGTCGAGGGGGCGGGTGCGGAAGGCGGTCAGCGGTTCGTCCAGGGCCTCGCAGATCCGCGAGACCTCGGACTTGGAGATCCCGGTGTCCCCGCCCAGCGCTTTGACCAGGTCATCCACGCTGCGGGTGTTCTGTGCTCGTCGGCTGGTCAACCGTCCTCATCGGTACGCCCACGGCTGCTGAAGATCGGCAGCGTGGAACGATGGTCGCCATGTCTGGTCAGGTCTGGGTGTCACTCATATCGTTGGGCGGCGTTGCGCTCGGTGGCGTGCTGTCCTTCCTCGTTCAGTTCGCTACGCAGCGGTCGGCGGAACGAACGGAACAGCGGCGGCAGCAGACCGAGTTGTCGGAGGCCCGGCGTGCGGAGCGGCTTGCGCTGCTGGAGCGGTTCGTCGAGGTGGGGGCCGAGGCGGAGCGCGCCGCCTTCAGCCGACCGCACGAATGGGACGACACCAGCGCCTGGTTCCTCACGACCCAAGACGCCATGAACCGGCTGTGGGTCGCCGAGCGGCTGATCCGTATCCAGTTCCCCCTTCCTGTGCATGACGCAGCACGCAAGTACTTCCTCGACCTCAACCGGACCGTGTGGGAAGGCTTGCCCGACGGCGAGAGCGTGCGTGACTACCTGGAAGACAACAGGCTGGCCTTTCTCGACGCGGCCCGAGCAGTCATGGGATAGCCCGCTGCGGACCCCGAAGCTCCTTTACAGGGCAGCCCTCAGCAGCCCAGTTGCGGCTTCGACAGCTTCTGTTCCTGGCAGCTGACCACTGCCTCCGCCACTGCCTTGGCCTCGGGTCCGGCTGCGCGGCGCAGGGCGGCGGGATCTGGGCCATGCCCGGACAGTGGCCACGCGAGGGTGGACTGACACCATCTGTGCCCTCTCCCGTACAGTCCGTGGTGCCAGTGCTCCGTTACGGCCAAGCCCAGCGGTTGACCAGGAGAAAGAAACATGGACACCGAAGCCAGCCTCGGCTCCCTTCCGTACGTTCCCGGAACCGGGCGGCCAGTCCCCGAAGCCGAGCCTGAACTCGTGGAGCAGTGGCGATCGGGAGGAGGCGAACTGGCCGAGCTGCTGTCCCAGGTGCGCGAACGGTTCGGCGGCATCGCCGCGTTCCGCCTCGGGCCGGCCCCCACCGTTCTTGTCACCGACCCGCAGGCAGTCCAGCACGTACTCGCCCGGCACCCGGAGCGGTACGTCAAGCGCTCCCACCGCGCCCGAGTGCTGATCGGCGACGGCGTCCTCGCCGCCACCGGTGAGGCATGGAAGCGCCAACGCCGCTTGCTGCAGTCCCAGTTCACCGGTACCGGGATGCGCCGCTACGAACAGCGGATCACCAAGGCCGCCCGGACCACCGCCGGGCGCTGGGACGGCTACGCTCGTACCGGGCAGACCTTCGACGTCGGGCAGGAGATGCGCCGCTTCGCCCTTGACGCCATCTGGCGCTCTCTTACCGGGCACCCCCTCGACGACGGGACCGAGCACGAACTGGCCGCCGTGGCCGCCGTGGCGACCGCCCTTCCGACTCTGCCCGCTGACGTCACCGACGCCCAGGACGCCGTTGCCGCCGATCTCGCCCGGATCGATGCAGTCGCCCGGCACGCCATCGAGGCCGCCCGCAGCGGGGCGGCCGGCCCCGACGGCCCGGGCCTGCTACACGTCCTGACCGACGCTGCCACCGAGCACCCCGAGTACACCGACCAGCTGATCCGTGACGAACTGGTCACGTTGCTCGTGGCCGGGCACGAGACCACCGCCACCACCCTGACCTGGCTCTACCTGCTCCTCGACCAGCACCCCGCCGCCCGCGAACAAGCTCTCGCCGCCGGCGGCGAAGGCTCAGCTGGGCGCCGCCAGGCCATCCAAGCCCTGGTCCACGAGACGCTCCGGCTCTACCCGTCCGCCTGGATCCTGCCCCGCCACGCCACCGAGGACGACACCCTTGCCGGCTACGCCGTCGAGGCGGGCACCGACATCCTGATCTGCCCGTACCTCACGCACCGCGATCCTGAACTGTGGCCAGACCCAGAGCACTTCGACCCCCGGCGCTTCCTCACCCCGGACGGCCGACCTGCCCACCCGGGCGCCTACTTCCCCTTCGGTATCGGTCCCCGCGCCTGCCTCGGTCTGCAATTCGCGCTCCGCGAATCGACCGTCCTGCTCGAACACCTCCTGCCGGTCCACACCCCGGCCTTCCACTCCACTCCCACGAAGGCGGTGTACGGCATCACCGTCCGCCCCGACGGCCCCACCCCCGCAACCTTGGTATTGCCACTCACCTGAGGCGGAACGGTACGGAGGACGGGCAGCGCATACTCAGAAAAGATTGAAAGAGCCCAGCGAGGACCGGTACTACGCATAGTCATTGACAACGGAGTTGCGGATCCTAGAGCCTCCGCTAACTTGAAGTCGCAGGTCAAAGGGCTGGTGTGACCGGTACTCAGGGTGCTCACGCTGGTCGTGGGCGGGAGTCTCTGGAGTAGATCGTCTGTCAGCGGTTGACTTCGAGGTCCGCCGTTCTCCGCCAGAGGCGCGCCACCGGCGCGCAGCCGAGCATGTATGGTCGGGCGGCAACTGGGCCCCGGCTGCTTTCCTCAGACGCTGTTGCCAATTCGGGGTCTGCTTCGCCCCGCTGATCATTGGTCGAGTGGGGGCGCAGGCAGTGCCCGGTACTGAACCGTCCGGACGCCGTGGAGCGGACGGTCGAGGCGTTCACCAACGGCCCGAATAAGTCGACGCCCGAGCAGGCGTAGGAGCTGACGAGGTGATCCGCACGTGCATCTGTGATCACGAAACCGCACAGGCAGCCCCTGTCAGCTTCTCGGCCGGCGGGGGCTTCGTCGTTTTCTACCGGCCCGCTGCCAGTGGACGGGAGGGAACGGCCAATTCCACGACTGAGAACCGGACAAACAGCGGAAAGTTCGCGCCACGGATCTTGTGTGGCGCCTGTGAACTCATGAGGGTGGTCGGTGGCGCAACACGCGTTCGATTTTTCTTAGGGGGAAAAGTGAAAGCACGTTTTGTCGTCCCGCTTCTCGCGGCGGGGGCCCTGCTGGTGCCGGCTGCCACGGCGTCGGCTGCGGCAGCTCCGAGCGGCAGCACGGGAAGGGCCGTCGCGAGGGCTGCTGCCTTTCCCGTGTGGTGCACGTTCCAGGGTGAGAAACCGTTCCAGGTCACCCATGGCGGCCCGCTGTACGCCCAAGGCCATTACACGGGTTGCTCAACTCCGGCACCCGACCAGTGCCGGGTTCAGGTCGATCTTCAGGAGTACGTGCGCGACGGGTACTGGCGCGCGGTGAAGCACAAGGACAGCGGGTGGACGAGGTGCAGCGGGCGCTACACCACTCCAGGGCTCACGTGCGTGCATGATGGAGAGAAGGAAACGTACAACACTCAGGTGACCCTTCAGGTCGAGTACCACGGACGCTTCAGCGAACCCGGAATCGCAGACACGCACAACACCGTGATCGACTGCTGAAGTCCGGTCACCCGTAACGGCCTGCCGGATTGATTCGGTAGGCCGTTTTCGGCTTCGGTCGCACAGATGAAAGTGAGACAGCAGCATGCACGTTCATTTCGAAGCAGTAGACCCAGAGAAAATGATCAGGTTCTGGGGCGGCATCCCGGGTTGGGGTGGGTACAGCGTCGGCGAAGCGGAATCTCCGGCTGTGCTACCGGTCGTCACCGTCCTTGTCGGAACGATCGCCGAACAGGTTCAGACGCTGATCGCCAAGGGCGCCTCTCTCGTGGAACCTCACGATTGCATGCACGCCCTCATGACGGATCCGGAAGGCAACAGGTTTATGGTGGTGCTCGACCCCGACCACGAAGCATGACGTTCTCCAGCGTGGATGCGGCCCGGCGTACGGCACTCGCCCTTCAAGGGCGCCGGGTGGACGATCCGGTGTGGGGCGCCTTCACCGTCGCTCCGACGTCGAGGCCGATGGAACCTGCTGGCCAATCCAGGTCGCTTTCTCGGCGGCCGGATGGCGCTGGGAGACGGCTTGCACCGCCACGTGAATCAACGACGACGCGAGGGCGCCGACAGCCAGCGCGGGTGGAAGACGTGCGGGAGGCCGCCGAGTAGGAGCGGACAGCTCTGCGGTTCCCGCTCGCTGAGGCCGGGTGGCCTTCTACGACCCAGTGCATGGATCCCGAGCTGCTGGAACGGATCACCGCGCGGCGTGCGGAACTGGACGAACTCGAAGAACAGCTGGCCAAGCAGTTGGCAGAGGTGCGGGCCGAGCGGGACGAACTTGCCGTCGCCGAGCGGATCCTGGAGCAGGTGAGCGAACAATTCGCCGACGAGCGCGCCTCAGCCGCGCCGATGCTGCGGATCCTACCGCCCGGGCCGGATCGCGGTGATCGTCCTGGCCGTGCTGCGGCACGATCAGCGCCTGGCCGACATGGCCGACGGCAACAACGTGTCCGAGTCCACCGTCCGCCGTTGGCGCGACGAGCTGATCGCCCTGCTCGCAGCCCAGGCACCGTGCCTGGACCGCGCCTTGAAGAGGGTCGCTAAGACAGGCGGGGAGGTGGTCCTGATCGACGGCACCCTCATCCCCACCCAACGTCGCACCGGCAAGGCCAACCGGCGGAACTACTCCGGCAAACACCACCATCACGGCCTGCACTTCCTCGCCTTGACCGACGAACGCGGCCGCCTGATCTGGATATCCGCCGCCCGGCCCGGCCGCACCCACGACATCACCGCCGCCCGCCACGACCACATCCTGGCCCACCTGCGCGCCGCCGGCCTCGGCGCCCTCGCGGACCTCGGCTTCCGCGGCCTGGACAACGACGTACGCGACCCCGTGATCGTCACCGGCTTCCACGCCAGCCGCACCCACAAGCTCACCCCAGGCCAGAAGGACGCCAACCGCGTCCTCGCCAGAGGACGCGCGCCAGTCGAACACGGCTTCGCGCACCTCAAGAACTGGCGGACCCTCACCAAGCTCCGCACCGACCCCGCCCGCGCCACCCGCATCCTGCCAGCCTTGCTCGTTCTGACGAACCTCGAAGTCAACCGCTGACAGACAATCTACTCCACAGGCTCCCGCCCACGACCAGCGGGAGCACCCTGAGTACCGGTCACACCAGCGCTTTGACCTGCGACTTCAAGTTGGCGGAGGCTCTCTGCGCCGCATCGCTCGCACGTGCACGGCCAGGGGTCCTTGGCCTTGGTGAACACGGTCCTGGGTATGCACCCACTGCGCAGCATCAACTGCCTTGCTTCTTCCGGGTCTACCCGTCTTCCCGACACCAACCTGACCAGCTCCCGGCGCACTCGAGGATCTCTGATGATGCGGCATCGGCCGTCACAGTGCGCCTAGCGTCCGCACCGAGTATCGAAGATCCGGCATGCGTGCTGCTGATACGACCACTGGCGGATCAAGCAGATCTGTCTGCCTCGGGAGATGAGTGAGGTTCCCACAGCACGACCGTTGAGGTTTCGTCGGTGCGGGCGACATATAGCCGGTCTCCGATCCGGCACTCGATACGCCACTCGTGGGTTTCGGTGTTCTCCGACGCCGTCAGGAGGCGGGGCGTGGGTGCGTCCGGGGGAGACACCGCCGCCGAGGACGCCTTCACTTTTGCCCATGCCTGGTCGAAGTCCCAGTCCGGCGGTGACGGGGTGTGCGAGCGTCGGCGGTTCCAGCGGGCGCGCAAGGAGGAGCCGCCCGCGGTCAGCAGGAGTGTGGTGATCGTGGAGACCGATGCCTCACCGGCAGCCGCCAGCAGGTCGGCCGCGCCGCGTTCGGGTGTACGCGACGCTGCCAAGGCAGCACGTGCGACGCGGAGTTCGGTCTTCTCCACGTCGGACAGCGGGGCAGGATCGGGCATCAGCAGCACAGCGATCGTGCCGGCGGGTGAGGGCTCGAGAGGGAAGGCGATCGGGTAGGTCGGTGCGCTCAGGTTCTCTTTCGCAGCGGCTTCTTGTGACATGTGCTGTCTACTCCCGGAGCAGTAGGGTCTGCCGCTAATCTCCCCTGAGGGAGATGATGGGCATGTCGGGCACAGATATGACGTCCGGACATTCATGGGCGCTGGAATTGTTCTGGCGGGTCGGAACATATCGGTCGATCCGTAGATTGCGCAGGCGAGTTGGGGATCTGCTGATCGCTGCGCCGTTGTCGGCCCTCGGACTGGTCTGGGAGTGGCGTCGAAGCGACACCAGGCCGCTGCCGGCGAACTGGGCCGAGTCGCCGGGGCACGCGTGGGTGGTGGTGTCCCAACAGCACCAGGGGCCAAGGTGGTTGGATCCCGACATGGTCCTGCCGGTCCTGGACCGATGGATCAACGGCACGCGCGCGATGGCCTGGTTTCCGGTCCTCCTGGCTCTGGTGGTCTTCCTGGTGCTGCGTGGGCGTGTGAAGGGCGTCCTGAACGATGTCCTGCAGGTCGACTCGGACGTCCAGGAGTACTCTCCGACGCGCCGTGACTGGGTTGAACTCGCCCGGAAACTGCTGCTCGTGCCGAGTGTTGCGATCGCGGCGTCCGTCTACCTTTTGTGGGACGGATACGGAGACTGGAGCGCACGCTATGTGCCGCTGCTGGTCGCCGTCGGCGCCGCCTTTCTCGTCGGGCGCATGGACAGCACGATTTCACGGCGTCCGCAGACCAACGCCGGATGCCGAGTTCCGATGCGCACGCTGCTGTCACGCCGGGGGCGGCGCGCTGTCCGGGAGGTCGCTTTCCAGCACGCACTGTTCCAGGCGGGCGCGGGATGGTGGAACGTCGACGTCGTGGAGGAAGGCCAGTCACCGGAGCCGTACTCGGGAGCCGACGAACATGACGGCGGGCGCGCGAGGCGCAGGGAGTGGTTCCTGCAGCGGGCCGGGGCATTCCGGGATGCCGGAGGGGCCGCCTCTCTCGGTTGGTACACGGGCTGGGCCATCGACATGTGCGTGAACGTGGGGGACCTGGAGACGGCGGAGGATCTGCTGCGCGTGGCCGCGGACGTGGCCGGAGCGGCTGAGACCAGGTCCTGCCGTGCCGCGGAGGCCGCGTTGCTGGACGTCGTCGGGGCTCCTTCGCTGGCGGCCGAGCAGTGGCGGAAGGCCATGGCGGGGCCGGGTCGGGTCCCGCTGGCTCTGCGGGTGCGGGCCGAGCAGTGCCCTGCCTTCGTCGCCTCGAAGGGGCGGACGCCGTCGGCGTGGCGGTTGACCCGGCTCGCGTGGTGGCAGACGGGGCAACTGCTCGTAACCGAACTGGCTGGCCGGCTTCAGGAGGACTGGCCGGGACCCGCTGAGGACAGGGGCGTCGCCCGACTCGATGAGCTGATCGAGGCGGTCGGCGTGGCCGCGCTCCTGGACGATACCGACGTATACGCGGGGGCTGCGAGGGACAAGGCCGCGGCCCTGTACTCCCTGGGCGAGGCCCGGGCGGCGGCAGGCCGTACCATGCCTGCCGCCGATGCCC
The DNA here is from genome assembly GCF_055656965.1 of Streptomyces sp. NPDC111656. NCBI lineage: Bacteria > Bacillati > Actinomycetota > Actinomycetes > Kitasatosporales > Streptomycetaceae > Streptomyces > Streptomyces sp. NPDC111656. The sequence continues at coordinate 13,716 of NZ_JBVKCA010000033.1, forward strand.
ACCTCGCAGCCGTGGAGGCGTATCTGACGCTGCGTCACCCCTGCGGAGTCGGCCGTGCACTGGCCTCGGCATGCCTGGCGTTTCTGTCGCATCCCCGGCTTCGTGCCACGGACGCGCAGCACGCCCTGGACCTGCTGCGCGTCGCCCTCGGCCTCATGGAGCAACGGCGGGCCGCGTTGCGTGATCCCGATCGCCGCAGTGCGGTGGCTCGTCAGGACGAACCGCTGCATGATGCCGTGCTGGACCTGGTCGCCGAAGACCGGCACTGCGATGCCGCCGCACGCGCGGAACTCGCGCTGTGGCTGATGGAGTCGCGGCGACGCAGTATCAGGGACCATGTCCTCGCCGATGCCGGCGTCCCGGACGATGCCGAATTCGCCGCGCAGTGGCGCGAGCTGGACTCCCGGGAGGCAGAGCAGCACGTGCCGCCGCCGCACTCAGGCTGGGCCAAGGCGTGGGAGGAAGCGCTGGCGGCTCCCGAACTCGCCGATGCCAAGGCGAACGTGTGGGCGACGATCACCGCGCTGCACACTGCCCTGCCCGCGCCGACTGCCACCGACATGTCCTCGTCGCTGCGCCGCGCCGGCGACGCGGTGGTGCTCGCCTTCCGCACCCGGCGTACCCCGTCGGCCGGTTGGACGGTGGACACGGTCATGGCCGCCCCGGGCTTCCCACCGCGGCTGTACCGTGCCGTTCTGCCTGCCGCTCGCCAGCACGACGGTGACCCGGTGTCCGTCGCCCACGACGCGTGCCTCACGCTGGATGCTCTGCACAGCGGTGACCACGCCGCCGTGAGCCATCTCATCCGCAACGTCGGTTGTGACCTCTTGGCCTGGAAGGACATCGCCGCCGCGGTGCTGCCGCCCAGCCTCAGCCGAGTTCTCACCGTACGACGTTCGACAGCACGCCGGCCCGTCCTCATCGTCGTCCCCGACGGCCCCGTCGCCGCACTGCCGCTGGCGGGACTTCCCTTGGACGACGGCGAATTGCTGGGCGAACGCGCCCTGGTGACGCTCGCTCCATCCCTCGCCGTGCTCCGTGAGCCGGAGCCAGGCGGAGCCACCGGTCCGATCACGCGGCGGGTGATTCTCCACCTGGATGCGCATGCCCTGAAGGTCTACGGCCAGGAGACCGATCTGCACGCTGGCGACGCACGCGTGCAACTGAGCACCGACCGCGCAAGCCTCATCGAGGAACTGCGTGCCCGTCCTGCCGCGGACATGGCCCTGCTCGCGGCCCACGGTGAGTTGGTCCGTACGCCCGGCGCACCGGATACCGGGAACGAATGCCTGCCGCGACTGGCGGACGGCAGCACCCTTTCCGCTGCGACGGCGTTGGGTCTGGCCTGGCCCAACACCGTTCTTCTCGGGACCTGTTGGGTCAGCCGCCTCGACACCGCCTTCGGCCGTGACCCGGTCAGCTTCCCCATGTCATGTCTGCTCGCCGGAGCGCGGACCGTCGCCGGGGCCACCGGACCCGTCCAGGACAAGGTCGCCTCGGACGTCTTCGGCGGAAGCACCGCGGAGGCCCTCGGCGGCCGGGATCTATGGGACTCCCTCCACCTGCGTCTGCGCCGTCATCTGCGCGACGGTTTCGGGGACGCGGCCGCTCCCGTGGCTGGACCCGGCATCGCCGTGTGGACCGTCCAGCCGCCAGTCGCGCCGGCTCCAACAACCCACCGCCCTCTGTGGGACCGCGACGGCCTGACCACAGGAACCGCCCGCAGCGATGAGTCGCCCTTCCACACACGGACCGGACACGAACTGCTTCTTCCCACGGCCTCCGAGGCACTCTCCATCGCCCTGCGCCACGCGGCGGGCGGCGCCCGACCACAACAGGTCGTCGACACGTCGGGACTGGCCCTGGCGATAGCGGCCACCGACCCAGTCGGCAGATGGGAGGACTTCGCCGACATGGACGGCGGTGCGGGCCCCGCCACATTGCCGCTCTCGGAGCAATCCACCGTCGACGTCGTTCTGGCGGACGGAACCTGGGTAGAGGCCACCGTCACGGTGGCCGTCGCTCTGGAGATTGCCGAACTCCTGCGCCGCCACCTCGACGACGAGTGGCTGCACCCCCAACACGCCGTGTACGGCCTCATGCACGTCGAGGAGACAGACGGGCCCCGGCCATCGATCTTCTTCTATGCGTCACCGCAGCGAGGACGGCAGAAGCTGGCCGCGCACGCGTTCAACGGCGCCGACCTGCCCCACCCCGACGAACTTCCCAACGACGACGATCATCCTGGCCCCCAACCCCCGGCCGACGACGACCTGGCGATCCGCCTTCGCGGACTGGGCCGCCAATACTTGAAAGTGGCACTCATCGCGGCGGCAGTTGCTGGCATCATCCTCGGCTTCTTCCTGCCGGACATGGCCCAGGTCGCCCGTACTCCGTCGCTGGGTGCGCAGTTCCGGCCCGTGCGCCTACCCACGGGCGAGATCGTCAACGAAGTTATCTGGACGGTCGACGGCGGCCCCGCAAACGCTGCTGGACTGCATGCCGGCGACATCATGACCGCACACGGCAGCCTGCCCGACGGCCGCATGGCGCTGATCGTCTCCTCCCCGGCCGGCACGCCGTTGCGCCGACTGACCCTGACGCCAGTGGCACCACAATGCCTGGTGATGCGCTGCTGAGGTCTGCCCGGTGCACCCGGAACGTTTCGCGGTACACGCCATCGCCGGTCGGCGACGGCGCACAACAGCATTCCGCCGACCCAGTACAGGTGGACTGACCTGGCTGTTGTGGCTCTGGGCGGCGTCCGTCGTCTGATAGACGCAACTCCCTTAGCAGTAGTGGCGAACAGCATCCTCCGTCACAGATACATATGTAGAGTCGCGAACACGAGGATGACGGCATCCCTTGAACGCGTCCTGCGCGCCTTCCTGGAGGACCCCGCCGCAGCCCGCTACGGCTACGACTTGATGAAGGCGACAGGACTGCAGAGCGGAACGCTCTACCCGCTGCTGGCACGCCTGAAGGACGACGGCCTCGCCGACTCCCGGTGGGAACCTCCGGGCGAGGACGGTCAACGTCCCCGTGTCTACTACCAGTTGACCGCGGAAGGCGTCAGCCGGGCACGCCTGGAGCTCGCCCAGCTCTCCCTGAGCCGCGCGGACATCCAGGCCGGCGTTACCCGCCCCGTCCCCGGGAGTGCCGGATGAACTGTTCCCCCCGGCCGCAGCGTGTGGCCGAGTTCCTCCTGCGCCGCGCCTGCCGCAAGCTGTCGCTGGCGTCGGCGGCGAGGGATGAGCGAGGCCCAGGTGAAGCGCCGACGGTGGGAAACAGTCGCCTGCCGGGACACGTCGGGGGAGCTGGAGGAGGGTGCGGCCTTTGGGGCCGTGGGAGGGGTGCGCGCTTCGCTGTTCATGACAGGCGGAGCAGTGAGGGAAAGCTGGACGGGGCGGGCTGCGCGGCGTGCTGCTGGGCGTGCGCGCGGGCACAGCTGCGGCGGTGGCGTTCGCGGCCGTGTTCGGCACGTTCGAGAGCGGCCATGGTGGTGAGGGCGGCGACAGGACGAGCCGCCGTTCGCAGGCGGCGCGGCAGCGCGGGAGGCCGTCCGCCCGCCTTCGACCGCCAGGACTACAAGGCCCGCCATGCGGTCGAGTGCGGGATCAGCCGTCTCAAGCAGTACCGGGCCGTGGCCACCCGGTACGACAAGCTCGCTGTCCGCTTCGAGGCAACGGTCCAGATCGCGGCGATCCAGCAGTGGCTGTGAGCCGACGGCGGCCCACACGGCCGTGCCATGCTGACGTCCGAGCCGACAGCACACCGTGGGGAGAAGTCCAGTGGCCGCCAAGTACTACTGTGCAGACAGCGAAAACGGCGACCACATCGACGACCCCTCCGAGGACGCCCTGTTCGACCTGGTCAGAGACTTGAACGACATAGACAACACGTTCGTCGTCATCCAGCCCGACCAGGACGATCCTGCTTGGTTCGCGTCCGTCGCTGTCCTGGACGAGGGCGGATACGAGATTGTCCGGCGCGACACGACCCGCCGTGAACACGAGGTTGGCACCGACACCAGCATGGGAAAGATCGCAAACGACCTCATCATTTGGCTGGCCGCACGCGACTTCAAAAACACGCCTAGAGGGCTCCCGTGACCGCAGGAGCGAACACAGCGCCCGCCGGCGCATCCCCGGAGCGGGCGCTGTCGTTGATCCGTCAGGCAGCCCAGTCGAGCCCCAGCACTGTCAGCTTGTCGGCAGTGAGTGTGACTGGGCGCTTGGGGCGCCCGGCCGCGGGGTCGCCGGGGCGGTGGTAGACGGTCGCCAGGTGGCCTTCTTGAAACGTCGTCAGTACGCCCCGAACGACCAGAAGACGCCCACCTCGTCGTCGGTCACCGCGATCAGGCCCAGGTCCTCGGAGAAGTCGAGGCCGTTGAGGTAGTCGCAGGTGAGGAAGCCATGGGATTCCGTGCCCTGGAGGCCTGCTGCGAGGAAGTCCGGTGCCGGGTCGGATGCGGCGGCTGTCGCGTTGGTCCAGTAGCGCGCGGTGGGCCCGTACCGGTCGAGCAGGGTTCGGGCATCCGCCAGTACGGCGTCCCGGTCCGGGCGGGAGTGGACGGGGGCGGGCTCCGACTGCCATTCCTCGGCCATGATGGCGAGCGTGGTGATCGCCGCCTCCGCCTCCAGGGGGTACAGGCGGCCGGGAAACTCTGGTGCGTCCGGGAGGTCGAAGGGGTACGCGGGCGCCGTGTGGCGGGCGGCGTTGGTGCGGTCCTGGTCCAGTCGGACCCAGCCCAGGGGGTCGGCAACCGACCGGTGCAGCACGGCGTGGACGTCGTACGCCCAGTCGTCGTGTCGCCGGGGGCCGGTAGCCGCGAAGGTGTACGTGTCGTCGAGCAGTCGCAGCGCCGCCGCGTTCCAGGGACAGCGACGGGAGCGGAACTCCGTTAGCAGACTGCCGACTTGGCGGGCAAAGATGCCCTTCGGTTCGCAGGGGATGCGCCGGAGCTGATCGAGGGCCCAGTGGACGAGCCCGGCCCTTCCTTCCGCTGCGAGGCAGACCAGCCCCTGCGGGAGCGGGAGGTCCGTTCCGTCCCAGAGCGCTTCCAGGTGTGCATCGAGCAGGTCCAGGGTGGTCTGGTCGGCAGGCAGGGACATTTCGCCACTCTAGGCTGTCGCTTTCGGACTGTGTCGGCCCGGGGTATCGGCAAGAGGCGCGCTGCGGCGAACGGTCCGGAGGTGCATCGACACCGTGCCTCAGCCGGCCCGAGGAAAGCACGGTGCTGTCGAAACTCGGGCTCTGGCACAGATTTCGTGATCGGTTACGGCGTGTGTTGGTCACTGGTACCCGGCAGTGGTGCACTGATGGCCAGATCTTCGTCGAGTCTGGCTGCCAGGTCCTCGGCGAGAGTCGGAACATGGCGAGTGGCCCACTGCTTGGTCAGAGTGAGAAAGCCTTGCAGTCCCTCCTGCACGGTATGCAGGATCCCCGGTAGGTCACCCACCACGATCTCGATGGGCTGCCCGGAAGGAGTTTTTTTGAGCGTCTACGCTGTCCGGCCACAGCTGCATGATCTCATCGGCATGCTCAAGCCTTGGTGAAGGGTCATGGCCGAGCCACAGGGTCTCTCCGTCTGCGACGTCGAGCCACTCGCGCCAGTCCTCCAGCCCACAACAACATCCTGGCTGGACGGTGACGTTGGTACGGGTGTCGTGGACGCGCAGCCCTCCTGGTGCGATGACTTTGTCTGTCTCCAGCAGGCGGCGAATCGCCTCGCTGGCGTCCATCAAAGGGCGATCCTCGTCACCTGTCCGCGAGTTGTAGTCAGCCAGCATGGCCAGCGCGCTGCCGACTTCGAGCGGGGACATGCTGCTCGACAGAGCCATGAACTGGTACGGAGGCAGGTCAGCCACCGGCCAGAAAGAAAAGCCAACGGTGTCTGGGGTTTCCAGGACGGCATTCACGATCAACACCGCGTCATTCTCGCCTGGGGCGGTTCAGCCCGCCTAGCAATTTCTCCCGGCGCTCATCACGCCAAGAGAACGCGCTTCCGGAGGAGGTTGAAGCCGGCGCTGCCGAACATCTGGCGCTTGAGCATCTTGATGCGGTTGACGTGCCCTTCCACGACTCCGGAGCTCCAGGGCAGGGTGAGGCCGGCGACGACGGTGTCACGGTCGCGGTCGATGCCCGCGGCGAGGATGTGGAGACCGGGCAGGTCATCTTGGCGGACGGCATCGAGCCACTCGGGCAGCCGTTGGCCCTGTCGCTCGGTGAGGATCTGAGCGAACGAACGGACATGTCTGGTGAGGGCTTCCAGTTCGGGGCAGTGGGCCAGGACGGCCTTCATCCGGAGCTGTTCGCCCTCGGAGAGGGACTCGGGGTGCCGGAGGATCCAGCCGGCGACCGTGCGAACAGGGCATTCGCCGCCGCCTGCGCTCAGGCCGGTGTCCGGCAGTCCATGAGCGCCGTCGGCAGCTCGGCGGACAACGCCGCCGCCGAGAGTTTCAACGCGAGTGGCCTCGGGAGCCGTCGTGGCGGTGGATGCTACGGAACCCGAGGCCCTGCACCAGCGGTGGTACTCGGCGTGGTCGTCGACGAACACACTCCGGCCCGGTCAGCCCCGACGTCAACGCCCGTGCCTTGTCTTTTCCCCTGGGAGCGGCTCAGCTCAGAATGCCAGTGATCTCCTGGTTGGTGAGGGCCTGGGCGATCTGCCAGCGCATGCCACCCCGGGAGCCCTTGACGATGACCACGTCGCCGGGCTGCAGCAGCTTCTTCAGGAGGTCGGTCGCGGTCTCGTTGTCCCTGACGATGGCGACGTCCACGCCAGTGTCCGCAGCACCGAGGGCGAGTTGTTTGGCCATCTCTCCGCCCACCGCGACCACGACGTCGGCGCCGTACTGGCCGGCCATCTGGCCGACGTCCCAGTGGGCTTTCGCTGCTTCGTCGCCCAGTTCCAGCATCTCGCCGAGGACAGCGATCCTGCGCCCGTCTACGGGCAGTGCCTTTGTCCCGACCTGGTCGCTCACGCCTCCCCCCGCCTTGCCAGGGGCTCGAAGGTGATCGCACGGCCGGAGTACGAAGCGGCTACGCGGCTGAGTGGCAGCCGGTCGTGGGTTTGCCCCCAGCGCGACGGGTCCCGGAAGTGCACCGTCGGCACCGCTTCGGTCTCGTAGCCGCGTGCGACGACCAGGTGCCCGCCGCGGCGGCCGTTCTCTGGGAACTGCTCGCTCACCGAGATGATCATCGGGGCGTCGGCGAGACGCTGCCCCAGCTTCTCCACCGGAACCGGCTGCGCCTCGCCGACGACACCGAACTCTCGTGCGAGGTTAGCGATGGCTGCATGAACCCAACCACGTTCTACACGGGCGCCGCGCTTCTCGCCGAGCTTGAGCAGCTCGGTCACGCTGGGCGAGGCGCCCGTGTAGGCGAGCAGGATCATGCGGAGCGCCGCCATGCCGCATGCGCGGTCGGACCATTCAAGGCGGTCGCCGAGTGCCCAGCCGCCTTGCTGTTCCCATTCCTCTGCCGGAATGAGTTGTCGGCACATGGGAACCTGGTGGATCACGGACACAGGCAGTGCTCTCCCCTGGGGACTAGGCAGCGTCCCGCGGTTCCGGCGTTCCGGTGAAGACGGGCACGGGCAGGGGAACATCGTATGCGGGCCGGGTCAGCGCCTCGTGGAGATACGCCCGCACCACATCGGTATGGCTCAATCCCACCAGTCCCGCGCCGGTGATGAAGTTGGCTTCTCGAGACATGCCTGGCGTGGGGTTGATCTCGAGCGCATACGCCGCGCCGGCGCTGGTGACCATGAAGTCGACGCGGATCGCTCCCCGACAGTCCAGCGCCTCCCACAGGATGCAGGCGTAGCGCATGCTGACCGCAGTCAGTGCCCACGGAACCGCGAAGTCGCAGCTCTTCCGTCTTCGAGTTGGAAGTGCCAGATGACCACGATGGGGGAATCGTCCAAGGCCGCGGCCGATGCTTCTGGGCACCAGTGCAACAGGTCCCAGGACATATGAGTGCGTTGTGGCAAACCGGATTTCGTTCGAGGTGTGCGGCGGCTGATCATCTGGAAAGAGGTATGGGTGCGGCCGCGGGCATGAAAGAACGGGCCCCTTGGTAGTGACGCTTTCGAGCGCCCCGGGGTATGAGAGCGCGCCCCCTCGTGCGCTCCTGACAACCAGTCGGTTGTCCGGATAGCGTCGCTGGGCCGGGCGGGGTCGGGGCGCCACAAACTGGGGCCGCCGGGACCCCGGAGAGGGGAGATCCGTTGAATCTGGATGAGGTCTCGTACGAGCGTCGCAAGTTGCTGGCGGTCGAGGCTGGCATCTCCTTGAAGGACATGACCGGTAAGGACTGGGCGATTGCCGCCACCTCGCTGGTGCCGGCCGTCGGCCTGCCCGTCGCCGGCTGGCAATGGCACCGGCGGCGGTCTCTCGGCATCACCATGGTCACGGTGCAGGCGGCGAAGGAGGTCTTCAACTTCCCGGACGGACACCCGGTCAGCGGCACGGTCTACGCCGCCCATCCTCACGATCACGCCAGCTACTACCCGCTGCATAACGTCCACGGCTATCTGCTCCGCGGCCGGGTGGAGGAGCTGGCCGTCCTCTTTCGGACAGCCGGCGCCGGTTTCATCGAGATCGAGGCCGCGGACACCGCCAGTGAACACGAGCTGCAGCTGGCGCTCGGGCTGCCCCTGGTGACCCAGACCGGCCTTCCCATCGGACAGGGAACGGCCGGAACCGATTTCTCGTGGCGGAAGCAGGCCCGTGTCGCCTACCGGTGGCAAGGAGGTCTCGGCCCATCGGTGCAGGGGGAGGGGGCCGATCCCCTGGCGCACCCCTTGCTGGCGACCGAGCCGGTGATCCGCGACATGGTGAGGACGCTGGTGGACAGCACGATGTCGCAGGCTTCGGCAGTCATGGAGTCGTCCAAGGACTTCGGATTCACCCCGGAGCTTGCCGCCAAGGTGCAGCAGCAGGGTTTACAGCTGGGCGGAGCCTTCCGTCGGCACACCTCCAGCCGGCTCGTCGTCCGCGTCGCACGTGATCCCGACGGATTCAACTACGACGGATAGCCGGGGACTTCACGAGCAGGGAGCCGGGCCGAGCCGAGCCGTGGAGAAGGAGTTGTCAGCGTGCCGAGGAACAGTCGGTCTTCGCAGGATTCCGTGGCGCGGCAAGTCGTCCGACTCGTCCTCGATATCCAGGAGCGACACGTCTCGGAGGCCGTTGCCGTCGAGCGGGTCCGTTCTCCGCAGTGGGCTTTCTCCCAGGAAATGGCAGAGCAGACGGCCGGGGCTTCTCGCGAGGCGATGAGAGCAAGGCGCCCGCGCGATGCCTACTTGTACGCCCGCCTGGCCTTGGAGGCATCGGAGATCCGTTGGGGACGGACGCGGTCGAGCCCGTGGTGGTCTGCGGCTGACGCGCTGGTGGACGCGGCCCGCCTCTGTCTTGCGGCCGAGCCGGATGCCGGGCGCTTTCGCCTGGCCTGCGACGTCGTGGACCAGCAGATCGCACTCCTCCGTGCGGACGGCGATGTCGTGGAACTGGCGGAGACTCTCTTCGCGGCCGGAATTTTGCGTGTCCATCCGCACTCAGCCGTTGCGCTGGACACGGCGGCGTCCCTGGGCATGAGGGAGCGTCAGGAGACCAGGCACTGGCGCAGGAATGTGCTCATCGCAGACCGGCGGTCTCCCGAGCAGGGCGAGTCCATGCCGCCCGCCCTGGACTGCGCCATGGAGGCACTCACATACCTCCATGAGGCAGTGGACATCAGCGAAGGCCATGTCAAGGGACGCTGTATCAATGCCGCAGTCGAGGCGTTAAACCTGGTTCAGGCCGCCGCGCCCCAGCCGGACCGTGCGGCGTGGATCGATGACGTGAAGCTCCAGTACAGCAGGGACGCCCTCCATCTCCTCGACCCGGAGGCCGAGCCGCACGCCCGCCTGCAGTTGCAGCGGGTCCTCGCCTCACATGGTGCGGCGCCCCCGGTGCGCTCCTTGGCCGATCTCTTCCCGCTTCCCGTGGCGGGACTGCCGGTCCGCTACGGAGACCAACACGCGATGGCCATACTTGATCAGGCTCTGCGTCTCCTCACGGAACGGGGCGAGCGGGGCCTCCTCCGGCAGCTCATTGCCGGAGTACAGGAAAATGCCGCGCATTCCCCCCGAGCGGTGGCCCAGCGCGGGCTCTGGAACGCACAGATTCACGTGCTTGAAGACGATGTCCGGGAGTGTCCTGCACCCGGTGACTCAATCCAGGATCCCGACGAACGTGAAGTCCCCGAAAGCCTTGGTGAGCACTCGCCGAAGCATCGAGCCGCCGAGCTGTTCCACATGGCGGCGCACCTGTACGAGCGCCATGACAGCTTCAGGGCGATGCAGCTCATCGAGCGCGCCGAAGCGCTTGAGGTAGACCATGCCGACCTTGACCTGCAGGCAGTTGTCCACCTGGCTGCGAACGTCTGCGCTCATGCGGGCGCCATGTACGAGGAGAGAGGGGAGGCCCTCCCCGCCGTAGAGGCGCGTGCGCGAGCGATCAGGTACTACTCCCGCCTCCACCTCGTCGATCCGGCGCTGCACGAACTGGACATGATGGTGGACTGCGCCACGGAGGCAGGCGGAAGCGCCATGCGTATGGCGGCGGAGATGCTGAGCTTCCGGTTGGTTCAGGTACTGCCGACATCGGTCGACGAGGAAGCCGCGGTGGCCCTCAATTTCGCCGGCCAGCGCCTGGTGTCAGGACTGGTCAGCGAACGCTTCGACGCCGAACTGCTGTGGTCCCTGATCACGGCCGCCAAGGGATTCCACACCGCCGCCGCACTCCATGCCCCCGGCCCGCGCCCGCGCCACCCCCTCCTCGACTCCACCCTGAACCGGATCGCGGAGCTGGAGAAGTCAGGGACCAGCCCGGTGCCGCCGCGACTGGACGCAGCCGTCGAAGACCTGCAACTGCTCTGCTACACGGGTTCACAGGAGAACAGCCCGGGCGACTCCAAGGCCCAGTACCTGGACAATCTGCGGCGTACGTACGACCGCGAGAGTTGTCTCGCGCTCCACGCGCTGTCGAGCCGCAGCGATCCGGTCATGTCCCTTACGCCGTTCGAGGACCTCCGGGGAGTGCTGGGGCCGGAGACCGTACTCGTGAACATGTTCATGGGAATGGAGCCCGGCGGTAGTTCGCAGGCCGATCTACCGGACGCGGGCCTCGCTCTGTATGTACTCGCCATCACCCACGAGTCGTTTCACATGGACGTCGTTCCCTTCTCCGGACTGAGGGCCGGACTGGTCAGGATCAGTTCGGAGGGCTACAGCCATCTGATGCACCCGCTTGCGCAGATCGGCTTCCATCTGCGGACCCAGGTCCTCACCGATCCACTGCACCGCCCAGTGGCCCGGGAAGCGGAGGACCACCTGAATTTCGAGCGGCTTTTCGGAGAGATCGCCGACGTTCTCCCGGAACTCCGGCACAGCGGGAAAACGCACCTATGTTTCTGGGGCCATGGGCCGTTCCACTACCTGCCATTCTCCCTTCTGCATCTCGAAGGCCGGCCGCTTGCGGATACGTGGACCGTCACCTCCGTGCCGAGCCTGAGCAGTGTCAGGGTCCTTCGTGCCGATGCCGAGACCACCGCTCGCCCGCGGGGGAGCGACCTGCTGACCGTGGGGGCGGCGCTGGGTGGCGCTGCTTGGGAGCTGCAGGCAGAACCGGCGCTGGAGGAGCACGCGCGCGCGGTGGCCCGCGCCGCTGCGGGCACCGCGCTCACCGGCCCGGAGGCGACTGCAAAGACATTCATCGCCCGCGCTCCCGGCGCCCGATATCTGCACATTGCCGCGCACGGCTCCCTTGACCAGGCCGCGCCGTCGTTCCAGTGCCTCTACCTGAACCCTCCAGACAGAGAGACGGAAGGACGACTGTTCGCACACGAGGTCCTCAACATGGATTTGCGCGGCGTCGAGTTGGTCACGCTCAGCGCATGCGAGTCCGCGCTGGGGCGGTTTGACCTGGTGGACGAAGTGCGGGGACTGACCGCGGCATTCCTGATCGCCGGTGCCGATGCCGTCGTCGGATGCCTGTGGCCCGTACGCGTGCCGGTCGCCACCCACTTCTTCAGCGCCCTCTATCAAGCAGTGCCGCACCAAGGTGACGCCCGATCCGCCTTCCGGCACGCCCAGAAATCCACCCGTGGGGCGTTTCCCCAGTACCGGGATTGGGGCACGTTCGCGTACTCGGGCGCCTGGCGCCCCATAGGAGAAAGGGTGCCTCAGTGGACATCATAATTCCCGCCCAACTACCAGAGCACGCAGTCGACCTCATTGTTCCGGCAACCCTCCAAAGTCCCTCCGTGGAAGACAGGATCCGCAGTCGCCTCACCGTGAGCGCTCCGTTCGTCGCTCGTCTCACCCGGGACCAGGTGGCCGACGCGGGCGGCTTCCCCACGCCGTCCCGGGGCGACGCGACACCCTTTGACTACTTCGTCCTGGCCTTCTTCTGCGGCTACCGCCCTCCGCCGGAGGGGATGTCGGAGCCGTTCGTGGACTCACGGATTGGCGTACGGCTCGGCTGCACGGACGGCGAGCCGCACCCCATTGCGCTGTCCCTCTCTCCGTCGACCTCCGCCGTGCCGGTACCGCCGAACTTCCGGTTCACCGTCAGCGTGCCACTTGTGGTCGTCGAACCCGCAGTGGAGTATGCTCCCGCAGCCGACCGTCAGGAGCAGTACATCGTCGCGATTGGTCGAGGACAGAGCGACCCGGAATGGCATCTGAAATCGGTGCGCAACCAGCCGCTCATGGGAGACGTCCAGTTTGCGCTGCTCGTGCAGAGCCCACCGACTCGCCTCGTCACCGCTGAGATCATCGTCGCGGCCACCGTGCGGCGGCGTGGGCTCCTGCGCCGCGGCAGGGCGGACCTGCCCTCGCTGCTGCACCGCATCGACTTGCGAGGCGCGGCTGAACCCGCCGTACTTGCCGCGTCCGTGGAAGAGCTGCCCCCCGGGAGGTAGGCGACCGTACTGGTTGTGTGTCAACGGCCATCGGGATGGTCTTGTCAACTTGGTGGGGTTCGGAGTGTGTTGGGGCTGACGGGGCGAATGGAGCCGTCGGCTGGTGCTGTGGTGAGGGTGCCGCAGGTACGCCTGTGATCTTGTTCCAGATCGTGAAGCGGATGGTCATCTCGGCGCGGTAGTCGGGGGCGGTCAGAAGGTGGCGGCGGGGCCGGAAGTGTGGCGAGACGGCGCTGAACACCGAGAGGAATTTCTGGGCGCTGGCGGGTGAGCGGAAGCCCTTCATGGCGCGTTCGCGCTGGCGGGTCGGCTGGTGGGAGTTCTCCGCCCGGTTGTTCAGGTACTTGGACTGCCGATGCTCGACGGAGCGCATCAGCTCGCGGTGGGCGACGCCGTAGCTGCGGAGCTTGTCGGTGACCAGCGCCCGCGGCACCCGGCACTGCTTCTTCATCAGCTTGGCCATGAACCGCCTGGCGGCCTTGGCGTCGCGCCTGCTCTGGACAAGGACGTCCAGCACGTTGCCGTCCTGGTCGACCGCGCGCCACAGGTACCGCCGCTCGCCGTTGATCTTTACGAACACCTCGTCCAGGTGCCACTTGTCACCGACCCGGGGCTTTCGGCGGCGCAGCCCGGCCGCGTACGCGGGTCCGAACTTGGCGCACCACTGGCGGATCGTCTCGTAGGAGACGATCACGCCGCGGGCGAGCATGAGTTCCTCAACCTCGCGGAAGCTCAGCGGGAAGCGGTGATACAGCCACACGCAGTAGGCGATGATCTCCGCCGGGTACCGGAACCCCTTATACGACGGCGACCCCGCGTCCAAGACTGCCCTCCCCGCGATCACATCCCCAAGGTCATCCCAGATCTCAGCCAAGTTGACGACGCCGACGGAATGCCCGCGTGGGCTCAGCGGGGGCGGGCGGCTGTAGGCCTGATGTCCCCTGCCATCCAATCGAGTCGTTTGACAGCGAACCCAGCCGTTTCGGCTTCCATGACAGTGAACCCAGTCGTGTGGGGTGAGCACGCTGGGGGTGTTGATGACCGTACCGGCTGGGAGCGGACAGGTCCGCCCAGAAACTGGTCCGGGAGACGGAGGCCCGCGGCGGAAACGCGGTCATGGTCCTTGTCCAGCTCTTGGAGGAATCCGTAACGACCCTCGTGAAGCGCCGGACGGGACTTGCCTAGCCGGTCAGCGCGGAGCGGACCCGCGGGGGAACCGGGCGGCCCGGGCCGCCCGGTGGGATTCACGGGTTCAGGGGTTCACCACGCTCCAGCGTTCGGCGCGGATGTCGTTGCACGAGTAGAGCCTGACCCTGCCCGAGCCGGCGCTGGGGGCCATGAGGCACAGGTGGTTGGCCTCGTTGCGGTAGCGGACGGTGCCATCCGCGTAGGTCTCGGACAGCCAGCGCTGACCGGCCCCGTCGACGCCGCGCGGGTCGTCACACGTCCGAAGCACCGCATCCGTCTCCGAGTTGGCGTGCTCGTCACGGACGCCCAGGCACCGGTTGTCGCCGTCCATGCTCTGCAGGCGCACCAGGTTGTCGGCCGAGTCGATCCGCTGGATGTTCCAGCCGAAGTCGACCTGCTCATACCTCAGCCAGTAGACCCACCACCACCAGGGCGGAGTGGGCTGGGTGATGACCCCGGTGCCGGGAACCGATCCTGACCGGCGCAGGCGGCTGCCGTTCGCCAGGTCTTCAAGGCGTACGTTGCCGGTGGTCGTCGGCCAGTCCTTAGGCAGCGCGGCGGGGTTGGTCCACCACCGCTGGGCGACGTCCTCCGTGCACGGTTCCAAGGTCACCTGCTTGTTGGACGGGGTCAGGCACATCCCGGGGAAGGCCACGTTCTGCCAGCGCTGCGGTCCGCCGCTGTCGCCGTTCCACCCCGGGTCGTCCTCCAGGTGGCTGGTCGTCCACTGTGACCGCGGGTCGGAGCAGTCAGCGGTGACGGCCTGCGATGACGTGTCCCTGCGGGTACCCGTGGGGGCGGCGATGCAGAGTTTCGAGACGGAGTTCCGCAGGGAGTGGGTGAGGGCTTCGCCGTCGGTGTACTCGCGATAGAGCTGGGCGCCGCCGTTGTTGGGAGCGGCGATCTCCATCGTGCCGTTCGCGTTCTCCTGCACCACATTGCCGTTGGGGGTGCCCACCGTGGTGGCGTAGGGGTGCGACGGTCCGTTGGGCGCGACGGGCGGTGTCGTCCGCGAGAAGCCCACGGCCACGTGGTCGGATCCGGCACCGTCCGCGCGGGTCGCGGTGAAGCCGCCGGGCAGACCGCTCGCGACCGCGTAGTCCAGCTCGCTCGGCCTGTTGCCGGCGATGTACGTCGGCTGACCGGTGCGCAGCAGGTTCTCGTTGGTGCGCAGGTGCAGCGACTGGTCACGGGCCTCGGCGTTGCTGCGGTTGAGGATGTTCACGTTGTAGTCACCCCCCAGGACCCAGTTCCGGCCGCGCTGGTCGTTCGTGGCCATGAATTCGCGGACCCGGTCGAGCAGTCCGGTATGGGTTGCGTCCCCGGTCACGTCCTCGCCGCGGGCGTGCGTGTTCCAGTACCAGGTGTTCCCGAACAGCAGACCGAGCAACGGGCGTGCCCGGTAACGGTTGTTGGGGGCGTTCGGGTCCGGGTCGTAGTACGCGTTCTCCAGGACGCGGACCTCATCGGCCCGGGTGTCAGTGACCGTGGCCAGGTTCATCTGGCCGCCGTCCCAGGTGTCCTCATTCGTGGCGCTGATCCTGCGGGGGTCGGTCTGCAGGTAGTACACGTAGCGGTTCTGGTGGTTCGGGCCGCCCGCCCAGGTCGAGATCGTGTAGCTGCTGGGCTGGGGGCTGCGGTTCGGAACGATCCGCATGGACCGGTAATTGGTCCGGTGGTCGTCCACCGCCGGAGGCGGCCCGCTGCCGGCCTCCTGCAGCATCACCACCGGGTAGCTGGCGACCAGGCGGTTGATCTCCGAAGTCCACCTCGCACCGTCGTCCGAGCCGTGCATGTTGTATGTCGCGAACGATGAACTGCCGTCACGACTCACGGCGTGCGCCGACGTGGCCGTCAGCGGCACGGCCAGCATTGCCGCAAGTCCGCCCAAGGCGGCGGTCACGGCGATGATCCATCGTCGTGACCGCCGCTTTGCCCCTAAGGCCCCAGAAGCCTTCAGGCGGTTGTCTCTACTCAACGATCAAGCCTCTCCCGTTGGCCCCAGGCCGATCCGGTCCGGGGGAACTGCCGAGGCCGCCGACTCCACGTGGCGGCACCGTGCTGCCGTACCGGCAGCAAAGCGGGACCGGGCCCGCCCCTGGTCCGCTGTCGAGCGGGTGGTGCACGGACCGTCGAACGAGCGGTCACCGGCCCGTCGGTCAGAGGAGACGGAAGATCGAGCTCAGCGGTTCAGAGCCCCGTCGATTTCCGGCCCCTCCCCCGCACCCCGCGTCCCGTGACAGCCGTCAGGCGCCTGGCCAGTGCGAATGGCACCGCGAAGTTCGCACGTGCACTCGGCGCAGCGGCTCGGCGCCACGGCCCCGGATCGTCCCGGGAAGGCGCCCCGTCCTAGCGATACGCCGCATCAGGCCGAACTCCCACAAGGCAAGCCGATGTTGTCCTTAATCCGGGCTGTGTGGAGAGAAGAGGCAAAGGGGGAACAGTGAAGCGGCGGCCTTCTGGAGTACAAGGGTGGGTTGCACGGCCGGGCGCGGCGCGCAGCCGACCGGCAGGATGCCCACGGAGCAGAGAGCACTTCGCCCGGTACGAGGCACGCGCTGCTGAGGCCCTTGCCAACCAACTTAGTCGCCGCAGGTCAGCTCGCAGCGGACGACTGGCCTTGCTGTCCAAGGACACCTGAACTGCCTCACCCAGCTCCTTGCCTGGGTGCCGACTGCGTCCATGTGCGGACCACGCACTGTCGAGCAGTGAGATGTGGGTCACCTCCGGGGCGTCGGTGTCACACTCCGGGGGCTCGCCGCCCTCTCAGGGGGAAACCGTAGCGACCGCGGCAGGAGGCACTCATGAGCTCCGACACCCGGCCTGGCGCACTGTGCAAGTCCCGGCCAGACGGCATAGATGGCGACACGCTCCCCGGTGTCCTGGTCAACGGCAGCCTCGCTCCGACGCGACGCTACGGGATGTCCGAAGTAGCAGCAGGGGGCTGCCAGACAAAGCCGCGGCCGGAAAGCTCGATGCCCGGCAGGACCTCCACCGGCCCCGCCCAGCCCGACGGCACACGCCACGGGGGACCCTCAGGCCCGACGGGCCGACGAGAAGGGAAAGATCATGACCAGGTATCGGAAGACAGGGCGCGCACTGACCGCCGGCGCGGCTCTGCTGGGCGCACTGGCGCTTTCGGGACCGGCGCACGCCGCCGACCGCACCTCCATCGTCGCCTACGGCGCTCACACCCGCGCGAAGGCCGTGTCCTACGGTGCGAACGGCGCCGTCAGGGTCTGCGACGTCTATCCGGACGGCTACGGCGTCGCCGTCCGCTACTACCGCAAGGTCGGAAACCTTCAGACGCTGACGAACTACAACGGCACCTGCAGCGAAACCACCGACATCCAGAGCAATCCGATCATCCTCTTCACGGCGTGCGTGGTCATTGACAGCGTCGACTACTGCGCCTCCCCGTACCAGGACACCGGCCGGTAGCCCGCGCGCTCCCACGGGGTGCCGCAACTGGCGTGACCACGGACAGCAGCCGTGCCTTCAGGCTGGCGCCGGCCCCGTACGGCGCCCGCCGCCACGGGGCGGGCGCCCGCCGGTCCGTCGACCGGCTGCTCGGCGGTGCGCAGCCCCGCCCTCCACGCTGCCCGGCGTCTGCGGTGGCTGCGCCCGGTGCCTCAGGTGAGCTACCGACGAAATGCGGCTTGTCAGGTGACGGAATGCCGGTCGTGGGTCAGCGGTCCGGGCGGTCGGCTCGTGTCCGGCGGCGTTCGCGCCGAGGCGGGTTCCCAGTTTGGGAACGCGGGACCTGGCGGGGGAACTCCGGTCGCTCCTCGTAGGTGAATTCCGTGGCCAGCGTGAGGGCGCGGCGGGCTTCCTCTGCCGTGGTTGAGGGCTGGTCGCGTTCCCGGGCGTGGCCGTGGATCGCTCGTACAAAGCTCTCCAGCCAGCCGGTGAGTGCGTTTCCGGCGGGGTCGTATCGGTCGTCGATGGTGTCCGCGAGTTCGCCCAGCAAGTACGCCGCCCAACTGTCCAGGACCAGGCCGTCGCGCGGTCCCAGGCCACCGGCGGCGCGGCGGCAGTGCGCTGCCTGGGCTTGTGATCACTCCGGAACCTGGAGAGGAGCTCGGGGTGGCCTCCGCGGGAGCGTTCAGGAAGCGGCGATGGCCGGTTCCGCGAAGCCGTGCGGTTTCGCGGCGGAGAGGTGGCTGGCCTCTCCATATCGGCTATCGTGCGGCGTCTGGCCCGCCGGGAGTTCGTCGATCCCTTCAACCGGAGGCTGCGGCGGTCTTACGGTATCCCGCTCGCGACGCGGTTCAGTGCGCTGTCAGGGCGTCGAGGACCGGACCGGTGGGCGGTCAGCTCCTCGAGTCGGGAGCGTCTCCAGCGCTGCTGGCGCGGTCGGCCGACGTTGCCCCGGCGGTATTCGAACCCGTCGGGCTGCTCGAGATCGGACAGGAGCCGTGCCCGAGTGTGCTGATGAAGCTGTCCGTTGCTGTAGCCCGAGGATGCGGGCCGCTTCCGCGGCGCCGACCAGGTCCTCGTTCTCGTCCTGGTCGGCGGCCGCAGCACACCGCGCTGGAGGGCGGCGGCGACGGTGGCGCGGCGCCACTTCTAGCGGGCCCGGCCGCGGCTGCCTTCTTCCCTCTCCAGGGCGTCCGGCTCGGGCAGTTCGGGGATGCGCCCCTGGTAGAGGGCACTGGAGAAGGAGGCGGTGCTGCCGTAGTCGAGCAGGCTAGCGGCTGCTGAATGGCGGCGTCGATGCGGCCGAACTCCCCGCCGAGTAGCCTGAATTCACCAGTGGCCGGTGTAGGCCGGGCAGGCGGGGGAGGGATGCTGGGTGCGGTTCGGGGCGTGGGTCGTGGAGGGAGAGCTGGGGCGCGGTGGCATGGGCGTGGTGTATGTGGCCGTTCACAGTGAGAGTGGGGAGCGCCGCGCTCTCAAGGTCATCCACGCGCCCGCCGGGGCCGATGAGGAGGTGGCCCGCTTCTCCCGTGAGGTGCGCGTTTGCATGGCGCTGCATCACCCGCACGTGGTGCGCGTGATGGGGGTGGAGCGCACAGGGCCGGAGAACGGCGCCTTGCCGATGGAGGCTGAACCCTGCTGCCTCGTCATGGAGTTGTGCGAGGGCGGCAGTCTCGCCGACCGGGTGCGCTGCGACGGACCGCTTCCGGTGCGCCAGGCCCTGGAGTTCTTCGACGGTGTCCTGGCCGGGCTCGGCCACGTCCACCAGGAGCACGGCTTCGTCCATCGCGACATCAAGCCCCACAACATCCTGCTGGCTTTCGGCTCCGACGGTCGGACCACGGCCAAGCTCGCAGATTTCGGCCTGGCCAAGGCATACGACAGCGCCGGACTCAGTGGGCTGACCCGCACCGGCGCGGTCATGGGCACTCCCGCCTTCATGCCGAGAGCCCAGCTCATCAACTACAAGTACGCGACCCCCGAGGTCGACGTGTGGTCCACCGCCGCCTCCCTCTACCACGTCCTCACCGGCTCCACGCCCCGCGATCTGCCGCCGGGCTGGGACCCCTGGCTGGCCGTCGCTACCAGTCCCGTCGTGCCGGTCGGCAAGCGGGGGGTGAGCCTGCCGCCGGGGCTGGGCGAGGTCCTCGACCACGCGCTCAGCGATGAACCCGACGGAGGTTTCCAGACCGCCGAGGCGCTGCGCGCCGCGCTCAAAGGGAGCTGAGATGGAAGCGGGCAGCACATTCCTGGCGGAGTTCACGGTGGAACGGCCGCTGGGCAGCGGAGGGTTTGCCGGTGTCGTACTGGTCCGTTCGCGTCGTACCGGCGAGCAGTACGCGGTCAAGCGTCTGCACCGCGCTGATCCAACGCACCAGGGGAGGCTCCTCGCCGAAGTGCAGCGCTGGATCGACCTGCCGGCCCACCTGCACATCACGCCCTGCCGGTTCGCCCGCAGTCTCGGCGACGAGGTCGTCGTCTTCAGCGAGTATGCTCCCGGCGGCTCGCTGGCCGACCGGATCCGCTCCGGCGCGCTGTACGAGGGCGGTGAACGAGCAGCGCTGCGTCGTGTCCTGTCGGCAGCGGCCCAGTCTGCCTGGGGACTCGCGGCCGCGCACGATAACGGGTTGCTGCACCTGGACGTCAAGCCCGCAAACCTGTTGGTCGACGGGAACGGCACGGTACGGCTGACCGACTTCGGGCTGGCCGCGGCGCCAGCCTGGGGTGAGGAGCAGCGCCTGCAACTCGAAGCGGTGGTCCAGTACATCACCGCTGTGCCGGGTACCGGCGAGGAGGAGCGCGAGCTGATGCGCAGCATCCTGCGCCAGGAGCTGCACCCGCCCCGCCCCGGCTCCGAGACCTCCCTCCAGGTCTCCGGCGCTGCCGTCGGCACACCCGCGTACGCATCGCCCGAGCAGGCCGAGGGACGGCGGGTCGGTGTCCCGGCGGACGTGTGGAGCTGGGCGGTGACCGTCCTGGAACTGCTGGTGGGCGAGCGCACCTGGCCCGCGGGAACCGTGGCCGGCCTGGTACTGCAAGCCGCTCGGACACGGCCGCTGACCCCGAAGTCGCTGCGGGTGCCGCCCGCGCTGGCCGACCTGCTGGAGCGCTGCTTCCGCAAGGAACCCGGCGAACGCCCCTACCCTCTCGGCGAGATCGCCGAGGCCGTCCTGCGGATCGCGGAACAGGAGACTGGCGAGTCAGTCGCGGCGGCACCACCTCCCCAGGCCCCGACCGCGCCAGGCCAGAGGGGGCCGCGGTACGAACGGCGCGTCCCTGGCGGGGGAACGTGGCGCGACCCGCGCGCACTGCTGCACTACGCCTACCGCACCGCGGGTCTCGACGAGCGGGATGCCATGGACTTCTGGCCGCTCGACGTCGGTGGCCCGCGCGCCCAACTGCTCGGCGACCTGCGCGCGCTGCGGGAGGCCCGGCGAGTGCTTGACGGCCTGCCCCGGCAGCAGCAGGACGCTCCGGAAACGGCGTACGCGCGCGGCCGCTGCGTGGCGGAGACCGCCCGGGTCCTCGAAGCGCTCGGCGACATCGACGGTGCCCTCGCGCACTACCGCACAGCCGCCGACCTCATCGACCACCTGGCTGACGATCACCGCAATCTGCTGTCGGTCGTCCTCGGCTCACTGTGCCGCCTCCAGCGTCGCGCCGGGGACCTGGCCGCCGCCCTCGACACCGCCGAGCGCGCCGTGGCCCTGGCGCGGGGCCTGCCGGGTGACAGGAACATCCTGGGCCACGCGCTGCTGCTGGAGGCGAACGTCCTGAGCGACCGGGGCGCCGGGCAGTTTCGAGAAGCTCTGTCGGCGCGGGCCGTCGAGCTGTACGAGGCCTCTGCTGAGGAGTTCACGGGGTCCGACGACCCGCTCGACGTCGTACCCACCCTGATGAGCCTCGCCGCCGTCGAGAAGACGCGCGGCAACGAGCAGCGCGCCGCCGAGCTGTGGCGGAAGGCCGACACACTCCTGAACCGGCACCTTGACCGCGCGCCGGCCGACCGGCGCGCACGTGAGCTGCGTGCCGCCGTCTCCGTCCAGCGGGCGCAAGGAGGGGCGTCGGGGCACGCCGCCGCCGCCGTCGAGGTGCTGACTGCCATGGTGCGCGGGGAGGGCATCCACCAACTGGCCGGTCGCCTTGGCGAGGCGCTGATCCTGCGCGGCCGGGACGAGGAGGCGGCCGACCGGGTGCATGCCGCGCGCGACAGTTACGCCGAAGCCGTGCGCCACCTGGAGCAGGCCGTACTCCTGGCGGGCGACGCCGCTGACGCCGACCATCTGGCCAGAGCCCACGACAACCTGGCCAATCTCGTCGGGGTCCTGGAGGATCCAGTGCGCGGCCTTGAACACGCTCGCACCTCGCTCGACCTGTGGCGTCGGCTCACAGGAATGGACGGCTTGGCCGTTTGGGGCCGCAGGTTCGTCCATGCGCTGTCCAAGCTCGCCCACATCGCGCTGGACGCCGATGCGCCCGAGGAGGCCGAGCGGTATCTCACCGAGGCGCTGGAGATCCTCGTCGCGCCCGAGTACGCCGACAACGCGCTCGTGCCCGACCCGGAGGCGGCGGCCGTCCACCGCTGCCGGGCCGTGTGGCTGCGGCGCACCGGCCGGCCGCAGGAAGCGCTGGAAGCATGTGGCCGGGCCCTCGACTCCCTGCGCGCATCCGATGAGACACCGGGCGAGGCGGACGACGTCGACCCGGCTCTACGACCGGCGACGGCCAGCATGTACGTGCTGACCCTGGAAACTCTGTCCGCGGCATACGGCGACCTCGGCGCGTACGAACGGGCTCTGCACGCGCAGGAGGCCGCGCATGCCGCGCTCGCTCGGTCGCCCGGCATCCGCGCTCCGTCGGCGCTGCTCGCACAGAGCGTCCAGCGTCTGGCCAACTCCCGGCTGCAGTACGGCATGCACGGAGAGGCGGCCGAGGCCGCGCGCAGTGCCGTCGACCAGTACTCCGCGCTGATCGCCCGGGGCCGGGGCGACTTCGCCGCGGAAGCCTCACGCGTGACCGGCACGCTTGCGACAGCACTGCTCTGCCTCGGCGACGTCGAAGGTGCCGAGCGCGCCCTGGAGCAGATGCTGTCCCGGCACGGCAGCCTGGCCACCGACGATCCGGCGCTCGGCCGCGCCGCCCGCTTCGCGACCCGGTGGCTGCCCGACTCGCCTAAGCCCGTACACCGCAGGGGCGGCGACGTGCACGCCTTCATGTTCGAGGCGCTGAGCAACCAGCAGCGGGACCTGCGTTCGTTGCTCGCCGTCACGTCCGCCGGTCTTCCCGCCCAACTCGCCGCATTCGAAGGCGACATGCGCTCGGCTTCCGACATCGGGGCTCAGGGCGCGCGACGCGACGCATCCCTGCTGCTCGAGCAACTCGCGGGCAAACTCGTCTGGCTCACCGCCAGGCACCCCGGTACGAGCGTCGAGCAACTGTGCGGGGAGGCTGCCCTCCGGCTCGGCACGTTCGCCATGATGTGCGGTCGTGACGCGGCCGCCGTACGCGGCTTCGCCCGGGGGACCGCGGCCTACCGCACCCTGGTGGTCGACTACGGGCGGCGCGACCTCGTCGACCGGTACCTGCGGGCGCTGTCCGCACCGGTCATGTTGCACGGCATGCGCGGAGACACGGCGTCGGTGAGTGCCTCGCTGCGCGAACTCCAGGAGCAAGCACGGCGCCACGACCGCCGCAATGCCGCCCGCTGGGTCGAGCAAGCTCGCGCCTCCATCGCGGACTTCGGCGTGACGCGCACCGCCTAGGAGCCGATGGCCCGCAGCCACAGCGGGGCGCCCACGAGGATGCGTTCGGCGCCGTTCATCTCCGGCTCGTGCCGGAAATCCCACCGGCCCGGGGTGAGCGTGACGTCCTTGTAGATCACGGCCGCGTACTGACAGGACTCGATGCCCGCGATGGTGTAGGCGCGGGTTTCGGGGCGCCCCGGGTGGTCGGACAGGTCCGCGTGTGCGCCTTGGTACAGCGCGGCTTTCAGCGCCTCGACCGCGACGGACTCGTCGTCGTGGAAACGGGGGACCCTCGCTCCCCGGGTGGCGACGAGTTCCTCGATCGCGGGAGCGGCGGACGACGTCCACCCCGTGACCGGGCCCTCCGGCGCGGTGTATCCCGTCAGGTTGCCGAGGCTGCCGAACAGGCACAGGTCCACGCGGCGCCCACGCCTGCTGATCGTCCTGACATGCACCAGGCACGTCTCTTGACGGAGACTGTGCTCCGTCACGGGACCCCACCGCTGGAACTCGGTGACATCGGCCCGTCCGTGTCCCTGCACGAAATGGAGAGGGCCGGGAGTGTCGGGATCGGAGACAAGCTCGTTACCCAGCTTCTTCGAGACCTTCTTCATGATCTCGAAGCGAGTCACCTTGTTACGTTCGTGACCGCTCAGTTCGATTCCCGCACCACCGGCACCGACCTTGACGACCGACTTGAGACGGGGGTCGACACGAATGCCGTTCGAATCGATCACCTCTTCGACGAGTCGCTGCGACCAGTACACGATTCTGCCCGCGGGCGTTTTGGGCATTGCTCGACCTCCGTGAAGCTCCGGCCTGCCACGGAGGGGAGGCCGCCGCTACAGGAAGACGACCGATGTGCGGCTGAAGTTCCCGCTGACGAACGGGCCTTGCCGACTTTCGGCGACTCTGTGGAGCAACGGTAGGGAAAGCACCAGTTCCAGGTGATCACGGTCAACATTGTCCTGCTGACGCTGGTGGTCGTGGCGGCCTGGGGACGCTTCGGCCCATACTCCTTCTGACGGGCTTCGACGGCCGGCGGTCCACGCCCTCGGTGCTACCGGGGCAGCTTGGCGGCGCGCTCGGGGTGGGCGGCGGTCACGTCGCGCATGGCGGGCTGCTCGGTGATGCCGAACAGGCGCATCGGCCTCAGGTCGTCGGCGCTATCGGACGCCTCGTTGAGGATGCGGTCCTGGCGCAGACCGCTCAGCGTCAGCCCCCGGGGGGAAGGGCTCCGCTCAGAAGGCCGATGCTGATGGCCGGGTGGTCGGGGGCGACCGCGGTGTTCTGGCTGACCAGCAGGTGGGGGTTGGTCGAGGCGGGCCACCGCTGGTGGCGGTAGGTCGTCCCTGAACCTGCTGCCGTTGCTGGCCTGGAAGGACCAGCCGACCGGCCCCGACGGCCATCGCACACCGCCGAAGGTCAGGCTGATCACGTGCTCGGATTCGGATGGGCCTTCACCTGTTTTGCCGGGTTGATATGCGACCGTAGTCACGGCGGCCGAGACCCTCGTCGCCCATGCCGAGGAACTCCTCGACATGGGACCGCTCTTCTGGCTGGTGGCGCGCGTACCGGAGCCCATGGAAACCTGGCCCTGACCGTCCTGCGGGCGGCCGGCAGTGAAGCTGTGGGTACGGATACCCCTTCAGTGACCGACGTGGACATACCCGGCCCACAGTGAGGGGCTGGCCGGATACCGGTCACGCAGGGCGCGTACGGCCCGGTGCAGGGCCTGGGCCGACAGTTCGGTGCGGGGTGGGGTGCTGCCGCCGTGGGTGAGGTCGGCGTAGGTCGCGCGGGTGATCTCCACCGAGGTGGTGTCGTTGACCGGCCAGAGGGTGCCGATGACGCGTCGGTATCCGGCGAGTTGGAAGGCCCCGGTGATGTGCAGTGCCTCGTCGGCGTTGTCCGGGTGCGTGTTGGAGGTGCTGCAGGCGGACAGGTAGGCGAGGTCCGCGTAGGGCAGTTCCATGGCGGAAAGCTGTTCCACGGTCAGCGGTCGGGTGAGGTGGTCGTGGAGCAGCAGCATGCCGGCGGCGGGGTTCTCCCAGAAGGTGAGGCCGTGGCAGGAGAAATGGGCGACGGGGTAGGCGGGCAGCGCGCGGACGACGTTCTCGTACGTGGCCTGCGCGCCGGACAGGACCAGGGCGTTCGGCAGCAGTTCCGTGAGGGCCGCGGCCTCTGCCGCCGCGCCCGGCAGCGAGGGGGCGTTCTCGGCGTCGGGCACCGCCACGACCAGCGTGTGCAGGGTCGTACCGGCCGCCGGGGGACTGAACCGGCCGGCCAGGGCGCGCACGGTGGTTGTGTAGGAGGAGACGGCCCGGTCCATCACCGTCGCCTTCCCGCCGCTGTCGTGATGGCCGGCGGCATGGAGCGGGAAGTACGCCATCAGGCCGACGGGGCACCACCAGATGCGGGGCGGGGGCTGCGTATCGGAGGACGGGGCGGTGAGGCCCAGCGCGTCGAGCACGGGCGCGGTGACGCGGTCCCACAGCCAGCGCAGGATCTCGTCCAGGTCCCGCTGGGCGTCCCGACGGGTGAGCAGCGACGGGTCGTTCGGGGCGGCGAAGACGGCACGAGTCAGGCGCAGAAGGTGGGCGATGACGTCGGCCTGGGTCAGGCCGGTCAACGGGACCGGCAGGACGGGCTGTTCGGCGTCCGCCCGCAGGATGAGTGCGTCGCAGCGCCGCTCGGTGATGTTCACGATCACTACGGGGCCCTGATCGGCGTGGCGGCGCAGCGCCTGGACGGAGGGCGCCCGCAGGAAGCCTGCCATGCCGTCGAGGCTCCGGATCCGGCTCATCAGGTCGTCCCAGTTCCCGTCGTTCCCGTCGTTCCCGTCGCGGGCACGGGCGTTGAGGGCGGTGCGCAGCCGCAGGAACTCGGCATGGAGCTGGGGTGACCGGTGCCGCAGCAGCCTGAGGTCACGGGCCTCCAGCGTCCGGCCGTGCAGGATTCCGCGCGACAACTCCAGAAGTTCCAGGGCCCGTTCCGGTCTGCCGAGCTCCAGTGCGGCGGCAGCGGCACCGTCCGGCAGTCCCTCGATCTGTCTGAGTCCGATGATGTTGCCCATGTAGGACAACCAGTCCGGGGTGAGCTGCGGCAGCAGGGCAACTGCGGCTTCGTAGGCGGCGAGTGCGGCGTGCGGGTCGCCGAGGGCGGCCTCCATGGCGCCCAGGTGCTGGAAGCTCTTGATCCGTACGTTGGGCGGTCCGGCGGCGGACGCGGCCTCGGCGAAGACATGCCGTGCCTGGCGCCGCCACGCGGCGGTGTCGCCGTCGCCGTGCCTGGCCAGGTCGCGCAGGGTGACGCCCAGATGCCACAGGCGATCGCCACGTTCCCGGTGGTCGGGCGGTGTGGCAGCCGCCACGTGCTGGAACAGCCCCAGCGCCTCATGCAGCGCTACGGCGTCCGTGCCGCGCGCGTCCACGCTGGAGCGGTACAACAGGATCGTTGCCAGGGCGA
The DNA here is from genome assembly GCF_055656965.1 of Streptomyces sp. NPDC111656. Classification (NCBI taxonomy): domain Bacteria; kingdom Bacillati; phylum Actinomycetota; class Actinomycetes; order Kitasatosporales; family Streptomycetaceae; genus Streptomyces; species Streptomyces sp. NPDC111656. The sequence goes on from NZ_JBVKCA010000033.1 coordinate 40,508, forward strand.
ATTGTGCCTCTGTGCGCCAGGGGCCGGGGTCGGGCGCGGCGGCCACGGCTGTGCGGGCGGTCAGTTCCGCCTCACTGAGTGCGAGTTGGTCGTTGGTCATGGCGTGCAGGGAAGCCAGCGACTGAGTGAGGTCGATGAGAGTGTCGGCGTGCTCGTCGGCGGCTGACGGCGTCTCGATCGTCGCGCGCATCAGGTCGATGGCCCGGCGCATCAGGTCGGGGTCCCTGCGGTCCTGGGCGAGCAGCCTGACGGCGGATGCGAGACGTGTCCGACGCGTGTTGAACTCGGGATCGCGCCGCGGTGTGGCCGCAAGGCACTGTTCGCTCAGGTCGACCGCCTCGACCAGCAGTCGCGTGTCCGTCGTCGCGTCGTGCAGTGCCCTGAGAGCGCGGACGAGATCGAACTGTGCCCCGGCACGGTCGGAGGTGCTGATGGCCTCGGACAACGCCTCGCGCGCGAGACCGACGGCTTCCTGGAGCGGTTCGACGTGTGCGGTGGCGCCCGCGAGATGCCGCAGCGAGGTGATCAGGGCCGTCCGGAACATGGGGCGGAGCTCTTCGCCGGGCGGGACGGTGGCGTAGCCCTCGCGTGCCACCTGGACGGCCTCGGCGGGGGCGTTCCGGTCCCCGCTCCGCTCGAAGTGCTCACCGAGCTGGACCACCAGATAGAACTGGTTCACCTGGCGCATGCTGTTGCCGTGCGGCGTCGCCGCCACGGCCTCGCGGAAGGCGAGCACCGACTCGGCCACGGGCTCGGGGGAGTCCGTGCCCTGTGCGACCATGAACAGCCGCTGCCCCAGACTGTTGAAGACCGTGCCGCGCTCGTGGTGGCCCGGCGGCACCAGCGGAACGCAGCGATGCAACAGGGCGATCGACGCCGCGAGATCCGCTTCCCGCGCCATGCCGGTTCTGCGGCCGGCGCGGTCGGAGAGCAGTTCCGCGGCAGTGAGCAGCACTTCGAGATCGTACGGATCTTCGGCCGCCAGTTCGTGCAGCCCGGCCAGAACGTCGGACGGGTCGGTGCCCCGCCTCTCATGCACTTCGGCCATGAAGAGCAGCCTGCGGCGCTTCAACTTACTCACGGCTTCCTCCTGGTCCCCCGCGGCGTCCCGGCATCACACTGGCGCCACACCGCCGACCACCGTAGCGGGATGCACCGGATCCTGGGGCCCCGTAGAGTCACCAACTCCGGGATCATGCAACTGACATGGCGATCGCGAAGGCAGGGAGCCCTCGGTGGACGAACTCGCGGAACGGCTCAGTCGCGTGTGCACACTCATGGGTGCGGGCGAACTGGAGGAGGCGGCGCGTGAGGCGGGCGCGGCGGAACTCGTCGGGGCTGTTCTTGCGGCGCTGCGCGGAGACGAACCTCTGGCACGCTCCGTGCTGGAGCGTCGGCTGGACACCCTGGACGACCGTATGGCCGCGGCCGGCTTCGGCTTCGTGACCAGGGCGGCGAAGGGCTTGCCGACTCTGCCGGGGAACAGCGTCGGCCGTCCGGTGGTGCACCGGTGGACCTGTCCCGCCGCCCACCCCTGCGAGCGGTTGTCGAGCGCGGAGTTGTACCCGGAGGCCCCCGTGTGCGCGATGACTGGCCGTCCCTTCGTCTATGGCCGGGTCCGGCTGTGACCACCTTTCTGTCCGCCCTCGCCGGCAAGGCCGCCGAGAAGTGGCTCGCCCTGCTCGTCCTGCCCGGGGTGGTCTACCTCGCCGGTGTGGCCGCCGCCGTCGTATTGGGACACGCCCACGCCTTGGATCTGGCTGAACTCCAGCCCGCCATCGACCGGTTGGCCGCCCACCCAGGAGCCTCCAACGCCGGTGCGATCCTCCTCGTGGCCGCCGGTGTGCTGGCGGCGGCCACGCTGGCTGGAATGTGCGCCAGAGCGTCGGCCGTCGTCGTGGAGCGCCTGTGGACCAGTCGGGGCGACCGGTGGCCCGCGCGCCTTCTCGTACAGCGCAGGGTCCGCCGCTGGCGACAGGCCGACGCGGCGTGCGAGGCGGCCGGGACCCGCGCCGAACTCGCCACGGCCATCGAACGGCGCGACGCCATCGCCCTCGTCCGCCCCCGGCGGCCCACCTGGATCGGCGACCGCCTCCACGCGGTCGACCGGCGGGTGTACGACGCCTACGACCTGGACCTCGGCGCCGCCTGGCCTCGGCTCTGGCTGACGGTGCCCGACGCCGTCCGGGCCGAACTCCTCTCCGCCCGCCAGGCCTACGGCGCCGCTTTCGGGCTCGCCGGATGGGCCGCGCTGTACCTGCTGCTTGGCGCCTGGTGGTGGCCGGCGCTGCCCGCCGCCGCGGTCGTCGCGGCCACGGCATGGATCCGGGGCCGCGCGGCCACGGCGGTGTTCGCCGATCTCGTCGAGGCCACCGTCGACCTGCACGCCATCACCCTGGCCCAGGAACTCGGCCTGACTGGCGAACGGCCCGCCCTCACCAGGGAGGTCGGCGACGCCATCACCACCACCCTGCGCAAGGATCCGCCGCCCGATCCACGCCGTGATCCGCCGGGCGCCGTCTGATCGCGGCGCCCTGCCTCCCGACAGGTCGGCTGCCAGCAGATCAGCACACCGGCACCGCCAAGTACTGGTTCTCCCGGAACTTCTCGATCCCGACCCGCCCGCCCTCCCGGCCCATCCCGGAGATCCGCGCCCGTATGAGCATGAGTGCCGATGGCTACGTGACCACTCCGAGCGGCTGGCCCGCGCTGACGGCCGATCCCGAGGCATAGCCGGCGGCAGCACCATCGGTCTGCAGGACTGCAGGCGGTGGTCTCATGAACGGCGCCGCCCCGCGCCGATACGCTCGTGGCGTGGACCGCAGCAGTAGAGAGCCCGACGACGCGTTCGCCGGGGAAGCTCAGGGCGAGCTGTCGCCCCGGGCGGCCCGGGCGGTGTGGTGGGGGTCGGCCGGTCTGGTGCTCGCCGTCCTGGGTACCTCGGTGCTCGTCGCCGGCGCCGAGCACGGCCGACGGCTGCCCGTGGCCGTGGCTCTGGTCCTCGCGCAGGCCTGGGCCCTGAGGTGGCAGGCGCGCGCCCCGGTCGCCGTACTGGCCGCGAACGCGGTGACGGGGCTCGCGGTGTGGGCGATGCTGCCCGCGGTGACCTTGACGGGGGCGCTGCTCGCGGCGCAGGTCTCATTGTGCGTGCTGTCGGCCACCAGGCCACGGCGGGCGTCGGTGCGGGCGCTCGCGGCGATGTGCCTGCCGGCGCCGCTGGCGTTCGGGGCGGGCGGCCCCGCGGGTCTGACGGTCTATCTGCTGGCTGTGGTCCTGGCGTGGACCGTGGGGCAGTGGCGCAGGGCGCAGCAGGAACGGATGCGGGCGGAGCTGCGCCGGGCTGTGGTGGAGGAGCGCGCGCGGATCGCGCGCGAGGTGCACGACGTCGTGGCGCACACCCTGTCGGTGATGGTCATTCAGGCGGGCGCCGCCGACGACGTGTTCATCCAGCGACCCGAGCAGGCCCGTCAGGCGCTGCGGGCCATCGAGATGGGAGCCCGCTCGGCACTCGGCGAACTGCGCCTGCTGCTGCGCGCGTTCCGGCCTGATGCGGGGGAGGGCGGGGTTGGGGAGCAGCGGGCGCCGGTGCCCTCGCTCGCGCGTCTGGACGAGCTGGCCGACACGGTGCGCGCGACCGGGATGACCGTGTACGTGCACCGCGAGGGTGCCACCGGCGGGCTGCCGGCCGCGGTGGACCTGGCGGCGTACCGGATCGTCCAGGAAGCCCTCACCAACACGCTGCGCCACGCGGCCGGCGCCGACGAGGTGAGTGTGCGCGTGATGGCTGAAGCGGAGTGTGTGGAGGTCATGGTGGTGGACAACGGGCGTGCGCCGCAGGGCCGTTCGGTCGCGGCGGGAGCGGGACGCGGTCTGGTGGGGATGAAGGAGCGCGCACGGCTCGTGGGTGGCAGCCTGCGCGCCGGTCCGCTGTCCGGGGGCGGGTTCGAGGTGGCGGCGCGGCTGCCGGTGGAGGGCGCGTGATGACGTTGCGTGTGGTGGTGGCCGACGACCAGGTCCTGGTTCGTACCGGATTCCGTATGATCATCGACGCCCGGGACGACCTGGAGGTGGTCGGTGAGGCGTCGGACGGCCGGGAGGCGGTGCGGCTGACGCGGGAGCTGGCACCTGACGTGGTGCTGATGGACGTACGCATGCCCGTCGTGGACGGCATTGAGGCGACCCGGCAGATCGCGGAGTCGGATCGTGGGGCCCGGGTGCTCGTGCTGACCACCTGGGACGTGGACGCGCACGTCGTCGCCGCCCTGCGGGCCGGGGCGAGTGGTTTCCTGCTGAAGGACATCCGTCCAGCCGAACTCGTCGACGCGATCCGCCTCACCGCTCGGGGCGACGCGCTGCTGGCGCCGGCTGTGCTGAGCCGCGTTCTCGACCGGTTTCTGCGCACCACGCCCGACCTGGCGCCGCCGCCCTCCCTGCGGGAGCTCTCCGGCCGCGAGCGGGAGGTGCTCACCCTGATCGGGCAGGCGCTGTCGAACGCGGAGATCGCCGAGCGACTGCGTCTGTCGGAGGCCACCGTCAAGAACCATGTCACCGCGGTGCTGCGCAAACTGGGCCTGCGTGACCGCGTTCAGGCCGTCGTCGCCGCCTACGACCACGGCCTCGTGCAGCCGCGCCGACCCTGACGGCCTCGCCTCCTCCGCAGAGCCTCCTCCTCAAGGAGGAGGCCGGGCCGCCATCCTCCTGTGTTCCCAGTGCCAGTCCGTTCCCGCGGCCGATCCGTGGCCGGGGCAGTCGGCCATAGCGTCGAAGTGTGATCGACGACCTGGCCTGCCTCATGTATCTGCTCGCCCACGACGACGCGGCCGAAGGCCCTTACGACTGTTCCCGCACGGAGCTGCTGGTCCGTGCCGCAGCCCTGGCCGACCTCGCGTCGCGCGGCCGGCTGGGGGAGGCGGGTGGCACGGTCACCGTGTCCGGCACGGAACCGATCGGGGACCCCGTCCTGGACGGCGTGCTGCGCGACGCGGCCGACGGTCACGGCTGGAAGCACCTCATGCGCCGCCACCGCAAGCAGACGATGACACAGGTGGAGGACCGGCTCACCGCGGCGGGACTCCTCACGGTGAAGGCGCCCCGCACCCGCTTCGGCACCCGGCGGCTGACCGTGAGGGACCGCGCCGTGCCCGCCGCGCTCTGCGCCCGGGCGTCCGCAGTGCTGTACGGGGACGGCCCGGTGCAGGAGATCCCCACCGCCGACGGCGTGCTGCTGGCGCTGGCCGCGGCGGGCGGCATCCGCTCGGTCGTGTCGCGGCAGGACCAGAAGACCTTCCAGGCCCGTATCGACGCCTGCACGGGACGTCTCGCCGCCCTCGCGCCCGGCCTGGAGAAAGCTGTACGCGCTCTGCCGACGACCATGATCGCCGTGCAGGGCGGCATGGGCGGCGGCTGACCGGATGGGGAGATGATGAGCATGCACCGCGTCCTGACCACCTTGGGCAGCGTCCTGACCGCCGTGCTCGCGACGGCCTGGTCCGCAGCGCCACCGACCGAGTCCGCCGCGCCTGTCGCCGCCACGACGGTACGTATCCACGGCGGCTTGGTGCGGGGCGCCGCCCACGACGGCTACCGCACCTTCGAGGGCATCCCCTACGCGGCGCCCCCGGTCGGCAGGCTGCGCTGGGCGCCGCCCCACCGCCCGGTCCCCTGGTCCGGGGTGCGGGATGCGACCAAGCCCGCGAGCGCCTGCCCGCAGCCGGCCGGCGAGGTGCCCGGCGGCAGCACCGATGAGGACTGTCTTCACCTGAACGTCACGACGCCCGACGGGGCGGGACCGGCACGCCCCCGGCCGGTGATCGTGTGGCTGCACGGCGGCGGCTTCACTACCGGAGCGGGCACCTCGTACGACGCCCACCGCATGGCCACCCGCGGCGACGCCGTGCTCGTCACCGTCAACTACCGCCTCGGGGCCCTCGGTTTCCTCGCGCACAGCGGGCTACCCGGCTCCGGCACCTTCGGCCTGGCCGACCAGCAGGCGGCACTGCAGTGGGTCCGCGCCGAGATCGGCGCCTTCGGTGGCGACGCGCACAACGTGACGCTGGCCGGCGAGTCGGCGGGCGGCTTCAGCGTCTGCGCCCAGCTCGCCTCACCCTCCGCCGCGGGCCTCTTCGACCGGGCGATCATCGAGAGCGGCCCGTGCACCGGCCGCCTCGACCGGCCGTTCGCCCCGTCCTCCGTCCCCCTGTCCACGGCGCGCACCGCGGGCGCGGACCTCGCGGCAAAGGTCGGCTGCGGCTCCGCCCGCGACGTCCTGGCCTGCCTGCGGCGCGTGAACGTCTCCCGGCTGCTCGCCGCCCAGGACACCGACCAACAGCCCGCCCACACCACCCCGTTGCTGCCCAGCGACCCCGCGGCGGCGATCGCCGCCGGCCGCTTCCACCGCGTCCCCGTACTCATCGGCAACAACCACGACGAGGGCAACGGCTGGGCCGCCGGGATCATCCAGGCCGGCCATCCCGTCACCCCCGACACCTGGCCCGACGTCGTGGCCTCCTTCTTTCCCTCCCCGGGGCAGGCGAAGGCAATCGTCCGCGAGTACCCGGTGCACCGCACCGACGGAGGCCCGGTGTTCGGCGCGGTCATCGGCGACGCCGACTTCGCCTGCCCGACGGCGCGCACCGACGGCCTGCTCGCCGCCCATGTACCCGTCTGGCGCTACGAGTTCGCCGACAAGCACGCCCCGCCGCTCACCTCGGACACACCGCCCTTCCCGCTCGGCGCACCGCACGCGAGCGAACTGCCCTACCTGTTCGACCTGGGCGGCCGCCCCCGCGACCTGACCGCAGCACAGCACCGGCTGGCCGACACCATGATCGACTACTGGACCCGTTTCGCCCGCTCCGCCGACCCGAACGGCCCGTCATCGCCGCACTGGTCCCGGCACACGGTGCTGACCCTGGCACCGGACCACATCGCCCCCACTCCCACGGCGCAGCCCCGCCACCACTGCGCGTTCTGGAACACCCTCGGATGATCACAGAAACGACGGCAGTGAGGGTCAGCCAGCTCGATATCGCCCGCACGGGGCAGAACCACGTCCAGCGTCGAGAAGCACCGACAGCGGCAGGATTCACGTTGTCGGCAACGAACCAACGAGGCACCCACCACACGGACCCCAGGGGGACAGCCATGAACGAAACCATCGCCAGGCGCCTGACAGGCCTTGCCGGCATCGCCACCGCGGCCGCCTTCATCGTCGAAGTACCCCTGTACTTCATCTACTCCGGCCCGCCGCCGGACTCGAACGTCCTGGCCAGGCTGCTGATCGGAATCTTCGCGCTGGCGTTCCTGATCGTGTGGGTGACGGTCTTCCGCGAACTGGTCAAGGAGGCGGACCCCGCCTACGAATGGGTCGGCACGATGGCCTTCGCCACCGGACTGGTCTACGCGACGATCACCCTGGTCTCCAGCGGGCTCGAAGCCGGCGCGGTCATCGTCGCCGACCACCCGATCGACCCGACCGTCACGGTCAGCGGCACCTACGTCCTCTACGGGGCGATCGGCCGCCTCATGCTCGCGCTCTTCCTGACCGCCGTGGGCTACGGAATCGCCCGTACGAAGCTGCTGCCGCGCTGGACCGGCCGTTCCGCCTTCGTCCTGGCAGGGGTCAACCTGCTCTTCGTGCCGTCCCTGTTCTTCGGCAACACCCCCGCGCACTTCTACGCGGCGAACGGCTGGGGCACGACCGCCCTCATGGGCGCCATCTTCAGCTACTGGATGCTCGCCCTGGGCATCTCCACCTACCGCAGCGCCACACGACGTGCGCCCGCCGGCTCACCAGCTGTGCAGCACTGACACCCCCTGCGCAGAAGATGGTTGCTCTACGCCTACTCACTGCCGCAACCGCTCGTCGCCGCCCGCGTCCGCGCCGTCTTCCCCATCCTGGGCAGCCCGGCCGGCCTCGCCGCCGAAGCGACCGTGTGCGCCATGCTCCTGCAGACCGTCAGCCGCGGCGACAACCTCACCCTTACCGACCCGCTCCACCACCGGTCCGAGGAACTGCGTCGACGCTGACGGATCTTGCAGAGGAGAGAGCGGCCAGATCAGTCCACCCACTTCCGATGTCACGGACTTCGATTGCTCCGGCCTGCGGCATGCACTGGATCCAACACCGTCGCCCGAACGCCTCCAGGATCTCTTCCACGGAGCCGACGTCGCGCACATCGGGCCAGGCCCGCGGATCCATCCGCGCGACCTCCACGAGCGCCATCACTTCCTTCCGGGCCCGGTCGTTCGGCAGCTGCGCCATGACCTCGACCGCGAGTTCCTCCACCGCCACGCCGTTCTGCATTCCGCACACCCCCGTGTGATCGACTCGGGCAGCAGCGTATAGAGGAGCCGCCGATCGCGCTCCGGCCTGTGGATAACCCGGCTCGGGGATGGTCCAGGGGCGGCGAACGTTGGATTTGCGCCCGCGTCATGGTCGGGGCGACCACGGGCCCCACCACGGGTCTGGCCGTGCCGCGCTCACCCCCGACCACGGCTGGCCAGCGCGTTACGTCTGCCGATATGCGGACCTGGTCCAGTGGACTCGCTGGTCGGGGTCGTGGACGGGGCGCCACACGCGTGCGGAGAGGCCGTGGTGGAGCAGGTCGGCCAGCGACGCCGCGAAAACGGGAACGTCGTGCAGGAAGCCTGACGGCGCGAGCTGCCCGGCACCCGCGCGCAGAGCCGTGATCCGGTTCTCGATGCCGGCGGGTCCGGTGCCATCCAGGACGAACAGGACGCGGGGAAAGAGCGGGTAGCGCCACCGCCAGTCCTCCAGCTCCTGGCCGATGGACGGCCGGCGGCGCCCCGGGATCGTGGGCACGTAGCGGTAGAGGCGCTCGTACGCGGGCAGCTTGGCGGCGAGGCGTTCGGGGCCCATGGTGGCCCGGTCGACCTCCACGAACGCCCGCAGCATCACCCCGTTGTCGCCGTCGGCGGGACCGCGCCGGTAGTACATGAGGGCGTCGGGGATGACGGCCTCGCCGCTCCCGATCGGGTGGTGGACCTCGGGGATCCAGTCCAGTGGCCGGAACAGGTCGCCGCGGCGGCGGGCGTCCTCGAAGAAGGCGAGCGCGGTCCAGGTCACGGTCAGCGTGTGGCCGGCCTTCAGCCGTACGGCGGTCGGATCGGACACGGTCCTGGAGGGCCGGTGCCCGCGCATCTCGGGCCACTCGGACGCCAGCTGCACGCCGTATGAGGTGGGGAACCACACCCGGGTCCGTCCGGCCTGCGGCAGGGTGATCCGGTCGACCAGCCCCTCAGCGCGCAGTCGAGCCAGCCGCCGCCGGGTCTGCTCGATGCGCACCGAGGGCGATCACCCGGTGCACCTGCTCGGTGGTGGCCATCCGGTACTGCGCCAGCACCGCCAGCGCCAGCCGGTCCCCGCCGCCCGCGTCCACGTCGATCATCGAGGTCCGCTCGCTTCCTGTCCGGTACGGCGCCGTCCTGGCGCCGCGCGTACCGGACAGGCCAGCAGCCGGCCCCGACCAGACCACCGACCACGAAGGCCCGACCACAGTTACGAAGCGACAACGCCTCCGTGGACCAGGCCGGAATCCCCGCCGACAACCCCGCCGACAGCCGTCTGCACCCTCTGCCGCGCCTGCCTGCGAACCCGCAGGTCACCACGCTGGTCTGGTCGTGGTCGGGAGGCCGACATCCCCTCTACGCCCCCGAGTCCACGCCCCACAGCAGGAAGAAAAAAGAAGAAGTGGGTGGGTGGGACAGGCCCCCGGGCGGCGGGCGAGGGGATCGGGCGCCGCCGGTGTTGCTCGCGCGCGACGGCGGGGCCGCGCGCGACGCCGGGCGGACAAGCCGTCCGGCCGGTGAAGTCGGGGTGCGCAGCGGGTTCGTGCCGGAGGCCCGTGAGGAGTTCGTCACCGTGGTGCTGGCGCGCGTTGCCGCGGGAAGCCCCGCTTCTATGCGGACCAGTCGAGGCCCAGGTGGGTGAGGGGTGGGAAGGGCCGGGCGTGTAGTGCACTTCGGGGGACCGGGCGTGGGTGTCTCGGCTCGTGCGTCGGCAGGGTCGCGCGGCCCGGCAGACACACTCGAGGTGGCTGGTTCGTGCCGTACGAAGACGGCACGGACCATCACCGCGAGCGTTGTTCAGACTCAGGCGCCGTCAGGCCTGGCCTTCCGACGTCTGCCGGGACTGGCGCAGGCCGATGGCTTCGGCGGGACCATGCCCAGCGGAGCAGGGTGGTGAAGGCAGCGGTTGCGGTGCCGGCCAGGAATTCCGGGGGTGCGTCGTAGAGGACTCGCATCATCCGCCTGCCGCCTGCCGCCTGCCGCCTGCCGCCTGCCGCCTGCCGCCTGTGCTGTCTGGCTGTGCCGTGTCGCGGCGGCGCTGCGCATCAGCTCTGTGTGGCGTCTGCCCAGTCGGTCCAGCTTGCGCCGCACCCGGTTACCGAAGGCCTCCGGGTCAGCGGCGCGATCATCCAGACCGGCACCGACTCCTATCGCCTCGCCCACACCAAGGCCCACGCCCAGGAGAGCGCCAGCAGCTGAGGGAACTGCCCGAGCACCCCACCGCCCATGTCCGGGTGATGGATGGCCATCACCCAGCTCGGCATCGCCAGCTCCAACTAGCCCCGCCCACGTATGCCGACCGTGCCGAGCTTCCTGCTGACCGGCTCTACTACCACCTAGGTCAGCTCGAACGGGCCGGGCTGATCGAGATCTCCGAGTACAGGCCGCTGGCCCGCGGCAAGTTCGAGCTGGACGCGGCGATGACCTGTCTGGACAACGACGCCCTGCGGCAGGCGCGCCGTCATCCGCTCTACGAGGAGCGCTATGTCCTGCTCACTCCGGTCGACGGGCCGCTGGGCGCGGTCGGCGCGGCCTCGTGGTCGCAGGCCGCGGTCCTGCCCCCTGTGTCTTCTGGTCCCCGGATGCGCAACCGGCGGATCATCGACGAGTGCTTCGCGGCCGACGGCGCCCTGGCCACGCCCGCGATCGAGTCAGACAGCGTCGCCGGACTGTACGCCCACCTGCCCGGCGGACGATGGTCCAGCGTGATCTCGCACGCCTGGCTGCACATGTTCGGCGTACCGGAAGGGATGAGGGGCGTACCGCTGGAGGGACCCGCGCACGGACCGCGGGTCGGGCTGGTCGTCGCTCGCACCGAACCCGCCTCGGTTGTCGAGCAAGCACTTCGCCCGCCGGCGCGGGAAGCCGGGGTGCGGGAGGCACTGGACGAACTGCTGCACTCCTACCCGCACGGACGCGGCTGATAGAAGCGGGCTATCCCGACATAGCGAGGATCGCTTTGACCTGGCCGAACGACCCCGAGGATCGTGAAGTGCACCTTCCCGCAACGCCAGTTGAGGAGCCGCGACATGGCCAAGGTGCTCTGCGTCCTGTACGAGGACCCCACCGACGGATACCCGACCACGTACGCCCGCGACGACCTCCCCACGATCAACCACTACCCGGGCGGCCAGACGACCCCGACTCCCGAGGGGATCGACTTCACCCCCGGCCACCTCCTCGGCAGCGTTTCCGGCGAACTCGGCCTGCGCAGCTACCTGGAGAAGGCCGGCCACACCCTGGTCGTCACCTCCGACAAGGACGGCGACGGGTCCGTCTTCGACCGCGAACTGCCCGACGCGGACGTCGTCATCTCGCAGCCGTTCTGGCCGGCGTACCTGACGGCGGAGCGCATCGCCGCGGCGAAGAACCTGAAGCTGGCGGTGACCGCGGGCATCGGCTCCGACCACGTCGACCTCGACGCCGCGATCGCGCACGGGGTCACGGTCGCCGAGGTGACGTACTGCAACAGCATCAGCGTCGCTGAACACGTCGTGATGATGACGCTGTCGCTGGTGCGCAACTACCTGCCCTCCCACCAGGTGGTGCTGGACGGCGGCTGGAACATCGCGGACTGCGTGGCCCGCTCCTACGACCTCGAGGGCATGCACGTAGGTACGGTCGCCGCCGGTCGCATCGGCGTCGCGGTGCTGCGCCGGCTCGCGCCCTTCGACGTGAAGCTGCACTACACGGACCGCCACCGCCTGTCCGAGGACGTCGAGCGTGAACTCGAGCTGGTCTGGCACGAGAGCACCGCCGACATGGTCCCGCACTGCGACGTCGTCACCATCAACGCCCCGCTCCACCCGGAGACCGAGGGACTCTTCGGCGACGAACTGCTCGCGAAGATGAAGCGCGGCGCCTATCTCATCAACACGGCCCGGGCGAAGATCACCGACCGGGACGCCGTCGAACGCGCCCTGCGCAGCGGGCAGTTGGCGGGTTACGCGGGCGATGTCTGGTACCCCCAGCCGGCTCCTGCCGACCATCCCTGGCGCACCATGCCGCACCACGGCATGACCCCGCACATCTCGGGCTCGTCGCTGTCCGCGCAGGCCCGCTATGCGGCGGGCACCCGCGAGATCCTGGAGTCCTGGTTCGCCGGTCGTCCGATCCGTGAGGAGTACCTGATCTCCGACGGCGGCGGGCTGGCCGGAACCGGCGCACATTCCTATTCCGTCAGCAAGTGATCCGGGGAGGCCACCGTTTGTGAGGTGACGGCCTCTCGGCATATGTGACGGACAGTCCGGGACCGTGCGCGGGTCGGTTGCTGCCTGGCTGGTCACGTTCGTGCCGGGCACGGCGGAGGCTGTCCGGCCGGATGCGGTGCCGGAGTCATGGGCACCCGAGGCAGCCGTCGAGGCAGCGGTCTCGGAACTGCTGGTGGAATGTCTCCCGTCGTGGCGGAAGGCCAGTGCGCCGCCCGCACTTGCGCCGACGACGGATGCCGCGATCAGGACGGCGACAGCGGCCCGACGCCGGGAGGATCTCTCCGGGGTGGTAGCGAACTGGGGCCAGGCGAGGTCTTCCGGTGCGGGCACGGACCACTGCGCTGTGACCAACTCTCCGATCAATGTCGGTTCGTTGGCTTCTGCCGCCGTGTGGCCGTTGAGTACCTGGGTCGACTTGGCGGCCAGCAGCCGTGCGCAGGCATCGGCCGCTTCGGCGGCGTCCGGTCGGTCGGCAGGTTCCTTGGACAGAGTCCGTTCCAGGAACTCCTTGAGTGCCTCGGGTATGCCGTCCAGGTCTGGCCGACTCGAGGTGACGCGGTAGGCCACTGCTTCGGGAGCACCGGTGCCGAAGGGCAGTCGGCCGGTGGCCGCATAGGCCACGAGTGCGCCCCAGGCGAACAGATCGCCCTCCGCTGCGATGGCGCCGCTGTGGTAGTGCTCGGGGCTGATCCAGCCCGGGGTGCCGGTCAGTACGCCAGTGCGGGTGACGCTGGTGCCATCAGCTGCGTGCGCGATGCCGAAGTCCAGCACACGGGGGCCGGCCGGGGTCAGCAGTACGTTCTGCGGTTTGACGTCCCGGTGCACGACGCCGGCGCCATGGATCGCCGAGAGAGCCTGCGCAGTGCCAGTGGCGAAGCCGTACAAGGTGCCCTCGGTCAGCGGACCGTGGGCGGCCAGGTGTTGAGCCAGGGTGGGACCCGGGGCATAGGCGGTCGCCAGCCAGGGGGCGTCGGCATCGGGGTCGGCCGCCAGGAGCGGCAGCAGGAACGGGCCCTGCACCCGGGCGGAGAGGCGAACCTCACGGCGGAACCGGGCCCGGAACTCCGGATCGCCCGCCTGCACGGGATGAATCACCTTCACCGCCACCCGTTCCTCGCCGTCGGTGAGCGCGGCATACACGGTTCCCATGCCGCCCACGCCGAGTCGGCCCACCACGCGGTAGGGGCCGACACAGGAAGGATCACCAGGGCGAGCGGGCTGGATCCGCCCGCCGGAACCAACAGCGTTCACGGATTGTCCGACCGATCATTGCGGGGAGGTGGGTGAGGCCGGATGCTATCTCTCCCGCGTCTCAGCCAGTTAAGGATCTGCCCTTGGCCTGCACAGATGGATGGCGCCGGAGGCGAACCATCCGCGTGCCGTGGCCTCTGCCTCTTCGGACAGATCGTCGACGAAGACCACAGCCGGGCCGTGCTGCTGACGTAGAAGGGATTGCGCGAGCGCCGGGACCGGTCCGCGGAATCCGTGCCCGCGGGCATTCTTCCGATTCTGTACACGTTTCGCAGGCGGTCGTCGGTGACGACGACATTCTCGAACTCGCCGCCCTTGACGCCGCATCGGGTTGAGAACGGCGTCTGCTCGTCGATGAAGCGCGTGACGCTGATGACTCCCTGGTTGGGCATCTCGCGAAGGCCGTTGGAGAATCATCGGGTCCGTAGCGGCTCACGCGCCGGTCTGTTACAGCAGGTTCGCGTACTTCAGCGTGCCCGCGATCCCGCGGTGGGTGAGCATGAGGTATTTGGTGTTCTCCTGCGTCCAGCCTCCTTCTGCGAGCGCAGCGCTTGCCACTTCAAGCCGTTGAGGGCGGGCTGCTGCGGCGGTGTTGAGGAACAGGCGCACCTCGCCCTGTTGCCGCTCTCCGACGGCCTCCTGGCCCTATGGGTAGATTTTCTGCGTTGAGTCACCGAAGAGACCGACGACGCCTGCTTCCCGGCCCGGAGCAATTGTCAACTCCTGTGGATCGCTGGGTTGTACTCCAGTGCGACTTCGTGATCTGGCTAGGCGTCGAGGTAGTGGTAATCCCCATCCGGGAGGCCGATCACCAGGCCGCCGTTGTGGACCCTCCACTCGCTCATGCCGTCGACGTCGTGGCTGACCAGAAACAGCCCCCGGGGCCTCTCGTCGTACTCGTCATCCTGGTAGGAGGCCGGGATCTGGGCGATCTGACGCAACCTCTCCTCGAACCAGCCGAGGGACACCGCGCGGATGTCGCCCCCGTAGAAGGCCCACCTGACGTTGTTGTACTGCCGAGCGGGGAAGGCCCAGCCACCGCTGTAGGTGCGCTCCGGATCGTCTGCTTCCACGATTTCCTTGATCTGGGCCAGCTGTCCGTCGTCACACTCCAGCCAGCCCCTGACCGAGACCATGGTTCCCACGACGGTTGCTCCTCATTCGGCGGCGCGCTGCCCTGCACACGGTTCCTATGCGCTTGCACGCTAGGGGTGACCTGCTCGGTCGCGCAAAGGGATAGACAGGTGGAGCAGCCGCCTCGGGCGAGAGCGCGCCATCCCCATCCGGTCGGCCCTCGCGATGTGCGCTGGGCCCGGGTGAGTATGAGAACGGCCAACGCGTGATCAGCAGGGGTTGTGTGGGCTCCTGAAGATCGTGCGATGGCCGCGGGCCACAGCATGACGCGGCCCGCTGGCAGGCGATGTTCGACCAGGCCATGGCCCGCATCGCGGGCCGGTTTCGCCGAGTGGAACCGCGGGCGACGGCGCGGGCGTTCATCCTCGGACTGCTGTCCGGCGTCGAACGCAAGAACTGCCGGCAGCTGGCCGAATAGGCTGGCCATGCCCGCTCCGGCGCGATGCAGAGGCTGCTGCGAAGCGCACGCTGGGCTACTTTCAGACATCGTTCGCCCAGCTGCTTGGTACCACGGTCCGGCGCTCGAAGATTCCGAGAAGTACCCACTCCGCTGGAACGCCCATGGCCCGGCTGGGGGTTCCTGGGTTCGGGGACGGCTTGGTGCGCGGTGGTCGGCGTGGTCTTGTTGCGCTCCCGTACCGGCGATGGCCGGCGAAGGTCGGCGACGGCCGGCCACCGGCCACCGGATTCGCCACGGCGTTTGCGTGTGGCGATCTGATCGGCCGCTTGCGGCACCACCGCGCGAACGCCCTGCCTGCTGAGGTGAGTTCGGATGGCTCGCGAGGAGCGAGGCCGGCTTCGCGCCCGCGACCGTGGGTGTGCTTGCACAACTACCAGAACGGTCGTGAAGAGGCAGGTCAGGACGTCTTTCGTCGCCAAGGCGCCCGCAAACGGTCACCGATCCGTGGATCCGGCTTCAAATCTTGAGCACAAATTCCACACGTCCCTCTCTTCAGACGGGCCCCGATGGTCTAGATTGACCGTGCTTCGCATGCTGGGACACGAGGCGACAAATGATGATCTATGGGTCCGGCGATGTAGATGGCCAGCAGCGTTGTCTCTGGCGCCAGACGTGGGGGTGATCAATTCTTGGAGCCCGAGAGGGGCTTTGGGTGCGGGGAGCATCCGAGGTTTCGACGGGTTCCCGCGCACCTCAAGAGCCTGGCAGGGCGTGCAAGTCCGCTGCCGCCAGGGTGGGTTGTTCACGTAGCTCTGAAATTGCCGGGATGTCATGCGCGGGGGGTGGGGGCCCCGTGAGGGGGAACAGCCGGCGGGAGGCGGGGGCCTCCCGTAAGGGGCGAAACAGTGTGAGGCGAACACGTCGAACCACTGGGGACCTTGGGGGGTTCTGTGCGGCAGGGGGGAATAGTCGGCCCTTATCCGTCGGCGCGCGGGCGTCTGGCGGACGGGGCAATCAGCCAGCCCGCGATCGAATGGGAGCAGCGGTACAGACGTACCGTGATCATCAGCGACACCGTGGCCACCGCCTTGGTGGTGGCGGCGATCGGCGACTTCTTCGGGGCCCGGGACGCGGCCAACTGGCATGAGAAGTGGGGCATTCTTGCCTTCGGCACTCAGGTGCTGGTGCTGGGCGCGCTCGCGGTGAGCCGCTCGTGGTCTCCGGCCGTACTCGGCCAAGGCGCCGAGGAATTCCGTCGGCTCGGACGCTCACTCTTCACGGCGACCGTCGTCCTGGCGCTCGGCGGGATCGCCCTGACCTCGCGCAACATCAAGCTCTGGATCTTCGTCGCGATCCCCGCGATCGCGCTCGTCACCATGACCGCGCGGTATCTGCTCCGCCTGTGGCTGCACAAACAGCGCAAGGAAGGACGATGCCTGAGACCGGTGCTCGCTGCCGGGAGCCCGGCCACGGTGCGCGACCTGATCAACCGCACCCGCAAGTTCCCGCACCTCGGCTGGCGGGTGGAGGCGGTGTGCACGACGGACGGCCGAGGGCTCGACGGTGACCAAGGCGGGCTCGACGGCGACCAGTTGGACGGAGTGCCGGTCATCGGCCTGCTGGAGGACGTCGCCAAGCACGTCCGCCACGACGGCTACCGCGTCGTCGCGGTCACACCGGACCCGCACTGGTCACCGGACCGGCTGCAGCGGCTGGCCTGGAACCTCGAAGGCAGCGACGCCGAGATGATCGTGGCCCCCGTGCTGATGGAGGTGGCCGGCCCGCGGCTGCACGTCGACGCGGTGCTCGGGATACCGCTGCTGCGGGTCAGCATGCCGACCTTCACCGGAGGCCGTCGGGCGATCAAGGGGGTCGTCGATCGGATGGGCGCGGCGATCCTGCTGATGCTGTTCGCGCCACTGATGGCCCTCGTCGGGCTGCTCGTGCTGGTGGACAGCCGGGGCGGGGCCTTATACCGCCAGCGCAGGGTCGGCAAGGACGGCCGCGAGTTCACCATCGTCAAGTTCCGCACCATGGTCGCCGAGGCCCACGGGGCACGTGCCCAGTTGGCCGACCGCAACGAGGGCGCGGGCCTGCTGTTCAAGCTCCGCCGGGATCCGCGGGTGACCCGGGTGGGAGCGGTGCTGCGCCGGTACTCGCTCGACGAGCTCCCACAGCTCTTCAACGTGCTCACCGGATCGATGTCGCTCGTCGGACCGCGGCCTCCGCTGCCGGAGGAGTGCGCCGCGTACGACCCGGACATCCGGCGGCGGTTGCTGGTCAAGCCGGGGCTCACCGGCCTGTGGCAGATCAGCGGACGCAGCGACCTGCCGTGGGAGGAGGCGGTCCGCCTCGACCTGCGGTACGTGGAGGACTGGTCGCTCGCCCTGGACACAGTGATCTTGTGGAAGACGCTGCGCGCCGTGCTCCACGGGCAGGGGGCCTACTGATGCGCGAGGGTCGTCCGACCGGCGCGCGGACCGCAGGCCGCGAGGGCCTGCCTGGGGGGAGAGACGGGGCATGAGAGTCAGCGTTTTCGGGCTCGGCTACGTGGGCTGCGTATCGGCCGCGTGCCTGGCCAGCATGGGGCACGAGGTCATCGGGGTGGACGTGAACCAGGTGAAGGTCGACCTGGTCAACGACGGCAAGGCCCCGGTGGTGGAGGAACGTATCGGCGAGCTCATCGCCGAGGTCGTGCGGAGCGGAGCGTTGCGCGCCACCGGCGACGTCCGCGAGGCGATCATGGGCAGTGAGGTGTCGCTGGTCTGCGTGGGTACGCCGTCGGAGCCCAACGGCAGCCTGTGCACCACCTACTTGGAGCGGGTCACCGAGCAGATCGGCGCCGCGCTGGCCGAGCGGGGCGGGCGGCAGACCGTCGTGTTCCGCAGCACCATGCTCCCGGGCACCTGCCTGAACCTGCTGGTACCGATCCTGGAGAAGAACGTCGGCGGCACGGCCGGGGTGGACATCGGGGTCGCGGTCAACCCGGAGTTCCTGCGCGAGGGCACCAGCGTGCAGGACTTCTTCGACCCGCCCAAGACCGTCATCGGCGAGCTCGACCCGGCGAGCGGCGACGCGGTGACGGCGCTGTACGACGGCCTGCCCGGCGAGGTGTTCCGGGTGCCGGTCCCGACCGCCGAGGCGATCAAGTACGCGGACAACGCGTTCCACGGCCTCAAGATCGGCTTCGCGAACGAGCTGGGCGCGGTGTGCCAGGCGCTCGGCGTGGACTCACACCAGGTGATGGACGTGTTCCTGGCCGACCGCAAGCTGAACATCAGCCCCGCCTACCTGCGGCCCGGCTTCGCCTTCGGTGGCTCCTGCCTGCCCAAGGACCTGCGCAGCCTGGTCCACGCGGCGCAGCGGGCCGACGTCTCGGTGCCCATCCTCTCCCACGTGCTGGCCTCCAACTCCGACCATCTGCAGCGCGCGGTGGACCTGGTCGAGCGCACCGGCAAGCGCCGGGTGGGCCTGTTCGGGCTGTCCTTCAAACCCGGCACCGACGACCTCCGCGAGAGCCCGCTCGTCGAGCTGGCGGAGAGGCTCTTCGGCAAGGGGTACGACCTCAAGATCTACGACGCCAATGTGAGCCTCTCCCGGCTGCTCGGCGCGAACCGCGAGTACATCGAGAGCCGGCTGCCCCATCTCGCGCAGCTGCTCGCGGACTCCGTCGACGAGGTGCTCGAGCACGCCGAGGTGTGCCTGGTCGGGACCAGGGATCCGGCCGTGCTGTCGGCGCTGCCCCATGCGGACGGACCGATGATCGTCGACCTCATCCGCCTTCCCGACGCCGAGGCGCGCCGGGCCGAACCGGGATACATGGGCCTTGCTTGGTAACGCGACCAGCGGCGACGGGACGGGCCGGCGCGCGCTGATCCTGGTGGAGAACCTCTCGGTCCCCTTCGACCGGCGGGTGTGGCAGGAGTGCACGACGCTGCGCGACGCGGGCTGGGAGGTGCACGTCATCTGCCCCCGGGGGGAGAAGCGGGACACGGAGCCGGAGGCGGTGATCGACGGGGTGCGGATCCACCGCTACCCGTTGCGCGCGGCCACCGGAGGACCGGCCGGCTACCTGCGGGAATACGGATCGGCGTTGTGGCACACCGTCCGGCTGGCCCGCAAGGTCGGCCCGGTCGACGTGGTCCACGCCTGCAACCCGCCCGACCTGCTGTTCCTGCCGGCCCTGTGGATGAAGCGGCGCGGCGCGCGGTTCGTCTTCGACCAACACGACCTGGTACCCGAGCTGTACCTGTCACGGTTCGACCGCGGCGAAGACCTGCTCTACCGCGCCGTGTGCGCGCTGGAGAGGCGGACCTACCGGGCCGCGGACATCGTGCTCGCCACGAACGAGAGCTACCGGGACGTCGCGCTGCGCCGTGGCGGCCGACGGCCGGAGGACGTCTTCGTGGTGCGCAGCGCACCCGCGACCGACCGGTTCCAACCGGTGCCGCCGGAACCGGAGTTGAAGCGCGGCAAACCCCATCTGCTGTGCTACCTCGGCGTCATGGGTCCCCAGGACGGCGTCGACTACGCCCTGCGGGCCCTGGCGAAACTGCGCGACGAGGTCGGCCGCACCGACTGGCACGCGGTGTTCGTCGGTGCCGGCGACGCCTTCGACGCGATGGTGGAGCTGTCCGGGCGGCTCGGTCTCTCCGAGCAGGTGCAGTTCACCGGGCGCATCCCGGACGCCGACCTGGTGCGCTACCTGTGCACCGCGGACGTGTGCCTTTCCCCCGACCCGCACAATCCGCTCAACGACGTGTCGACCATGAACAAGGTCCTGGAGTACATGGCGATGGGGCGGCCGATCGTCTCGTTCGACCTCCGGGAGGCGCGCGTCTCCGCCGCCGAGGCCGCCGTCTACGCGCCCGCCAACGACGAGGCCCAGTTCGCCAAGCTCATCGCGCTGCTCCTCGACGATCCGGAGAAGCGGGCCCGGATGGGAAAGATCGGCCAGGAGCGGATCAGCGGGCCGCTGTCCTGGCGGAACTCGCAAGCGTCACTGCTCGCCGCCTACGCCGCCGCCTGCCGGGACCATGCCCCGGTGTCGGCGGGCGGGCCGGTCCGTACGGGGAAGAGGCCGCACCATTGAATGACGACACGATCCGCCTGGTCACGATCGGACGGATTCTCCGTCGGCGGTGGCGGCTCCTCGCCGTCCTCGCCGTAGTGGGCGCGCTCTTCGGCTACGGCACCTCGGTGCTGCTGCTTCCGCCGCGGTACACGGCAGAGGCATCGGTACTGCTGCCGGGGCAGTGGGAAGAGCGCGAACTGCTGACCCAGGTGGACATCGCGACCAGTTCGGCGGTGGTCGACCGCGCCGCCGCCGCGCTCAACTGGAAGGGCGTCGACGGCACCGAGCTGCGGGACGACGTGAGCGCCAAGGCCGCCGACGGGAACATCATCAAGATCTCGGGTACGGCCGACACCCCGGAGCGCGCCCAGCGGCTCTCCGACCAGCTGGCCCAGCAGTTCGTCACCTTCGCGACCCGCATCGCGGGCGGCAGCACCGACCCCGAGGCGGATACGGCGACAGAGGCGCTGCGGAAGCAGGTGGCGGAGACCAACCGCCGCATCACCGACCTGGCCAACTCGGCAGATCCTGGGCAGACCGTGGAGGCCGTGCAGGCCCGCACCGAGCTCGAGGGTCTGCGCACCGGGCTGCAGGACGCCATGAAGAAGCTGGAGGAGGCCAACCCGACGACCGCCAAGGCCGGCATGGTCGTCATGGGGCCGGCGCCCCGACCCACCGGCGCGGCGGCGCCGACGAGGATGCAGCTCATCGTCGTCGGGGCGCTGCTGTTCGTCCTGCTCGCGGTCATCGGCCATCTCGCCGCCGCACGGGTGAGCCGCCGGCTGCGCACCGAACCGGAGATCGCCGCGGCGCTCGGCTCGCCGTTCCTCGGCACTGTCGACGTGCCCGGTGAACAGCGCGGGCACCGGCCCGAAAGCCGTGGCTCACGGGCCCGGCTCCGCCGGCTTCTCGGCATCGACACCCGGTGGGACATGCCTGCCCCGCAGAGATCCGGCGACGAGGCCGAGAGGCGGATCCGCTACCGGCGGGTGTGCGCTCGCCTCCGGGACCAACTGCCCGCCCCCCGGCGGCTGCTGGTCGTCGTACCGGAAGGCGACGCGGTCGCCCGGCTGGCCGCAGGACAGCTCGTCGCCGAGGCCACCAGTGATCCGCAGCTGCGGGTGGTGGAGGTCTCGGTGGACCGGCCGATCGTGCCGGACCGCGACACCGAGTCCGGTGTCCTGGCCGTCCTCAGCGCGGGCAGCTGGACCGCCGAGGAACTCGCCGGCATCGCCGAGGCGTGTGCGGACGGCGGGCACGAGGTCGTCGGCGTCGTCGTCGCCGGCACGGTCCGCAACCGCCCGGCGCGGACTGCCGACCGCCCTTCTGACGAGGCCACCCCGGCGCTCGCGGTCCACGGCCACGCGACAGGAGATTCAGCGTGACGACGAGCACGACTTCGGAGTCGTCGGCCGCCGCTCCGCTCCTCGACCTCCAGGCGCTGGTGGTCGCGGTCCGCAGACGCCGCCGGCTGTGGAGCGCCATGGCGCTGCTCGGACTGCTGATCGGCGCGGCCGTGGCGGTCCTGCTGCCGCCGGCACCGGCCGCCGTGACCAAGGTGCTGGTCGCGCATCAGGAGGACCAGCCGAACGACACCGGAACGCTGATCCGCACCGACGCCCAGCTGCTGGCGACCTCGAGGATCGCCGGCCAGGCCCTGCGGATCCTCAAGTCCCCGGAAAAGCCGGAGGACCTCATGCGGGACTACCGGGGCACCGGACTGACCAACAACGTCCTCCAGATCGATGTGACAGGCAAGACCGACGCGGAAGCGGTGGCCCGGGCCGAGGCACTGGCCGAAGCGTTCGTCGCGGACCACGCCAAGCGCATCCAGGCCATCGCCGACGCCAACGCCAAGGGCCTGCTCGATCAGCGTGACCGCATGCAGGTGGAGCTCGCCGACGTCAACAAGGCGATCGGCGGCCGGTCGCCCGGCACCGACCCGAAGGACGCGGCGAACCTCGAGTCGCTGTTCGCCCGGCGGGCCGAACTCACCTCACAGATCTCCGACTTCGGGCAACGTGCCGAGGAGGCGCGCGTCGGCGCGCCCCAGCTCGTCGCCGGCACACAGATCGTGGACGCCCCGCGCGCGGTGCGGCACTCCCTGCCCAAGGCCGCCGTCACCAACGCCGTGATCGGACTCGTCCTCGGGCTCTTCCTCGGGCTCGCGCTGGCCGCGGTCGCCGTGGTGGTGGCGGACCGCCCCGTGCTGCGCCGGGACATCGCCGCGAACCTCGGCGCCTCGGTCATCGCGGAGCTGCCCCGCCGGTCGGGCAGGCTGTGGCAGCGCCGACGGACCCGGGTGGCACGCGAACGGCTCACCACGACCCTTGCCCGCACCGTGCGCGGCTCCGCGGAGCCGCTGTCGCTGCTGGAACTGGGCTGTGCGCGCAGCACGAGCGTGATCGCCCTGGGCCTCGCCCGGGCACTGGCGGAGGACGGGCCAGTGGTCGTCATCGACGGTCTCCCTCGCCCGCAGCTCGCGGGCCGCCGCCCGAAGCCGGGAGACCCCACCGTGGTCAGCGGCGAACGCGCCGCGGCCGTGTCGCCTCAGGAGCGCCGGTTCGGCGTCGGCTCGGTGGCGCCCGGCACGGCGTGGACCGACCTCCAGTATCTCGGCACCCAGACCGTGCTCGTCGTGCGTGCCGGGCACGGCGGCGCCGCATGGCTGCACACCGTGGCGCGGCAACTCGCGGACCAGCGCATTCCGGTGATCGGTGTGGTGCTGATCGACCCCGATCCGCGTGACCGGACCGACGGCACGCTGTGGGACGGGCTGCACACCGCGCTGCGCGGCCGGAGCGAGCGGCCGGCCCGGCAGAGCGGGACGGGCCGGCTGCGCACGGAGCGGCAGCCGATGCGGGCCGCACGGGTCCCGGACAACGACCAGGAGGTGCGGTAGGACATGTGTGGCATCGCAGGCACTTACCGATGGCCGGACGGAAAGGTCGTGACCGACCGGCTCACCGACACCCTCGCCCACCGCGGCCCGGACGGCGCGGGCCGCTACGGCCACCCCGTCGGTGACGGCGAAGTGCAGCTCGGGCACCGCCGGCTGGCCATCATCGACCTGTCCGAGACCGGTGCCCAGCCGATGGTCTCGGACGGCCTCGCTCTGACGTACAACGGCGAGCTGTACAACGCGCCCGAGCTGCGTGCCGAGCTGGCGGCCACCGGGGTGCGCTTCCGCGGTACCTCCGACACCGAGGTACTCCTTGAGGCCTGGCGACGCTGGGGCACGGACTGCCTGCCCCGACTGCGCGGCATGTTCGCGTTCGCCGTCTTCGACGAGCGAACCGGTGACCTGGTGCTCGCCCGCGACCAGCTCGGCATCAAGCCGCTGTTCCTGCTCCGGCGCGGCGAGGGCCTGATGTTCGCCTCCGAGCTCAAGGCGCTCGCCGCCGCGACCGGCGGGTCGCTGGAGGTGGACCATGCGGCGCTGGTGGCCTCACTGCTCTACTACTGGGTGCCGGACTCGCGCTGCGCGTTCCGCGAGGCGGAGAAGCTGCCGCCGGGGAGCTGGCTGAGGTGCCGGCCCGACGGCCGGGTGGAGCGCGGCCAGTACTGGAACCTCCGGGACATCGCCGCCGAGGGCCGGGAGCGGGCCCGGGCCGGCGAGCAGCCGGACCTCGCCGCCGTCGTCGAGGAGTCGACCCGGCGCCACCTGCTCTCCGACGTACCCGTGGCGACCTTCCTCTCCGGCGGCCTCGACTCCAGCTACCTGACCGCGCTGGCGGCCCGCTACCAACCCGGGATCTCCGCCTACACGATCGGCTTCCGCGCCGAGGACGCCAAGTTCGAGGCGATGCCGGACGACCTGCGCTACGCCCGGCAGGTGGCCGAGCGGTTCGGCGTCGACCTGCACGAGATCGAGATCGCCCCGAACGTACTCGACCTGCTGCCGCAGATGACGTACCACCTGGACGAGCCGATCGGCGACCCCGCCGCGATCAACACGTACCTGATCTGCATGGCCGCCCGGGAGGCCGGGGTCAAGGTGATGCTCTCGGGGATGGGTGCCGACGAGCTGTTCGCGGGGTACCGCAAGCATCTGGCCAACCTGCTCGCGCTGCGCTACCAGCGCGCCCCGCGACCCCTGCGGCGCGGGGTGTCCGGGGTCGTGGACCGGCTGCCGGTCGCCACGTCCCGCCGGGGGTACCGGTCGGTGCGCTTCGCGAAGCGGTTCCTCTCCTTCGCCGATCTGCCCGAGGAGACCGCGTTCCGGCGCAGCTACACCATGTACGACCAGGACGAGCTGCTCGCCCTTCTCGATCCGGACCTGGCCGGGACGGTGGACGACGTGGTGACCGAACACGCGGACGTCTACCAGGACAACGACCTCGACGACTTCGTCAACCGCATGTGCCTGACCGACGCCCGGATGTTCCTGCCGGGCCTGAACCTCGCCTACACGGACCGGTCGAGCATGGCCGCGTCGACCGAGGTACGGGTGCCGTACGTGGACGTCGAAGTGGTGAAGGCGGCGTTCGCCGTGCCCGGAGATCGCAAGATCGTCGGACGGCAGGGCAAGGCCGTCCTCAAGGAGGCGGCCACCTCGGTCCTGCCCCGGGAGATCGTCTACCGGCCCAAGGGCCTGTTCAGCGCCCCGCTGCGCGCCTGGATGAGCCGGGACCTGGCACCGCTGGTGCGCGAGGTGGTCAACGACGGCGAGCTCGTCCGTTCCGGCCTCCTGCGCCGCGACGCGCTGGCGCGCATGGTCGCCGAGGACGCCGCCGGGCAGCAGGACTTCTCCAAGCATCTGTGGCACGTACTGACCCTCGAGTACTGGTATCGCGACGCGACCTCCGGGTCCGGCCAGAGCACTCGGTTGACGGCTTAGGAATCAGGAGTTCGGGTGAAGCAGGTCGTACAGAACTACAAGAGCGGCGAGCTGGCGGTGCTCGACGTGCCGGAGCCGGGGTGCAAGCCGGGCGGTGTGCTGGTCCGCAGCGCCTTCTCGCTGATATCCACCGGAACCGAGCTCATGAAGGTGTCCGAGGCCGGCATGTCGATGCTGGGCAAGGCCCGCTCCCGGCCGGACCAGGTGGCCAAGGTCATGCAGAGCGTGGCCACCAACGGGGTGCCCGCCACCTACCGCAAGGTGATGGGCAAGCTGGACTCCTACACGCCGCTGGGCTACTCGCTGTGCGGGGTGGTCGAGCAGGTCGGCGCCGGGATCGACGACGTGAAGGTCGGCGACCTCGTGGCCTGCGCCGGCAACGAGCACGCGCTGCACGCCGAGCTGAACTGGGTGCCGAGGAACCTCTACGCCCGGGTGCCGGACGGCCTCGCGCCGCGGCACGCGGCCTTCGGCACCGTCGGGTCGATCGCGATGCAGGGCGTTCGCCAGGGCGAGCCGCAGCTCGGCGAGGTGGCGCTGGTCATCGGTCTTGGGCTGATCGGGCAACTGGTGGTGCAGCTCCTCGCCGCCGCGGGAGTCCGCGTGGTCGGAGCCGACCCCGACCCGGTGCGCTGCGAGCTCGCCGAGCGCCTGGGCGCCGCGGCCTGCGGGGATCCCGCCTCCGCGGCCGTGGAGGCGGCCGTCGCCGAACTCACCGGCGGGCACGGCGTGGACCAGGTGTTCCTGGCCGCCGGCGGCGGCAGCAACCAGCCCGTCGAGCTGGCCGCCCGGCTCTGCCGGGACCGCGGCCGGGTCGTCGACATCGGCAAGTGCCGCCTGGACCTGCCGTGGAACGCGTACTACGAGAAGGAACTCGACGTCCGCTTCTCGCGCTCGTACGGCCCCGGGCGCTACGACCCGGAGTACGAGCTGGAGGGCCGCGACTACCCGATCGGCTACGTGCGCTGGACCGAGCGCCGCAACCTGGCGTGCTTCCTCGATCTCCTCGCCCGCGGCAGCGTCGACGTGGAACCCCTGGTCTCCCACATCGCCGAGTTCGACGACGCCGTCGAGACGTACCAGCGCCTGAAGGACGGCGAACTGAAGGCCGTGGCCGTGCTGTTCCGGTACCCCGAGCAGAAAGAGGAAGCGGCGGAGGCCGAGGTTCCGGCCGTCGCCGTGCCCGCGGTGAAGCGATCCGGCGGCAAGGCGCCCACTCCGGCCCGGTCCGCCAAGGCTCCGGTGCGCCTCGCGTTCGTCGGCGCGGGAAACTACGCGACGTCGATGCTGCTGCCGCACCTGGCAGGGCGCGAAGGCGTCGAGTTGTCCACGGTCGTCACCACGACGGCGCTGTCCGCGGCCAACGCGCAGCGGAAGTTCGGCTTCGCCGAGGCGACCACCGATCTCGACGCCGTGCTCGGCGACAAGTCCATCGACGCGGTGTTCGTGGTCACCCGGCACAGCTCGCACGCCGAACTGACCCGGAGAGCACTGCTGGCCGGCAAGACGGTGTTCGTGGAGAAGCCGTTGGCGCTCACCGAGGACGAGCTGGCCGACGTACTCGCGGCGGTGGAGGAGTCCGGCAACGACCGGCTGCAGGTGGGCTTCAACCGCCGGTTCGCGCCGCTGCTGCAGGAGGCCAGGAAGCGGTTCGGCGCCCGGACCGGTCCGGCGAGCCTGCGCTACCTGGTCAACGCGGGCCGGCTGCAGCACGGCAGCTGGTACCTCCAACAGGGCACCGAGGGCTCGCGGTTCGCCGGCGAGGGCGGCCACTTCATCGACACAGCGAGCTGGCTGCTGGACGCCGACCCGGTCTCGGTGTACGCGACAGCCGCGCCCGGCAACGAGGACCTACAGGTCGTCCTGCGCTACCCGGACGGGTCCACCGCCACCATCAGCTACGTCACCACCGGCGCGGCCGGCTTCCCCAAGGAGACACTGGACCTCATCGCGGACGGCAAGGTGCTGCGGCTCGACGACTTCGTCCGTGCCTCGGTGTTCGTAGAAGGGGGGGTCGGCCGCAAGAAGTGGGTCAGCTCGCGGCTGCCCAAGGCCCGGGACAAGGGCCAGAACGCCGAACTGGCCGCGTTCATCAAGGCCGTACGGACCGGCGGGCCGATGCCGGTGCCGCTCGAGTCGCTGGTCGCCACCACGGCGGCCACCCTCGCCGTGCAGACCGGCCTGGCCGGCGGCGCGCCGGTGACGCTGGCGAGGGCCCGATGACTGTGAACTCGGGGAGTCCGGGCTGGTACCTGCGGCGGCTGTCCCGGATGGGACCGCGGGAGGTCGCGGGCCGGGCGGCCGACACGGTGCGCAGACGGCGGTGGCGGTCCGCCCGGCCGGACTGCCCGAGCGTGACCGGCGCCCGGTTCACCGCGGTGCTGCCCACCGGGACGATCGCCGCCGTACCTCCGGACGCCGCGAAACGTCTCATCGCCGAGGCGGACCGACTGATGTACGGGCACGTCGAGTATTTCGGGGTGGTCCGCGACGACCTGACCGACCCGGACTGGTGGTGCGACCCGAAGACCGGGCGCCGGGCTCCGTGGGGCTACGCCTTCGACGTGCCGTACCGGAACGAGGACGCGGTCGGCGACATCAAGCAGATCTGGGAGCTGTCCCGGCATCAGTACCTCACCGTGCTCGCCGCCGCCTACGCGATCACCGGGAACGAGCGGTACGCCGAGCGCGTGGCCGAGCACCTGCGCTCGTGGTGGGCGGCCAACCCACCGCTGCGCGGCGTGCACTGGATCAGCGGCATCGAGCTGGGCATCCGGCTGCTGTCCTGGGTGTGGATCCGCCGGCTGCTCGACGGCTGGCCGGGCGCGGCCGGGCTGTTCGAGGGCAACCCGATGGCGCTGAACCAGATCTGGCACCACCAGCGCTGGCTGGCCGCCTTCCCCAGCCGGGGGTCTTCGGCGAACAACCACGTCATCGCCGAGGCCGCCGGGCAGTTCGCCGCAGCCTGCGCGTTCGGGTGGTTCCCCTCCTCGGCGCGTTGGCGAGCCGGCGCGCTGCGGTCGCTGGAGCGGCATCTGCGCGGCAACACCTTCGACTCCGGCCTCAACCGCGAGCTGGCCACCGAGTATCACGGACTTGTGCTGGAGCTCGGCCTGGCCGCGGTGGCCGAGGCGGATGCCGCCGGCGTGCCGGTCCCCGCGTCGATCCGGCTGGTGCTGCTGCGGATGACCGACGCGCTCGCGGCCGTCGTGGACAGCCGGCTACGGCCGCCGCGCCAGGGGGACGCGGACGACGGACACGGTCTCGTCGTGGACGGCGCGGGCACCGACCGCTGGGCCTCGCTGCTGGCCACCGGCGACGCCGTGTTCGGCCGGCTCGCATGGTGGCCGACGGTGACCGGCACCGATGTGCGCACCCCGCTGCTGGCCGCGCTCATCCGGCCGTACTCGGCAAGTGGAACAGCACCGGCCGTGACCCGCCCGGCAAGCCGCCCGGCCCACTTCGCCGACGCGGGGCTCACCGTCCTGCGCGGTCCGGGAGAGATCTGGTGCCGCTGCGACGGTGGTCCGCACGGCTTCCTGTCCATCGCCGCGCATGCCCACGCGGACGCGCTGTCCGTGGAGGTCCGGCACGACGGGGTCGACGTGCTCGCCGACCCGGGGACGTTCTGCTACCACGGGCAACCCGAGTGGCGCCAGTACTTCCGGTCGACCCTCGGTCACAACACCCTGCAACTGGACGGCAGTGACCAGTCCGTCTCCGGCGGCCCGTTCCTGTGGACCCGGCAGGCCCGCAGCCGCGTCCTGGTCGCGGACGCATCCGACGAGGGTGTGGCCCGCTGGTGTGCTGAGCACGACGGTTACCGGAGCTCCGTGCACCGCCGCCGGGTGGAACTGACGGCCGCAGCCAAGGAGCTGAAGGTGGTGGACGAGGTGCGCGGCCCGAGCGGGGCCGTGCAGCTGGCGTTCCACCTCGGCCCGGCGATCGCCGCGGACCTGGCGGACAACCGGGCCGTGCTCACCTGGACCCGGGACGGCGAGGACCGCTCCGCGGAGCTCGACCTGCCCGGGCAGCTGTCCTGGCGGGCGCATCGCGGCGAGATCGACCCGCCGTTGGGCTGGTACTCCGCCGGCTTCGGGCGCAAGGAACCCACCACCACGCTGGTCGGCACCGGCTTCGCCGATGGCGCGGAGGGGTTCACCACCGTCCTCAGGTTCCGCGGCTAGGGGGGCGCGTGGGGATCAAGAGGCGGCACTGGGCGTTGGCGGTGGCACCGCTGGCGCTGGCCCTGCTGGCGACGACCGGCTGTGAGAGCACTTCGGGAACCAAGTCGGAGTCGAAGGCCGCGCCATCCACGTCCGCCACGTCCGCGGCCCGATCCGTGGCCCGGGTGTGCGCCGAGCCCGCGGCCGGGCCGGCGAAGGCACCGGCGGGCGCGGTGACGGTCGACCCCGCGGTGGTCGGTGACCTGGCAGCGAAGACCAAGAGCAGCCCTCCGAACACCACGTTCTGGCTCAAGCCGGGCAAGCACAGGCTCGACCCGGACCGCTACGCCCAGGTCATCCCGAAGGAGGGGGACCGCTACCTCGGTGCACCGGGCGCCGTGCTCGACGGCCGGGAGAAGAACCAGTACGCGTTCGCCGGCAGCGCCCGCGACGTCGCCATCCGCTACCTGACCGTGCAACGTTTCGTGGCGCCGCCCGACGAAGGCGTGGTCAACCATGACTCGGCCGACGGGTGGGTGATCGAGCACGCGACGATCAAGGACAACTCCGGCGCCGGGCTGATGGCCGGTGCCCGCCAGCAGGTCCGCGCCAGCTGCCTGCGCGACAACGGCCAGTACGGCATGAACGCGTACAAGGCCAACGGCCGCATCAACGGCCTGGTGGTCGAGGGCAACGAGATCGTGGGCAACAACACCGGCGACTGGGAGCGGCGGCGGAAGGGCTGCGGCTGCACCGGAGGCATCAAGTTCTGGGCCGTCAACGGCGCCGACGTACGCGGCAACTGGGTGCACGACAACCGCGGAACCGGGTTGTGGGCGGACACCAACAACAACGACTTCCGCATCGAGAACAACGTGCTCGAGGACAACGACGGTGCCGCGCTGATCTACGAGATCAGCTACAACGCGGTCATCCGGAACAACACGATCCGGCGGAACAACTGGGTCGAGGGCCGAAAGGGAGCCGACAGCGGCGACACCTTTCCGTTCGCGACCGTCTACCTGTCCGAGTCCGGCGGCGAACCACGGATCCGAGCCCGCACCAACAGGATCGAGATCTACGGGAACGTGTTGGAGAACAACTGGTCCGGGATCACCCTGTGGGAAAACGCCGACCGTTTCTGCAACAGCCCGGCCAACACCTCGTCCGGTGACTGCACCCTGCTGGTGAAGAAGACCAGCAGCTGTGTGAGACCGGCGATCGCCAAGGCGCCGCTCTACTCGGACTGCCGATGGAAGACCCAGCGGGTGGACATCCACGACAACCGCTTCGTGCTCGACGAGTCCGTCGTCAAGTGCACGGTGATGTGCGACCGCATGGCGGTGCTGTCCAACTACGGCACCTATCCGGACTGGTCCCCGTACCACGGCGAAGGGGTGGCCGACGCCATCACCGAGCAGCAGCACAACCGCTGGCACGACAACGTCTACGTCGGGCCGTGGAAGTTCGTCGCCGAGGACCAGAGCCGGGTGCTCGACTTCGGGCAGTGGCAGGCGACGCCGTACGAGCAGGACAAGGGCAGCACCCTCGACCTACAGGCCGGTGGTTGAGATGGGTGAGAACCTGACGCGCGGACCGGACACGGCGGGGACGCTGCCCGGCGCCGAACCGCGCCCGGCCGGCACACCGAAGACCGTCGGGATCGCCTGGGGGCTGCTGGTCCTCAACACGCTCGGCTCCGCCGGGGCGAAGACCATCGTCCCGCTGCCCCGCTCCCTCATCCAGATGGTCACCATGGGCTCACTGGTCGCCGCGTTCGCGCTGGCACTCGTGGTCAACCAGCGGGTGCGCATCAGAGCCAGCGCCTACGTGCTGCTGCTCACCCTGCTGCTGGTGTCCAGCGCGATCTCCAGCGCGAGCCTGGAGTCCGGGACGGGCGCGCTGTTCCGCTGCTTCCGGCTGACTCTCTTCGTCGGCACCCTGTGGCTGCTCAGCCGCTGGTGGGACGGCAGCCTCACGTTCGTCCGCTACCACATCCGGGCGTACTTCGCGGTCCTCGGCTCGGTGGCCCTCGGCCTGGTCGTCTCCCCGGGCAAGGCCCTGCCTGACCTCTACGGCGGACGCCTCGTCGGCGCGCTGTGGCCGCTCACCCCGCCGCAGATCGGGCAGTACGCGGCGGTGATCATCGGGCTCACCGTGCTGCTCGTCATCGGCAGGCGGACCGACCGGACCAGCGCCGTGCTGGTCATCGTGCCGTCGCTGGTGCTGCTCGCGCTGACCCACACCCGGACAGCCACGCTCGGCCTGCTGCTCGGGCTGGCGCTGGCGATCGGCTCGCTCGTCCTGACCAGCGCCGCGGCCCGCGGGTTCTTCACCTGGGCCGTGCTGTGCTCGGTGGTGGCCGCGGTCGGCTTCGCCTCCGCGCTGCAGACCTGGTTCCTGCGCGGACAGAGCCAGGAGAACTTCTCCAGTCTCACCGGCCGGGCCAAGGTCTGGAACGCCCTGCTGGCCGAGCCCCGGTCCACCTCGGAGAAGCTGTTCGGAGTGGGCCTGGGAGACAAGTCGTTCGGCGGGCTGCCGATCGACAACAGCTGGCTGGCCGTCTACAACGAGCAGGGTCTGATCGGTGTCACCCTCGTCGCGGTGATCACCGTCGTGCTGGGCGGCGTCGCGCTGCTGCGCCCGCCGTCCCTGCAGCGGGCCTGCGCGATCTTCCTGATCAGCTACTGCGCGATCGCCTCGTACACCGAGGCCGGCCTCGGCGACGCCTCGCCGTATCTGCTCCATCTGGCCCTGGCCGCCTCGCTGTTGGCGGCCCCCGCCCAGGCCGCTCCGCTCGCGCTGCCCGAAGCCCCTCGACGGCACGTCCCGCGCTGGGCCCGTAGATCGGAGGTGACCTGACCATGCACGTCCTCGTGGTGCACAACCGCTACGCCTCGGCGCAGCCGAGCGGGGAGAACAAGGTCGTCGACCAGGAGGTGGAGCTGCTGCGCGCGGCCGGCCACCGGGTCGAGGTGTTCGAGCGGCGCAGCGACGACATCGCCGCCCGGTCCCTCCTCGGCAAGGTCGCCGTGCCGCTCCTCGTGCCGTGGAATCCGGGGGTGCGCACGGAGCTCGCCGCCCGGCTGCGCGCCGAGCGGCCGGACGTGGTGCACGTCCACAACGTGTTCCCGCTCCTGTCGCCCGCGGTCCTCGCCGCCTGTGCCGACGCCGGTGTGCCCGCCGTCGCCACGCTGCACAACTACACCCAGGTGTGCCCGCCCGGCACGTTGCAGCGGGACGGCCGACCGTGCACCGAGTGTGTCGGGTCGACGCCACTGCCCGCCGTCCGGCACGGCTGCTACCGCAACTCCCGCCTCGCGACGGTGCCGCTCGCGGTCAGCCTGTCGGTCAACCGGCGGCGGTGGTGGACCGGCGTGGAGCGGTTCCTGTGCATCTCCGCGGCGCAGCGCGAGGTGCTGGTGCGGTCCGGCATGCCGGCCGAACGGCTTGCGGTGAAGCACAACTTCGTGCCCGAACCGGACACGCGCCGGGAAGGCGGGGGAGAGCAGTTGCTCTATCTCGGCCGGCTCGCTGAGGCCAAGGGAGTGCGGCTGCTCATGGCCGCGTGGGACGAGATAGCGGCGAGCGGCGGTGTGGGCGTCCCGCTCGTGATCGCCGGCACGGGGCCGCTGGAACGAGAGGTGACCGCCTGGGCGGCGGGCCGGGACGACGTGCGCTACGTCGGCCTGTTGGACCCGGCGGAGTGCCGAAAGGCCATCGCGCGGTCGGTAGCCGTGGTGGCTCCCTCGACGTGGCTGGAGGCGTTCGGCCTGGTGGTCGTGGAGGCGATGGCGGCCGGGGTCCCGACCGTCGCCGCCGGTCACGGCGCCTTCGTCGAACTCGTCGAGGACGGCGTCACCGGGCTGCTGCACCGGCCGGGTGAGGCAGCCTCGCTCGCGTCCCGCATACGCCGGATCGCGGCCGAGCCGGCCCGCAACCAGGAGATGGGCCAGGCGGCCCGGCGCCGTTACGAGCAGGGTTTCAGCCCGGCCGTCGGCCTGGAGCGCCTGATGGAGGAGTACCGCACCGCGATCGCGGGTCGGTCAGCACTGGCTCGTGGTGGGGACACCCGCGCGAGCAGGGGGGATGGGGACAGCAGATGACACGATGCCGACTCTGCGGCTCGGAAGCGATGACGAGCGTCGTCGACCTTGGGGCGACGCCACCGTGTGAGAGCTTTCTCGCCGCGGCCCAACTGGACCGGCCGGAGCCTGCGTACCCGCTGCACCTGCGGGTCTGCACCGACTGCTGGCTCGCGCAGATCCCGCCGCTGATCACGCCGGAGGAGACGTTCAAGGAGTACGCGTACTTCTCCTCGTACTCGACCTCCTGGGTGGAGCACGCGCGGACGTTCGTCGCCGACGCCGTACAGCGCCTCGCCCTCGGTTCCGACGCCTTCGTGGTCGAGGTCGCGAGCAACGACGGGTACCTGCTGCGGCACGTGGTGGACCGGGGGATCCGCTGCCTGGGCATCGAGCCGTCGGTGAACGTCGGTGCCGCGGCGCGGGAGGCCGGTGTGCCCACGTTCACGGAGTTCCTGAGCCCCGACACCGGCTCGGCGGCCCGCGCCGAGCACGGCCCGGCGGACCTGGTCGTGGCCAACAACGTGTACGCGCACATCCCCGACGTGGTCGGGTTCACCCAGGGGCTCCGCGCCCTGGTCGCCGACGACGGCTGGGTCTCCATCGAGGTGCAGCACCTGCTGACCCTGATCGAGGAGAACCAGTACGACACGATCTACCACGAGCACTTCCAGTACTACACGGTCGCGTCCGCGATCCGGGCCCTTGCCAGCGGCGGACTCGCGCTCGTGGACGTCGAGTTGCTGCCCACGCACGGCGGCTCCATCCGCCTGTGGGCCCGGCCGGCCGAGGTGGCAGGGGAGCCGTCGCAGCGGGTGGCCGACGTGCTGGCCCGGGAGAAGGCCGCCGGGCTCCAGGAGCTGTCCGGGTACACCGAGTTCTCCGCCCGAGTGGCCAAGGTGCGCCGAGATCTGCTGCGGTTCCTCATCGAAGCGGCCGAGCGCGGCGAGACGGTCGTCGGCTACGGCGCCCCGGGCAAAGGCAACACCCTGCTCAACCACTGCGGTATCCGGCCCGACCTGCTCGCGTACACGGTCGACCGCAACCCGTATAAGCACGGCAGGTTCACCCCGGGCACCCGCATCCCGATCCTGCCGCCCGAGCAGATAGCCGCCGACAAGCCGGACTACGTCCTCGTCCTCCCGTGGAACCTGCGGACCGAGCTGGTCGAGCAGCTGTCCTTCGTCCACGACTGGGGCGGTCGGCTGGTCTTCCCGATCCCGGAACTGAGCATTGTCGAGGTCGCGCAGTCGAAAGAGGTCACAGCATGAAGGTCGTCCTGTTCTGCGGCGGTTACGGGATGCGCATGCGCAACGGAACCTCCGACGACGTCCCCAAGCCGATGGCCATGGTCGGGCCGAGACCTTTGATCTGGCATGTCATGCGCTACTACGCGCACTTCGGGCACAAGGAGTTCATCCTGTGCCTCGGCTACGGGGCCCACCACATCAAGGACTTCTTCCTCAACTACGAGGAGACGGTGTCCAACGACTTCGTCCTGCGGGGCGGGCGGACCGAGTTGCTCTCCACCGACATCGCCGACTGGACGATCACCTTCGCCCAGACCGGCATCGAATCGCCCATCGGGGAGCGGCTGCGCCGGGTGCGGCACCACCTGGACGGCGACGAGATGTTCCTCGCCAACTACGCCGACGTGCTCACCGACGCCCCGCTGCCGCAGATGATCGACCGGTTCGCCCGGCGCGACGCCGGTGCGTCGATGATGGTGGTGCCGCCGCAGTCGTCGTTCCACTGTGTGGAGTTGGGCGAGGACGGCCTGGTGGGAGGCATCACCGCGGTGAGCGAACTGCCGCTGTGGGAGAACGGTGGCTACTTCGTGCTCCGCCAGGAGGTCTTCGACCACATACCGGAGAACGGGGACCTGGTCGCCGACGGATGCGCCCAACTGGCCAAGCGAGGGCGGCTGGTGGCGCATCAGCACCGCGGCTTCTGGAAGCCGACGGACACCGTGAAGGAGCGGGCCGCGCTCGACGAGGCCTACGCCCGGGGCGACCGTCCGTGGGCCGTGTGGGAACGGGACGTCGCGGGGGTGCGCGCGTGATCCGGCTCGGGGTCGGTCGTCTGGACCGGATCGTCGCCGTGGGCGCGCACTGCGACGACATCGCCATCGGCGCCGGCGGCACGCTGCTGACGCTGTGCCAGGCCCTACCGGGCGTCCGCGTCGACGCGCTGGTGCTCTCCGGCGGCGGCAGTGAGCGCGAGCAGGAGGAACAGGCCGCGCTCACCGCCTTCTGCCCGGGCGCCGACCTGCGGCTGACCGTGCACAAACTGCCGGACGGCCGACTGCCCGCGCACTGGGAGGAGGCCAAGGCCGCCGTCGAGGAACTGCGCGCGCAGACCGAGCCGGAACTGGTCCTCGCGCCGCGCACCGACGACGCCCACCAGGACCACCGCGGCCTGGCGAAGCTCATGACCACCGCGTTCCGCGACCACCTCGTACTCGGCTACGAGATCGTCAAGTGGGACGGCGACCTCGGCCGGCCGGCGGCCTACCAGCCGCTGGAGACCGAGACCGCCGAAGAGAAGGTACGGCTGCTGCAGGAGCACTACCCGTCGCAGCGGCACCGGCCCTGGTACGACCGGGAGGCCTTCCTCGGCCTCGCCCGGATCCGCGGTATCGAATGCCACGCGCGCTACGCCGAGGCCTTCGCCGTCACCAAACTCACGCTCAACCTGGGGGGTTGAACACCTTGCGCGTACTACTGACCGGACACCAGGGATATCTGGGCACCGTGATGGCACCCGTCCTCACCGCCGCCGGACACGAGGTCGTCGGCCTCGACGCCGGCCTGTTCGCCGACTCCGTCCTCGGCCCGCAGCCCGCCGACCCGCCGGGCGTACGGGTGGACCTGCGCGACATCACCGCCGAGCACGTGGCCGGGGTCGACGCCGTGATCCACCTGGCCGCGCTCTCCAACGACCCGCTCGGCTCGCTGGCGCCGGAACTCACCTACGACATCAACCACCACGCGTCCGTACGGCTGGCCCAACTCGCCCGCGACGCCGGAGTATCACGCTTCCTGTACGCGTCGACCTGCTCCGTCTACGGCGCCTCCGGCGGCGACGACCTGGTGACCGAGGACGCCCCGCTGCGCCCCGTGACGCCGTACGCGGAGTCGAAGGTGCGGGTGGAGGACGACCTGCACGCGCTGGCCGACGGCGACTTCACCCCGGTGTTCATGCGCAACGCCACCGCCTTCGGCTACTCGCCCCGGCTGCGCGCCGACATCGTGCTGAACAACCTGGTGGGCCACGCGCTCCTTTCCGGCGAGGTGCTGGTCCTCTCCGACGGCACCCCCTGGCGCCCGCTGGTGCACGCCGCCGACATCGCGCGCGCCTTCACGGCCGCGCTCACCGCGCCGCGCGAGGCGGTCCACGACCGGGCGTTCAACATCGGCAGCGAGATCAACAACGTCACCGTCGCCGAGATCGCCGAGCAGGTCGCCGAGGCGGTGTCCGGCGCGAAGGTGAGGATCACCGGCGAGAACGGGGCCGACCCGCGCTCGTACCGGGTGGACTTCTCCCGCTTCCGCGCCGCGATCCCCGACTTCGACTGCGAGTGGACGGTGAAGCAGGGAGCGCTCGAACTCGCCGACGCCTACCGGAAGTTCGGGCTGACCCGGGAGGACTTCGAGCAGCGCTTCACCCGCCTCGCCGTACTGCGCGCGGCCTCCGACACCGGCGCCGTCGACGACACCCTGCGGTGGCGCCGGTGACAGCGGTCGGCGAGGAGATGCACGCACTGGTGGAGCGGCTGTACCCGCTCTGCCGGAGCATCACCGGCGACGGTGTGCGCGCCACCCTGGACATCGTCGGCGAGTACGTCCCGTTGCAGGTGCACGAGGTGCCGACCGGGACGCAGGTGCTCGACTGGACGATTCCGCAGGAGTGGAACATTCGGGACGCGTACATCGCCGACAGCACCGGCCGGCGGGTCGTCGACTTCGCCGAGTCCAGCCTGCACGTGCTCGGCTACAGCGTGCCGGTGTCGCGGACCATGCCGCTCACCGAGCTGCGCGAACACCTGCACACGCTGCCGGAGCACCCGAACTGGGTTCCGTACCGCACGAGTTACTACAAGCCGGAGTGGGGATTCTGCCTGGCGCAGGACACCCTGGACGCGCTGCCGGACGGCGACTACGAGGTACGGATCGACTCGACCCTCGCGGACGGCCACCTCACCTACGCCGAGCACGTCGTTCCCGGACAGGTGGCTGACGAGGTCATTGTCTCCTGCCACACCTGCCACCCGTCGCTGGCCAACGACAACCTGGCCGGCATCGCGGTCGCGACCTTCCTGGCCCGCGCGCTGGCGCGGCAGACGCCGTACTACACCTACCGGTTCATCTACGCGCCCGGCACCATCGGGGCGATCACCTGGCTGGCCCGCAACGCGGAGCGGATCGAGCGGGTCAAGCACGGCCTCGTGCTGGCCTGCGCCGGAGACACGGGCCAACTGACGTACAAGCAGAGCAGGCGAGGCGACGCGGAGATCGACCGGGTGCTGCGGCACGTGTTGGCATCGTCCGAACGCCCGCACCGCGTCGACGAGTTCACGCCGTACGGCTACGACGAGCGGCAGTACTGCTCACCCGGGTTCAATCTCGGCGTGGGCTCGCTCAGCCGGACCCCGTACGCGGGCTACCCCGAGTACCACACCTCGGCGGACAATCCGGACTTCGTCTCCCCGGAGGCGATGGCCGACACCCTCGCCGTCTGCCGCCAGGCGTTCACCGTTCTCGACCGCAACCGGCGGTACCTCAACCTCAGCCCCTACGGCGAACCCCAGCTGGGCCGGCGCGGGTTGTACGACGCGCTCGGCGGACGCAGCGACACCAAGCAGGCTCAGATGGCCATGCTCTGGGTGCTCAACCTCTCCGACGGCGAGCACAGTCTGCTGGACGTCGCCGAACGGTCCGGGCTGCCCTTCGACAGCGTCGCCGGCGCGGCCGACGCCCTGCACGAGGCCGGACTGATCAAGACATGACACCGACGACCACCGACGGGGAGAATCCTCAGACGACGGCGAGACCCGCCCGGTCCGCCAAGCGGGCCCTCGTCGGCCGGCTCTCCTGGGGACTGGCCGACCAGGCGGCCTCCAGCATCAGCAACTTCGCGGTGGGCATCTACGTGGCCCGCTCGCTGGGCGTGACCGCGTTCGGCGTGTTCAGCCTCGCCTGGGTGACCTACGGCGTGGTGCTCAACGTCTCCCGGGGCCTGGCCACCGACCCGCTCGTGGTCCGCTTCAGCGGAGTACCCGAGGCGTCCTGGCGCGGGGCGGTGGCCCGCTCGACGGGCACCGCGCTCGGCGTCGGCACGGCCCTCGGAATGCTCTGCCTGGCGGCCGGACTCGGCCTCGGCGGCCGGGTCGGGCCCGCCTTCGCCGCCCTCGGTCTCATGATGCCGGGGCTGCTGCTCCAGGACGCCTGGCGGTTCTCGTTCTTCGCCGCAGGCGACGGGCGGAAGGCCTTCGTCAACGACATCGTCTGGGGCATCGCGCTCATCCCGGCCATGGTGGTGGCGGCCCATGTCGACACCGTGGCCGCCTTCGTGCTCGCCTGGGGCGCGTCCGCCACGGTCGCGGCGGGATACGGCTGCGTCCAGTCCGGCATCCGGCCCCGCACGGCACAGGCCCGCGGCTGGCTGCGCGAACAGCGCGACCTCGGCTACCGGTACCTGGTCGAGAACGTCAGCCTCAGCGGCGCCAGCCAACTCCGGGCGTACGGCCTCGGCGTGATCGTCGGAGTGAGCGCGGTCGGCGCGGTACGCGGCGCCGAACTCCTCCTCGGCCCCTTCCTCGCCGTACTGATGGGGCTGTCCCTGGTCACCGTCCCCGAGGCGGCACGCGTGCTGCGGCAGGCCCCGCACCGACTGGGCAGGTTCTGCCTCTACCTCGGCGGGGGACAGGCCACCGGAGCGCTGCTCTGGGGCTCGGCGCTGCTGCTGATGCCGGACCGGCTCGGCGAGTTGGCGCTCGGCGACGTCTGGCGCTCCTCCTCGCACCTCATCGTGCAGATCACCCTCAGCGTCGCCGGGGCGGGCCTCGGCACCGGCGCCGCGGCCGGACTGCGCGCGCTCGGCGCGGCCCGCCGCAGCCTGCGCTGCCAGCTGTTCGCCTCCGCCTGCTACGTCGGCGGCGGGCTCGGCGGGGCGGCCCTCGGCGGCACGTCCGGTTCGGCCTGGGGCGTCGCCGCCGCGACCGTCAGCGCATCGGCCGTGTGGTGGCTGCAACTGCGCTCCGCCCTGCGCGAGCGCCACCGCGAACCCATCCCCGAAGTGAGGACCGCATGACCGACCGACCGCGGCTGAGCATCGGCCTGCCCGTGTACAACGGCGAGGAGTACCTGGCCGAGTCGTTCGACGCCCTGCTCGGCCAGACCTACGAGGACTTCGAACTGGTCGTCTCCGACAACGCCTCGACCGACGGGACCGAGGACATCTGCCGCAAGTACGCCGCGCAGGACTCCCGCATCCGGTACCACCGCCTGCCCCGGAACATCGGCGCCACGCCGAACCACAACCATGTGTTCGCCGAGTCCCGCGGCGAGCTGTTCAAGTGGGCCTCGCACGACGACCTCTACGGCCGCGACCTGATCCGGCGCTGCATAGAAGCACTGGACGAGCGGCCGGACGTCATCCTCGCCCACACCGACCAGGCGGTCATCGACGGCGACGGCCAGGTGACGGTGCCCTACGAGTACACGCTCGCCACCGGCTCCCCGCACGCGCCGGAGCGCTTCCGCAGCCTGCTCTTCGAGCCGGGCGGCGACGACTTCTACGGCGTCATCCGGGCCGACGTGCTGCGCCGGGTGAAGCCGATGGACAGCTACCACCACGCGGACCGCACCTTCGTCGCCGAGATCACCCTGCACGGACGCTTCCACCAGGTCCCGGAACTCCTGTACTTCCGCCGCGACCACCCCACCCGTGCCGAACGCGCGAACCCCTCCAAGCGCGCCCGCTGCGTCAACCTGGACCCGCGCCGGGCAGGCGCGCTGCACCCGACGCCCCGGCTGCTCGCCGAGTACGTCTGGGGCTTCGCCTCCGCGATCCGGCGGGCACCGCTGTCCCCGGCCGACCGGCGTGCCTGCTACCGCCACCTGGCTTCGTGGATGACCAGCCGGGTCCGCCCGGGCGCCGGCGAGCGGGTCGAGGACCGCGCCCCGGTCGACCCGTCCCAGCTCACGGTCTCCGTGGACGCCCTCGTCGCCGGCCGCGAGGGGAGGCACGCATGACCTCCGCGCCCCAACGACCGGTGCGCGTCGGGGTGTTCGGCCTGCTCGGCTCCGGCAACCTCGGCAACGACGGATCGCTCGAAGCCGTCCTCGGCTACCTCCGTACCGACCACCCGGACGCGGTCGTGGACGCGCTGTGCGGCGGACCCGAGGCCGTGACGGCCCGGTTCGGGATCCCCGCCACCCGGATGCACTGGAACCGCGCCGAGTACCGCACCGCGTCCCGCCTGGGCTCGATCGCGTCGAAAGGTCTGGGCAAGTTCGTCGACATCTTCCGCACCGCCGCCTGGGTACGCCACCACGACGTGGTGATCGTGCCGGGCATGGGCGTCCTGGAAGCCACCCTGCCGCTACGGCCCTGGGGCTTCCCGTACTCGCTGTTTCTGCTCTGCGCGAGCGGCCGGCTGACGCGCACCCGGGTCGCGCTGGTCAGCGTCGGCGCCGCCGAGATCCGCAACCGGCCCACCCGCGCCCTGGTCCGCTGGTCGGGCCGCATGGCCGCCTACCGGTCCTACCGGGACGCCCAGTCCAGGGACGCGATGCGGGCGATGGGCGTGAACACCGCGCGCGACGAGGTCTACCCGGACCTGGCGTTCTCCCTGCCGGCGCCGCCCGCGAGCGCGCCCTTGGACGTGCCGGGCAC
This sequence comes from Streptomyces sp. NPDC111656, assembly GCF_055656965.1. Taxonomy (NCBI): domain Bacteria; kingdom Bacillati; phylum Actinomycetota; class Actinomycetes; order Kitasatosporales; family Streptomycetaceae; genus Streptomyces; species Streptomyces sp. NPDC111656. The sequence continues at coordinate 81,878 of NZ_JBVKCA010000033.1, forward strand.
GGTCTGCGTCGGCGTCATGGACTTCCACGGCGGCAACGACGACCGCGCCCGGGCCGACGAGATCTACGGGCGCTACCTTGACGGCACGATCCGGTTCGTCCGCACCCTGGTCGAGGAGGGCAGGCCGATCCGGCTGCTCACCGGCGACCAGTGCGATGCCTCGGTGGTCGCCGCGATCCTCGACGCGGTGGACTCACCGCTGGTCACCGCCGCCGAGCCGGCCTCACTGGCCGACCTGATGAAGGAGATGGTGACAGCCGACACCGTGGTGGCGGTCCGTTACCACAACCTGATCTGTGCGCTGAAGACCGGAACGCCGGTGCTCGCACTCAGCTACGCGGCGAAGAGCGACGCGCTCATGGACCGGATGGGCCTCGGCGCCTACTGCCACCCGGCGCGCGAGGTCGACGCCGACCGGCTGCTGGAACAGTTCCGGGCGCTGGAGAAGCGATCGGCCGAGCTGCGGCAGATCCTCACCGAGCGGAACCTGGCCGCCACCCGGCAACTGGAGCACCAGTTCACCTCCTTGACCGCGGCCGTGTTCCCCGCGACCGACCACACGCACGCTCACGCTCGGCAGGAGTCTCCATGAAAGCGACCGAAGTCCCGGAGATCACCGGCGCGTACCTCTTCGAGCCGACGCCGTACGCCGACGAACGCGGCTTCTTCTGCCGCACCTTCGACGCCGACGTGGTCCGCTCGGTGGGCCTCGACCCGGACGCCTTCGTCCAGGACAGCCTGTCCCGCTCGGTCCGGGGCGTGGTGCGCGGCCTGCACCTGCGTTCCGGCGCCGGCGAGGCCAAGTTGGTGCGGTGCTCGTACGGGCGGATCTTCGACGTCGTCGTGGACCTGCGGCCGGATTCACCGACTTACCGCCATTGGGTTTCCTTTGAACTCACAGGAGAATCACAACCAACTCTTTACATTCCCGCGGGATGCGCGCACGGTTTTCAGGCACTGACCGACACCGCCGACACCTCGTACCGCATCGACCGCCCGCACGATCCGGCCGAGGACGTGACCATCGCCTTCGACGACCCGGAGCTGGCCATTCCCTGGCCGCTGCCGGTCGCACTGATGTCCCAACGGGACCGTGAGGCGCCGAGTCTCGCCGAGGTCCTGAAGCACAGAGAAAGCTGAGGTCCCGTTGGACACCGAAGAGCTTCACCTGCCCCTGTCGCGGACAGCCAACGAGCGGCTGCACGCCATGATCCCCGGGGGCGCGCACACCTACGCCAAGGGCGACGACCAGTACCCCGAGAACCTGGCCCCGGTCATCAGCCACGGCCGCGGCGCCCACGTGTGGGACATTGACGGCAACCGCTACGTCGAGTACGGCTCCGGCCTGCGGTCGGTCAGCCTCGGCCACACCCACCCACGCGTGATCGAGGCGGTACGGCGGGAACTCGACCGCGGCAGCAACTTCGTCCGGCCGTCCATCGTGGAGGTCGAAGCTGCGGAACGCTTCCTGGCCACGGTGCCGACCGCCGAGATGGTGAAGTTCGCGAAGAACGGCTCCGACGCCACCACCGCCGCGGTGCGACTCGCCCGCGCCGTCACCGGGCGCACGCGGGTGGCCCTCTGCGCCGACCATCCGTTCTTCTCCGTCGACGACTGGTTCATCGGCACCACGCCGATGTCCGCAGGCATTCCGGCGGCGACCACCGAACTCATCGTGTCCTTCCCCTACGGAGACCTGGCCGCCACGGAGGAACTGCTCACACGTCACCCGGACGAGGTCGCCTGCCTGATCCTCGAACCCGCCACCCACACCGAGCCGCCGCCCGGGTACCTCGCGGGCCTGCGCGAGCTGGCCGACCGGCACGGCTGCGTACTGATCTTCGATGAGATGATCACCGGCTTCCGTTGGTCCGAGGCGGGCGCCCAGGGCCTGTACGGCGTCGTCCCCGACCTCTCCACGTTCGGCAAGGCGCTGGGCAACGGATTCGCCGTCTCCGCGCTGGCCGGGCGCCGCGATCTGATGGAGCTGGGCGGGCTGCGTCACTCCGGCGACCGGGTGTTCCTGCTGTCCACCACGCACGGCGCGGAAACGCACTCCCTGGCAGCCGCGATGGCCGTGCAGACCATCTATGCCGAGGAGGGCGTCACGGCGCGGCTGCACACCCTCGGTGAGCGGTTGGCCGCCGGTGTCCGCGACGCCGCGGCCGCCATGGGCGTCGGCGACCACATCGTCGTCCGGGGCCGAGCCAGCAACCTCGTCTTCGCCACCCTCGACGAGAACCTGCAGCCGTCGCAGCAGTACCGCACCCTGTTCCTGCGCCGGCTCCTCGAGGGCGGGGTGCTGGCCCCGTCGTTCGTGGTGAGCAGCGCGCTCGACGACGCCGACATCGATCACACCGTCGACGTGGTGGCCCAGGCATGTGCGGTGTACCGGAAGGCACTGGACGCCGCCGACCCCACCCCCTGGCTGTCCGGACGACCGGTGAAGCCCGTATTCCGCCGCTTGGCGTGACGTGACGTCAGCGACTCTCCCGTCGGCCTGAGTCGGTCATCTGGTCGGTCGTCTGGTCGGCCATCCGGTCGGCGAGATGGTCGACCAGCCACGCGGTCGCCGGTATCACCGCCAGCGCGGTGCACCAGCCGCCGAGGACGTCGGTCGGGTAGTGCGCGCCCAGGGCGACCTGCGCCCAGCCCATGGTGGCGCCGGCGACCAGCGCCGCGGCGAGCACCAGTGACGAGCCGGCCGTCCTGCCGAGGCCGAGCCGACCGGTCGAGAGCAGCGCCGCCATGAGGGCGAGCGCGGTGAAGAAGGCAGTGTGCCCGCTCGGGTAGGACAGGTTGCCGTCGCCGTGGATGGTGCGTCCCACCAGGTGCTTGAGCAGCGTGGTCGTCCCCACGGTCATGCCGACGCCGGCCACGACGAGCACCGCTGCGCGGGGTCGCCGAAGCAGCAGGCAGCCCGCCACACCGGCCACGATCAGCATCGCCGATCCCGCGGGTTCCCCCAAGAAGTCGAAGGCCAGAGCGACGTGCCGCCACGGTGGCCGCACACTGTCCGCCGTCGGCCGGATGAACCACCTGTCCACCCTGCTGGGCTCGCCATGGCCGGCGTACAGGACCCCGAGTACGACGACCACCAGCGTGGCGAGCACTGCGATCAGCCTGAACCATGCGCGCAGCGACGGGGGCAGCACCGCGGGCGTCGGTCGGCCGGTCACACGTTCACCGCGTCCGGTCGACCTGCGGTAGTGACGTCCAGGTTCTCTCCTGCCAGGTGATCCAACGCGAGCCCCTCCGTCGTGTCCGATTCACCCTCAAGCGACCGTGACCGCCCCGCGGACACCAGCTCCTGGCCTGTACACCTCCGAGGGAGCCGTCAGCACCCTAACCCCAATCCGGTCGCGGCAAACCGCCGTCGGACAGTCTCGGAGCGTGAGCCACACCCTGATGCGTAGCGGATGTTCGCGGACAGCGACTTCGAGCCTGAGGTGCCTGGAGGGGCAAAGTTCCCCTCCAGGCAACCGACTTGAGGCTCCAGAAGCACCCGAGCTTCTGCGCCGAGTACGACACGAGGACCGTCCATGTCCCGGCCCCCACTCATCTGGTCGCATGTCGCAGGGCAGGCGACTCGCCCGCGCCATGGCGGCTCCTGGGCCAACGGCGAAGAGATCCGAAAGGTGGTCAGCTCCGTCCGCTACCTGCTGGAGCAGCTACCGACCGAGGCCACGATCGGCGTGGTCACTCCGTTCAAACCCCAAGCCGAGGAACTGCGCAACCAGTTGAACGGATTCGTCGAGGACCGTGTGCGCGTCGGCACGGTGCACACCTTCCAAGGCGGCGAGCGCGATGTCATGGTGTTCTCCCTCGTCGCTGGTGAGGGCATGCATCCCGGTGCGATCAGCTGGGTCAGCGGCCAGCTCAACCTTTGGAACGTCGCCATCACCCGGGCGCGCACTCACCTCATCGTGGTGGGGGACAAGGACCTCTGGCGCCGTCAAGGCGGTGTCGCCGCCGCACTTCAGGACGCCGTCGAACACGCTCCCCTCACCCGTGAAAACTACGGGGACGAACGTCTGAGGCGCCTCTACCAGGTCTTGTCCGCACCCGCAGGAACAACCGTCACACTCGGCGAGTGCGTCAACGGGCACCCCGCCGACGCGCTTGTCAGGACCTCAGACGGTTCCGTCCAAGCGCAGTGTTGCTCGACCAGGGTCCCGACGACGACAGCGACGCGGCACGTCACCTGCGGCTGATGCTGCATCGTCGAAAGCTGCTGGACGGCGGCGAGCAGGGAAGTACGGCCATGCGCTACCCGGCTTGGCTGTACGACGTCAACGGCGGCTGATCATGAGGCCGCTTGAGACTCTGCGCTGTCGGTTACTTGCCGTACGCCTGCTTCCAGCGCGCCCGGTGGCGGGAATCTCCCTGTCCATGGCCGTTCACGCCGCTCAACGACAAGAGGGAAGCACCGTTGTTCCAGAGTCCGAGGTGATCCCGGTGTACGGCGAGGATTCCATGCTCCACCGCGAACTTCTCCGAGGGACGACTGAATCGCGTGGTCGTCACGAACACGGCTACGTCTGCCCGGAAGTGCACCTTGGCTCCCAGCAGATCGCGCAACTCCCGACTCGCGATGGTGCTGCTCGGTGCGTACCGCTTGCATTGGACCACCATGGTCCGGCCGTCCGGGAGACGCCCGAGGACGTCAGCACCGTTGTCATGCGAACCGCCCACCCGCCGGACCTCCGTGCACCCGTCGCGGCGGCACAAGCTCGCGACCAGCTCCTCGAACTCGGTGCCGGTCATGGCATCCACCTCGGCGAGGGTCCGGCGGCCAGCCTTCATCTCCTCGTCCTGTCGCCAGCGGCGGTCCCGCGCACGCATGATCCGGTCCGTGCGCCACAGCCACCAGCCCATTGCTCCGATGCTGCCGAGGAGCAGGGCCGTCGTGACATACGGCCACACGGCCGACCAGAACGTCACCAGGAGGACCAGCAGCACGCCGGCGCCGATCACGACCGACTTCAGCCGCGCCTTGCGCCGCCTGCGAGCAGCCGATCCCCGTCCACGCCGAGTAGCCATCTCCGCCTCCCCCTGCCGTCCCTGATGGGCAGTCTGGGCAGTTCAGGGCGGTGCGAGAAGAGCGCGAGTCAGCCATGGCCTGATCGGCTCACTGCATTAGGAAGCGCGCTGCCTGTATGGCCTGGTCCACGGTTCCGATGGCCCTCCAGCGTGCCCCACTGGCAGTAGCGCCCATCCAGGCTTCCGAGCGCCGTCGTTCCGTTGGCGACCGAACGCGGCGTGAGCTCACCACCGGCGCCTGGGTCTCCGGTCCGGCGGAGCAGGCCGTGTGCGGTCACGCCGTTGGCTGGAGGATGGCCAGAGGGCACGGCCCGTGACCAGATCGCTGGCAGAGCCGGAAAGGTGACCGGCAGCAAGAGTGACGGGCCGTAACTAGGGGCCGCTCTTCTCTGACGCGGTGGTCCTCCCGGGATGGGCTCGACGTCCTCCACCCGCAAGGGCGCCGACCCGGTTTGTTCTTTTCCCTGTTCCCAGCGGAGAACAGGTCGACGGAGCCTGGGCGGGTGTCCAGTGCAGCTGCCTCGACTCATAGCCTGGTAGGCCTGACCATCGCTGCTGATAGTGCTTCAGTACTCTTCAGCGCATCGTGGGAGGGGGCGCTGGTGAACCGTTTGCGCATAACGTTCGGGCTTGTCGTCGTGATCACGGGCACGGTCTGGCTGCTCGACGGCGGCTCGGCTCTCCGCTCGGGTGGGCGCTGGGTGCTGATTGCATTGCCGTACACCCTGATTGCACTGGGGCTGCTGCTGGTCCTGCGTGCAGCCCTGCCAAGGGGCCTGTTGGCCGGCCCACTGACGCTGATTGCTGGCGGGGCGCTGTGGGTCGCGTATGACCTTGGGTACTTGGGTGGCACCGCGGGGAGCAAAGTGCTGCCGACACTGGCGATCGTGTCCGGGGCGTCGCTGGCCTTGATGGGTAGTGGCGCAGGTCAGACTGGTGGCGAGGATAACCCGTTGAGGCGGTACCGGAGTGTGCTGCTGCCGGTGAGGCGGAAGGTGATAACCGGCTCCACCGATTTGGTCAAGGTCGGCATCGGGTCCTTTTTCGGAGACGCGCGGATCGATCTCTCCAGCGTTTCGTTCGCGCGTGACCGCACGGCGCGCGGACGGCGTGTCCTCCATGTCGATGTCACGGTGCTGTTCGGCCGAGTCGAGCTGCTCCTCGACGCCGCGTGCATCGTCGTGAAAGGCAACGTGGAGAACAGCCCGGCAGTTCACTTCGCCGAGCAGGTCCAAGTGCATGTGACGCCGCCCGAGGGTTCGGAACGGCAGATTCTGCTGAATGTCCTGGGAGTCGGTGGTTCAGTGGCGATCCGTTCACTGTGACGTGTCCTACGCACTGTCCGGGTGCTTGAAATTCTTGCTCTGCAGGGTCTCGTGATCGCGAAGCGGGGCGACGGAACCCGGCTTGAGGAAATCAGTGATGTCCTTGTTGAGCTGGTACTCCTCTCGTGGGTTGTCGGGCAACTCGTAGTGCATCGCAGCGGCCAAGTCGAACCGGTGCAGGTCGAAGACCGTAGCGAGAAGCCTGGCGTGGCCGCGGGACGCGGCTATCGCGCCTCGGTAGGCGAATAGAGTCAAGGCCCCCGCGAGGAGTGGCGCCGCAGACCAGAGATCGAGGCGGGCCAGCAGCGGGGCCGTGGCAACAGACAACAGGCCAAAGGAGATGCTCAAGGAGGCCGTCGAGGTGATCAGTTCAAACTGGCGGGCGACCGCACCTTCGAGGCGATCGGAGATTTGCGGGTACAGTCGCGGATACACGGCCATCATGTCCAGGCCGTACCGGTCTCCCGCCACCCGCTCGCCGCGGCGGAGAACATTCCCGAGCAGGGTCGGCATGAGGTCCGTCCGATGGGATGCCGCTTCGAGATGCTCCGCCGCCAGCCTGTCGTCGGTCGGGTACGCGTCACGCACGTTCTCTGCTCGCGATTTCATGCGCACCACTCGCGAAATCCTGCGATCACGGCGGGCGAGTTCCTGAAGCGTGGGATTTGCGCCAGGCGGTGGCATTGTGAGAGCGAACTCGGCCACGATCTTCGCGTCGTCCCTGCGTCGCCGGTGGCGCTCCACGGCGGCGGGGACCAGCCCAGCGATGGGCGAAGGACTGGCCCAGTAGCCCTCAAGCAGTTGGATCAGGGCCGTCTCAAAGGGGCGGAGAAGTATTCCGCAAAGCAAGGCGGCCACTCCGAACAGGGCGATGGCGAGCGCGTCCCGCTTGCCTTCCGGAAGAACGTGGTCGAGCTGTACGGGCTCGTTCGGCGAGTACGCGCCGGCCCGGATCAGCACGACAACGGTCGTGACGACGACGGTGGCCGGAAGGACATTCAGCAGGCTGAAGCGCGAGCCGCCGAGGGCTTTGGTACTTGCGGAGACCAGTCCCCTGAGCACGCTCACGACCTCCTTGAGGTGCCGAACTTCACCACGAGGCATCGATTACACTGCGGACACTCCCGCCCAGGATCCACATCCGCCGCCGCAATGACGAAATTGGTGCGGTCGATGGAGCCAACGCAACCGATGCAGATGAAGACATCGAGGTTCGTCGCGCCGACGAGCGTCCCCAAGCGTCCAGAGTCCTCCGCTGCTCGGTACACCGCCCGGTCCATCGACTGGCCGCAGCACAGTTGGTTCGCGTTCGATGAGACCGTGCGGACACGGTTGGTGCCTGCATCGCACGATGGGTCGGAGCACACGAAAACCCGCTCCCCGTTCCGCAGTTGGCCAGCCGAGCCAAAATGTGGCTCCGATTGCACCAACAGCAGCCGTTGCACCAACAGCAGCCGTACCAACAACCCCTGATATCGGTACCCGCTCAGCCCACGTGCCACAGCGCCCTCCCCGAAAGCGGTGCCCTGAGTATGCCGTCCGGCCCGCCGCGCCGACGAGATATCCATCAACTGCTCAGGGATGGGCATACCACTGCGAGGCCACATCCCGCGGGGTGGAGCCTCTGGGCGTTGGAAAGGGAATCCGCTGCGCGCGGGTGCAAACCTCCAGGTCGCAGCCTTCCGCAACCGGCCCCTGGACGCCGGGCCGTATGCGTTCGTCTGGGCCGACGCGCTGACCCAGAAGGTCCGCGAGGGCGGCCGGATCATCAACGTCCACGCGCTGATCGCGGTCGGCGTCAACTCCGATGGCCACCGCGAGATCCTCGGCCTGGACGTCGCCTCCAGCGAAGACGGCGCCGGCTGGCTGGCCTTCCTGCGCTCCCTGGTCGCGCGCGGTCTGTCCGGAGTCCAACTCGTCGTCTCCGACGCCCATGCAGGCCTGGTCAACGCGATCGGTGCTGTGTTGCCCGGCGCTTCGTGGCAGCGCTGCCGCACGCACTACGCTCGCGCGCTGCTGAGCCAGGTTCCGAAGTCGGCCCAGCCGTGGGTGGCCACGCTGCTGCGGACCGTCTTCGAACAGCCGGACACCGACGCCGTGAAGGCCCAGATGCGGCACGTTCTGGACGCGCTGGAGGCCAAATTCCCTAATGCCGCAGCCCGCTTGGACACCGCCCAGCACGACGTGCTGGCGTTCACCGCATTCCCGCGTGAGAGCTGGCGGCAGATCTGGTCCAACAACCCGCAAGAACGGCTGAACAAGGAGATCAGGCGTCGCACCGACGTCGTCGGCACCTTCCCCGACCGCACCGCCCTGATCCGCCTGGTCGGTGCCGTGCTGGCCGAACAGAACGACGAGTGGACCGAAACCCGCGATACATGGGACTCGACCTGCTGGCCAAGGCCCGCCTCCACCCGATCGAGTCAGAAACCAACGAAGCCGACCTGCCCACCGAACTCACCGCATAGCCTCAAAGACGAGAACACCGAGTGGCCGTCAATACACCACTCCCGCGGACGTGACCCCGCCCGCAACACCCGAGGCTGTCGCCGCGGCGGAAGAGGTCATCGGGTTCCCGTTGCCTCCTCTTCTGCGGCGCTTGTACGTTGAAGTCGCCAACGGCGGATTCGGCCCGAACGAAGGAATCCTGGGAGTGAGCGGTGGGGCTGCGCAGGGCAACTTTGCGGACATCGCCGAGCTGTATCGAGACGGCCCGGATCCGTCCGGCCGCGTCCCGGCCAGCCTGGTGCTGATCGACGACTGGGGCTGTACCGTCTGGTCGCTGGTCGATTTCCGCGATCCTGCGGGCGCCATGTGGTGCAGCCATGAGGGCGAGTGCTGGCCGCAGGGAGTGAATCTCGCGGAATGGCTGACCGGCACGCTGGCAGGAACCGTGACGGTGGAAGCACTGCTGGAGAGTCAACCCATCTCGTAGATCAGCTGCCCTAATGCCCTGAGCCGACACTTCGCCGTCGGGGTGCGGGACTTGAGCCCACGACCTCTTCGTCCCGAAGCAACTTGTGCGGGGGCGGTGCCTTGGGCTGGGGTGCCCGTCACCTGCGCTGATGGTCCGCAGGCGTCCGGGGGTGTCCGCTGGTGTTCGTCGGCGTTGTCACGCAGTTAGACACTCACCCAGTGCGGTGCTCATGCAGAGGAACCATCGGTGAGGGTCTCCTGAGCGCCGTCCTGCGAGCCCGCTGCCTCCGTCGTCCGGCCTGGCGAGTGCCGTAGCGCCCTGAACCGTGGGGGAAGGGCTGGGCAAGCACGTTGCGGGGCAGGCTACTTGGCGGCACATGGGCAGTTCGATCGAGAGTCACCGGTCTATTTGGGGGACACGTGAGCTTGGCGGTTCAACTTCCAGCTCTGATAGGCGTAGTGATCGGCGGGGTCGTCTCCTCCGCCGGCAGTGCGCTTTCTGAGCGCTTCCGATGGAAGCGGGATGTGCAACGTGAGTGGAGTCAGCGCCGATTCGAGGCGTACCGAGAGCTAATCCATGTAGCACATATTCAGGTTGGGGCTGCGCGTTCGCTTGCTACGACAAGAAATCTCCTTGAAGGCCCCCCTCCCGTTTCTGTTGAAGACGGGATGAAAGAGATCGCCGAATCCGATAGACGCCTGGCACTTGCATACGAAACGGTACAAATGATCGGAGATGAGCAAGTTGGTAGGGCTGCACATGCGTTTCGCTCGGCCTTGTGGCAACTGAGCGACTACGCACGCGGGTTGATTGACGTGGACGCGATGGAGTGGGAAAAGGCATATAGGAGATACCGGACATCGCGTGACGGATTCCATTCCGCTATTCGTCACGATCTCGGCATAGCTGGGCGAGGGTATCAGCGCAATACAGCAAGTTTTTCCTCCCGTCCCCCCACCGTTGGCTCCCCGTAGGACGAGCAGATACTGCTTTCCGAGCCCGCCACTGTCAAAGCCCCGCTTTAGGAGGTGTCCCGTAAATGGTCTCCGAGCTGCCTCGGGCGTGGGGCTCCGTGGACTGAGTCCCTCGTCTATCCGGCGAGGGTGAGGTTGTGCAACCGGGCAATACCGGGCATGGCGTGGTGGACTCCGTCGCCTTTGAGGCGGCAGTCACGGAGGATCTTCCACGTCTTCATGCGGGCGAAGACGTGCTCGACGCGCGCGGACCTGCTTGTGGGACTTGTTGTGCTCTTGCTTCCAGCCGGGTCTTCGCCCTTGCGCCGACGGTGGGGCATGACGAGCCCGGTGCCGGGATAGCCGCCGTCGGCGATCGTGACTGTCCTGCCAACGGCGGCCTTGGTGCCGGATTCCTCCCACGCCTTGCAATCATGGCGATTGCCGGGCAAAGGCCGGCCGACCACGACGACCAGCCGAGTATCGGCATCGATGACGACCTGATGGTTGGTGGAGTACCGGTAGTTCTTGGACTGCTCGGACACGGTGTGATCGCGGGCGGGCACCAGCGTGCCGTCCACGATGAGCACGGTGTCTTTGGTGAACCGCTTGCGGGCCTGGAGAGCGAGCATCGGCCCGAGGCGATTGATGATGCGGTCGGCCGCGGACTTCGAGACCCCGAACAGCGGAGCGAGCTGGCGCATCGTCAAGTTCGTGCGCCAGTACGCCGCCACCAGCAGTGCTCGGTCCTCCAGCGGCAGGTTCCACGGTCGGCCCCGCCGCGCCGCATCCTCGCGGCGCAACATGGTCACCAGCTTGGCGAACTGGCGCGGGCTCAGCCCAGTGAATGGGGCTATCCAGGTCGGCTCCGACGCCGTGATCACACCAGTCATCGCGTGATCATCTCAGTTGCACGTGTGGCTCTCTCCAGCCGATCCTGTGTACTCGACGGATGAGGAGGACGACGTGGGGCTGATTCTGTTCCCGGGCGACGGGGACACCACCGGTCCGGATGTCGCCTGGTCCTACACCGGCTTCAACGCGTTCCGCCGCCGCTTGACGCAAGCGGAAGGGTTCGTCCTCGATGAGATGCGGGGCTTCGGCGGAGAGCGCCCCTGGAGCGATGTCTTCACCACGCTGGAGGCCTTCCTCGACCGTCCGGACGACGGTGGCGGTGAGCTCTCGACTGCCGAGTGCACCGCGATCTTGCCCCGGTTGGAAGCGATCACCGGCGAATGGCAAGAGCAGGCCGCCGACCCCCTCCTCCAGCAGCACATCGAAGACGCCCGACAACTGGCGCTCGTCCTACGCCTCTGCATCCAGAAGGACGTCGAACTCCTCTTCCTGTGACGTCTGTCGATCCGGGTCCACTCACCATGGCCGCCACAGTTACGGGACAGCCCTTAGAACTCCTAACAAAGTGTGAGGTTCCTCAGTCGGCGCCAGCAGATGATGCTGCAGGCCAGGCTGAGGAAGGCTTCATGGATGTCGTCGCGG
>NZ_JBVKCA010000034.1:0-90875 GCF_055656965.1 Streptomyces sp. NPDC111656
GGGGGCGGAGAGCCGGGGGGCTCTTCAGTTGGCCTGACGGCCAACTACGGGCCTGACGGCCCGTTAGGTGCTGTCGTCGTGCCTGGCGGCACGACTGTGTGTCGAAGTGCGGGGTTGGCCCTGGCGGGCCAACTCGGTTGGTTTCTCTGGGAGTTGGCGGGCCTGGCGGCCCGCTCGGCAGGGGGAATGCTGTCCTGCCTGGCGGCAGGACGAGGAAAAGTGAAGCCCCCTCCCCTGGCGGGGAGGGAAGGGTGGGAATCTGGTTGCCGGCGCCTGTCGGCGCCGGTGATGTCATAACGGGGTGGTTGCGCAGATATTTGAGTTGCCTGCGCTCCCCTGCCGGGGAGCTTGAGTGATAGGAATGAGTGAGTGTCAGTTTCCTTTGATACAGCACGTGTTGTGATTCTCGCGCTCTGCGTGTGGCGGCATGCGGCGGTACATGTCTGTCTCTCGTCTCTCTGCAGGTGAGATGACGCCTGGCGGCGTCAGGAAGCTTGGACGGTTGTCGTCTGGGGTATCGGGTTTTTGACTGTTCGCCTATCCACTGGCAGCCGGGAGGCGAGGGGCCGGTACCAATTTTTTTGCTTGCACGGTGAGTTGTCAGCAGGTGATGGGCGGCATTGCATCGTGTCACTCATGGATGGGGCCAACTCGCCTTCGCCCGAGGCACGTTGCGACGATCGGGTAGTCATCTTCGGTGAGCGGTCGGGGCTTTGAGCGGTGCCGGACGTAGCGGCCTGTTGTCGACGGCCAAGGACGGCGTAGGGACGGGCTTGCTGGTGCGGCGCGCGTGCGTGCCGTGTCGGATTGAGCGGCTCGGGAGGCTAAATGTGTACGCGGCAAGCGTCGGTTGGCTGACTCGACGTGCTGGGCGAGGGACCAGTTCGGTGATCCCCACCGTGCCTCCAAGGCCAGGATCGAACTGGTCGCCTATCCCCAAGCCGTCGTTCTCATCGGCCTGCGCCTCACCGCACCGGCGAGACCGCCTCCAGCTGCCGACCGGGGCCGTACGTACACCTCCCGAACCAGGCTGGCAGGCCAATCGCCCTTCTCTAGCCGGTCGATCGGGTCGCTGAGCAGTTGTGTGGCGCGTTCCCTCTTCACTGCGCGGCTCCCCGTGCCGCGGAGGCGGCACGGAACTCCTGCATCATCAGCGCGACCGATCCGGTGACCGCACGTACCGTCCCGGGCCATGGCCCTGTCCACCGCTTCGGCGTCCGCGGTGTCCCAGAGGTTCTCCACCGTTGCCGCATGGGGGCGGGGACGACAGGTTCGTCACCCACTCCGGCCACCGTGACGTGCGGGTAGTCCCCGCCAGGTTCCGCGGCTTCCTGGGGTTTCAGGGGCGGTTGGGGCGGTTCGAGGCTGCCGCCGTAGCCGTCGTCTCCTTTCGCAGCTGCGCAGCGGCGGGGATCAACACCGCGACCAGACGACGATGCCGACCGCCAGTGGCAGGCGCTGCTGTCGAATGGTCTGACCGCAGAGGGCGTGCCCGCTGCTCCGTGGTGACCACCGGCCCATGCCATATCCCAGCGCCGCGACCGCTCTCCTTCTCCCCGGTCGGTCTCACCAGCGCCGGCCTTCTGGCCGTCCGTTCAAGCCAGTTGACCGCGCCCGCCCGCCACTGTCAGTGCCCGTGGCTAGGCTTCAGAACCGGTCAAGGGGGAGGTTTTTCGTGATGTACGGTCTGCTGACGCCGGATGTACCGCTCGGCCCGTTCGAGGGCACGCCAGTCACCGTGTGGTCGACTCAGGGCAAGCAGGCCAGACTGCATGCCACATCGTCGTGTTCCTATCTGCGCTCCGCCCGCGCCACCGAGCGGGTGGTGCAGCTGGATGCCTCTGTGGTCGGCCGGATGTGCCCCCAGTGCGGGACCTACAGCTCCTGGGCCCGTCTCGGGACGGGTCTGGCCGTCTTCCTGGACATGCTGACCGGCCTGGGGCTTCTGTATGAGCTGGACAGCTTCCGCGACGCGGACGAGGACGCCTCAAGTGACGAAGAGCTCCGGCAGGCGGCCGCCCTGCTTCACCGGCCTGCGTCCGACGGCCCGGCGGGCACCGCCCCGCAGGGCGAGGCGGAGGGCGACGAGGACGACGCGTGGGAGGAGCTGCAGGAGGCCAGGCGTGTGCGCGAGACGGTGTTCGGTGAATGGCGCGGCGCACTGGCGAGCATGCACCGCGCGCACCAGCAGCTGGAGCTGTTCCCGTGGCTGAAGTCGTGGGCCGAGGCTGCGGTGGAGCTGAAGGCGGGCCGACTGCGCACGTTGCAGGCCCAGGCCCGGCTCCTGGTCACTGCGGACGCGCTGCTGGCGGCGGCCGCGGTAGCCGCCATGGAGGAGCCTCATGTCCCCGCCGACGACCCGGCGTTCGCGCCGCTGGGCACTCCTGCCGAGGTGAACAGGCAGCTGCTGTCGCAGTGGCGGCGGTGGCAACGGGCGGTCGAGGACAGCTGGGATCACCCGCGGGAACAGGCCTACCTCGTCCACCATCTGACAGAGGGGATGAGCAGCCGCCGCAAAGGACGCGATCAGGTGCTTGAGCGTGCCCGGGCCGTGCTGGCCGATTGGGAGGCCGCCGCCCGATCGGCGGCCGGCGGGAAGCACGACAAGCGGATCCTGGTCGCGCGCCTTCCCCACGACGCGGCGACGGAGTGCGACTCTCGCAGGTCGCTCCTTGCCCGGCTGGATGAGTGGGAGCTGGGCGTTCTCGCCTCGTACACGGTCGACACCGCTTGGCAACCGCGGTCCGTCATCACCGTGCACGTGCCGGAGCCCGTGGCCGCGCGCCTGCTGGCCCAGCATCACGGACTCTCCTACAGCGAGCCGGAGACAGCCGAGGCTGAACCGGCAGCGGCTGAGACCCTGGCAGATCGGTACTCCAAGGGCGCATCGCTTTTCGGGCCGGGGGTGTTCGACGACACTCCGGTCCACAGCAGGCGTCTGCTCACCCGCGAGCACCTGCGCGCGCTGCGCGCCGCCATGCGGGATGCGGAACAGTTGTACGTGGTCTTCTCCGCCGATGCCGGGCTTGAGATCGTGGCACTGAGCGTCCTGGAGCAGCGCTGCACTGCGGGATGGCAGGGGGTCCTCATCGCGGGAGCCAGTGACCTGCCCGACGCCCTCTTCGAAGCCGGGCACTGCGCCCCCGGCCAGGACGTTCCGGAGGACGAGGAGATCTGGCCGGAGCATATTCACGATCCCCACCACGAGGCGTTCGGCCGCCGTTTGGGCACGGCGGAAGGCGAAAGGGTGCTGGTGCGGCTGTGCGCGGGACGCCGGGATGCTGGCCACGCGCTGCGGTCGCTGGCCCTGGCACGCGGCGTGGCCGACCTGCGCGAGCTGGAGGCTGCCGGGTGCGACGACCGGGGATTTCCGCGTCGCCCCTTCGCGTCCGCGGTCTGGCACGGTCTGCTGGCCATGGAACAACTGGACCTGGAGCCCTTCGCAGCCGACACCGGCACCGAATGGCGGCGTGGGTCGGGGCTGCCGCTGGGCGTGCTCGCCCAGGTGCAGGCCTACACCTCCGACGCGGCCGGCGAGTACCAGGGCCGGGCCCACTCCCCCGGCTGCAAACACCGGCGCCCGGAGCACGGCGTCGGCCGCGACGACGACTTGGTGACCGTCGAGGAGCTGATGGACAGCAAGGGCTTCGACCCGTGCAGCAAGTGCGGCGGCTATGCCGTACGCCGCCTCAGCCAGGACCAGGTCGCCTACTACCGCGCCGCGCACCGGCTGCACGATCTTGCGCAGAAGGTGCACACTGTGGCCCGCAATGGCGGCACGGGCAGGCCTGAACTGGCAGCAGCACTACAGGAGTTCACCGGCCTGGACCGGCAGATCACCGAGTCGTGGTTCCCCTCGCGGGAGGGAGCCCGCCAGTGGCAGCACACCGTGGACCGCCTGTTGCGTGAGCTGCCTTCGCCGGCAGGATCGGCGTGACCTGGGCAGCCTGTCGCCCTGCCGCAGCGGTGCCCCTTCCGGCGCAGCCTGTAGCCCGCACCGGCTCTCGGGCACTGCTACGGGATCCCCCGTGCCCAGCCTTACAGCCCGCTCGTGTCCTCGCCGTGCCGACAGTGATACGCACCCGCCTGACTGCTCGGTCTCGCACGGACAGCCAGCGTAGCGACCGCTGGTGAAGGTTCTTCACCGTTCTGGCAGCAGTGCGCGCTCCAGCTCCCGCCACTGTGGAACCCGCCTGGGGGGAGTGGGTCGATGAGACCTCACAATCATGTTGAGATGCCTCGGCCGCTTCATCGTATTCACCAGCCGTGGTGTATGATCCGCGGCTCTTGCTTGCCTGGCCTGGGCCGGCAGAGGCATAGCTGAAGTTCGAGGCGTTGCAGGGCTGCTGTGCCTGCCGGGTGGAGCCTGCTCCATCGAACGTATGTCGGGGTGTCAGAGCAAGCCTGTGTCAATGATTATGGGCAACACGGCGGCTGACTAGCGAGGGGGCTCATGACGATCCTGGACTCGTGCGGGGTGTTGACCGCGCTGACTGCGGTCGGTCGGACCGGCGATGTGCTGCACTCCGGAACACCGCATTGCGATCCGCTGCATCGTTCTGGCATCCCTGTCCCTGTCACCTGCAGCGCAGAGGTCGAGCAGGCCTCATGAGTGGCGACTACGCGGCGGCGTTAGCGCTCTTGCGGGCTCGGATCGTCGATGTGCGAGGCTCGCTTGAACTGTCCGTGATGACCGGGTCTGAGGTAGCCACGGCCATCGCTACCGTTCGTCAGGGCATCGCTGCCGACTGCCCGCTCGAGGAACGCGGCTACCTGATGGAAGCCATCGGCTGGTACCACTTCGGCCGCGCGCACTCCGGTGACAGGATCGATGCTGCTGAGTTTGAGATCTCCGTCCAGGCGTTCGCGTTCGGCTTTCTCGCCCGAGTCGGTAGCATGCCCAACTCCGTATTGCCAGCGGTGGCCGCGGCGAGCCGGTCTCAAGCGGATGTATTGCACCAGCGTGCGATCGAGGACGAGCCTGATCTGTTGCCCTGGGTAGTCCGCCTTTGGCAGCGCATCGCCGAAGCGGCGCTGCCGGAGGACCCCGGCACCGCGTGGTCGTTCGGGCGCCTCAGCTACGCGGCGTACCAGCTGTTCCAGCGCTCCGGCGACTTACGGTTTCTGCGGATGGCAGTGGACGCCGGGCAAAAGGTCGTAGGGCTCACGCCTGCCGATGTCGATCTTCAGTTGCGCGCCGATCGGATCGCCAACTTGGTGATGTTCTCGTTGGAGTTGCGGCGATTCACCCTCGAAGGCGACCTCGATGCCCTCGAGGCGTGGTGCCGGGAAGCTCTCGTCGGCACGCCCAAGGACCACCCGGAGTACGCTGGCCGTCTGGGTCTGCTCGGCAGCGTGCTCAGTGAGCAATTCGGCAGGCACCGTGGTGGCGCTGCCATGGATGAGGCGATCGATCTGTTCACTCGGGCCTGCGGTGCGGTCGGCCCAGACCCTCGTGCGCGAGCACTCCTACTGATGAATCTCGGCTCAGCGTTGCGTGACCGGGCAGCGGCGACGTCCTCTGCGACCGACGCACAGGCCGCCGTCGTTGCCGCGGGTGAAGCACTGCAGACTTATCCAGCCGACGGCGCCGAACGGACTACGGTCGAGCAGCAGTTGTTCCAGGCCCGATTGCAGTTGGTCGCTCTGATGCCGACGGCCCCCAACGTGCGCCTCGTGATCGTCTCCGGCCAGGACCTGCTGGGACGCCCAGATCTGAGCTGGGAAGATCGAGTGCTCGTGCTGGGTGTCCTCGTGGACGCATGGCTTCGCACGTACAAAGTGACGGGCGAGCACGGCGACTTGGACGCTGCGGTCGCGGCCGCTCACACGGCCTTGTCAGCTTCTGCTATTGGCAGCTCATGGCGCTGCACTGCTTATTACAACCTTGCGTTGGCACTGCTGGAGCGATTCCTGGTCCATGGTGAAGAGGCCGATCTCCGCGCCACTCAGAAGGCCCACGCGTGGCTGATGGCCTACGATCCCGACGGCAGCCGCGGCGCCGCCGTCTCCGCGACGCTGCATCGAGTGCGCTACGAACTCAGCGGCGATCGAGCGCACATCGACGCGGCCGTCGCTGCCGGACGTGCCACCGCCGATCCGGCTGTGCTGGATGCCTTGGCTGCCGCTCTGGCCACGCGGGGCCGGGCTTACGCTGATCTCGACGACCTGCATGAAGCCGTCGCAATCACGCAAGATCTGTTGACCGAGGCACTGGATCCGTGGGAGCGAAGCAGGCTGGGCGCCACGCTCAGTGGTCAGCTGCGCCAGCGGTACGAGTTCGGCGGTGCGCTGGCGGACCTGGACGCGTCTGTTGAGCTTGTCAGGGCAGCGGACGAGTCAGCCCTGTCCACCGGGTGGTTGGCAGAAACCAATCTGGCTGCAGCGCTGATGACCCGGTTCGAGCGATACGGCAATCCTGACGATGCGAATGAGGCTATCCGGCTCGACCGGGCCTCGATCGCAGCTACGCCATCGGGGCATCCCTACCGTGGCCGGTTCCATGCCAACCTCTGCCTCGGGCTGCGGAGGCGGTTCGAGTGGACAGGAGCCCTCGCAGACCTGGACGAATCCGTCGAGCATGGTCGTTCGGCGACCCGTACCGCCCGCGCAGTCGACGCCGAACGCCCGCAATACCTGGCCAATCTCGCGCATGCCTTGCAGGCCCGCTTCGCCCGAACCGGGCGGCAGAGCGACATCGACGAGGCCATCACCGCGGCGCGGGCTGCGGTTTCATCCGCCTGTGCGGCCGGTCGGCCGGATACGGCACGGCTGCTTCCCGCGGTCGCTGGAGCGTTGCTGCGCCGGCATCTTGCCTACCGACACCGGCCGGACCTGGATCAGGCGGTCGACCTGTTCCGAGAGGCGGCCTCCGCGGCGACACTGGCCCCGGAGGACTCGGCACTGAACTGGACCAGCACGGGTACGGCGCTGGTGCGCCGGTTCGAGATGTACGGCGACATGGCCGACCTCGAAGAAGCGGTCGAGGCTCATCGCAGCGCGGTGCGTGTCTCGCGCCTGCACGGAGCGTTTCGGGGCTTCATCCAGTACAACCTCGGCCTCGCGCTCGTGAAGAGTGTCCTGGCGGGAGGTCACGCCGACCTTCACGAAGGCATCGATGCCCTGACTGTTGCGGCGGACGATGAACACACTGCAGCCCACCTACGGACACGTGCCGCGCACATCGCCGCGTCCTTTCTCGCGGGCAGCGATATCCGCCGAGCGGCCGACCTGGCCGAGACGGCCATACATCTACTGCCGCGTATCGCGCCCCGGGAACTGGCTCGTGATGACCAGGAGACAGCCCTGTCCGGGTTCGCCGGCATCGCTGGGCTCGCGGCCGCGCTCGTCCTCGCCACCTCAGCCCCGGCGTTGCGAGCCGTCCAGGTGTTGGAGTCCGGCCGCGCCGTCTTGCTGAGCCAGGCACTCGCCACCCGCACCGATGTGTCCGACCTCCGTGTTGCCCACCCCGGGCTCGCCGAACGATTTGAGATCGCGCGGCAGCAGCTCTCCGCGCTGCCCGAGCCAGCTACGGTCGGACCCCACCGCGTCGACGTCGCCAACAACCTTGAGTCGATCATCCTGGAAATCCGGCGCCTTCCCGGCTTCGCGACGTTCCTCGCGCCGCCGGATGAGGATGAGTTACAGCGCATGGCCGGCTCGGGCCCCATCGTCTGCTTCAACATCACGGACGTCCGTAGCGACGCCCTCGTCGTGACGAGCAGCCGCATCGCCTTCATCCCCTTGCCCGGGGCCAGCCAGCACGTGGTGCGTCGTCGCGTCGAGGAGCTCACCGCGACCCTCGCGATCCTGCGGAATTCGGCATCCAGCCTGCGCAGCCGCATCCAGGCGCTGCAATCCTTGAGCCAGCTTCTTGAATGGCTCTACGACAACGTCATGGCGCCTGTGCTCGACAATCTGGGCCCGTGCGATGAACCGTCGCGTGTCTGGCTGTGTCCGGGCGGGCTGCTCGGCCGCCTGCCCTTGCACGCCGCCGGTCACCACCGCGCATCCGGTACGGTGCGCCGTACTGTGCTGGATCGAGCCGTCGTCTCGTACACGCCGACGGTGCGCGCGCTGGAGCACGCACGCAGTCGTGCGGGGGCACAGCCACCCGCCGCGGGTGCACTCATCGTGGCGATGCCACAGACACCGAACGCCGACGCGTTGCGGTTCGCGCTGCAGGAGGCGCAGCTCGTCGCAGGGTTCTTCCCTCGGCACACCGTGCTGACAGCCGGGCAGGCGGACGGCCTTCGTGTCGATGGCCCGGCCACTGCAGAAGCGGTCCTGCACCACCTCGGCGCTCACGACGTAGTGCACTTCGCCTGCCACGGTGTGCTCGATACTCGCTCTCCTTCGCTCAGTGCGCTGTTGCTCGACGACCACGAGAGCAAGCCCCTGACCGTGGCACGGATCTCGACGGTGCAGGTCGTGGCGCCGAGGATGGCGTTCCTCTCGGCCTGCCAGACCGCAGTGACTGACCACGAGGCGCTGCTCGACGAGTCGATCCACCTCACGTCGGCCTTTCAACTCGCCGGGCTTGCCAGCGTGATTGGCACGATGTGGGAGATTCAGGACGCGGTCGCGCCGGACGTCGCGGCCGCGATCTACGCGCGAGCCGTCGGTGACGAGAGGACTGCAGACCCGGCGCGGATTGCTGCGGCGCTGCGTGGGGCCCTGCTCGAACTGCGTGACGCCAACCCCTTCCGGCCCGATCTGTGGGCCGCGTATCTGCACGCGGGCGCCTAACCGGCGAATACCGTCCGTGGCGGGTCCTGCTGTGTCTGTCAGCGCACGTCGTCTGGGCTTTCGATCTCGACGAAGGTGGGTGCGGGCGCCGTGTCCGGGGCGTCGGTGTCGTCTGGGTCACCGCGCACCTCGAAGCGGGCCCGGCGCAGCGGCGGGTCGAGGACGTGGTGGCCACGCCACATGACGGTGGTGGTGTCCTCGGTCGCCAGCCGGGCTTCAAGCCCGCTCCAGTGGAGTAGGTCGAAAAAGGGGGCTGCTCCGGCTGTGAGGGCGGGGCCGAGTTGGGCTTGGGCGCGCATGCGTAGCGTGGCTTGGGCTCCCTGCTCCCGGGCTATCAGCACGAGTGCGGGGCGTGCGGTCACGATCTCCGTCACCACGATCCAGCGGCGGTCCCAGTCCAGGTTCCGGTCCTGATACCGGGCCAGGGCGGCCTGCCGTAGGCCGCGCAGGTCAGCGAGGGGGTGCACGGTGGTCTCTCCGGTGCGCAGAACGAAGGCCCCGGCACGGTTGAACTCGTACGTGATGTCTGCGGTTGCGTCGGCCACCGTGGCTTGTACGCCGGCTCGGGTGGTTCCGCCCTTCCTACTGGCACCTCCGCGTGAGGCGTAGTCGATTTCGCTGCTCACCCCCGGGTCATCAGGCTTGGCCTCGATCTGCAAGGCTTCGAGACTGGTCTCTTTGACCCAGCCGCGTGACGTGATCGTGCCGACATCGCCTAGTTTCATGGGCGTGCCGGGCAGCCAGACAGGCAGTCGCTCGAAGCGGCCGTGGAACTCGTTCCAGAAGGCGTCGAACAGCGAGTCGTCCTCATGCGTCATGTGTCCTGCTTTCGTCAGGGCGCCGGGGTGTGTGGGCTGAGTGTGTCGTGGGGCGGCTGTCGGTGAGGGGGGCGGTTTGGAGGCGGCTGCTGCCGTGGAGCATGTAGAGGAGCCCCAAGGGGTTGGCCTCTTTCTCGACCAGGCGCCATTTGGCGGTATGCAGGCTCTCGCCGGCGGTGGCCCCGGAGAGTAGGGCTCGGTAGAAGTGCGCGGAGAAGCGGGCGGCGAGCCGGTCGGGGAGCCGGGCTGCAGTGGCGATCACTGCTCTGTTGTAGTTCTTCTCGAAGGGGGTGAGGAGCGAGCCGACTGTGGCCGGGTCGTAGACGGCGGTCTCGCAGGCGTTGAGTAGCACCATGGGCCGCGAGGGGCGTGCTCCGTGTGCTGTGCGCGTGCGGTGGTCTGCGGCTGGCAGTTCGGCGTCCAGTGTGTCGTGGCTGACCACGACAAGTTGGCCGTCCCCGCCTTGGAGGTGGAGCTCGAAGTTCATCGATCCTTGGTCAAGCTGTGCCGCGCCGTGGCAGGACAGGTGCAGGACCTGGTCGGGGTGGTCGAGGTGGCGGCCGTCCACTCCCAGCGACGGGTTTGCCAGTTGGTCCCACAGAGGTGGGGCCGTCGAGGGGGTGGTGCTTCCCTCCTGGGGGTATGGGCCTTCCAGGCGGATGTCTGAGCGGCTCCGTAGGAACTGCAGTTCTCTTTGCGCGCCGTTGTATTTGCTGTGCCAGACGAAACGCACGGGCAGCGCTCCTGAGGAGACATCCAATACCTGGTCTGGCAGTACTGCGGTGGCGGGCTGGCGCTCGACGACTGCGCTGAAAGCCGGAAAGACGCGGCATGCGTCGAACAGGGATGCTGGATCGTCCACCGGTCCCTGCCAGTAGACGTCGAACAGAGGCAGGACTTCCCACGGGAAATACGCGGCGCTGTCCGCGACGACCTGGAGGAGTGGTACGGGGGCGCCGTCGATGTTCCAGGTCGGGCACCAGGCGCGTAACCGCTGCTGCAGTTCCTCGTAGGAGGCCAGTGGGTCGCGCAAGACCTTCCACAGGAACTGGCGTCCTGCTTTGGCCAGTTGGATGAGGCCGTCGCCGGCTTGTCTGGGGTCCAGTGCCTCGGCGCTACTCCATCGGCGGCGGATCTTTTCCAGGTTTTGATTGAAGAGGAGGTGTAGTTGGCGGGTGACGTCTTCCGCGACGATGTCCAGGCGTAGTTCGTCTGTGCCGTGTCTCTTGTGGTGCCGGGTGAGCACCAGTTGACGGCCGTCGCTTCTCGTGCGGATCGTGGCATTCGGGCTCGATGCCTGACGGGAGGCCGCCCCCTCCATGGCGAGGGGCAGGCGGTGGGCTGTCACAGGGTTGGCTCGCCTTCGCCGTCGATGGCGTGGAGGTCGAGGAGGAGGACCTGAACAAGTCGGCCGTCGGTGTAGATGGCGATGCGCAGATCGAGTTCACCGGGCTCGTCGACTCTGATCACGGATGTCAAGCGGGCCGTGTCGTTGCCGACGCCCAGCCGTACGGCGTGGCGTGGGCGCCGTACCGAGGTGAAGGGCGCCTCAATCTCCACGTCGATGTCGATGATCGGCTGCACCTGCCCGGCTGTGACGAGCAGGCCATCGGTCACCGCACCCACTGGCAGAAGAGCGCTGACGATGCCGGGGTCCTCATACGCGGGCAAACCTAACGCCAGCGCAGTCACCAGCGTGTAGGACTTCCCGACGGACAGCCGCCACAGCGATGTCCCGTCCTCGTCGGTGACCGGCCTCAGGTCGATGAAGCCTGCTCCGCAGGCACCGCGGAAGGCCGCGGGTGTGGGTGGGATGAGCGCTTCCCGTACGCCTTCCTCGACCCGCCGCAGGACCTCCTCGCCAGCCTCGGCCTCGCGAGGATGCTCGTACGTGCGCCGGGTCACCGTCTCGGGCGGTGCTTCGCCTGTCACTGTCGTGTACTGAGGTGGGCCCGGGACGTCGTAGCGCGTTCGCAGGGGGACGCCCTGCCGCCATTCCAGGCACAGGGCACGGTTCATGGCCCGTTCCTCGTCTCGGTCGCGTGGCAGGGGCAGGTGAAGGACCGTGTAGAGGTCAAAGCGGTGCAGGTCGAAGGCCGTGCGGCGGGCGGTGGCGTAGGACAGCGTGTAGTTCGCCGCCGCCCGGTAGGAGGCTTGGGCAAGGGCGGCGGGGAGCAGGGCCAGTGCCAGTCCCGGATCCGGGCTGTGGGCGGCGAGGATGGGCAGCGCAATGAAGGTTGCGATCGTAGCGTGGACACACATTGCGGCGGCAGCGTCCAGGATGGTGCGGCGGTCGTCGACGGTCCGCCGCAGTTGCGGACTGAGCAAGGCATACAGGCGCGGCCAAGCGACTACGGGGTCAAATCCGTACTCCTGGCCAGCACTTTCCTCGGCAACGGCGAGTGCATTGCCGAGCGCGGTCGGGCGGGTGCGCTCGCTGTGCGGGGGAAACCGGGCACGGAGTTCCAAGGCGGCCTCACCCGCTTTGCGCACCATGGTGGCAGAAGGGACTTGTGTGCCGTCCCTGCCCATCAAAGTTCCCAGATCCTGCTCCATCCTGCCCAGTTGGTCCTCCAGCCGGAACCTGCGACGGGTCTGTCGGTTCTCGCCGTAGGAGGCGAGTAGCGAGGGCCAGTTTTCGCCGGTGAGGAGCCGCAGATACGACGCCTGGTACGGGCGCAGGATGCCTGCCGTCGTCACCACGGCAAGTCCCAGCAGGACCAGTTGAGTCGTGCTCAGTTCCCCGACGCGTCGTAGTGCAAGGGCCAGCGATAATCCATCCTGCTCACCCTGGCTGAGCAGCAGCAGTCCCAGGAACGCGGTGACCACGCTCAGGGGCAATACACCGGCCCAGATCAGCCGTCCCGCCCCGGGGCGGCCCGTGCCGCCCATGTCACTGCTCCAGCCGCATGAGGGTGCCTGGGTGATTGAGATCGGGGCAGGTGGGCGGGTGTCGTTCGTCGTGAAGCAGACGCACGGTCCGCTGGCCACAGACCTGGCAGGTGTAGGTCAGCAGTTCAAACTGTCCCGCCTGGCCTGCGAATACCGGCTCGTCCCCGGACCTGGAGATGGTCCCGAAGCCGAGCCGGTCGAGTCGCCGCCGGGTCACCCCGCCAATGAGGTGACCGTCCATGACGATGCTGCAAGCCTGCAGGTCCGGGGCGAGCGTGTAGGCCGCCTGCACCAGGTCGGCCAGTTCACCGAGGTCTGTGCCTGTGGGGACGTCGAGCACCAGACCCGCCCCGGCCTCGGGCACTGGTTCCACCAGTACGGCCCAGTCTCCCGGCACGTCCGCGTGTTCGGGCATAGGTCCCACCCCCGGTTGTGGACGCCCTCCGGGCACCTGCGCCGTGGAGGTGTGGTCCATGATGGGGTCTCAGGCCCGATGACGCAGCGGTTCGGTCGACTCTCACTGCGGGAAGGGCACACTCACAATATTTCGAAACGTGTCATTCCGGGTGCGTGAGAGGCAGCGGCGGGTATAGAGATGCTGTCCCCGTTCGTGCCGCGAGGGAGCCGTATTGGGGGCACCCGGGGGGGAGGCGACATGACCGCCACACAGTGGTACACGCACGCTCTGACCGCCCTTGCTGGAGATGGCCCTGCCCCAAAGCGCGCCGCCATGGCCGCGAGGGCGCTCGAACAGGCGGCTCGTGAGGGTCACTTGGCCGCACCCTATCTGAGCCTTTTACGGCAAACGCTTATGGACCGCGCCGTGGCCGGGAGTTCGCTCGACGACGTGGCGGAGGCGCTCGCCCTGGGTCGGACGGCGGTCATGGTGCTCGATGTGCAGGCCGCCAGCGCGGCCGAGCCGTGGGTGGACCTGGCAATGAGCTGGCGGATAGCCCACGCCGTCGGCGGAGGCGCGGCGGAGGCGGATCTGGAGTTGTCCGCGCTTTGTACCGCGCTGTCGGTGGCTGGCCTTGAGGATGAGGCCATGGTGCGTCTGCTGTTGGGGAAGTTGCGCCTCGACAGGTTCGCGGAGTCGGAGGATGAGAGGGAGTTGGACGAGGCGGTGACCGCGTTGCGTGCCGCCTCCGGCCGGCTCGACGACGCGGATGCCGAGGAATCCTGCCGCATCACGCTCATACTCGCACTGACGGTACGTCACGATCTGACGGGTTCCCGGGATGACCTGGACAAGGCGCTTGCGGAGGTTGAGCAGGACGGACGCGCACCGGGTGCCGATCCCGACGGCTGGGCGCAGGCTCTGGGTCTTCTGGCCAACACGCTGGCGCAGCGCTACCACCGGTACGGTGACGTTGCGGATGCCGAACGCGCTTTCGCACTTCGCCGGGACTGCGTGGCGCTGCTTGATGACGGGGGCTGGGCAGCGGATGCCGGGGCGCGCGCCAGTGCACTGGCGGAGTACGCAGGATCGCTCCTCGACCTGTTCGAGAGAGGTGATCGAGAGGGCGGCCTGGACGAGGCGGTGGCACGGCTGCGTGAGGCCGAGCAGCTTGTCCCTCAGGGGCATCCAGAGCGTGCACGCCCCGTGGCCGCCCTCGGTGTCGCGCTGCGCAAGCGCTACGAAGTGGCTTGGGACCCGACGGACTTGGACGAATCGACACGCCTGCTCGGCGAGGCCCTGGACCTCTTGCCGTCCGGGTCGCCGGACGCTGTGTTGGCTGGGACGGTGTTGAGTGAGGCGCACCTGCTGCGGTTCGGGCACCACGCGGACACCGCGGAGATGGATACGACGATCAGGACCCTCCGCGGGGTGTGCAGGTCGATACCACAGGAGGAGCGTACCGGCGAGGAGTACGCAGGAGCGCTCGTGGCACTCGGGCAGGCGCTCATGGTCCGCTTCATCACCCACCTTGAGGCCTCGGACCTCGACGAGGCTGTCTCCGTCAGTCGCGAGGCCGTCCGGCTGATGCCACCAGAGCACGTACTGCGGCCGCAGGCAGATCTGGCGCTGGCGTTTGTGCTGGTGCTGTCCGCCATGCACGGCAAGCTTCAGAGCGATTCGGCCGAGGCCACTGAGGCAGCCGACATGGTCGAGGTGAGCGCTGTCGTAGAGGTGGCCGTCGCGCAGCTGCCCGACGGCCACCTCTACCGTCCCATCTTCTACCTCGCTCTCAGCTCCGCCTACGCTCTGCGCGCGGAGACCACGCCGGATGACGCGGAAGCCGAACGCGCCGTGGCGGACAGCCTGCACGCCGCGGAGCAGGCCATGGCAATGGCACCCGAACGGGGGCTGGTCCGCGTGTGGGCGTACGGAACGCTTGGCCGAGCCCGGTTGCAGATGGCAGACGTCGATGGAGGCGTCGACGCCCTGCGGGAGGGGCTGCGTGATGCTCCACCCCACCACGCGACCACCATCCTGCAGCAAGACCAGCTGGCCAACGCTCTGTGCTACCGGTACCTGAACGTCTGGAACCCGGTGGACGCCGAAGAAGCCATCCGTTTGTGGAAGTCCGTGTCGCGGGCCGACGCAGGTGACGCCGAGACTCGGATCGCCGCGGCCCGGCGCTGGGCGGAGACAGCGGTCGTGGCGGGTGACACGACCGAGGCCGCGGCCGGTTTCAGCACGGCCGTCGAGTTGCTGCCTCTCGTCGCCTGGCGCGGCGCCCAACGACGCCATCAGGAACGGCTGCTGGCCGAGCACGGACCTCTCGCCCGCGAGGCAGCGGCGTGGCTCGCGGGGGCTGGGGAGACGCGGCGGGCGCTGGAGATCCTGGATCTGGGGCGCGAAATCCTGTGGACGCAGCTCCTGCAGACCCGAGGCAGTCTGGCCGAACTCGCTCAAGTCCACCCCGTCCTGGCCCGGCAGCTGGAGGAGGCACGTGCCCGGCTGGATACTCCGGTCAACCCGTTGGGGATGCTGCTGTCCGGGATAACCGGAGCAGACGCCGCGGGCTCTGCGGCCAGTGCCCCGGCTGCCGACTCGTCGGCGACGTCGTCCCTACCGCCTGCATCACCGCTCTTGCCCGACCCGCTCACACCGCTCGACTCGCTGGAGGCAGGAGAGCGTACTGTCGACGAGCACATGTCTGCGGCCTGGGCATGGGAGCGGATCCTGACGGAAGTACGGGCGCAGGAAGGGTTCGAAGACTTCCTGAGCCCGCCGCCGTTGCGCGATGCCGACCTGCAGGATGGCCCTTTGGTCACGCTCGTCGTGGCTACCAGGGGCGGCACCGCCCTCCTCAGCGGCGACGGCGTCGTGCGCGCCGTGGCCCTGCCCGCAGCCGACAGCGCAACAGCCGGCCAGGTCGCGAGCGCATGGCTGGGCTCGCTCGCAGAACACGGCGGCGGTCACAGCCTGCGCTCCGTGCTGGCACTCCAGAAGGCCGCGCACGAACTGGCCGAGTGGCTGTGGGATGCGGTCGCCCAGCCGATTCTGGACACTCTGCCACCGCCAGTTCAAGGGGAGCCCCTGCCTCGGCTGTGGTGGTGCCCGACCGGTCCACTTGCGCTCCTGCCCGTGCACGCGGCCGGTTACCACCGCGCGAAGGAGAAAGGCCGGACCGTCCTCGACCGGGTCGTCTCGTCGTACGCGACCACGGTGCGCAGTCTGCGCGAGGCCCGGAAGCCGCTTGCCGACCCGCGGCCCGGCCGACTTCTGGTGGCCTCGGTGGCCGAGGCCCCAGGACGAGAGCCCCTGTCGGGGGCCGCGCGGGAGGCAGCCTCCCTGCACCACCGCTTCGGCGTCTCCGCCACCGTCCGGGAGGGTGACCAGGCCACCCGGGAAGGTGTCCTGCAGGCTCTCCCCCAGCACCGCTGGGTACACTTCGCCTGCCACGGCAGCCAGGACCTGGCCGACCCCTCGCACGGTGCCCTGCACCTGCACGACGGTCCCTTGCGGATCCCGGAGATCGCCCGCATGCGACTGCCCGACGGCGAGTTCGCCTTCGTCCCCGCTTGCCGCACCGCCGCCCAGGGCGCCCACGTGCCGGATGAGTCCGTGCACCTGGCGGCGGCCTTGCAGCTGGCGGGATACCGGCACGTGGTGGGTACGTTGTGGAACGTGGACGACAAGGTGGCCGCTCAGGTGACAGACGATTTCTACGGCGCCGTCGGCGACGGCGCCGGCCTGCACCCCGAGCGGGCGGCACGAGCCCTGCACCGAGCGGTCCTGGCGTTGCGGGACGAGGACCCCACAGTCCTCGTGCGGTGGGCTCCCTTCGTGCATTTCGGTCCCTGACAGACCCCAGGAGCCGCGACCACACCAGCACCCACGCCGAGCGCGAACTTCACCAACGGGTCGAGCAATCCATCGTCGTACGCCTATCCCCCTTCAAAGGCGAGTACGTGTTTCAGGCGGCCCGGCGGAAGGCCGCCCGGCGTGCGGTCCGGTTGGGCAGACGGAGCAGGTCCTGCAGCGGGGTGCCGTCCTCGGCCCATCTGCGCAGCCGGTCCCGGTCGACCCAGTACACGTGGTGGCGATCGCCCCAGGCCCTGGCGTCGCGGGTGAAGGAGCCGTTGGTCACCACGACCGCGATGTCCGCACCATGGACCGGGCCGGCAGTTCCCTTGACCTGATACATCACTGCCGAGCCCACTTTGCCGGCGACTCTGGTGTGCTTGGCTTGCAGGACGATCCTGCCCCGCTGCCGGCCCTGCCCGATGACGTCGGCGGCCTGGTCTCCCTGCTGGCCGACCCTGTGGGCCGTCCAGCCGTCCCGGATGAGCAGGTCCCGCAGCGCGAACTCGAAGGCCTGGTCGTCCATCGCGTCGATCTCGGCCAGCGTGAGCCGCAGTCGGGCCAGCGTCTGGGCGCGCACCCGCAGGACGCGGGCTCTACGCAGCATGCGCCACGCCCCGTACACGGCAGTGGCGGCGATGAGGGCGGCAAGCCACGGCCAGGCCCGGGTGGCCGCATGCCAGGCGGCCGCGGCCATGGTGGCCAGCAGCCACAGTACGGCGCAGGCGACAACCACGGCGGCGGCCTGCTCGCCGCTGCCGTGGGGTTTGCGCAGCCGGAGGGTTCGGCGGCCCATCAGCGCACCGCGCTCGCGGACACGGACGGCTGCGGCGTGTCCGTCTGTGCCGGGCTGGCCTCACCGAAACCGACGAGCTGGCTCCATAACCACACTGCCGCGATCAGCGCGGCGATCGTCCAGCCGCTCAGTTTCTTCCCGTTCGTGCGCGGGTTGCGCCGGATGTGACTGCGGACAGCGTGGTATCCCTCGGGTGGCTTCGCCACTGCTTCCTCCCCTGTTCGACAGGCCGCCGACTGCGGCCTGGGTCTCAGGAATTGGTGTAGCAGCGAGGACTGACAAAACTGCCCGGACGATCAGCGGCAGCCGCTGTCTTCCAGCTGAAACACGCCGCCGGGACCGTTCGCATCCGGTCGTGTTCGAATCTGGCTGACGCGCGTGCCCGGGGCTGCAGAAAGAGCGGTGCTCGTCACCAAGTCGGCAACGGCTGGGGCGGAGGTGAGGGCCGGGTGCGCGGATCTGGCTGCACAGGAGTGCCGCCCTGTCCCTTCGAGCACCGTCGGAAATGGCGAAATGCGGCTGGTGTTCGATGAGGTCCGGTTGAGGCAGAGCAGCTCTGGTGCTGGGGCTGCGCAGGCGGGGATGTTTCGGAAGGCTGGTGCAGTTCTTTCCCGCAAAGAGTGCATCTCGCCCGGGCGCGGCGGCGTTTCGGGGCAGGTGCGATCCCGCCTGCCCATGGGGCTAGGTCCGGCCAACCTGTTGCCGCGCTGCAGCAGTCGGGGATGGCTGCGGCTGTTGGGGCGCCCGCTGTCGGCGTTCGCCAGGCTCTTGTTGCATGTTCCGTTCGCCCGGAGGCCATTATAGACTTCACGAAGTCTATAATGGCCTCATGCCCAGACGGATCGAACCCTTCGCATCCGGTTCCCTGTCCCTCCTCCGGCAGGAAGCGGGACTGACTCAGACCCGGCTCGCCGCCGAGGTGGGCGTGTCTGCTCGGCAGATCGCCAGCTATGAGCAGGGGTGCAATTCCCCCTCTCCTCACCATCTGCGCAGGATGGCGCATGTGCTGCAGACCTCGCCCCAGGTTCTGGCCGGGGTCCCGGAGGGCGAGGAGTCGCTGGCGGATCTGCGGCGGTTCGCCGGCCTCGACCGCGTGGAGGCCGTCCGCCTGCTGGCCCGGTCGCTGCCGGAGGGACCTGTCAGGGCCACCGAGTGGAAATTGCAGGCTCTCGAATCCGGTCGGCCCGTATCAGCCTGGCTGGAGGCATCCGTTCTTGAGAGCGTCGTTGCAGCCATGGCCGGCATCTACGGTGTATCGTCCCGCACCGTCAGGCGCAGCTGGTTCAGAGCGTTCCCCGAGCAGGCCCACCTGCTGCGTCCGAAACGGCCGGCCCGGGCCCGGTCGGACAGCAGGAGACCTGATCCGGCGGCAGGCACCTGGAACGGCCTCAGCCGTCGTCAGCGCGCCTATCTGGCGGCCTGCTTCCGCGAGGACCAGCATGCCGAGGACGCGGCGCGGCGCCAACGCGCCGCCGGGCAGGACGCCGGTCCTGCTGCGCAGTGGCGGCGTGTCCCTTTCAGCGTGAAGGCCGACTCCGCGTTCACCGGTTATACGGGGGTCCAGGAGCGTCTGCGTGCGGAGGGCTGGCACGACGCCGGGGCGGGTGCGACTCTCCACGCGCTGGCCCGGCGGGGGCTGCTGCGGATCAGCGAGGACCAGGTCGAGGTGTTCCCGATCGGTTTCGTGCCGCGAGTCGTGGTCGAGCTGACGCGTTCGGGGCGCGCGTGCGCCCGCGCGGGTCTGGGTGAGAGCCCGCCGCGGCGTCCGCCGGGAGACCTTCTGTCGCAGTGGCTGTGGCGGACGCTGGTCAGGGTCGCCGAAGCAGGTCCCGGTGGGCTGCCGGAGGACGCCCTGTGGGGCAGGGCCAAGTTCTATCTGGGAACGGGGTACCGGCCGGGCAGGGCGCTGAGCCGCGGGTACATCGACTGTCTGCCCGGCGGGGAGGAGAGTCACGGGCCATTGCAGGAGCGGCCCTTGCGCTGGGTGCTGACCGATGCCGGGCGCGCGCACATCGCGGAGAATGCCGCGGCGTACCAGGAGTTGTATGCGGACGTGCCGGCCGCCCGGGCTTTTTGTGACGTTCGCCGATAGGTGACCACCTATGTTGGAGTCCAACTGCGTGTCCCGTGCTGGATGATCAGCCAAAATCCGGAACAATCCCCCGGATCAAGTCGAACCCGTATACCACTTCCACAGTCGCAACCCACCCCCGATGGACACCCGGGCGTACCCGACCGCGCGGGGTGGGCCCCTCCCCCTCTGGGGCCCACCCCGCCCCCGGGCACCGGGGCACCGGACGTGGCCCCGGTGCCCGGGAGCCGACGGTCCTGCCTCCGGCCGGTGTACCGGAGGCCTCTGGTCTCCACGCTGCAGCTACGCCGCGGTTTCCCCAGTCGGCCTCGAGTCGTTGCCATGAATGGTGGTCGCACACCCGCTAACGGTGGCGCCTGCGATGCCTACTGGTTCAGGCGGGCGCCGGCTAGAAGTACGACGGAACGTAGGTGTAGCAGTAGTTGTAACGGCCGTAGTACGAGTCGCCGTCGAGGAGGAGCCATCCTCCGGTGCCCTTGCCCACGATGCCGTCGGCGGTCAGGCTGTGCCCGGAGTTCCCCTGGTACCACTTGACCCACGACTTGGTCTGGGGCCCCCACGCTCCGTCCTCATCCAGGGGCCGACCCTTGCCTTTGGACTGTGCCACGTCGTTGACCAGGTGCTGCACACACCACACGCCATGTGCGTTGTTGCCGTACCCGTCTCCGATGTAGCCGGCGGAGGGAGATGCCTGGGCCTGGGCGGTGAATCCGCCCACCGCGAGAAGCGCACTTGCGGCGATGGATCCCACCGCCTTGCCGATACCGGTCAGTCGCACTTTCTTCTCCTGATCGTGTCGTTGCGTCAGCCCCCGGCCCGAGTGTCCAAGGCCAGGCGCCATCCTGGTCCACCGGTGAGGGGGCGCTCGCCCACCGGCCGGTGCGGTCCTTGCGGTCCTAGGTTCCGCTTCGCGCGGCTCGTCACTCGACGTGATTCGGTCTAGGCCGAACAGCGGCATTCCGGAATGATGACGCGCGGTGATCAGTCGAAGGGGGCGCATGGTCTTCCGCATCCATTTCACGGTTGAAGATCTGGCGCGTACGCATGTCGCGGAGAGGCCGCGGCCCCTGGGGGAGCTGAGCGCGGCCGTGAGGACCTTGCAAGAACACAACCAGTCGGTGCGATACGGCGCCTGGAGGCGCCAAGCCCTTGCGGGGCTGCTGCCCCAGGCCCGTATGGTCCTCGACCTAATCCCAGCCGCCGGCTGGACCCCCACTTTCCTAGGCGCCCCGACAGCCGGTGACCCGCAGGAGGTGTTCGAGCAGGCACGGTCTCTACCCCGGTCGGAGATCTTCAAGGACCTGGCTTCAGTGGCAGAGCAGCAACAACTCCCGTCATGGGCCCACCACTTAGGTGACGACCGCGACCTACTGCGCCAGTTCTTCGACAGTCTGGAGCACGTGTTCAACAGGTTGCTGAGCCCGTACTGGAATGAGATCACCAGCATTACAGCGGCCGACCGCGGAGCACGCGCGCGACAGGTGCTCACCGGCGGAGTGGAAGGGCTGTTCGCCTCGTTGAACCCTCGGTGGATCTGCTGGAAGCCACCCGTGCTCGAAATCCTGAGACCACCCTCGTGCCCCGAGGTTGACGTGCAGCTCCAGGGTCGTGGACTGCTCCTCGTCCCTCAGGTATTCGGCACCGGCCTGCCCATTCTCGACCTCGATACCGAGCCTCAGCCAATACTTGCCTATCCGGCGGGGACGGATCAGCACTCACGCAAGCTTCCCCTGTTCGCCGCGCCCGAACGGCCGACCGTGCCAGATGGCACCTCGTCACTGGCGCCTCTACTGGGCCGCACCCGAGCTGTGGTCCTCGCTGCCATCGCCGAGCACCCTGGCTGCTCCACCAAGGAGCTTGCCGCCCTCACGAGCCTCGCACCGGCCAGCGCCAGTGAACACGCCACTGTCCTGCGCGAGGCGGGACTGATCCGCACCGTGAGGTACCGCAATGCGGTGCTTCACAGCCCTACCAATCTGGGCACGGCCCTTCTGAACTCTCCGAAAGGAACCGGTCATTCTGTGAACAAAACGGCCAACCACCGTTGAGTACCGGACGCTCGCAAGCGGACTCCCGATCGTCTCTGGCCATCCATGGCGGTCACACTTTTGAGTGTGCACAGAAGAATTGAATTCGCACACATGAGTGAATCTATCTGAGCGGGCAGCCGATTGTCAGTGCCGCCCTCTATCGTGCCTGCCGTGGAATTATCGAACTCCCCGGCAGGCGCCGGGCTTTCGGATGCGACCGTGCGGCACATGGTGATGGCCGCAGCGGCCATGGCGGCCAAAGCCCTGACCGATACAGAACAGCCTCCCGAGGGACGGCTGCGGACCCTGATGGACGCGCATGGCCGGATCCTGGCCGCCCGGGCGCCGGGAAGGCCCCTGACGTTCACGGTGTTCCGTGAGCTGCTGTCGGGAGACCTGTCCCGGCTGCTGCCCGAGACGGTCCCGGCAGAAGAAATGGAAGGTGTCCGGCTGATCACGCCGGACGGGGCTTTCGAAGAAGATTTCTTCGACCTCGAAATCGAGCAGCGGGTCGTTCTGCGGGCTCTGGCGAAGACCACCCGGGACGGACGGCCCACCAGCACGCAGATCCTGGAAGCGGAGATGGACCAGGACCGGGTCTTTTCCGCGCTGCGCAAACGCATGGACCAGGATGCCTACGTCCACGGGCGTTCCTCGCTGATCCGCACGCCAGCGGGGCCGGACAAGGAGCTGCGGCGGCTGAACCTGCCCAGCAGTGTCGCGGAGTTCTACCGTCCGGTGGCCTTCGACTCCGTCTGGGACCGGTGGTGGTTCGCCTGTCCGGTCTGCCGATGGCCCATGCGGGTCACCCTGCATGCAGGCCGGGGCGGAGCAAGGACGGGCAGCGTGCGCTGCTTCCACCGGCCGCACGCTGCGTGGGGGGCCGACTTCACCTTCAAAATCCCTGACCTGGGCAGGCCTCCCGCGCTGGTTCCGCTCTCCGTGCCGGTACGGCCCGCCGGTGAGCAGGCGGTGCTCTTCCCGGACCTCGGGGGGAAGGTGCCCGAGCCGGTCCCGGTGGAGGGGCACAAGGCGCTGACGCGGGGGGTGTGGCGCTGGACGACGGTGCCCGGCCTGGTGGAAATCGCTCTGTACGACGCCTTGGCTGCGCGCGGGCTTTCGCCGGTGCTGTGGCCGGAGTTGGACGCCTACGACCTGCACGTCGAGGTGGGCCGGGGCAGGGAAGCAGCGGAGTTCCGGATCGACGTCAAGGACTACACCTCGGCGATTTTGCTGGCCAAGAAGGTGCAGGCGGACGGCGGGGACAAGGGCGGAGCCGAGTGGCTGGTGGTGCCTGATTACCGGGCCTCCAGCCTTGAGCTGCTCACCTCGGTGAGCCGGGAGTTCGGGATGAAGGCGGCGACGGCGGGCGGGATCGGTGCGCTGATCTGCCGGAAAGCGGGGGTGGCATGGCAGTGACCAAGCGTCTGTCCAAGTCGGCCGGTGCGGTAGGGGCGGCTCTGGCTCTGGCGGCGCACTACTTTCCGCACGAGGACGCGTCCGGCACCGGCCTGGCGGGTTTTCGGGACTCCGCGTTCTTCCTGGGCGGCCAGGTCGACAAGTGGGCCCGCTGGCGGGAACTGCCGCACGAGGAGAAGCAGCGGATCGGCGAGGTCGTCGCGTTCGCTCCCGAAGAACTCGCCTCCCTGGGGGTGTTCACCTCCCGGGCCCGTACGCTGCTCGACTTCGTGGAGGGCGAGCCGGGCGCGCTGCCGTTTCGGGCGGCCGGCGAGGCGGCCGGCCGTGCCGAGGCCGCTGTCCCCCTCGTGGGAGGTGATCTGCTGGGCTATGTCGACCGCATGCTGGCCCGGCTGCGCCGGGACCATCCGCGGCGCAGGCCCGGCAAGCCGGCCACGGCGGGAATCTGGCTGCCGCGTACGCAGTACGCCCACGGGGCGGGGCTGATCCAGGGGCGGACCACCATTCCCGTCTTCGCTGCGGATCCTGCCGGCGAGGACGACCTGCCCGAGGTCCGCACCGTGCCGTATCAGCCCGAGGTCGCCCTCCCCACCGACGAGCTCCTCGAGCTCGCCCGCCGGATCGACGAGCGCTACCTGCCGCAGGACCGCTACGTACACACCGTTTTGGACGGGCTGTTCCAGCAGCTGAGCACCACTGACACGATCGCCGCGCAGGATCTGATCCGGCTGCTGTCCGGGCCGATGGAAATCCTCAACGCCCCCACCGGCACCGGCAAGAGCGTGCTGGTGCGGGTGGCCGCTTCCTGGTATGCGGTCAACGGCATGAACATCACCATCGTGCTTCCCACGGTCGAGGCCACGCTCTCGGCGGCCTGGGACATCACCCAGGACCTGAAACACCTGGGGCGGGCGGAGACCTGTACCCCGCTGATGTCGCCCTCACGGCTGCACGAGCGGGCGATGAAGGCTGCGGCCCGCATCGAGGGCACCTTGCTGGAGCAGCAGGAGAAGACGCTGTGGAAGCTCGACCAGCTGTCGTACGGATGCGCACTGGGGCATCACACGCAGTCCAGCCACCCTTACCCGCCCGGTGAGGAGCCCTGCCGTCCTCTGTTCCCGCTGCCCCCGGCCTCCGGCCTTGCGGCGTGTCCGTGGATGGCGACGTGCGGCAAGTACGAGCAGCACCGCCAGGCCTGCACGGCGTCGGTCGTGGTGACCAACCATCACAATTTCATGGCCGGCCGCTTCCACCTCGGGGTGCGGCTCGACGGACGCCGGGTGGCGGACCTGTCGGTCGCGGAGTTCGCCTTCCGCCGCTCGCACACCCTTATGATCGATGAGGTCGACCAGTTCCAGTCGGTCGCGCTCGACCTGTGCTCCAGCGAACTCGTCCTGGATTCCCGCCGCAGCCAGGTCGTGCCGCTGCGGGAGCTGGACGAGGACAAGGCCAGGCTGCCGGCCGAGGCGGTCAAGGCACTGTGCCCGACGATCACACACGCCCGCTATCTGTCGGAATTCCTGCTGGCGAGCATCTGCGAGAACCAGCTGCACCTGCGGCACTACGAGGGGCACGGGCCCTCCCGGGACCGGCCCGGTGTCAACAGCACCGGCTGGCACCTCGCCGGCAGCCGGGACCGCCGCCTGATCTCACTGCTGTTCCCCGACGAGGGCATCGCCGGCGACCAGGAGATCCCCGCCGGGCTGTTCGCCACGCTCAACGCGCTGCGCCCGGCGCACCCGGGCAGCAGCGAGGACGGCAGCCCGGCAGAGGAGACATCTGACCTGCCGTCCCACCTGCTGCGGGTGCGTGAACTGCTCGGAGACCTGCTCGCACCGCGCGGAGAGGACCTCCTCGCCTCCGTCCGGCTCGACCTCCACGAGGCGCTGGAGGACATCGTCAAGGACGCCCACGACCGCAGCGAGGCCGTCGAACTGCTGATCGTGCGCATGTGGCTGGCGGAACTCGACGACACTCTCGCCCTGCTGCGCAACAAGACGGGCCAGCTCCGCTCGGTCGGGCTACGCTCGGCCCGCAAACTCGCCCAGCGCCTGGAAACCGGCGTGGCGGCGGGCATCCTGCCCTGCGGCATGCTCGGCAAGGCGATCGTGGGATACCGGGTCACCGGCCTCGACGACCCCGGTAAGAACGCGGTGCTCACCGCCCAGAGCATCAGCGGAGACCCGCACACCTACACCGCCCAGCTGGGCAGCATCGTCTCTCTCGCCCTGGCCGGCGTCGAACGCCCGGTCATGGGCCTGTCGGCCACCGCCTACTTCCCCCAGGCCGTACGCGAGCACGTCCACGCGCCCGTGAAGTGGTGGATGACCGACGCCGCCCCCGACAGCATCCGCGCCAAACGCCACATGATCACCGACTCGGTCACCAACCGGGCCATCCAGATCTCCGGCATCCCCCAGCACCTCAAACGCGAGGCGCTGATCAAGCTCGGCGACCGCCTCTACGACACTGTGATCCACAAGGAGCTCGCGCGGATCGCCCGCACCGATCCGGACCGCGCCCACGCAGCCGTCGTCGTCAACTCCTACGAGCACTGCCGCCACGTCGCCCTGGGCATCCACTCCGCAGGCCAGTACACCGGCGGCCTGTGCGTGGCCGTGCCTCCGGACCGGCACTGGCGGGAGAAGCTGCCTCCGCTGCCGCCCGGCATCACGGAACTGACCCCCGAGGAGTTCGAGGACTTCCCCAGCCGGGGAACGATCCTGGTCGTGCCCATGGCCCGTATCGCCCGCGGGCTGAACATCGTCATCGGCACCAAGTCCGCCATCACCCCGGTCTACCTGTGCACGCGGCCCCTGGCACTGCTGACCGATCCCGCCGAGATGTACGCAAGCGTCAACGCGGCCGGCCTCGCCGCGCTGCCGCACTCCCCCACCGGCGCTCCCGTCACCGACCTGCGGGAGGCCAGGGCCGCCGCCTGGGCACGCCTCGGCATGATCATGCGCTCAGCGCCCGGGTTCATCAGCACCGCCCACGCCCTGCAGGAGGAGATCGTCGCCGGCATGGTCGTCGACATGATCCAGCTCGCCGGGCGCGCCCGCCGCGGCGGCACCGACATGACCCTGCACCTCGTCGACTACGCCTTCCACGAGGACTCCTGGCAGTCCGACCTCGCAGGCATCCTGCGCCGCATGCACGGCAGCTGGAGCCCTGACGTGCGGCGCCAGATGAACGCCATCTACCGCGAAGCCCTCGCCGCCTTCCTCGCCTACGCCGGAATCGACCCGGCCGACCACTGATCACGCCCTCCGACCGGAAAAGGACCCCTTACATGCCCGTGCCGAAGACCCGGCCCCGCCTGGACACCCTCGCCTACCGATGCACCCCCGCCCTACTGGACGGCGCCACCGTTCACCTGCGGGACTTCCCCACCAGCGTCACATCGCTGTGGACCCTGCTGGACCGCCAGTACAAGGAGCTGGTCCAACGGGAAGAGGCCCAGGCCCCGCACTCCGTCCTCACCAACGCGCTGCGCTGCTTAACCGGCGGATACGTGTTCTTCGACCCCAAGCAGGGGCTCCTGG
Source organism: Streptomyces sp. NPDC111656 (assembly GCF_055656965.1). Taxonomy (NCBI): domain Bacteria; kingdom Bacillati; phylum Actinomycetota; class Actinomycetes; order Kitasatosporales; family Streptomycetaceae; genus Streptomyces; species Streptomyces sp. NPDC111656. The sequence continues at coordinate 26,596 of NZ_JBVKCA010000034.1, forward strand.
CCACCCGGCACCAGGTGGACGACGACACCCTGCGTGACGCATTCACCCTCATGCACGGCCTCGTGCTGGGACAGCATCCCGACGACATCGACCTGAACCGCCCCAGCACGCTCGCCGAACGCATCGCCCAGACGCCGCAGGAGGAGCGGCTGCTGGCCGACTACCTGAAGGACCCCCGCGGAAAGCTGCCCGCTTCCGAGGCTCCGGGGAACAAGCAGCCGGACGCGGCGAACTGGGTGTACCGCACGGTGGCCTGGGACCTGGCCCACCGCCTCGCCCAGCAGGTGTGGAACGTGGACAGCCAGGAGGTCACTCTGCGGCCGGACAGCAGCGGCGGCCTGGTGGCCTGGCACCAGGCCTGGCCGAACAAGTCGGGCACCGCGCACGCATTCGCGCGCGTGCGTCTGGCCCTGAAGACACTGCCCAACGTGGCCGACCCGGTCGTTCTGGTGTCCTCACAGGCAACCCGTGTCAGCAGCCGCATGGCCTACGCGCGCACCGTGCTGGCCGAACAGGCCGATGTGGCGCTGCCCATCATCGAAGTCGAGATGGCCGGGCGGGGCCGCATCCGCCGCGTTCACCGCATGTCCCTGCAGACCCTCGCACGCCTGGGCATGGACCAGTCCGTCCTGCACGGTATCCAGCAACGCGTCGACCACGAACAGGAAACCGACGCCCAGGCAGAAGCCGGAACCGATACCGCAGCAGCGGCGGAAGGCGAAGGCGGTGCTGCCGTGCCAAAACCGGCCGCCGGGCTCGGCCCCATCCGCCCTCTGCACAGCAAGAACTACAGGTTCCCCGTCGGCCGCGGCGTCGGCATGCATCACCTGAGGGAGCTCGACCGCCACATCCGCGAGGTCCTCAACCCCGCTACCGTGCAGATCTTCCAGGACACCCGCGCCCGCGGCTTCAAACAGCTCAGGCAAGCCGAGCTGTCCGTCCGGCCGGACGACATCATCCGCTCCCTCGACGCCATGGCCTACGAGCACCTGCGCATCGTGTGCCTGTGGTACCGGGACGAGAACCGCACCCGCATGATCCACGGTCTGGCCGGCGTCTTCGGTCTCGACCCCGCCACACTCGACCCCGCCGACGGCGTTCCCCTCCCCCTCAACGGCGGCCGGATCAGCGCCGTCTTCCACTGCGTCCCCGATTTCCTCACCCACGGGCCGAACGCCGGCCAGACGGCAAGCATCGCCCACATCACCTCCCTCAAGAACGCGCCGGACACCCTCGTCGGCGTATGGGCGGAAACGGAGTTCGACGCCGGCAGCGAGGAGGAAGAACCCGAGCCGCAAGACGGCTCCGGCCAAGAGTCCCAGGGCAGGCTCCGCGAGGACGAAGACGCCAAACACCAGGCACGGCGCACCCTGGCCAGGCTCGGCATCGTCTCCCAGTTCACCGCCGAGCGGAAGACATCCAAGAAGAAGCCGAAGCAGGACGGCAAACAGGCCGACCACCAAGTCATCCTGTCGCTGTTGGACCTGTGCCGCAGCCTGGGAATCATCGACCGGCGCATCGACCAGGTGATGGTCGATCAGATCGGCCCGCACGGGGCCGATCAGGTCGCCCACTGCGGCATCCATGTGCGCCGCCAGAGCCGCCAGGGCAAAGACCGCAAGGCCAAGATCTGCATCACCGCCAGCGTCCTCAAACCACCCTCCGACACGGGAGAGGCCTGGACACTGCACGGCTGGAGCTACACCGCCCCCGAGTGGCAGCCCTACCACCGGGCACAGGCTGCCTTCCACGCCGCCGCGTATCCGACCGGCAAGATGACCGAGTTCGAAGACGACAACCAGGGCTACAAGAAGGTCGCCAAGCAGATCGACCAGGCCCTGTCCGACCTCGCCGACTACCTCGAAGGCACGCCCTACACCGTCACCGTCGACGGCGTCGGCACGCGCCGCTTGTGGCTGGGGCTGCACAACCGGCGCCAGGGAGAGCAGGCCCAGCCCGGCAGTACCTGGCTTCCCGCCAGCACCCTCGCCGCCCACGAACGTCCCCTGGCCGTCATCCGCATCAACAAAGACATGGACGAAGTCCCGCGCCCCGTCCAGGTCAGCCACGTCGGCGGCGACGGCATGGCGGTGCGCACCAACAAGGTCACCAACCTGCTGTACCAGGTCGAGCCCGACTTCGGCAGCCCCAGCTGGCTGCTGGCCACGGTCCCCAACCAGTTCGACGGCGCCGGGGCCGGCCGCCTGGGCGAGGCCAGTACGCGCTGGACCGCCAGCCATGGTTCCAACGACCCCGAGAACCGGCAGAAGAACGAGGTCCGGCAGAACTGGTACAGCATGACCGCGACCGAGATCTACCCGATCATCACCACCGACACCAGCAAGGACGACTGCGAGAACGGCACCACGATCGAGCCGCAGGCCCTCGCCCTGGCCGCCGCCCGGCTCTGCCACCAGCCCCTGGCCTGGGCAAACCGCACCCGCTATCCCGTACCTCTCCACTCAGCCCAGCAGATGGACCTCGACCACCCCCAATACCGGCGCACCGCTCTCAAAGACGATCAGACAGCTACCGAGGTCGGAGAAACCAACGGGACCCAGGACGATGCCGCGCCCGATGAACAACTCTGAGACCAGCATGGGGCATTAGGAGTTCTCTTACGGATCACTTGGTGGGTGGCTCGATCTCAGGGCCTGTGGGTCCGGCGGAACTGCTACCTGCGACGATTCGCCTGTGAGCTATGACCTTGCGGTGTGGGACGGAGAACGTCCACTCGACAACCACCAGGCGGGCTTGACCTACGACGAGCTGTACGAGCGCTACCTGGAGTCGGACGATGTCGTCGTGCCTCCGGCCCCGCGCATCGTGGCCTACGTGGAAGCGCTCGTTGCGCGATACCCGGACGACGCCGAGCGCTGTGTCGTATGGGCGTCGTCACCGGTCATCGATGAGGCATCGGGGCCGATCGTGTACCTGCTCATGTCCTATGGCAAGGCTGAGGAAGTGTCTGAGTACGCCGCTGCGCTGGCTCGCGAGCGCGGACTCGTCTGCTTCGATCCGCAGGGGGAATGCCTCCAGCCGTGAACTGCCTGTGGTTCTCAGCGGACGGACCAGAGGAAGATGCCTGCGATGAGGAGACCGGCGCGGTGGACCGTGGCGGTCTTCTCACAGCGGGTGGCCAGGCCGCGCCATTGCTCGGGACGTTTGATGCAACGTTCGATAGCGTGCCGAGTCTTGTAATCCTCGGGTCGAACCTGGGCGGCCGACCGCCATGCGAGCTCCGCTTCTTGCGGTTCAAGTGCGCGGCAGTCCACGTTTTGACTCATGCACGGTCAGGAACAAGCCAAAGCCAACTGTCTGGCTGCGCCATGCGCTTATTCGGGGCAGAGTAAGCAAACCGGTCGATCACGGGCCGGAGACGGCAGGCAGGTACAGCACAACATCTCGGGGGACGATGATGCTGTCGGAGTCGCTGGTCGCTCTCGCCGCGGCGGGAGGTACCGCGGTGGTTCAGGCCGTTGGCACAGACGCTTGGGAGGCAGTCCGCGACCGTACCGCGCGTCTGTTTGCCCGAGGCGATGCAGGCAGGCGTACGGCGGAGCTGGCGCGGCTGGAGGAAACCGCCCGTGACCTGTCAGACCGGACAGACCCGGGGACCGTCCTGGTGCGGTGGGAGTCGTCCTGGCGGGCTCGGTGGGAAATGCTGCTGGACTCTCTCCCCGAGGCTGACCTGCCTGCAACCGCGCAAGAATTGGCTCAGATGGTCAGCCTCGCCCATCGGCATGCCGGGTTGACTAACGTTTCCGCCAACGATCACGGCATGGTTGTGGGCGGTGACGTCTCCATCACCGCGGAATCCGGCTCGCTGGCCGGCGGTGTGGTTACCGTGGAAGGGGGCATCTCGCTGACAGACCCTTTCGAAGGCCGCCCGCGGCCGCAGTAGCCATACCTCCCCACGGTCCTGCTGGACCGCCGACGCGTGAGGTGTTGGCTCAGCTGGGGGGTGTGGCGGCAGGCCGGATGGAAATCGGTCAGCTGGTGCTGCGGGTTCCGGAGCTCCCCGACCGGGGAATCCTGGTGACGCTGGCCCCGCCGATGGGTGAGCGGGATCCTCGCTACCCGCTGCGCGGCCGCGAAGCCCTGCTGGAGCACGTGGTGGGCCTGTGTCACACCGGCGGCGGAGGAAAGCTGATTGTTCTGCACGGTCTGGGCGGGAGCGGCAAGACAGCTGTGGCCTTGGAAGCAATCTCGCGCACCCAGGAGTGCTGCCCCGCGTGCCGGAGAACCGTGTGGTGGATCGATGCGCGGCATGAGGAGGGCCTGTTGGCAGGCCTGCGTGCCGTGGCACGTCAGACCGGTCTCCAGACAGACAGCGCCTGGGGCCCTGATGCGGCCGACGTGCTGTGGAACCAGTTGAGTCTGCTGGCGGACAGGTGGCTGCTGGTCCTGGACGGTGTGGACGATACGGCTCTTCTGGACGGTCCGGGCCACCTGGCTTCGGGTACCAGTTGGATCCGGCCGCAGGCGTGCCCAAGTGGGGTCGTCATCGTTACCACTCGCAACGGCGGAGACCCGTCCTGGGGTACCGGGGCACTACTACTGCCGGTGAAATCACTGCAGGCCGACAAGGCGGCAGAGGTGCTGCTCGACCACACGGGTGACGCCGCGGGGCCAACGGTGGACGCCCGCGAACTAGCCCGGCGCCTGGGCGGGTTGCCGCTGGCCCTGCACGTGGCTGGGTCGTATCTAGCTGAGGTGATGGGAATGCCGGACGCGTTCAAGGGCCCGGAGACTCCCGGTACATTCGCGGCGTATGTGCGGGCGATGGAGGGGGGATCCGCACCGGCGGACGCCCAGCAGGCGGTCGCCGAGACATGGCGTATGTCGATCGAACTGATGCGGCGCCGCGGATTCACCGAAACTGATCGCCTGCTGGAAGTTCTGGCTGCCTTCTCTGACGCGCCCATCCCTCATACGCTGCTGCTGCGTCCCGCCGCTCTCGCCTCGGCCGTCGACGTTTTCTCCCAGATCAACGGGCCGATGTTGTGGCGCATGCTGAAGGAACTGGCGTCCCTGGGGCTGCTTGACCTGGTGTCCTCGGCCCACTCCCCCGACGACGTGGTGGCCGTACGGCTGCACCCGCTTATCCGTGATCTCAGCCGGACGGCTGCCGCGTTGACGGCAGCCGTCCGGCTCGTATCGGCTGCTCTTGAGCTGGAGGATCTCGGTTCGCCGGAGGATCCCGAGCGCTGGGCAGCCTGGCAGGCGCTGACTCCGCATGCCCTGGAGCTGGCCGACCAGGTCGCAAGCTGCGCGGAGATGGACCCGCAGACCCAGCTGGCCAGCGCAGACATGGCTCAGATGGCGGCCCGTCATCTGCAGGCCCTGGGGCTATTCGAGCAGGCCCGGCAGCGGTACGAAGCCGTACTCTCCGTACGCAGGGCCCTGCAGGGCGATGAGGATCCCGCCACGCTGGACTGCCGTCACTTGCTGGCCAGTGCCATCCACGACCTCGGCGACCTGCCTCTGGCGCGCGCCGGCTTCCAGGCAGTGTGGGAGATCAGTGGCCGCGTACGCGGTGAGGAGCACACGGACACCCTCACGGCCCGCCACGAACTGGGCCGGGTGCTGCACGATCAGGGGCATCTGGAGGAAGCACACGAGCACTTGGTGCGGGTGTTTACCTCGAGCAGCCAACTTCACGGCCCCAGAAACCCCTACACGCTCACGGCCCGCCATGAGGTGGCCCGCGTTCTGCACGATCGAGGCCGACTGGCAGAGGCGAGGGCCGAGTACGAGGCGATCCTCAAGATCAGACGGGAAGAGTTCGGTGCCGCGCACCCGGGCGCCCTGACGGCGCAGCACAACCTGGCAGCCGTGCTTCACGATCAAGGCCGGCTGCAGCAAGCTCTGATGGAGTATCGGGCAGCGCTCACCGGACGCCGGAGTGTGCTGGGAGAAAAGCATCCGCGGACCCTGCAGACCCAATACAAGACTGCCCTTGTTCTTCGCGATCTGGGTGACGGCGCGCAGGCAATGGAACTGATGACCGTCACCCTGCAGGTGAGCACAATGATTTTGGGGGCTTCGCATCCGCAGACGGCCCGAATCGCGGATGCTCTGCGTGCCTGGGGCTGCGACCCGGCACCAACGGTCGAGTCCTGACGTCGTTTCCGGCCCCACTTCCTGTGCCGCAAGGAATGTCAAGGTCCGCTGGGGGCTGTCCTGTCCTGGCGGGATGACCGTGGTGGATAGGTGGTCAACGACCTGACTACTGCGGTGATTTCACGCAAGGAACGAACCGTGGTCTTCGCTCCCGCTCGCTTGAGCATCATTGCCTGATCGGGCGTGCTGGCCACACCAATGAACCGGACACCGGCCGCCTGCGCGGCCAGGGCGTCGGCGACTGACTCGCCCAGCAGGAGTGTACGGTCGCGCGATGACCCCAAAGAAGCGGACGCCAGAGCAACGCCGTGGGGATTGGGTTTCATCAGGCGCGGATCCTGAGGCCGGCCGAAGACACTGAGCCGCTGGCTGTCGACCAAGGGAGCCAGGTCGTCCAAGAACGCTTCGACCGAGTTTGTGGAGTGATCGGTCACAACTCCGAGTTGCCATCGGCCCGCGGTCAGGACGCGGAACAGCTGCAGGACGCCTGGCAGAGGCGTGGCCTGGCGTGCGGCTTCGGTCTCATGCGCCGTCAGTGTGTGATCGAGGCGGCGTATCTGGGAGGGACTGGCGGAGGGGAGCAGCGCCCGTAGAAGGCCGACTGGGTCTGTGGGGGTGCGCGCTCCCGTCGACAGGCGCAGGGAGTGGGCTTCGTGGACCAGGCTCTGGGATACGGCTTCCACGTTTGTGGCAAACAAGCGACACAGCAGCCCGTCAAAGCTGAAGAGTACGGCGTGAGCCGAGGCGAAGTACTCGCGCAGTTCTCTGGCCGGAACGTGTCCGGACAGCTGCGACTCCCTTTGGTGCAGGAGCCTGCTGACGCCCGGATGCAGGGCGTCGTACCACGCGCGGTAGGTCTGGCAGTGGTCGTCTCCTTCATCGGAGATCTGGTGGAGGCCTGAGGCGCCCTCCGGACTCGGCAGCGAGCGGCACATGCTGGAGGGGATGCTCAGCACGCTCGCTTCGCTCTCCTGTAGTTGTGCGGGCGACAGCCACAAGCCGAACCGGCCGACGAGGTGGAGCAGGGCGAGGGCCCGCCAAGAGTCTTTGGGCAGTGCGCAGCGGAAGAATGCATCCAGCCGGCCGGGGAGACTCGCTGTGAGGTGGGCCAGCCGACGGCGTTCGGCTTCCGCAGCGCGATGGGCAGCGGCCTGCTCATCGGCGGAAGCGCCATAGTGCGCAGTGGCCTCATAACCCGCCAAACGGCGCTTGGCAAAGCGGATACGCCCGATCTCCTGCCCTAACAGACGGGCGAGGGTCAGCGGCGGCCTGCAGAAGATTTCGGCAAGACGCTGGACCGAGGGATCGTCGGGTCCAGGCAGTGCCAACCCTCCGGGGACGACGTAGCCCTCCTGCACAATGGTCAGCAGCGGGCGTGCCTGGGCTACACGTTCCTTCGACGCGGGGATGTTGGCCAGATGGGTCTCCAGCCCGGCGACGGGGATGCCGAACAGGTTGGCGACCGCCGGAACCAGGGCATAGCTGCGCGGGGTGACTAGCCCCTCGTTCTCCAGGCGGCGGTAGTTGGTGTAGGAGACGGGTAATTCAGCGACGACGTCGACGACCCGGAACCCGCTGGCTCTGCGCAGTTCCGCCAGAGTCCATAGCTGCTTCGAGTCACGATCCGTCAGGTCCAGCGGAGAGACACCCAAGACGCGCGTCAGCTCCCGGATGCGGGGTGGATCAGGGCTGTACCTGCCATTTTCGTAGGCCAGGATCTGCGCCTTGGTCGCCTTGACCCGCCGGGCCAGCTCCTCTGCGCTGAAACCGCGGCCCTGGTTGGCGCAGGCTCGCGCCCTGCGCAGTGACGGACCGTCAAACGGTGTCTGTGCTCCGCGCGTCATGACAATGTCCCCCCTTGACGTCGGGGTACAGTTTAGAAGCAAGCGGACAGGTGTGAAAGGCCTAACTTGCGTATGCGCCCTGGGGCATGAGCTGGTTCCTTGAGGATTTCACCTCTGCATGGTGGCGCGACGCGTGTGCAGACCGGGGAGATTAATTCCTCACGGGCTGGCCGCCAGCCAGTCCGTGGAGTGTTGCACACGCATCGAGACTCATAACCCCGCATCCGCTGGGTGCGGAGCGGGATCATGAGATCTCACGACAGAAGCGGAACCAAGCAACACCCAGAACCGGCCTGATAGCAGCAGATCCGGTTCATCGGCTCCCGGGGCCCCGGTTGCCGAGCGGCAAAGCCCTATGCCCTAGTGGTGCGTTGGTCCCCGTCTCTGGGCCCTTGCGTGCCCGTAGGCGGCCCTGCAGGCCCTGTAGGCGGGGAACACTTCATCCTCTTGTTGCACCTCCCTTCGATTGATGGCGAAGGTCGTCAATCAACCAGAGGCGAGGGTCACCCTATAACGCACCCGTGACAGCTGTGAACGCGGATACCCTTCGGGGCTGCTGGGCGCGAGAAACCGCAGTTCACAGCGAAAGTAAGCTCCCACCGCCAGGCCGCCCGGGCATACGCCGTCGACACACTCCGGCCTGCCGATTTCCGTAAAAGAGCACAGTACGACGGCACTTGAAGTTCTATTACTTTCACATTTTTTCGATTGGCGAGAAGCGCCTCTCACGCAATGAGCGTTCGGAATCACTCGGGGGGGCGCACACTGAGCAGTGCGCGCCCTGTTCGGAGACCGACATCACGCCGTGATGCCATGGCCGAGGTTGTACTCATGTACCTCAGGGGCATCAAGAGGGTCCGCGCGTGCAACGTCCCGCAAGATCATTAATTCTCCGCGGGCTGGGGTCCTCCAGGTTGCTCAGCCATCCAACACTTCGGCGCGCGGGAAGCGGTCCGTGATCTTGGCCGTGCAAGGCGCGTGTGAGCACTGGTAGTTGCCCGGCTCAGTGCCATAGGCAGGAGGCCGGCGGGACGTACACCATCACGGCACGATTCGCAGCACGCCGGACTGCACGGCTCCTACGCCCAACTCGGCGTAGCTTTCGCCGTGTGCTGAAAAAATCTTGCCAGGGCGTTGCACGTTCCGCAGGCCCCGCTCCCCTGACGAGTATGAACAGAACGTCGATGAGGATGCATCGTGCGGTGGCGTAGACAGCACCGCCATGCCTCACCGAGTGGCGCTCTGGCGCCGTCGGTCAGCTCTGCAGCGGATGGGCCTCCGCTGAGTCCTGAGGAACAGGCGGTCTACGACGACTTTTTCCGCGAGGTGTTCCCGTCGTTGATGCGACACGTCATCTTCCTCGGCGCCTCCTCGGAGGAAGCCGCTGATGCGGTTCAGGATGCCCTGACCGACGTTCTGCAGCATTGGCGGAACGTGGAACGCCCCAAAGCCTGGTGCCGCATAGCTGCGATCCACTACTACCTGCGCAGTGACGCGCGGCTGAACGACGGAGTCCGCAAGGCTCAGCAGGACTTCCGGCAACGAAGGTCCGACGACGCCCGATCTCTCGGATCAGAGTACGAAGAGTGGGACTTCGTCATCGACTTCGTCGACCGGCATCTGAAAGGTGCTCAGCGCCTCGTCATGGCCCTGCACATCGACGGGTATGAACCGCAGGAGATTGCCCGTGAATTGAACAAGGACCCCCAGACCGTACGTTCACATCTACGACACGCACGGAAAAAGTTGGCCGCCGCGCTGGAAAGTGAACACCCAGAGCTGGCGCTCTCGTCCAGGGGGACCCATAGGGGGGGAATGTAATGGCAATGGAGTCGAAATGGAGGACCAAGGAACCGGGAGGAGAGATGCCTGGGAACGACACCTACGACACTCGGGCGCCGCTGGAAGCCGATGACCGTGTGGACGCCTACATTGCGCGCCTTCACGAGGTCACACCACAGCTCATTTCCAGCGACGAAGTCGAGAGAAGGCTTCTGGCTTCGAAAGTGGAAGTCTCACGCAGACAGACGATCCACGCGCATCGAGCAGCATCGGCGCACCACGCAGTACGGCGGCGCGCCGGGGACGAAGGCGTGGCAGCACGCAAAGTGGCGAACTTCGTCGGCGACATCATGTCGCTCTGGCTGTTCGGTACGGTCGCATCGCTCACTTTCATGCTGGCTTCCGGTTCCGTCAAGGCGGTAACCGGAATCCTCAGCAGCGTCGTCGTCATTGCCGTCCTGTGGGCAGACTCCTGGCACAAAGGCCGCCAGTACAGGAGGAAGGCTGCCGGTCCGCTGTCCGACCCGCCGTGGTGGCATGAACGGATGCGCGCCATGGCGGACCAGCTGGACAGCAAGCGCCCCGGGCACTTCACGCGTGCCGTCGACATCGGATTCGCCTTCGCTGCTCTGCTACTGACGGCTCCCACCATGCTGGCCGCTCTTGCCGTGGCAGTGCTGCGGCGCGGCCCGGCGTGGGATCGTCAGCCACACGTCGGACAGGGTGGCGAGATTTTCACGCGGTACACGCTGTACGTCCGCAGGAACAGAGACGGCACGCCGGCCACTCCGACGGACCGGATCCTGATCCGCTCGGGCATCGAGCATCTGCCTCGTTTGTGGAATCTCCTGGTCGGAGACCTCACCCTGGTAGGCCCCAAGCCGGAGAATCCGGCGATCGCCGTCCAGTACCCACGGTCCTGCCGCTGGGTGTTCGAGTACCGCCCAGGCCTGACCGGCCCTGTGAGCAAGGGCTTCCGGGACTGGATGGTGCAGTATCAGTCCGACGCAGCCAAGTACCTGACGCTGGTCGTTCCTGTACAGGCGTGGTTCGACAGAAACTTCATCGCCATGAGCCCGGGCCGGCGGCTGCGCATCATGCTGCGCGCGATCGTGCTGCTGCTGCAGCCGATCATCGTCGAGAACGCCTGCCTGAGGCACAGCGGATCCCAGAGCAGGCAACCCACTCCACCTGTCACCTCGGACCCAGCTGCCAGCAGCCCTGAGATGTCCCTCCACGACGAGCAGGAGCCGCAGATCATCCAGGTCACCAAGTGGTGCCGACACGAGATCGGTCAGGCCCTGGCCTGAGCACGATAGGGGCGGCCACACCAGCGCCTGCCTGCTACCAGGCTTTCACCACGGTCTCCTTTCCCCTGCTCAACAGCCTCGTACCCCAGCGCATGACATGGAGCTGTTTCACCGCAGAGGGAAGGACACCGTGGAGACCGGCCCAGACAAGGGCGCCATCCCCTTGGGGGGCGGCCGTGTCACGCCAGGCGTCGTGCGGTCGGGGACACCGTCCGGCGGCCGACCTCGTCGGCGTCGCCGTTCGTCGCCGCGCTGCTCAGCCTGCTGGAGGAGCGCGGATATCCGGGGGGACCGCGCTATCTTGGCCGGGACGCCTCGGAGCGGGACATTTTCAGTTTTGTGCCGGGGTGGGTTCCGCGCCGGCTCCGCCCGTGGTCCGATGCGCAGATCGCGGCGGCCGCCGGCCTCGCGCGGGCTCTGCACGACGCCACCCGCGGCAACCCTCTCACCGGCCGCGGTCGGCGAGGGCACACCGCTTCGTCTCTGCGTAGCACGGGCTTGTCTGTGTCCGCTCACAGGCCGAGCTCGGCGAGGGCCGCCTGCCGTTGGGGGCTGAGAGCGCAACGGCGGCGTCGCACGTTGCTCAGCCACTGTCCCAGGCGTACCAGGTCGCCGTCGAAGGTCTCGATGTGCCGTTGGGGCACGTCGAGGTGGCCTTCTCGTTCGAGAAAGGCCCGTGCGGCGCCCAACCCGCGTTGGAATGCGCGTTCACGCGCGGGCTGCTGGCTGTGTTTCGTTGGGGAGTCGGCCGTACGTGCCAGGTGGAGTCCCAGTCGGGAGAGGAGGCCAAGCTGGTCGGGGTGCAGGTCGTCGGCGCGGGCCCGTTGGGTTTCGAGCCACTCCCCTGCCTTCGCTGCTCCGCCTCCTTCCAGGTTCCGGCGCGCATCGTGGTAAGCCCGTTGCCAGGTGGTCGGCCAGGGTGGATTCCACCACGGGTCCAGGGCTGTGAGAGCTGCGGTGCGCTCTGCTGTGAGGTGGTCGGCGCGGGTGCGTTGTGTCGCTAGCCAGCGCCCCAGCGGGTAGGCGTCGTTGGTCTCGTCGACGGGGACGGCGAGGTGGCCGTGGCGGGCCGCGTAGGCGGTGGCGTGGGCCAGGCCACGGTCGAAGGCCTGCTGGCGGGGGTCCCAGATGATGCCGAGGCGTTCCAGGGCGTGGGTGCGGGCCTGGTCGAGTGCGCCTCTGGTGTGGAGGTGGCGCTGCCAGGTCAGCCAGCGGCCCAGGGGGTAGCCGTCCGGGTCTTCGTAGGTCTGGGGGACGTCGAGGTGGTGGTGGGCACGGTGGTAGCGGCGGGCTGCGGTGAGGCCGCGGCGCCATTCGGCGCTCTTGGGAGCCAGTACCCGCAGGGACAGGGCGAGTGCGACTTCCTCGGTCTGGGTGGGGCGGTCGAAGTGCAGCCAGGCCTCGGGATCCTCGGGCGGCATGGTGGGCCGGTCGGTGCGTGGGTCGGCGAGGCGGGCGTCGAGGCGGTCGTCGTGGGCGCGCAGTGCCTGCACGGTGCGCCACAGCGGGGTGTAGGCGTCCGCGCAGAGGAGATCGTCGGGGTCTTCGCCGGGGGTCAGGTAGACGGGGACGATGAGGGTGGCTTTCTTGCCTGCGCCGGGGGCCTGGCGCAGGGCGCGGCCGACGGCTTGGACGGTGTCGACCGGGCTGTTCTTGGGGTCGGCGAAGACGACGGCGTCGATGGAGGGCACATCGATGCCCTCGCCCAGGACGCGGGCGTTGGAGAGGACCGCGGGGGCGTGCGGGTCGGTGTGAGAAGCGAATTCCAGCAGGAGACGCCGGCGGACCTGGGAGGGGTGGCCGCCGCTGATCCAGTCTGCCCACAGTCCGGGCGGGCGCAGCGTGGCGGGGAGGGTGGCGGCGGTCTCTTCGAGAGTGGTGGCAAAGGCGCGAGCGTCAGCGACGCGATGGTGGAAGGTCAGGATGCGGCGCAGTCGGTGGTCGTGAACGGCGCGCAGGACGGCGACCTGGCGACCGGCCAGGCGCAGTCCGTCGACGCCGGCTCCGGGGCCGGTGGCGAGCCAGTCCCGCAGATCGGTGTTGTCGACGACGGGGACGAGGATCTGGTAGTCGGCTAGCAGGCCCAGATCGATGGCGTCGGAGAGGGTGAGCCGGTAGGCGACGGGGCCGAAGATGGCTTCGTCGTCCATGGAGGCCACGGTCTCTGCCCCGTCGGTGTCCGGGTCGTCTTCGGGGTCCCAGATGCGGGGGGTCGCGGTCAGGTAGAGGCGGCGGGTGGCGGGGACCTGGTCGTCGTGGTGGACGGCAGCCCAGGCCTTGCCGAGACGGCCGGCCGTGCGGTGGGCCTCGTCGACGACCACCAGATCCCAGGAGGGCAGTTGGTGATCGCGGTGGGCTGCAACGACTGCGGGCAGGGAAGCGTAGGTGGCGTACGCGGTGACCGGTCCGGAGCGGGAAGCGGTGATGAGGGCGGCGAGTTCCCCCGGGTCGGTGGTGAAGGGAATGTCCGCGCCGAGCGGTTCGTGGTCGAGGGCCTGGCGTTGTGAACAGACCGCGATCGCGGTGCCTTTGCGTCCGGCCAGGCGCCAGGAGCGGATCGTCTGGGACAGCAGGTCCAGCGTCGGCAGGAGCACTAGAACACGGCCGCGCGGAGCGACGCGGGCGGTGGTGCGGGCGGCGATGAGGGTCTTGCCGGTGCCGCACGCGGCGATCACACTCGCGCGGGCGTGATCGCGGAGTGTGGCGGTCGTGGCGGCGACGGCTTCCTTCTGGTGTGGGCGGAGTTCGATGTCGGTACTCGGCATGCTCTCCTGCCGTGGGGTGCGGGGTGTGGTTACGAGGTGTGTGTCGCGTTGTCTGTGGCCTATCTTCCTCGACGGGTTGGCGTCGCTGGCCGGTTGCTGATCCTTGTGTGTCTCCAGCGTTGTGTGGACGGGCGGGAACGGGGGCCTGCGGGGTTCGTTGCTGTGGGAGACGGGTTCGGGCAGCGTGGATGGCCGGGGGTCACAGGTCGGCGGGGGCCAGGGGGCGCAGCGTGGAGCCGTTGCGGTGTTTCATCACGCTGAGCTGGCTTGGGATGCGGCGGCCGAGTTCGGGGACGTGGCTGACGATCCCGACCGCCCGGTTCCCGGCACGCAGTTGGTCGAGTACGTCCATCACGTCCTGCAGGTTCTGCTCGTCGAGCGAGCCGAAGCCTTCGTCGATGAACAGGGTTCCCAGGGAGCGGCCACCGGCTTCCTGGGTGACCACATCGGCCAGTCCAAGGGCCAGGGCGAGGGAGGCTGTGAAGGTCTCGCCGCCGGACAGGGTGGAGGTTTCGCGTTCGGTACCCGTCCAGGTGTCCAGGATCCGTAGTCCCAGTCCGGCCTTGAGACGTCCGCGGCGGCCGGCGTCCTTCTCGTCGCTGTGCACGAGGAGGTAGCGGTCCGAGCTCATGGCCTGCAGTCGGATGTTGGCTGCGTCCGCGATCTCTTCGAGGCGGGCTGCGAGGACGTATGCCTCCAGTTCCATGCTGCGTGTGTTGGACGCGATGGTGGCCGATGCAATGCCTGCCAGACGGTCGACGAGGGCGTAGCGGGCCTGTAGCGGTTTGAGGTCGGCCAGGTGGTTCTCAAGGTCGGCGACGAGGCTGGTCAATGCGGTGGTGCGGTCGTTGGCTTGCCGGGATGCGCCTGCGGTGTTCTTCACGCGTGCTTCGGCTTGCAGGAGCACGCCGCCGGTGGCTTGCGGGTCTGCGGGGGGCTGGGCGGCGGCTTCGAGCAGGGCTGGCGTGTTCAGGGTGTCGGTGACGACGGCGTTGTCCTTGTCCCACTGCTGCAGTTCTTCGCGCCACTGCTGCAGGAGGGCGGCGGGCTGCAGGAGAGCGGCGGCTTCCTCTCGTGTGGAGAATCCTGCGTCCAGGGCTGCGCCGTCGGTGGCGGTGCGGGCGTCACGGTGACGGTCGGCTGTGGTGGCTGTATTCTGCGCGGCTTCGATGGCGCGTGCGAGGTGTTCTGCGGCTTGGGTGAGCTCGGTCATCCGGTCGCCGATGGTTGCGGCGCTGCCGCGTGCGGCGTCCAGGGCGAGGGCGATGGTGTCCTGCTGCTGTGCGAGGGCTTTGTGCCGTGTCTGGCATTCGGTGAGGCGGCTTTGGGCCTCTTGGTGTTGCTGGGTGCGGGTGTCGCACTCGTGTCGGAGCCGGGCCAGTTCTTCTTGGGCGGAGGACAGTTTGCCGGCCTGTTCGCAGGCGCTCTGGTGGGCTGCGCGCGCAGTCTGGAGGAGCAGCTCCAGCTGGTCGGGCGGGGTCGGTCCGGCTGTTCCGAGCGCTTGTGCGTGCTGTTCGGCGAGGTCGCTGCGGGCGCGGCTGGCCTGGCTGTGCGCGGTTTCGGCCTGTTCGTGGACGGCGCGGGCTTTCTCTTCGTCTTCACGCGTGGGCTGGTCGGGGCGCAGTTGTGCCGGGGCCGGGTGGACGGATGAACCGCATACCGAGCATGCTTGTCCGTCCGTGAGCTCGGCGGCCAGTTCACCGGCCATCCCGTCGAGGCGGCGTTCACGCAGGTCGAGCCAGTCCTTCTTGGCGTGCAGTGCCGCCGCTTCGCGTTTTGTCTCGGTCTCCTCGGCCGTGGCCAGCTGGGCGGCGAGGCTGTCGCGTGTGCGGGCCGCTGTCAGCTGCTTGTCCAGGGACTGGATGTCTCGGTCGAGTTGGGGTACCTGGTCTGCTGCTTTGCCCATGGCCTCGACGCGGCCTGTGTGCTCGGCCTCCAGTGCGGGCCATGTCTGCAGCCATTGTGCGGCGTCGTCGCAGTCCGCTTGCGCCTGATCTTCCTTCTTGCTCAACTCACCCATCTGGATTCCCAGTTGGGCAGAGCGTTCCTCGTCCGGCAGAAGGCCTTGGAGGCGGCCTCGCTCGGCGTGGTGCTGTTCCAGGGCCAGCTGCAATTGGGGGATCTCGGCGTGGGCGTCTTCCAGAAGCGTGCGGACGTCTTCCTCTGCGTTTTGGGCCTTCTGGAGGGCGAGAGCGCTGCGTTCGAGGCCGTCCAGCAAGGGGCGCAGCGGTTCGGCCCGTAGGCCCTTCTCGAGCTGTTCGCGCAGTTGCGGGTGGTCGGCGGCCTTGTGGTCCAGGAGGACCCGCTTTGCGAGGGCTTGGCGGTGCTGGTGCTGGCGGGTCTCGAGGTCGATGGCGTCCTGGTGGTCCTGCTTGGCCTCTTGGTGGGCTTTGTCGCTGCGGTCTTCGTCTGCCAGGGCGGCGGCTTGGGCAGTGTGGGCGCGGGTGAGCAGTTCCTGGGCCCAGGAGAGTGCGTCGGCGGGATGCTCGGCGTCGGGGCGGACAGACTGGCCCGGGGAGGGGCCGGCGGCCTGGTCGATGCGTTCGCTGAGCTGCTGTACTGCGGTGACGACTTCGTCGAGGTCCTTTTTCGTGGTCTTGCTGCGCGTGGTGAGCCAGTTCTGCAGCTCTTGGAAGCGTCCGGTGTCGAAGAGTCTGCGCAGCAGCGAGGCGCGGTCCTTGGCATCGGCCCGCAGGAATTTCGCGAAGTCTCCCTGGGGCAGGAGAACGACCTGGCAGAACTGTTCCTTGGACAGTCCCAGCACTGCCTCGATTTCTCTGCCGGCTTCCTCGGGTTTCGCGCAGACCGGCTCCCAGGCGGTGGAGTCGTCCGCGCTGCCGGTCCGTTCGTGCAGCTGGGCGGTGGCTTCGGCGGTGGCTGTGCCGCTTTTGGCGCGTGTGCTGGGATAGGTCTGCTTGGGCGTCCGTGTGATCCTCAGGCGGCGGCCGGCGGCGCTGAACTCGAGGACGACCTGAGTGCGTGTGCCTACGGGGGCATGGTCGCTGCGCAGGCGGTGGGTGGGGCGGATGCCGGGAACGGTGCCATAGAGCGCGAAGCAGACCGCGTCCAGGATGCTGGTCTTCCCCGCCCCGGTGTCGCCTCGCAGGAGGAACAGGCCGGCGCTGGTCAGGGCATCGAAGTCGACGTCTTCGGTGCGGGCGAACGGGCCGAACGCCTGGACGGTCAAATGGTGGAGATACATCAGCTGGCCTCTCGCGCGGCGGCTTCGGTGCGGACCTTTTCCAGTCCTTCTTGCAGCAGGTCCTGTTCGGCGCGGGTGGCCGGGATGCCGGTGACGTGGTGGAGGAAGCCCAGGGTGATCTCGTGATCGGTGCGGCCCTGTACGCGGGAACGGTAGGAGTCGGCGTCGGGCTGGGGCTGCTGGGCGAAGCTCAGTTTCAAGACGTGGCGGAATCGCTCGTTCAGGCGTTCCATGGCCATGTGCGGCCGGTCCGGGTCGGTGAGGGTGATGTGCAGCCAGCTCTTCTCGTCCTTGGTGTACTCGGCGCTGGTCAGCATGTCCTGCAGGGTGCCGGTCACCTGGCGCAGGGAGTACGGGACCGGGCACAGGAGCTTGCGTGTCGTGATGGTGGTGCCGGGGCCCAGGTCGACCAGCCACATGGCCTTGGGGTGGTCGCCTTCGGAGAACGAGTAGGCCAGCGGAGATCCGCTGTATCGGATGCGCTCGCTGATCTTCTGGCAGCGGTGGAGGTGCCCCAGCGCCACGTAGTCGGCTTCGTCGAAAACGGAGGCGGGCACGGAGGGAACACCACCGGCGGTAATGTCGCGCTCGCTGTCGCTGGTGTCCGCTCCGGTGACGAACGCGTGGGCGAGGACCACCGACCGGGTTCCGGAAGGCCGGGTGGCCAGGTCTGTCCGGACCTGGTCCATGGCCGCACTGAGTACCGCATGATGGCTGGCGCGCTCTGTGCCGAAGTGGGCGTGGACCAGGCCGGGCTCGAGGTAGGGGAGGCCGTAGAAGGCCACTGGTCCGTGTTCGTCCTCCAGGATGACCGGGCGGGCACAGTCCTTCACATCGGTGCGCAGATGGATCCCCGCATGCTCGATCAGGCGGGAGTTGACTCCCAGCCGGCGCGGCGAGTCGTGGTTCCCGCTGATCATGATCAGCGGGACCTGGAGGGTAGCGAGTTCCTCAAGGATCCATTTGAACTGGTCCATCGCGTCCAGCGGTGGGATGGCGCGGTCGAAGACGTCGCCGGCGACGACCACGGCTTCCACGTGTTCGTGCTGGACCGTGTCCAGCAGGTGCTTCAGGAAGGCGTGTTGTTGGGCCAGCAGCGGCGTGCGATGGAGTTGGCGGCCCAGGTGCCAGTCCGAGGTGTGCAGGATCCTCATGAGCACAGACCGTAACCACGGTGGTGGCAGGTGCGGGTGGCTTTCCCGATAAACGGTCATGTTTGAGGGGACATCGGGGCAGATGGGAGGAAGGTTTCTGCATCTGCGGCGCCTGAGGTCCGGGCGGGTGGCGGCTCGCAGGGTGATTGTCAGTGGCAGGAGGCAAGATAAGCAGTGGGGGAAGGAGGATGTGATGTCGTTATCGCGTTCTGCGTCTGATCGCGCCGTGGCGCCCGGGGGGTGCCGCTGGTGCGGAATCGAAGCCCGCGGCCATGGCCGTCAATGGCTGCCGGAGGTCGGCTGGCACGCGTGGGTGGCGCCGACCGCCGAGCAGCGCAAGGAGCGCATGCAGCGGCGGCGCGCGCAAAGCGGCCAGGTCAGGAAGCCAGGGCCTGGACCTCGGTGAAGATCTCCTGCAGCTGGTGCGGCACGTCCTCGGCGGTGGTCAGGGTCGTGACCAGCCCGTAGACCATGTCGGTCTTCCCGTTCGGACTGTTCTCCTGGGCCTGCTGTTTGATCATGGCGAGGATGAGACTGCTGAACTTTCCGCCGCGATGGGCCGTGAAGTCGTCGGCTGTCCAGGGATTTCCCGGTTCGCGGGGCCAGTGGGCGTTGGCGGCAGCGGCCCATTGCCCGTCCGTGAAAAGTTCTTCAAGCTCGTTGAGGCCGTCGGCCTCGCCGACATAGGAGACCTGCTTCGCCAGGTCGAGACCTGCCCTGATGAGTTTTTCGGTCTTGAAGTGCTTGTTGCTGCGGCTGTCTGCATCGACCATGAGCATCACCGTGCGGTGGTGCTTGACGAGGTAGCCGGCCAGGTGCAGGGCTCCTTCGTTGTTGCCGCAGGCCCACAGGGCGATACCGGCAGCCTGCAGGGACAGTCCCTGGGAGAGGCGGAAGAGCAGGGGCACACTCTCCTGCTCGGTGGGCCCTTCGACGGCCAGGAAGCAGCGCTCGTGCAGCAGGACGGAGTTGCGCAGACCCACGGCAGCGGCAATCTGTCCGAGGTGGACGTCGATTCCGTTGTGCGTGTCGTCCTGGAGGCGTTCGACGACTGTTCGGCCGTTGTCGCTGAGCTTGAGGTGAACGACATCAGCGATGTCGACACCGTCGATGAGGTTCATCGAGTGCGTGGCGACCACGACGCTGACGTGGGGCAGGGCGCACTGCTTGCGGATGATGTCCATGACGGTGCGCTGGTGGCGGTAGTCGAGGTGGGTGTCGGGCTCGTCGTAGACGACGATGGTCTGTGTCGGCTCCCGCTCCTCGCCCTCTGCCGTGGCGGCGAGTTCGCTGTGTTCCAGCAGGTTGCTGGTCCACTCCCATACGGCCAGCGCGATCCGGCGGTTGCTGCCCTGCCCGGAACGGCTGAGGTCGACCGGTTCTCCGTCGGCCTTGGAGACCTCCAGCGGGGCGCGCTTGAAGCCGCCCTTGAAGGACACCTCGGGCTTTACCTGCACGCCGACGAAGTCGCTGCAGTGCTGGCGGATGTGCTGGCACAGGGAGTCGGCTTCCTTCTCCAGCCGCTGGGTGACCTCCGCTTCGATCTCCCGTACCCTGCCCTGCAGTGTGTCGTCCTCCAGGAGAGTCTCATAGCAGCTGTTCAGCGCGGTGCGCACGGCGTCGTCGGGGCTCTCGTCCTTGCCTCCGAACGGCAGCAGACGCGGCAGACGCTCATGGAGCTCCCTGGGCAGCGGCTTCCACTGGTCCCTCTGCGGTGCCGTGGCGGCGTAGGCCTTGACGGCCTGCAGGAGATCGCCCTTCAGAGGGCCGTCCGGCGACAGACCGAACTCGGTTACCAGTTCGGCTAGATCGTCCTTCAGCAGCCGGTCCACATCGTGCAGCCGGCTGTCGGCCGGCTGGGAGCCGAAGTACTGCCACGAAGCTGCTTGTCCGCCCTCGGCGATGCGGCGGATCCGCACGCTCTTTGGCAGTGCGGCAACGGCCTGCTCGCCGGCGTCGAGAGTGAAGACACCCTCCACCCACGTCTCGGCACAGCGGTCTCCCACGGTGCCCTCGCCGAGCGCGTAGGTACGGTCTTCCTCCATCAGGCGGTAGCGGCCGAGTAGGAAGGACAGGGCGGTCAGTATCGCGCTCTTCCCGCCGTCGTTGCGGCCGGCCAGGATCGTCGGACTACTGACCGGAACATCCTCCACGTGGGCCAGGGAGCGGAATCCGTACGCGGAGAAACGGGTGAGGTACACGGTCTAGTTGCTCCGAATCTCCCTCTCCGGACGGAGGAGGGTGGGACGTGCGAGTCGTTCGCGCGCGGGTGAGGCTGATGGGTTCCCGTTGCGGAAGCCGCCATCCTAGAGGCGGCATGGGCAACGGCCGTGCGGTTTAAGTCATTTGACCCGTGCGGGCCGGGGCAAGAATGCCTCCGGCCAGACCCGGTGTGGCACGGCGGCCAGAGGTGTCTCCGACGGTCTTCACCGGTGCGGTGACAGGGTTTTGCGCGGCCTGCCCTCGCGGGTCGCGGTGGTGCCGGTGACTGCGAGGGGTGTGCCTTCCGCAGGCTCAACCTGTGCTGGCACACGCGCAGGGGGCGAGTTTCTGACGCAGATCCACATAGCAGCGAAGCCGCACTCCCGGTTCACCCGCGTCTCGTGTTGTCTGTTGCGCGGTCGCTGTGGCCCACCGGTCGGCAAGTGACTGCTGGAAGGCGAAGGCGGTTGCATCGTCGGCGGCCGCCACGTCGAGGACGATGAGCCCCCGCTCCCCCACGTGATTTTCATTGATCGGGTCCATGTACGCCATCACGTCCAAGCGTTCCGAGGAGTTGCGTTGCGGCGTGATCTTCACTCGACCGGGTGTAGGCGGTTGTGAGGTGCCCCGCGGACCGGTGCGAGCGGTCAGACAAAACGGGGTCCCCTCGTGGTGCCGGGGAGCGTCAGCAGGGCTAAGGAATCCCGGTGCCGACCGCGCATCAGCACCGGGAGGATCTGGAACTGGTCCGGAATTCCAGCGCCCGCCACAGCCACCGCTCCGGGCGGGGAAGGGCGGCCGCACCCGCGTACGGCTGGAAACTCTCGACGCCGCGCTGCGGGCGTCCGCAGGCGGTGCCCTGGGATCAGGGCAGCGGGGAACCTGCGGGGTGAGGCAGCGGGCGTAGAAAGCAAGTCCTGCCTCCGGAGTTTCGGAGGCAGGACTACGTGGAGCGCCGGACAGGCCTTGCACCTGCATCTCCCCGCAGGAAGCACGTCTTTCCTTGGACCACCAACGCCAGGCTCACGATGGTCCATCGCAGGCCGCCCGGTCGATGAGCTTCCAGCAGGGGACAAGCGTCCGGGGCTGTGTCGCCTTCACCAGCTGTCTCGCCGCCAGTAGGGCGCTCGCTGACGAGACCGCCTGCCTGGCTACAGGACACCTGACGCCACCGCGTGATCGCGCACGGTGCGCAGGCTGACACGCACTCCGTTCTCGTCCTCGATGTGCCATTCGTTCATGCCCTGGCAGGTCTTGGTGCCGCGGGCGACGGCCCCGGCCTCGTCGACCCTGCCGTAAGGGGTACCTCCGGTCACGGCAAGGACGATGCCGCCATTGGCGTCGATGGTGGCCCAGTGATCGGTGGAGCGGTAGTTGAGCACAATCCGCGTACCGGCCTTGAGGACCTGGGCGTCGACCATCCTGGCCACGTCCGTGCGCCGGCCAGAAGCCGGTCTGCGGCGCGGAGCGGCCCGGCGCGGGTGGGCGGTCGGCTGCCTGTAGTCAGCAGATGGGGCCGCGGCGGAGGCGAGCAGGCCCAGGCGTTCGGGTTTCCAGATGTGTTCGAACAGACGTAGGTACAGCTGCTGCCGGGTCTCGACGACCGAGGTCATCGTCTCCGTCGGCCCGAAGGATCTGAGGAATCTATCGAGCTGGTGCGTCCTGATGAAATCGCGCAGGACGGGGTTGCGGCGGTCGTATGCGGGGGCGATGACGCCCAGCAGGACGTTGCTGCGGGCGTAGAGGCCGGCTTTGTCGTGGAAGGGCATGTCGTTGATGCTTGAGTTCTCGCGGCCCCTGAGCAGGCCGAGGCCGCCGAGTTGGCTGCGTCGGCTGCGGAAGACGACCGGGTCAGGGATGTGGTCTGCCACCCGGTGGTGGTGGTTGGCCCACAAGTGTTCGATGTGGAACTGGTCGCGGTCGAGGTAGGCAAGGACGTCGGGCGGTCTTTGGCAGGCCTCCTCGACGTAGGCGGTGGCCCGGGCCAGGAGATAGCGGATCTGGTGGGCGTTGTTGCCTCGCAGTCCCAGGGTGACCGCTTCACGTATCGGATCCCCGTCCTGGCGTACGAGGTCGCCCAGCACCGAGGCTACGTCGACCACCGTGTGGCATCCACGCAGGAGACGGACGAGAGTGGCGTGGACCAGAGCGTCGGCGTCGGCGGACTGGACGGGCAGGTCCTGCAGGATCCGCAGGGCGTACCAGCGGTCGATGTAGGCGGCGACAAGGCGGCCTTTGTCCTTGGCGTCGGTGGGCTGGTCGTCGGGGTCGATGGCGGCGAGGACGGCGACGGACTGGGCACCGAGGCCGTTGCGTTCGTTGTAGAGCACCGCCTCCAGGCGGTCTTCGGCCTTCTTCAGGGTGCGGCTGGCGGCGAGAACGGGCCGGTACAGCCGGGCCGACTTCAGCAGGTCCTGGACGAAGCGCAGGAAATTGTCAGGGCGTTCCGGGACCAAGCCGAGGTGCGTGGCGTTCTGGCGCACCCACACGTTGAGGTTGATGGCGATCTGGCGGCGGTCGTCGTCGTGGCCCTCGCGTGCGCAGCGGGCGAGGAGGTAGGCCTTGATGAAGCGGGATGCCGCCTGGGCATCCTCGCGGTCGGTGGAGAGTTCCCGCACCATCTCGTGCCACTGGGTGTTGAGCTGATCCTCGCCCGAGCCGACGTTGGACAACAGGTGGCTCTTGAGGAGGTCGACTGCGGTGAGGCGGGCGCCGCGGTCGTTCATCGTCTCGAACATGCGGTAGCCGTGGTCTGCGCCAGCCGCACGAATGCCGACCATGACCACCCGCTTCAGGAGCCACTCGGTGAAGTGGCGGAGTTTTTCGGCGTCGAGCTCTTCGACGAGTTGGGATTCCATCTGCTGGCTTCGTGCCCACACGTTGCGGCGTGAGAGGGAGTCCCCCGCGCCCGTCTCGTACTTGCGGCCCTCGCTGATGGCCAGCAGGACAGGGTCGTGGTCGGTAATGCCGACGCAGAAGTGCTGCCCGTCGATCGTGATCACGCGGTTGAGCTGGTCGACCGTTTGCGGGTCTCCGGCATCCTGGGCCCACAGTCGCAGTTGCAGGAAGAGCAGGTGCAGGGTGACAAACCGTTGCTGACCGTCGACAAGGTAGCGGCGGTTCTTCGACGGCTCGTGGTAGACGAAGGGGCCAAGGAAGTACTGCGGCGCGGTGTGCGGGCGGCGCAGATAGGCGGAGTCGGCCGACCAGGTCCGAAACGAATCGCACAAGTCCCGCAGCAGAGTGCGGACCTCTTCCTCGCCCCAGGTGTAGTCACGCTGATAGTAGTCAATCTCGTAGGTCACATCACGGAACAGTTCATTCAGGCTGAAGCCCTGAGACCTGATCTCGTCCGCCCCCACGCAACCACCCCTCACCTGCCGGACTCACCCCGTCATGCTCCCAACTGGACGCCGTGCAGTACAGACGGCGGAGTCGGGTAGGCGCCGCGTACAACGCCTGGGCAGACCGATGAGCGGCTCTGCGGCCGGTCGTCGGCGGGCTTGCCGCTGTCACTCCGCCTCGCTCACGACGCGGACGAGAAGCATCACCGGTACGTCGTCGGCGGTGGGGGCGGTGGCCCCGACGTGGAAACGCGACCACCGATGGCGGCCCGGCTTGTGTCCTCGGACCGTCTGGATGCGGAATAGTCGATCACGCCGTGGGCCGGTCCCGGCGCAGCGTGATGGGCCCACGGCTGTTCGGAACAAACCGTCGCGGAAGCCCGCAGGAGCTGGCCGCCAGACGGGTGCGCAGAACAAAAAAGGCTGTTGCACTGGCGGATGAGAACGCCGTGGAGGCCGACCCGAACAAGGGTGCCATCCCCTTGGGGGCGGCCGTATCACTCCGGGTGTCGTGCGGATCGGGGACGCTGTCCGGCGCCCGGTATCGCCGTTCGTCGCCGCGCTGCTCGGCCTGCTGGAAGAGCGCGGGTATGCGGGGGCACCGCGCTACCGCGGCTGGGACGCCTCGCGTCGGGGAATCCTCAGCTTCGTTCCGGGGTGGGTTCCGCACCGGCTCCGCCCGTGGTCCGATGCGCAGGTCGCGGCGGCCGCCGTCCTCGCGCGGGCTCTACACAACGCGACCCAAGCCAGTCCGCTCGCCGGGCGGCATCCTGTGGTCTGTCATTCACGACCTGGGCCCCTACAACACTGCTTTCCGGGAGAGTTCAACGCCCGGGCGCAGCTGCCGTTGTAGCCGTTGCCACTCTGGACGTTTCCCTGATTGCCCGAGGAGGAGATGCCGCCCTTGTCGCTGTCGTTACCGGTGGCGCCTGTTGGGATACGCCACCCTGCTTCTGGAACAGGGAGTTGATCTCGTTGTGATCAAGGAGCTGTTGGTTCACGCCCACATCGGCGTCACCGCCGCCGTCTACGCCCACGCACCACTCCGCCTCCCACGCCAAGCCATCGACGTCCTTGGCAGCGCACTTGATCCGACCGAAAACGACCCTGGCGACCCGCCCGCCACAGCCGCCGTCCGCTGACGTTGCCGTCAAACGTCGCAGAGCCTTCATCGACATCACTGTCGATGAAGGCTCCGTCGCACTGCTACCAGATTTCGGTAACCCAGTCCGAGATTAAGGAGAAGTGGTCATCATATTCCACCCGGCGCACTCCGCTACGACTCGCGCAACCTGCCGACGCTTCGGGTAATTGGAGCGAACCCTAGACAGGCGTTCCGCATATACTTCCGCGACATCGACTCTCTCATCGGACAACAGGCGGATATCTCCATCGCGCCAGATGTCCTCAACTCCCCGCAGAGTCGTCTTAATTCCCTGAAACTCTGCCCTAGAGTATCCACCGCCGGCATGCAACAGGTCATCACAGGAATCCCAAAAGTTCCCCACGCTTGACCTGATCCTCCACTCGCGATCACGTGCAGGCAGATCTTGCGACGCGACCAGAATCGCTACGCCAGCAGCTGTCGATTGAAAATAGGTCGGGGTGGACGAGTCCTCTAGAGCGCCGATCTCAGTTCGCCAGCTCCTGAGCGAAGCTATCTTCTCTGCGTCTCCAGGAACCTCAGGAGCACTGCACCCAGCGACTACGTCATCGATCTCTGCCAGGCGCGAGGCCCCGGCAACCTCAAGGATGGGCCGCATCCTAGCGAGAGACAGCCCTCCTGTCAGGCTCCACAAGTCCATCAGCCGCCGCCCCCTAGAACCACTCGCCATTGCGTATTTCCAGCACTTGACACCCCGAGGCCCTTGCCGATCCGGCTCCCTGTGAGGCCCATGCCTGGACCTGTCGCTTGCGCGAAGCACGCAGGGCACATCCTAGTCGATGAAGCCATCCCTTCGATCTGCCAGTCACTCCCCAAACGATTCATGATCGTAGCCTCGGCATGACCCTGCCCGGGAATATAGCGCTCCCCACGCAGCGGCGCATTGCCTCCCTTCCATTCGTCAGGGAGACCAGTGCGTTCAGTCGCTACCCACGTTTCGACCATGTCCGGATTGTTCACGTTCCGAACTCGAGCAACTGCAACTGTCGACGCCTCGTCGGCCCGCGTTCCATAAAGCTCACGGGCCCGGTTAAGCAGAGCACCGCCGCAATTGTGAACGAGGACTGGCGTGGCCCCCGCCAGCACATAGTACGCGTGCACGTCCTGGATGGTCAGGTCGTGGGTGCGCTGGCGCTTGGTGTAGTGGGCGACCTCGGTGATCTGGACGTATGCGCCAGCACTGGTGCGCAGCCACTGTCCGGGGTGGAGGTCTCCGGCTTTCAGCCATTTCTTGAGTTTAGGTTCCCAGAAAGGGTGGGTGTCGGTTGCGACGATGCTTGAGTGGTTGCCGTCGTCGGAGATGGTGATGTTGGTGAAGTCTTTGTCGCCCTCCGTGGTGATGGTGGAGGAAACCTTTTTGTGGACTGTTTTTCCCGTGTTGGTGTCGGTAGTGACGACCGTGTCGCCGACTTCGACGTCCTCGATGGCTTTGTGTGTGCCGTCAGCCTGGAGGACTTTGGTTCCGGGGAGGAAGCTGTGGCACTTGCCGAGGAGTTTGGCTGCGTTGCCGAGTCCGAATCCGACAACGCCTGCTGCTGCGCCCCAGATGGCGGCTTCGGCCTGGTTTGTTAGCTGGCCGGACACGCTGTGATCGGCGTTGTCGTCAAGCGCGTTTCCTACCGCGTTGCCCGCCGCTGAGGCTACGGCCCCGCATCCGGCGGCAGTAGCGAATCCCGCGCCGCCGGTGACCAAGCCTGCGCCGCCTGCTGCTGAGAGGCAGGTTCCTCCCGCTACGACTTCAGTGATGGTCGTGGCGATTACGACCTTGTGCTCTTTGACAAAATTTACCCCGGCATCGACCGCGTGCGACCAGCCGCAGGTCGAAAAGAAGCCGCAGTCATTGCCACTCTGGACGTCTCCCTGACTGTCCGAGGAGGAAGTGCCGCCGCTGCCGTTACCGGTGGCGCCTGCGGGGATTCCAGGGGTGGGGCTTGCCGGTCCGGCGCCGCTGCGTGGTTCGCTGTGGCCGGTTCCGTCGTCGAGCCAAAGGCCGGTGGGGTCGCTCCCGGTGGTGGGGTTGTTGTTGGCGTAGGTGTAGCCGTTGAGGGACTGGTGCTGATCGACGCTAAGGACGGGGTCGACGCTGACGAAGCGGCCGGTGGTGGGGTCGTATTCGCGGGCGCCGAGGTGGGTCAGGCCGCTTGCCGTGTCGGCGGAGGCGCCGAGGAAGGCTTTGTCGTCGGGCCAGGCTCCGCTGCCGCCGGCCCGGGGGGCGCCGAAAGGTGTGGTGTAGCGCTTGGTGACGGCCTGGGTAGTGGCGTCGACGGCGAGGCTGCTGGTGCCGTGTTGGTCGGCGGCGAGCCAGGTCAGTGTGGAGGTGCCGGTTTTGTTGCTGCGCAGGGCGATCGTGGATCCGGCGCCGGTGTAGTAGCGCTGGGCCCAGTACTTGGCGGTGGAGGTGGTCGTGTCGAGGTGGACCTCGGTGGTGCCGAGGTAGAGGACGGTTTCGCCCTTGGTGTTGCGGCGGATGAGGAGGCTTCCGTCGGGGTTGTAGACGTAGCCGGTGGTGCTGGTGGCTTCGTTGAGGGTGTCGAGGCGGCCTTCCTGGGACCAGGTCAGGGTCTGGCTGGCGCTGCCGTCGGGCCGGGTGGTGGTGTTGCCGGTGGTGTCGTAGCTGTAGGCGACCGGGACACCGGTGCAACTGGCACCGGTGGTGGTGACATTGAGCCGGTGAACCTTCGTGCTGTCGTAGCAGTAGGTGTGGGTCGTGGTCGCGCTCGCCGTGTGTGTGGTTTCCGTCGAGCGGAGTCCGGAGTCCTTGTAGGCGTACGAGGTCCAGTACGGGGCGGCGCCACCGAGGTTGGCCGTGGTGCGGCCGGAGGTGGCGCAGTCTGCTGTGGTAGGGGTCCAGGCTTCGGTCAAGCGGCCGTGGCCGTCGTAGGTGAAGCACTGGTTGTCTGCCTTGCCGCTGCCGGCCAGGGTGGTCGGGTCGGTGACGGCGGTGACGTTACCGGCCTTGTCGTAGGCGTACTGGAGGTCCTGCAGCTTGTCGGAGTGGGTGTCGTCGGTCACCGACGACTTGGTCAGGCGGTCGGTCCCGGTCTCGTACAGGTTGCTGATGTACGCGTTCTTGGTGCCTGCCGCCTCTGAGGTACCCAGGGTGAGGACTTCGGGCTGGCCGAGGGCGGAGTAGCTGGTGCCCAGCAGGTAGCCGGTGGTGCCGGTGGTCTGGGTGTTCTGGCCGAGACCGTTGTACTTGTAGGTGATGAACTCTGACGGCAGGCCGCCGGCGGCGGGCTCGGTGATGTTCTGCTGGGTGCCGTCGATGTTGTAGTACGTGGAAGACGTCAGGGTCGAGGCGACGGCCTTCGAGGTGACGAGGGGATCGCTGGCGGGCAGCAGGAGCTGGGTGGTGGCGGGCCGGTAGAGGCTGTCGTAGGCGGTGACCTTGCGGGTGTAGGCGCTGCCGCTGGTGGTGGCTCCGCCGACGTAGCGCGTGGAGGAGTCCAGTTGGCCCTTGGCGTTGGTGACGCCGTCGTAGGTGTAGGCGGTGAGTTTGTTGGCGTCGACCTGTTCCTCGGTGGTGGAGGTCAGGTCGGCGGTGGATGGTGCGGACCAGGTGCCGGTGGGACGGCCGAGGACGTCGTAGGCGCTGATGATGACGCGTCCGGCGGCGTCCTTGGTCCAGGAGACCTGGTCGAGACTGGTGTAGCCGGTGGTTGAGGTGCCCTTGTCGGGGTCGGTTGCGGAGGTCTGGCGGCCGTAGAGGTCGTAGCCGTAGGACCAGGTGCTGTCCGGCCCGGTGATGCTGTCCTGTTTGCCGTCTCGGGTGTAGGCGAACTTCGTCGAGGTGTAGGACGCACCGACCGTAGCCCCGTAAGCCGTGTCGGCAGTGCTGGTGCCGGCGTATTCCCGGGTTTCGGTGGTGCGGCCGAGAGCATCGACGATGGTGCGGCTCGCAGAGCCGCCTTCCGCCGCGGTGGTGGCGGTGGAGTCACCGGTGTAGGTGGTGGTGGTGCTCCACTTGCTCACGCCGTTGACGAGGAAGGTGCTGGTGGTGGGGCGTTCGGCGCCGTCGAAGACGGTCTCGGTCTGCTTGGGGGCGTGGCCGTATTCGGCGCGCGTGTAGGTGCCCGATGGTGCGGTGGTGGAATCGTAGACGTCGGCGAAGGTCTCGTAGGCGAGGCCGCGGGCGTCGTAGCGGGTGTCGGTGAGCAGGCGCCCGCCCAGGGGGGTGGGCGCCTGGGTCTGCAGCGTCCGCAGCAGCGAGTCGTAGACCGTGTAGGAGGTGTTGTACGTCGTACCGTCGGCCTTGATCTTCGAGGTGGAGGACCAGGACGGGGCGTTGCTGCTGACGGAGTAGTCGTAGGTGTAGTTGGGGCTGTAGTTCGAGGCGCGGGAACGGTTGGGAAGCCAGATCGCGGTGCTGCGGCCGAGGGCGTCGTACGTCGTCTCGGTGATCTTGTTGTTGACGTCGTAGACCATGACCGGCAGGCCGCGGGCGTAGTCGCTGTAGGTGTAGGTGCTCTGCGTCTTGGCGTTGGTGACCTTGGTCTTGGTCAGCGGGCCGGCGGTGAGCGGGGTGTAGGTCGTGGTGGTGGCGTTACCGGCGGCGTCGGTGGAACTGGCCACGCGGCCCATGGGCTTGTCGTAGGTGGTTCGGCTGAGGGTCTGCCAGCTGGTGGGGTTGCGTTCGCCGCTGGTGGCGGTGGCGGGATAGGCAGAGGCGCGGCCGGTCCAGGTGGCCTCGACGAGGGTGGGTGTCTGGTCCGGGGTCCAGGCAGTGGTGGTGGCGGGGCCGTCGTAGACGGTGGCCGTGTCGGAGAGAACGTCGCCACGGGTGGCTACGGAGGTGGGCAGGGACAGGCCGGTCTCTGCGATGGTGCAGGCGCGGCCGACGATGCGGGTACGGGTGGGCAGGGAGTTGATACCGAGTTTGGTGTTGGCGGCGTACCAGGTGCGGGTGCAGGTCTCGTCGCCAGTGACGGCGGCGTCGCCATCGTCATACACCGTCAGGGGCTTGCCGTAGTCGTCCCATGCGGTGGTGGAGGTGGTGCGGGTGCGCCAGCCCGGCTTCGCGGTCAGATACGTGTGCGTGGCGGTCTTCTGCGTGCCGGTGTAGTACGCCTCGGTGTCCGCGTAGGACTTGTGCTGGGTGGCGGTGCGGCGTGACCAGGGGTCGTTCACGGTGACGGTGACCGGGGTGGCACCGTCGTAGGTGATCTGCTCGCGCAGTGATCCGGCGTACTCGTCCCTGTCGGTCTGGTCGGCGACGGCCAGACCGTTGACGTCGATGCCCTTGACGCTCACGGGCCGGGGGGCAGTGGTGCCTTTGCGCTTGTCGCCGTCCATGCCCTGGAGGTAGAGGGAGACGGTCTTGGACTGGGTGGTGCCGGCCACGCCCTTGGTGACGGTGACCTTGCCGTAGCCGCGCCATTCGGACCAAGTGCGCTCGTCCTCGGGGACCAGCGGGTTGTCGTTGTGGTGCCAGGCCGGGTCGGCATAGCTGTAGGCGTTCTCGGTGTTGGCGTTGTGGCCGGTGGGGTCGGCGGTGTTGACGGCGGTGACGCGGTACTTGTGGAACCAGTCCAAGGAGGCGTCCTGGGCGCCGTTGATGTTCCAGTACTGCGGGTAGCACGACAGGTTGTTGTCGTCCTCGGCGGCCGGCATGTTCGAGCCGCGCACACACTCGGGCCCGGAGTAGTTGACGGTGGTGAGCGCTCCGGTCTCGGAGGTGATCGTCCGCATCCGGGGCCGGGTGAGCGGCAGGATGTTGTCAGTGGCGTCGACCCGGTTGGGGCGCATCTCGTAGGTGAAGGCGACCGGGTCGAGGGCGATCGCGGTGCCGTTCTTGCCGGTATGGCGCAGCGACTGCAGGGTGAGGCTCTGGTCGGTGGTGTCGCCGATGTCGCCGCCGTCGAGGAATTCCTGGGTCAGGTCCCAGGAGTCGACGTCGGTGAACTTGCTGGCGGTGGCGGACCAGGCGTGGGTGGTGATGTTGGTGAGGCGTTTACGGGTGAAGAAGGCGGGGCCGGTCGCGTCGCAGTCCGCGTCTGAGGCGCAGATGGAGTCGAAGGGGACATCGGGCCAGCGGGTGGCGGTGGATTCCTTCAGGTCGGTGCAGTCGGAAGCGGTGCAGCGCTCGGCGTAGTCGAAGGTGACCTGGTCGGAGGTCACGCCGGAGAACAGGGTGTCTTTCTGCTGCCCGTAGAGGATCTTGGTGAGGTAGCCGCCGCGGGTGTATTTGGTGGTGGCGGTGGCGGCGCCGTTCTTGGCGTAGTAGTTGGTCTCCGGCGTGTACTGGTAGGTCATGGCGTTGCCGTGGAGGTCGACGACGTAGTCGAGGTTCCAGCGCCACGCCTGGGTGGCGGACCGGTCGGCGAAAGCGGTGCCCTGGTCGTAGCCGGGTTCGCCGGAGTCGTCGCCGTAGACGGGGACCGTCCACACCGAGTTGGTGGCGTCGTCGGTGCCGGCTCCGGGGAGTTTGTTGAGGCCGAAGACGTACTGGGTGCCGTTGCCAGCGGTGACGGTCCAGTACTCGCCGTTGCCGTCGCCGTTGTCGGCGCCGGTGGAGTGTGTGACGGTGGAGGCGTCGTCGTTCTTCAGGTGCCACTCACCGGACGTGTCGTCCTTGACGAGTTCGCTCGACTTGCCGTTGAGGACGAGGGAAGCGTTGTCGTACTTCCAGCACAGGTCGAACTTGTCCTCCTGGCCGTCCTTGTCGCACGACCCGTAGGAACGGTCGATGTACGAGGAGGAGGACAGGTCGAAACCTTCGCCGACCTGGCTGCCCTGGTTGTTGGTGGAGGCGGTGCGGCCGTCGATGCTGCCCGAGTCGTACGACAGGGACACCGAAGGAGCCGGACCCGCTGCCGGAGGCGGCACCGTCATGCCGTAGGACCAGGTGAAGGCGCCGGATGAGCGGCCTGCCTCCCAGGTCGACGACGGCGCGAGCGGGCTCGCGGTGTAGTCACCGGAACCGGAGGCGGAGGCCCCCGTGGTGGCGGCCAGCGCCAGCACGGTGACCGGCGCTGGCTGCTTGGCCCGGGTGTCCGGTGCGCTGATCGGTGTGCTGGCGGTGACGGTGTGGGCGGAGATGTCGTTGTGGGAGGGAAGCGGAGTGCGCGTGCGGCAGGACGCCTTCTCCGGGGTGGTCAGGGCGCAGGCCGGGAGTTGGAAGAGCTGCAGGCGGCCGGACCAGCCGCCGCCATAGGCAGAGGCGAAGCGGGTGTAGTCGATGCCGATCTTCGCGGCGCCCGGCTGGCCGGCCGTCGCCGTGAGCAGAACGCCCTTGATACCAGCGGCCTGCGTTTCCGCTCGGCTCTGGACCGATATATGAGTGGTGTCCGGAGCGTGATCGGAGGCTGCGGTGATCGTGACGGGAAGGCCGCCGACATCGAGACGAGCGGTCTTGCCCCGTTCGGCTATCTCCGCGGTGTCCGATGCGGGTGCGGGCCAGAACGCGGTCTGCTGCGCACGGGCGTTGTGAGCCTGGCGGGTGTTGGCGGCGCGGGCGGCGGCTACCCGATCACGTGCCGCTTTCGCGCCGAGTCCGGTGACGGCGCGGACCTTGCTGACTTCCTGCTTCGGCGTGGCGGGGCGGCCAAGGCCACCCCTCTCGGCTGCCTGGGCGGGGACGGCGACGACACCAGGCGCGATGAGCGCCAGGACCAGGGCCGGCAGGAATCTTCGCCTGACGGAACGTGTGACCCAGCGGGCCCTGCTGCCGGTACTCATGACACGACTCCCCAAATGATCACTGCGGA
This sequence comes from Streptomyces sp. NPDC111656, assembly GCF_055656965.1. Classification (NCBI taxonomy): domain Bacteria; kingdom Bacillati; phylum Actinomycetota; class Actinomycetes; order Kitasatosporales; family Streptomycetaceae; genus Streptomyces; species Streptomyces sp. NPDC111656. The sequence goes on from NZ_JBVKCA010000034.1 coordinate 59,196, forward strand.
CAGAAGTGGAACGGTGAGACAGGAAGCGGGACAGACCCCGGTCAGGCACCAGAGCCGCCTGTGTAGTCGTTGATCTGCTGGTCCGACATGGCTCCGGCCCAAACCCGCACTCTGGTGATACGGCCTTCGAGGTAGTGACCCCACGCGGATTTCACAAAAGCCTCGCCGAGCGCGAACTCACCGGAACCAGCGATGGCCGTGTAGGTGAGGCCGTCGCCGCTACGGTTGCCGCCGAGGTGCAGGGTGATGGTGCTGGTGGAACCGTCACGGACTTCGAAGACACCGGTCAGCTGAGTCACGCTGTTGGACGACACGGGAGTGTCATGATCGGAGACCACGGCAGTCCACGTGCCATCCGCGTTCAGCCGGCCAAAACGCCAGACGCCGACCGGGGTCTGGGCGTCGGTCTCGGGATCCTGAATGCTCCCGGTCTTCTCGAACCACAGGCCCCACGCGGCACCTCCGCCCGTGCCGCGCTGGCCGGCGACCTGGGCCACATACCCGTCGGGCTTGGCGGCCATGGCCGCGGTGTCGAGTTCCACTCCCGCCATGACGGTGAACGAACCGGACTCGTCAACGATCGGACCGGCGGCCGTGGCCGCGCCGTTCTTGCCGTCGAGGACGACGGCCTCACCGTCGAGACTCGCCCCACCGGTGAGTGTGAGGTTGTGCCCGTACCCGGTCAGGGTGTCGGCGAGGGTAGTGCCGCTCGCACCGGCCGGGTTCCAGTCCGCAACGAGTTCAACGTCCGGCGTGTTGTCTGCTTCCAACAGACGGGCTTCGTTGACGATCCGTTCGTCGCTCAACTTCTGCTGCCAGAGGGCCACCTCGTCAACCCGACCGCGCCAGTAGTTCTGGTAGACGCCCGGGGTGTAGGAGACCCGGCCGAACTGCAGGGCCCCGTCCGAGGATCCGGCGACTGCCGCGTCGGGCAGGACGGCCGTAGTGGCCTGAAGCTGTCCGTTGACGTAGAGACGGATCGTCTTCGAGTCGGCGTCGTAGGAGCCAGCCAGGTGGGTCCACGTCTTCAGCGGCACCCCCGCGGCGTCCGCGTTGACGCCCTGGTACTTGCGGATCCCTCCCTCGTACCAACTCCACAGGAACACCCAGCGCTGCACACCCGGCGAGTAGTACAGGGAGAACCCGGAGTGGGACTCGTCACTTCCCGTCTCCGACACAACGGTGCGGAAGTCAGAGGAGTCCGACAGGTAGGTCCAGGCCGAAACGGTGAACGAGGAATGGGTGTTGACCACCGACTCGGAGGTCGCCGCGTAACCGGACTGCCGGTTGGGGTCTGAGATGTCGTTCAGCCACAGCGACCGGTCGCCGTCACCGCGTCGGGCCAGCGAGGACCAGCCTGCACCCGTGGTGTAGAGGGTCGCAGGATGCCGGGCGCCTTCGGTCCCGGTGTCGGCCGCGATCGTCTCCGGCGAGTTCGGCGCCGCGTCGTCGAAGTGCCAGCGTCCGACTGCGTCCCTGCCCTCGTCGACCTTGAACTCGACGACGCTTTCGGCCCCCCAGCCGTTGGCGTCATTGGCCCGCACGTGCAACTGCTGCAGCCCGGCCAGACGGGGAACAATCCACTCCTTGACCGTCCCACCCTTGATCGGTGTCGACCATGCCTTGTCGGTCGACAGCCGGTACTGGTAGCTGGTCACCGTGCCCTTGTCCTCGGCCAGTGGCTCGAAGGTGAACTGCGCCTTCGTCCCCGGCCCGCCGGCGGGCGCGCAGGCGTGGTCGGTGCACTCGGTGTAGGGGGCGCCGAAGGTGATGTTCACGCCCTGCGGGGCTGTCGTGTCGATTTTGAAATAGCACCAGTCCTGTGTGGTAACCGTGCTGTGGGATTCCAGGTGGCTGGTGTCGTTGCTGCCGTACAGCGACTGCGTGAACACGGCCAGCCGGTACGTCGCCCCGTCGGTCAGCGAGATCGGCGAAGGGTACTGGACCAGGCCGTTGTCGCCCACAGTGCCGGCCCCCTGCGAGGGGCGTACCGGTTCCGTCGCCAACTCCCAGCTGCTGCCGACCTGCTTCTGGACGTAGAAGTGGGCGCGCAGGTGGGCGCCGCTCTCACCGCCTGCGGCGGTCTGCGGTCGGGCGCTGAGCGTCGGGGTGGGGTCGGCGACGATGTCAGGGTCAGTGGCCGGGCGGCACGTGATGCCGCTTCCGTGGACGACACCCGCGTTGGTCGGCACGGCCGGAACGCCGACATAGGTGACCGAGAGGTTGGCGTCGTCGTCGAAGCGCTTCCAGCCGTTGGGGTCGGACTCGTTGTGCGCCTTCAGCATCAGTGTCAGCCGGGAGATGTCACCGTCGGCGAAGCTCTTCACCGTCGACGTCAGATTCTCGTAACTCTGCGAGGGGTCGTCGTGGAATTCGATCGGGGCGTCCGGCTGGTCGGGGTCACACAGCGTGCCGCGTCCCGCGGCGACCGTCCGGTCGCCCATCGTGTCCCAGTTGGAGGTCGGTCCCGGCCACCGTGTCGAGGAGGAGATGTTGCCGGTGCGCACCAGGTCGACGGTCGTCTTCGAGCACGACATCGACCACCGCTCCGTCACCCGGAACGTGGCGTCCAGGACGTGCTTGCCGGCCAGCTTGCTCGGCGAGAACTCAAAGTACATCCGCTGCTTGTAGCCCGAGCCGCAGTAGTAGGCGTAGCCGCCGCTCACGTAGGTGTCGCAGTAGCCGACGCCCTCGCCGTCGTCGCCGCCGGGGAAGTTGTAGAAGGTGTCGCCGTCGGAGGACAGCACGGTGCGTTCGTCCTCCCCCAGCCCGACGTCGGGGTCGATGTAGAGGGGGTAGACCGTGTCCTCGCCGCTGAGCAGGCCCGCATCGGGCTGGACGGCGACCGTGTTCCCGTCGACGGTGACGGGAACCATCGCGGAGGCATCTCCGTCGCTGGGGCCGGCGGCCTGGTCCGTGGACGAGGCGCCGTCGCCGTCCTTCACTGGGACGTCCTCGTTCGCGGCGCGCATCGGCTGGACGGCCGCAGCATCGCCGGAGGAGTCCCACATCAGGGCGGCCGGGGAGCGGAAGACGGTGTTGCCGTCCTCGTCCACCGCGTCCAGGCCGCCGCCCGCGCGGGTGGCGACCGTCAGGCCGTCCGTCTTGAGAGAGAACTCGATCTTGCTCAGTTCAGGATTCGCCGCGGCCTGCGCGTTCTTGACGATCAGTACCTGGCGCACACCCTCGACGGTGGCCGTCATCCGCAGGTCCACCCCGGGCAGCACCTCCGGGTATGTGGCGGAGGAGCCGTCGAGGACCGGCTTCGGTAGCGTCCCGGCCCAGCCCAGGCTCAGGGACCGCTTGTCCTCGGACAGCGTGACCAGCGGGTCACTGCCGCCCCCGGGCGACAGGGCGATGCCGGCGACGGCCGCCCTGGGCGCGATCGCACCGTCAGCGCGCCGCTCCAACGTCGCATCCGGTGACGCCCACGAACCGTCAGGCCGCGCCACACGCACCGGCACAACCGACTGCTCCAACGTGAGCGTGTAACCGTCCGGGTTCGCGTAGGTCGTGGAGTACTCCGCACGCTCGTCGAGGACCTCCACCCGCTCCCCCGACGCTGCGGCCTCGCGTAGCGCGGCCGCAGCGCCCGTCCCGTCCGACGGACGGGCCTCGGCCACTGCGCCGGACACCCCCAGCACGGGCAAAGCCGCCAACAGCCCGGTCACCGCGGCGACTGAGGCGATACGCTCCCTCAGCCGGGCCCGTCCGCCACCCGGGCAGCGCAAAGCGCCCCGACCCATATCCCCCACCCCAGACTTCTTACCTGATCTTCATAATGTGTATCTGAAGATCACACAGTAGGTATGCGGCCCGGTCAAACAAAGAAGAGGTGAACCAGGACCGAAGGCAAGACGTCCATGAAACGGTCGAAAAAGTAGGGAAAGCTGTTTGTAGCCAGTCGAACGTCGTTCTGATGTCGCGACATGACGGAAAGTCAGCGCTACATGCTTTTCCTTACGTTCAGACCCTCATGCCGGATACCCTCATGCCTCAGTCCCCATATCCCGCAGGCATGCATGAGCCTCGAGGACGCCCGAGTGTGAGGGGTAGGAGCAGCCCCAGGTCATGACGAAGTCCGCGCAGTGGCCCCAGGCGAGGAAGCCTGGGGCCACTGCCGTCGATCCGGGCGTGCACAAGGTCCCGGACCCCCTCATCTGCAGAGCACGGAGTCACGGGGCGAGATAAGCGATGTCCCGTAAGAAGTCATCTCAATTGGCGACTGGTGGCGTGGATAGTGGCTGGCAGACGTGCTGTGGTGGCGGTTGAATGCGTCGGTGAGTGACTACTGGACACCCGCCCATCACGCGGTCGAGCACGAGGATGCGGAGACTCTGGCCCGGTTGCTGGCCGACGGTTCCGATCCCGATGAGGTCTTCAGCAACATGACACTGCTGACCCACGCGATCGACGTCGAGGGCGACGGCTCCCTGCAGAGCGGCCAGGCGTTGACTGTGCATACCACCGCTGTGCTGCTGGCCTTCGGGGCTGACCCGCAGCTGGCGGATCCCGACGGTCACACCCCCATGGACATGGCCAATCACTACGGCCACGACCTGGCGGTGAAGCTTCTGCAAGCCCACATCAGCGGGCGAGCCGCCGGTAACAGATGAGGGTGCAGGCGATGCTTGTAAAGGCGAGGAAGTGCTCGGCCTTGCGCTCGTAGCGACGGTGGAGGCGACGGCAGCCGGCCAGCCAGGACATGGTGCGCTCGATGGTCCAACGGTGGCGCCCCAGCCGCTGTGAGCTCTCAACTCCCTTGCGAACGATGCGGTGTTGGATACCTCGGCTGCTTAACCATCGCCGCAGGTGGGCGTAGTCGTAGCCCTTGTCGGCGTGGAGCTTGCCGGGCTTGCGACGCCGGGGGCCTCGGCGGGACCGGACCGGCGGGATGCCCTTCACGAGAAGGACCAGGGCCTGGCTGTCGTGCAGATTCGCTCCGGAGATTCCGGCGGACAGGGGCAGACCGGTCCGCTCGGTAATCAAGTGGATCTTCGAGCCGTACTTGCCCCGGTCTACAGGATTCGGACCTGTCAGCTCCCCCTTTTCAGGGCCCGCATGTTCACCGAGTCGATCGCGCAGCGGGACCAGTCCAGCTCGCCGCGGGCGCCGAGTTCGTCGAGGACCACCCGGTGGAGCTTGGCCCACACCCTGGCCTTCGTCCACTCGGCGAAGCGCCGGTGAGCGGTCGCCCCCGACGGGCCGAACGACGCGGACGGCAACTGCTGCCACGTACAGCCCGACGTGGCCACGAACACGATCGCAGCCAGCACCTCCCGGTCACCGTGCCGACGCCGGCCACCGCCCTGAGGCCGCGACGGCGCCTCCGGGACCACCCGCTGGAACAGTTCCCACAACTCATCCGGCACCAGCCGCTCAACGATCGAGACCACGACCGGCAGCCTACCGAACCAAATGAGATGACGTCTAAGTTCTGATTCAGCCTCGCCCCGTGAGGCAAGGTCTACGTGTGCCCGTCCCTTGCCCGCGGTGACGGTGGCAGGGGCGTGGCAGGGTGATACCCAATCCAGGACAGACCTCCACCGTCAGGACGGCGGCGGGTACGGATGACGGACGTATGCGGGGCGGGCCTCGCCGTCGTCGATCGGGCCGGGACTCGCCCGTCTGGTGACGTCCAACCGGCCGCTGTCCTGGGGCAGGGTGAAGTCGTCGGCAATCTTCACCCGCGCTCGTTCACGCCCCTTGGCTTTGTGGACGGTCAACACGCTCACCTCCGCCTGCTACTCCGGGACGATTTGAGCAACAGCGCGCTGAGGTGACGTCAGTCTGCTTCATTCACAGCCGGATTGGCCGGATGGGGGGCTGGGCGAAAGTCAGCGGTACCAGTCGTCTCCGTCGCTCCCCAGAGTATTGCGGAGATAGTTTTCCAGAGACGGTGCGACCCAGGTACGGCTGTCCGTTTCGTGGTCCCATACGAAGATTTCGTCCCGGTCCGGGGTACGTACGAATGCGAACTGGTCGCCGCCGCCGTTGTCGCCGAAGAACATGAGGGCGTCGAACGGCATGTACAGGCTGCGGAACTGTTCGTTGCTGCGGAAGGAGGTGTTTTCTTCGAGGATTTTCTCTGCCGTCCAGACGGTCTCTGTTCCGAAGTCGGCTTCGATCCCGTCTGTCTCCAGCAGCAGTTCACGCAAGGGTCCTGGCAGCGTCTGGCCGAGTTGCTCCTCGATGGCGGTCAGGGCGTCAGGGTCTGCCGGCTCCTGCAACTCTACGTCTGGAAATTCTGAGGCGAGTTCGCGCCACATGCGACCCGTTCTCCGTTCCCTGGGGGCTATCTGATGCGGGGGTTGAACCAGTTTCCAAGCATATCATCCACGTGAGTTACCTGATTGAGCACCTCTTGCCGTGTGGGGTTGGGGTGAGTTCTGTAGAACTCATTCCAGGACACACGGATTTCACTGAGGTGAACTCTGCTGTTGATATCACCCTTGGGTATTCCGCGCAGGTTTTCAAGGGAGTGGATCTCGTCTGCAGAGAACAGTCCCGGGTACCGTTTGAGGACCTGCTGCTCGATGGCGTGGTGGACCACGACCTTGCCTTTGAGCCCTGGATGTTCGTCGAAGAACGTCTGCTTGTACTTGTGGTTGGTTGTGCTGCCGACGGAGCCTTCCTCGCGTGTGGGGATTTCCTTGCCGAGCGGAGTTGTCTTGTTGTCCTTGGCGTTCTTGGCAGCGTCCTCACAGGGAGTGAGGCCCAGTGGATCGGCCCACAGGTGCGGATTGTGGACGTAGGACGACGGGTTGGGGGCAGGCGCGAGCCCCAGCGGGTCTGGGGAGAGGTAGCGGGCTGTTTCCGGGTCGTAGTAGCGGGCGTAGTTGTAGTGCAGGCCGGTCTCCGGGTCGAAGTACTGTCCCGGGAACCGCAAGGGGGTGTAGGTCGAGCTGCTGGTGGCCCATGCGGTGGTCCCCCACAGCGTGCTCCGCGTCTGCCAGGCGACATCGCCGTGCTCGTCGACGAGTGTGCTGGGTGTGCCGACGAGGTCGGTGATGATGGCAAAGAAGCGGGAGTCGATCTCGCTTTGCGAGGTGTCGGGGCCGGTGATTCTTTCGGTCTGCGTGATCGGATGCAGTCCGTGGTGGTCCCAGGTGAGCGTGACGGGATTAGGGACCTGCGCTGACACGGTGGTCTGTTCGCACAGTGTGGCGCCGTCCCAGGTGAACTCGGTGTGCTCAAGGACTGTTTCCCCGTCGTCGGCCAGGCGGAGCTTTCTGATGCGGCGGCCGAGGGGGTCGTAGGTGTAGCGCCATCGGGTCCCGTCCGGAGTGACTGCAGCGACCAGGCGGTCCTCGGCATCCCATTCGTAGCGCCACGTGTCGGGTTTGCGGGACAGCCGGGTCTTTTGCCTCAGGGTAATGCGGCCCAGAGAGTCGTGTTCGTAGCGGACCGTGCCGGCTGTGGTAATGCGGGTGCCGGTGTAGGCGCGGGGACCGGCGGCCTCGTGCCCGGGATGGTTCGGGGGCCACGAGGCGAAGACCTGGTTCCCGGCTTCGTCGTAAGCGTACGTTTCGCTCCAGTTGGCTGCTTGCACAGCGGTGACGCGGCCGGATGCGTCCAGGGTGATACGGCGTGGGCCGGCGACGTGATCGTCGATGCCGACGACGTTGCCGTCGGCGCGATACGAGTAGGTGCGCTGCTGGATCGCCTGGCGACGGGCTCCTTCCACAACGCTCTGGGCTGTGAGCCGTCCGGCCGCGTCGAACGCGTTGGTCCAGGTGAGGACACTACCAATGCGGCGTGATATCTCCCGGCCCGCGGCGTCGTAGGCGAATTCAATGCTGCGGCCTGCAGTGAGCATCTGGGCAGGGCGCCCTGCTGCGTCGTAACTCCAGCTGGTGGTGGCTCCGGTCGGGGTGGTGCGGCTGATGCGCCGCCCCCACTCGTCGTAGGTGTGGGTAAGGGTGCGGCCGTTGACGGTTTCGGAGCGGAGGCGGCCGAAGCGATCGCGCAGCAGGGTCAGGGTGCACTCGGGACTGGCCGCCTGGGCCAGCTGGTCGGTGAGGTCATAGGCGTACTCGGTGATGTGGCCTTCGGCATCCTTACGGGTCAGCTGCCCCAGAAAGTCCCGCTCGAATCGGATGGCCTGGCCCATCGCGTTGGTGCGGGATGCGAGGTTGCCTGCGGCGTCGTACGTATAGGCGAGTCGACGGCCGTCAAAGTCGGTCTCGGCCGTCAGGTTGCCGACCGGATCGTACTCATAACTCCAGTCCAGCCCTTGTGGGTTGACGACGCTGGTCAGACGCAGTTCCGTATCATGACGGAACTCGTAGCGGGCTCCGTCTGGCCCCCTATGCGCAGCCAGCAAGTCGAAGTGGGTGTACTCATACCGGGATATGCCGCCCAAGGGGTCGGTGTGGCTGGTGCAGTTTCCTTCGCCGTCGTACGTCCAGGACTCGACCGAGCCGTCGGGCGCGACGTGGCGGGCAAGGTGGCCTTCGAGTGTCCACTCCAGACGGCTCACGGCGCCGACCGGGTCCGTGATCATGGTGAGTCGGCCGAATGCATCCCTCTCATAGCAGGTCACCGCCCCTGCCGGGTCGGTGACTTCCCTGGGCAGGCCAGCAGGGTCGTTGGCGATGGTCGTGGTGTGGCCCATCGGGTCGGTAACCGAGGTGAGCCGACCTGCCTCGTCGTGGGCATAGCGGGTGATCTGGCCGGATGGACTGCTGATCGCCGTGCAGTTGCCTCGGTCGTCGTAGCTCTGCCGGATGACGGTGCCGTCGGGGTTGACCACCTTCACGGGGAGACCGAGATGGTTGTACTCGGCGCGTGCCGCGCGTCCGTCGGGGCGGGTCACGGTGATGAGACGTCCGAGCACGTCGTACTCCAGCCTCATCGTGTGGCCGAGCGGATCCGTGTGCTGTTGGAGCCGGTTGCAGCGGTCGCGCACGAAGCGGGTGGCGGCGCCGAGAGGATCGATTCTGGCGATCACCTGCGCCCGTTCATTGATAACGAACCGGGTGTCATGGCCAAAGGAGTCGGTGATGGTGGTCGTGCGCTGCCCCGTGGCTGCGTCAGCGGGGCTGTAGGTGAAATCTGAACACTGGTGTCCGGCTTCACCGGACTGGTGGGTGCAGCGATCGTGCTCGTCGTAGGCGTAGGCGTAGGATTGGTTGTTGGTGTCGGTCCAGGAGGTGATGCGCCCCTTCTCGTCGTAGCCGAACCGCGTGGGCTGGCCGCAGGAGTTGGTGACTTCGGTCAGATGGCCTTCGCCGGAGTAGGCGTAGCGCAGTACCTCCTGGTCGGCTCCGTCGGGGCCTGCTCCGGCCAGGGAGAGCGCACGGACGCGTCCTGCCGCGCAGGTGAGGGAGAGGCGGTAGCCGCTGCTGTGGACGAGGGCGCGTGGAGCACCCTCGTCGTTGTACTCGAAGAGGGTCCAGTTCCCGTTGCGGTCGTCGATCTGCTCGAGCAGTGCGAGGTCGTCGCCGTTGTCCGCGAAGTGCCACACGCGTCCGCTGTCCGGGTCGGTGAGCAGATAGCCGGTGTCGGTGCGATCCAGCGGCCAGCGCATGCTGCCGTGGGTGGGCAAAGTCGGTACGCCCGGGGCGGGGTGCGGGTACGTCAGCAGGAGTCCGTCTTCACCGACATAGACGATTCCCTCTGAGTCGATCTCGAGGCGCTGGTCGATCGTCGAGGACCACGAGGGGCCGAACCACCGGCCCGCGCGGTAGGACGAAGCGAACTCACGCTTGAAGACAAGGGGCAGCACCGCGGGCAGGCTGATATCGGTCTGGGAGAGCAGCACGCAGCCTGTAGCAACATCTACCGGGTCCTTTTCACAGGTCCGCTCACCCGGCTGCCGCGACGTGGCGTGCGGGTTGTGTTCAGCCGCGTCGCGGGCTTCCCGGCGCACGGCGTTCTCGGCCCCTTCCTCCAGGCCCTTCTTGAGCCCGAGCCGCAGCCCGCCTCGGGCGAGGCCGGCGCCTTTGGTGCCGATGAGTTCGGGGATGAGGCGGCCGATGAACTCGGAGGGGTCCTTCTTGAAGCCGTCGACGGCGGCCTGGACGACGCGTTCGGGGTGGGCGGCGGTGGAGACGAGCCCGGAGAGCGTCATGGAGACGTTCTGCAGGTAGTCGGCTGGGTGCGTCAGGTTGTACGGGTCCGTCGGATTGAGGCCGCGGGCGAAGTTGAGCAGGCCTGCGGTGCCTTTGAGGGCGCCGCCGACGACGTGGGTGAGCTCGGTGTTCACCGCCTGGTAGCCGTCGATGAGGTCGTGGCCGAGGCGGTTTAGCGGCGGGGGTTCGGCGGGGGCGTGGGCGAGGGCGGCCCTGACCTTGGTCTGGGCGTCGGAGGCGGCGGTGTTGCGCTGCTTGCGGGCCTCGGCGAGGGTCTCGTGCGCCTTCTTGACGTCGGCCTTGCCGGGGTCCTGGAAGGGCTCGGGTTTCGGTCCCGGGTCCTGGTTCGCCTTGATTTTGGCGTTGTAGGCGTCGACGCGTTTGTTGTACGCCTTGACGGCTTCGTCGGAGGAGTGCTTGCCCTTCTTGTACAGGTCGATGGCGTCCTGGGCTTTGCCCTGGGCCCACTTGACGGTGTCGGCGTACGACTCCAGGGCGCCGGCGGCGGTGTCGCAGGCGTCTGCGGCCTGAGCCCATTTGGTGGGGTGGAGGCCGAACTTCTCGCGGAAGGCGTCGCCGCCCTCGCCCTTCCAGCCGCCGGAGTCGACCTTCTTCATGCCCTGGCTAACATGGTCGAAGGCGGTGTGGAAGTCCTTGAGGTGCTTGGCGCTCTCGCGGATCTTCGCCGGGTTGCCGTGGAGCAGTTCGTTGGCGTCCTCGGTCTGGCCGAGCTGCTGTTCACCGGGCGTGGCGCCGAGGTCGGAGGCGACGTCGTCGCCCCAGTCCTCGACGGCGTCGGCGGCGTCGTGCAGGCCGACGTAGTCGAGGCCGTCGCCGATCTTGTTGGTGCCCCAGTCGACGCCCTCGCCGAGTTTCTTCTTGCCGTAGTCGACGCCGTCTTCGACCTTGCCCAGGCCGTCGTTGACGCCGTCCTTGATGTCGCCGCCGAGGTCCTTGAGGCCATCGCCTATTTCTCCGAAGGCGCCCATCAGCCCTCGCCCCCACCCTGCTGTTGCTGGGCGGCTTGGGCGCGGGCCTCGGGGGACGGTCCGAAGGTGTCGTCGAGCATCTTGTTGTACTCGGCGTCGGACATGCCCGCGGCGCTGTGGAGGTTTTCGGGGTTGAGGCCCAGCGGGCCCACGGTGTGCGAGGTCATGACGTCACGGCCGGCGTCCTTCCAGCCCTGGGCGCTGTTGTCCATCGCCCGGTCGAAGGACTCCTTGCTGTAGTCGACGCCGCCGAGGGCGCCCGAAGTGGCGATGTCGCCCCAGCCCTGCCGGGTGACCTCCTCCTCGGAGGCGTACGGGTTGCCGATCGCAGCGTTGGTGACGATCTTGAAGCTGCCTTCGACGTACTGCTCGGTCTCGTAGTACGTGCCCGCGGCCAGGCCGGTCTTGACGGCGAATCCGTTGCCCTCGTTGATCAGCGACCGCACGCCCCACTCCCAGCGCTCGCAGAACGACTTGAACTCCCCCGTCAGCCCCTCGTGCCCGAGTTCCAGGCCGGAGAGGGCGATGTCACCGAAGCCGCGTCCGGCCCCGGCCGTGCCGACCATGCCGAGTTCCTTCAGCTCGCTGAGGGCCTCGGTCAGGCCCTTCGCGATCAGGCCGAGTCCGTCGGTCTTCAGGTCCTTGCCGCCGTCGCCGGTCATGTCGCTTCCCCCTCCTTGTGGTCTACGGCCGCATCGTCGGGCACGATGCCGCGCACCGGCGGGAAGACCATGCCGTCCTCCCCGTCCGCGCAGTCCAGGGCCACCCCGCACGGCACTCCGGCCGCCGGAACCGCCACGTCCAGCAGGCGTGCGCCGAGGATCGTCTGATAGGTCCACTCGCGCCGGTACTCGCCGCGGACCTGCGCATAGCGGGCCAGGGCCTGCTCGTCAGAGAAGGCGAGGATGAAGCGGATGCCGCCCAAGTCCGCGGTCAGGAGGCCGCGTTCGCCGTCCGGGCCGGGCCCGTCCCCGAGCGGTACCAGGACCGCCGTACGCCGGAACTCCCCCAGCAACGCCGCGAACTCACGCCGACGCGCCACCACTTCGGGGTCATCGAGAGCGGGCTCCGGAGCCCTCACCCGCATACTATCCGGCGCGGCCAGCTCCCGATGCTCCTGCGAAGGCCCCCGCACCGGCGCCGATTCGCCGGGCTGGCCCGTCATCATCTCTGTGTAGTCCGCAAGGCGTGACCTTGGTATCCGCTGCGGCTCGTCTGCCGCACCCCCGTGCTCAGGCATGCAGCCCATCATCACAACTGCACACGGTGCACCGCAACAGCACGCGTATCACCCCTGCAACAACAGAAAGCGCAGGTCGCGTCAGGGCCTGGGACCTTACCGACGGCAGTCGGCGAAAACGTCCCCGGCGGCGGGACGTTGACACCGGCGTCCAGGCCTCAGCTCATGGTGATCAGCCGAGGCCGAGGGTGCTGAGGGCCGTGGTCCAGTCGGTGACGATGGCCTTCTGCGCGGCCGTCAGGGAGACCTTCCCGGCGCAGACCGCGGTGTGCAGTTTCGTCTCCACGGGGTCCTTGCGGTTGTTGACCCCACCGCCGGACTTGTGGCCGGGGTCCGGCGGCTCGACCCACAGATTGCGGGGATCGTTGGGATCTCCCCCGAGCTGCAGGCTGATCAAGTGACATCTGGGGTTGCAATTGAGTGCCGCTGACGTCGCTGGCGGCGTGCAAGGTACTGGCTCAGCGCCCCTGGCGCTGGCACTATCCAGCGCAGTTCGCCCGCGACGGTGACGCCGACGACGATGGATGCGCGGCCGCGGCGAAGAGATCGCCGCCCTGGACGGCGTCCTGCTGGCGATCGAGCGCATCCGCCACAGCGACGGCACCACCACGGCCGTCCGGGGTCCCGCGCCCCGCAAAAACGCCTTCAAGAAGACTTTGACGACGACACCCGAGGCGCCATGAACCGCAGCGTCGAGGCCCTTGCAAAGGCCGGGCAAACAGCGACACAAGCGAGCCGAGACCGCCGTCGAGAAAGCACTGCGCCACGCCCGCGCGTCGCAGCAGCCCGTGAGCGTCGCCTCCATCGCCCGGGCGGCGGGCGTATCCACCGACTTCATCAACCGACACCCCACCCTCCGCACCCAAGTCGAAGATCTCCGCCGAGCACGACGCAACGCCGCAGTCAGCGGTGCTCTTCACGATCCCGACACCGAAGCAGCGGCCAGCACCCTGGTTCGTCGGCTCACCCAGCAACTCGCCACCGAACGCCGCAAGCACCGCGAAGAACTTGCGCAGCTGCAAGCCGCCATCGCCGCAGCCCACGGCGAATTACTCAGCCTCCGACGCAAGCTGGAGACCCGGGAGTGGTCCTAGGAGGTGCCGAGTATGACCTGGTGTCCGGTCAGCTCGAGGTCGACGCCGCTGGGGGTGGTACGGGCTGTGGTGAATCCGGTGTTCTGGGGGAGGGCGACGCGCCAGGCGTAGGGGGTGGTGGCGATGTCGGGGGCGGCGACCTGGATTTCGTTGCCCTGGGCGAGAAGGGCCCCAGTGGTCTTCAGAGGGCGGCCGTCCCAGGTGCCGGTGATCTGGAGCCGAGTCTCCTGCCCGTGCGAGGCGCCTGGTGCCGGGGAGACGGTGAGGGCGCCGCCCTTGCCGAGCAGCCGGGTGATGACGCCGGACAGATCCTTGTAAGAGAGCGTCAGGTGTCCGGTGACCAGATTCGCCTCGGCACTACGGGCGGTGAACGAGGTCGCGGTCACGCCGCGCAGGTCGAGGCTGAGTTCTTGCACGTTGAGGTAGTCGCCCGCAGCGTTGGCACTCGTGTTGAGCGTGAAGCTCCCGGCGGTCACTGTGACGTGGTCGAAATCACGGCCGGCTGCCTGGGTCAGGAACGGGAAGCCGTGGATGTCGACGTTCGTGAAGCCATCGGTGGATCCCGAGCCGTAGCCGTACTTCTCCTGCACGAGACTGACCGCCTCCTGCTCGGCGTAGTGCACCGCGACCCGGTCCGCCGCGATGCCCACACCCGCCAGTATCACCGTGGTGATCGTGGTGACCTTGATCCAGCGCCGCTTCATTTCCCCGTACCCCCCTGTTCGCGCCAGACCCCCGCTGGACCCCGGCAACGCCGCCAGCTCGCGCCGACAGTCCAGCGGGCAGGCTACTCCGAGCAGCCGGAGCGTCATGGAATCGAGACCGAGGGGGTGCCTGGAGCGGCGTCGTCACAATCACGTTGGCTGAGCGGCGTGGGATGATCTCCATGTTGATCTTGCCGGGGAGGGTTCCGCTCCCCCGGCGCCGCTATTTCCGGCCTCACCGTCATCTCTGCCACCCAGCACCGCTTCGAGATGACCCTCCCGTGCCATGCTGAGGTGCCTCCCATGACCTCACGTCAGCGGCATGCCGCTGACGTTTGACAAGGTCAGACAGATCACGCTGTCGCTACAACGCCGGATAGCAAGTGGTCGTACTCGGCATCGCGCATGCTGCCGGTGTAGCCGTACAAGGCGGCGTTGAGCCGCTTCTCCTTGCCCGTCACGTACGCGGACGGACGCACACCGGAGGTGTAGCCACCCTTGCGGCAGATCGTCGACGCTTGAGGCCGTGGCGCGCGTCGAGGTCGTAGGGGGAGGCCAGCCGGAGCCTGCCCGGCGGGAGATCCTTGCTCTCCCGCCGTGTCACCTCCGCCCCCGCCTCGGTCACGGTGCGGTGGTAGTTCTGCAGCCACACCGTCCGCAGTGTCTGCACGGCGAGGAGCTGCCGCAGCCAGGCCGGTGCGTGTGGGGTGTGCAGTGCTTCCAGCAGTGTGATGCCGTCCCGGCCGTAGACCAGGGCCAACTCCTCGCGCTTGGGCTTGGTGGAAGGGAGCTGCCACGAGTCGATTCGCGGCCCGTACCGCTCGGCCCACTGCCGCAGGGGTACGGCGTCGGCGAGCCAGTCCGGTGCCGCGCAGGCCAATGTCTCCAACGCGGCCCGCAGGGTCTCCCCAGCCAGCTCCAGCCGGTTCAGATCACGCACCGCAGCCAGCACACGGGTCGAGTCGGTCCGCTGTTTCCCGGCCGCCTTCACCAGGGCCCCGGTCCTTCAACGCCGTCAGCAGCAGGTCCAGCGTCTTCTCCTCCAGGCCGTGCCCGACCAGACGCGTGCGGAACTCGGACAGCACCGAGGCGTCAAAGCCGGGATCGTCCAGCTCCGTGCCGAGGGCATACTTGAAGTCCATGCCGAACCGCACCCGATGCGCCGCCGCCCGGTCCGTGAGTTTCTCCGCGAACTGCAGAACCGTCACCAGCGCCAGCTGCCCCGGTGACCAGCCCGGCCGCCCCCGCACCCCGAACGCCTCGGCGAACTCGGCATCCGCGAACAGCTCGCCAAGCTCATCACGAACCCGCATCGCCAACGGATACGGCCCTCTTGCCGCCACTGCCCGCGCCACCCGCGCGGTCAACTCCGGAACCTGCGGCCACGACCGCGGCTGCATCGACACCTCACACCCCACCTGCGGTCGGGGACGGAAACGCGACCGCTGGACTGGACAACGAGTGGTCAGCCGACCGGGCTACGCAATAAGGGGTGCTTTTAACGATCGTGTCACCGGCCCCAATTGGGGGCCGGTGACACGATCGTTAAAAGCACCCCTATCTGGGAAACGCCCCGAACATGCCCACTGCGGTGGCCACTTCGGCCGAACTGGCCACCGCGAGGTCATCGGCAGTCGTAGGTCAGCCTCGTGACCGCCGTGTGCATCGACGGCGTGAGGACGCGGAGTTCCGCTCGGCCGGCGTGGTGGCCCTTGCCCTTGAAGGTCCAGTGGAGGCTGAGGGTGGCGTGACGTTGGCCGCGGGGCAGGCGTTCGCGCAGGACGTCCGAGGACGTGCCGTCGCTGCGGAACCAGCGGTAGGTGAACGTGCCCGGGCGGCCGTTCGTCGTGACCTGGGCAAGGATCTGCGCCGTCTCGCCGCAGCCCAGCTTTGCCGGGCGGGCGGTGACCGACACGTCGCGTACCTCCACCGAGGGGCCGAGCCGCTGCCACGCTAGGAAGGCTAGGACGCAGAGGAAGACCAGCGCCGGGAGCGCGTAGCGGCGCAGGCTGCTGCGTGGGCCGGGCGGGGGCGTGACGGGCAGCGTGCTGTGGATACGGTGGGCCGCCGCCGTGACACCGGGGCCGAAGCGCAGGACGGTGCCCTCCACGCGGTCCGGCACCGTCGCGGGGGACACCTGCCACCGCGGGCCTGTGAACCCCCCGACCGGCACCGTCACGGAGGGCTCCCCCTGCTCCGGCCCCGTCGCCGTGGCCCCCACCTGGTCCGGGCCCGTGAACCAGTGGCTGGCCAGCACCGTCGCGCTGTACTCGGCCTCGGTGGGGCGGAGTTTGGGGGTGGGCTCCTCGGGAGCCTGGTCTTCGGGGGTGGTCATTGCGGCACCGCCATACACACACGTAGCTGCGACTGCGCGGTCGCGCCGCCGTCAGCGGACGCTGGGTCGGTGGTCGCCTTCACGGTCCACCAGTAGCAGTAATCCATCTGGAAGGCGTGCTCGACGGTGACGGTGTAGCTGCTCGCGCCGCTGCGCTTGAATTTATCCGGCGGGCCGTCGGGCGTGAGCGGCCCGCCGGGCTCGCCGCTGGTGAACCACTCGACGGTGAGGGTCAGCGGCCCGGGGCCGTCCGTGGTGATCGTCAACGTCGCCGTGGCGGTCGTGGGGCTGGTCGTCTGGAGGTCTGCCGCGATGTCCTTGACGGCCGGCGGGGGGTCGACCGGCGGGGGATCGACGTCGGGGGTGGTCGGGGTCGTGGTCACCGGGGGCGGCGGATCGACCGGCGGAGGCGAGGTCGACGACGTGGCCGGATCGGTGGGTGACTCGGGGGCCGTTGGGGCGGTCGTGGTGGCCGACGGCGTGGGCGTCTCGCTCAACTCCGCGACGTGGTCGGCCCCGGGGCCCACGCTGCTCGTCGCCAGCGCCCGCGCCGCCTCGCGCGGGAAAACGGCCGGGGCCGACTGGACACCGTAGGCCAAAAGTACGCCCAGCAGCACCAGGGCCATCGACAGCACCAGTCCCGTCCGGCCCGGCAGCCACGGCCGCAGCCGACCTCCCGCGGAGGGCTGACGCAGCACCGTCAGGGCGAAGTCCGTCGTGGAGGCCAGGGACGTACGCCCCGACGGCAACAGCAGGGGCAGCAGCGCAACCAGCACAGCGAGCGCCTCGCGGCCGCGCTCCTCCCAGTCGGACCCGTACGCCGCCCCCGCCACCACCTCCAGCTCCCGCACGAACTCCTCGGCGTGTGCGGGCCGCTCCGCCGGGTTCTTCGCCAGGCCCCGCGCCACCAGACCCCGTACCGCCTCCGGCACCTGCTCCACCGGAATCGGCGCGTCCAGGTGCCGTAGTGCCAGCTCGGCGAAGTTCTCGCCCTGGTACGGCTTACGGCGGGTCAGGCACTCGAAGAAGGTGGCCGTGGCCGCGTACACATCGGCGGCGGGCGAGGCGGGCGCGCCGGTCCATTGTTCCGGCGCCATATAGGCCGGGGTCCCGGCGATGCCCGCGCTGACGCCGGAGTCCACCGCGATGCCGAAGTCGACGAGGCGGGAGGACCCGTCCGTGCCGACCAGGACGTTCTCCGGCTTGTAGTCGCGGTGGACGACACCGACCCGGTGCGCGTCGGCCAGCCCCAGCAGCGAGCCCTTGAGGACGGTGAGCGCCGCCTCCGGCACCAGCGGGCCCTGCCTGATCAGCAGGGTGCGCAGCGAGATGCCGTCGACCAGCTCCATCACGATCGCGGCCCCGCCGGGGCTCTCGACGTACTCATACAGGCCGACGACGTACGGACTCTCCAACCCGCCCAGCAGCCGCGCCTCCGAGCGGAACCCCTGCACGAAGCCCGGCTGGGTGCGCAAGGAGTCGCTGAGGTACTTCACCGCGACCGGAACCCCGGTCTCCACATGAACGGCGAGCACGACCCGTCCGCTCGCCCCCGAACCGAGTTCCAGCGACTCGGTATATCCCGGCACCGCCCAAGTGCTCATGTCCGTCCCCCCAAGGCCGCCGTGCCCCGGTACCTCACCCGCCCCGGAGCATCGAGCACGGGATGAGAGACACATTTTCGGGCATCACGGTTGCGGTAGGACAGGCCTTCGCGACCCTGACCCGCACGGAACTGGCCTTCGCGAACATGGGGTGTCTTTAACGATCGTGTCACCGGCCCCAATTGGGGCCGGTGACACGATCGTTAAAGACACCCCAATAAGCCAGCAGGATCGTCACCAGCCGCAAACGGACCTGTGTCAGTCCGCTGACTGCGTAGGGCGGGGGGGCACGGTTGTCGCCTCCGCAAGCGTGAGACGGCCGCCCTTCAGCTCAAGCTCCGATGGCTTCTGTGCGAGGTGTTCCCGAAGCATCCCGTGCCGGAATTCATAGGCCGAACCAGCCTGGCGCAGCACGTTGAGCCGGTGAGCGTCCTCGCAGAAGGTGATGAGGCGCCAGGGTACGTTTCCCCGCAAGGCGAGCCACCAGTGGGCAACGCGATATCGCCCCCAGGCCGACCGCGACAGCGTCCAGAGCGCGACCGTCACGATCAAGAGAGTGCCGAAGCCGAGGCTGCCCCGAGACAGTCGGAAGTAGGCAGGGACGAAGGAATACAGGACAGTGCCTGCCACCATGAGGCCGACAACTTGCAGAATCATGGTCCCTAGCGCCCGTCTGCTGGCCCCTGCGAGGGAGGAACGCGGCGTGGCGAAGGAGTCACTGGCGGGTGCCGAGGCTAGGAGTCCGTATACGAACACTACGAAAGCGGCTACCAGGAAGGCAGCGATCAGAAGAGGGATCTTGTCTGCGAAGTCGTGCCAGTCAATGAGTTTCGGGACATCCTCAGGCTTGGTCTCAAGGGGGGAACCATCCTGCGTTGTAAAGTCGAT
Organism: Streptomyces sp. NPDC111656; assembly: GCF_055656965.1. Taxonomy (NCBI): domain Bacteria; kingdom Bacillati; phylum Actinomycetota; class Actinomycetes; order Kitasatosporales; family Streptomycetaceae; genus Streptomyces; species Streptomyces sp. NPDC111656. Next base: position 78,126 of record NZ_JBVKCA010000034.1, read on the forward strand.
GCCCGGGATCAGGCAGGTATCGCTACCGCGGTCATGGGCCTGCTGTCTGCATTCCTCGGCGGTAAGTAAGTTCCCGTTAATGGTGTGCATCAAGAGCCACCCCAACGCAATGATGAAGCCGATGCTCGACGATCCGATCGCCATGTGCTTGCCGAACACGGCAACAAGCCTGCGGGCCCGCCTCAGCCGCCCCGGAATGCGGTCGATGCCTTGCCACATCTGGGAAGGGGCTGCGGGAGAGGCTGCGAACGACATACCGAAGGTGACAGCGACGAACAACGCTGCCATGGCTAGCAGCCCGACTAGCGGATCGACGCCGTGCTCCCGCACAGGCCACGCCGCGGGGGCCGCAGCGACGAACCAGAGCGCTCCCGCCATGGCTCCGAGCAGTACCTGGTGCAGGAGCTTGTCCAGTACGGACTCGTACAGTTGCCACCACTTCAGCTGGTTGCCGGGTGTGCGCCGCGCCAGCTGGTTGAGCCACCGCTCGGCCAAGGGCTGGGGCCAGGAGTAACGCGGCTGCCGTGCGCCGTCAGCACCTGCGGTGCGGGCGGCGCGGCGCCACCAGCCCCAGCGTCGGGTGCCGGCCGGACGCGGCGTGAAGGCCGCCAGGACGAGGTCGTCCAGCAGCATGTGCTCGACAGCCGCCGCGTCGGGGAACTCGCTCTCGCTCAAGAGCTCCTCCGGGTTTCGGCCTGGGAGCTCGAAATGCGTGCGCAACAGAGACACCAGCAGCGGGCTGCTCACTATCCGCGCCATACCCGAGCGCTCGGCGAGTGCGGGCAGCACTGTGTCCCACGGATTATCCCCGGCTTCAGGGCGCAGGTAGTTGGCAACGTGTTGGAGCGGCACAGGGCGCATGGACACGACTGACGCGCTGGTCAGCGAACCGCCATCGTCCACCGCGGCTTTGAACTCCGAGTCCGTGCAGGTGAGAACTAGCGGGTCACGGCTGTCATAGGCTTCAGCGATCTTTCGAAGAGCGAGTGACCGCTTGCTCTCCGCGATCTCCTCGAGCCCGTCGAGCACGGGCAGCAGATTGCGTCCTCCAGCCAGTTGACGGGCGGACACGATATCGGTGAGGGCTCCGGGGTAGTCCTCGGTGACCCTACGGGCGACCCAATTGCGCAACTCCTCGGCTTCCGGGTCCCAGGATGACAAGGAGAGCAGGACTGGCACGGGTGTTCCTGGGCGCGACTCCTCTAGAAGTGCTTCGACGAGCAGCATGGCGCAGGTCGTCTTGCCGGATCCGCTGGGACCGGTGATTACCAGACGCCCGCCCGGTGATGCGCCCAGGAGTTCAGCCGATGTAGTCGCCCTGCCGGTCCGTCCGGACAGAGGGCCGGACGTGGCGATCAGAGGCACCGGCAGGGGCGACGGATGGTACAAGTCGCGCGCGCGGATCTCTTCGTGCCATTGATTGCGCACTGCGTGGGCCAGTACACGCAGGGACGAAGCCAGCGGGTCGGCATCCCCCACATCGGTGGGGGCAACACCCTGGAGAGCCCGCTCCGTGCCGTGGGCCGGGCGTGAGCGCTGAGGTTGGGCGTCGTCGATCAGGGTTCTCCAGCGACCCTCGACATATGACTCGCCCGCCATCTCGGTCCACACCCGGACCACAGCCACCAGTTCTTCACTGCTGGACGGATCAGGCGTCGTCGCCTGGTCAAAGTCGTCATGGAGCCATTCGCAGATGCGTCTGTCCAGAGATGAGTCCCTGCCGCTGGCTGCACGGGCCACCGCCCGTCGCGAGTAGCGACGACCGTTCCGCTTTCGGGTTTCGGCCTCGGCCCTCTTCTCCAGTGCCCGCAGTGCGTCGTACAGCTCGCGAGCCTTCGCCGACTTCGGCATCTCATCCCTCCGCATCACCGCTGTGCCCGCCCCGGGCACAGCGGGCAGACGGCTGACCTGGAGCGTAGGAGAAGTTTGCCCGCAGCGCCCGGCCTTTCGGACACCGCGTGTGCCCGGCTTGCACCGTCTCCTTACTCGGCCGCTGGGGCCGTAGATCACCTTCGAGGGGAAGAGAATGGGAAAGAACAAGCCCGCCTTCCGTCAGCTGTGGCGAGCCGCGCTCTTTAGCCTGGTGCGAGGTGCTTGTTGGGCATCAGGCTCCGGGCTCGTCGCTGCTGGCATCGGGTGGTGGATGCAGCACTGATGGTCGTGTGGGTCCGGCCAAGGCCGGGCCCACACTCGCTGCACGCATCTCAACCGACCCCGGGGAGCCATGGAACAGCCACTGCAGCACGGCACCCCGTTCACCCGGACGAAGGGCATGATTGGCGAGAGCGTAACCGTTTGCGGCTGGTGACGATCCTGCTGGCTCATTCGCCCACGCGGCGAGGGAGAGGCCGAGGCTGGCAAGGTGGCTGAGGCGGGTGCGGTTGAGCGTGTGGCCGTTCCATCAGGTATCGACGTCCTACGAGCCGCCAGCCCCGCTGGGCTCGCAAAAGCCAGCAGGATCGGTGACAGGAGTCTTACCGGCACCCCGGTTTCCATGGGCGGGCAAGCCGACAGCCTCGTCACAAGACCGTGCGGCCTGGACGGTCGACGGGCAGCGCCGAGTGCCGTGGTGTCCCGCCGGCGGGCTGGGGTGGCGCGGTGAGGTCCGGCTGGAAGCCTCCTGAGGGCGCCGCGTCAGCCGGAGGAGTCCGGCGAACAGGCTACCCGCGAGCGGTGGCACGCTCTGGTCACCGCACGGCAGGCCGGTGCTCGCACGGGGCGGTGATGTGCCGACGCCGTACGTGGCGGCTGATGGGACTCCTCTCAGCTGAGACCGAGGGTGCTGAGGGCCGTGGTCCAGTCGGTGACGATGGCCTTCTGCGCGGCCGCCAGGGAGACTTTCCCGGCGCAGACCGCGGTGTGGAGTTTCGTCTCCACCGGGTCCTTCCGGTTGTTGACCCCGCCGCCCGCCTTGTGGCCCGGGTCCGCCGGCTCGACCCACAGATTCCGCGCGTCGTTCGGATCACCCCCGAGCTGCAGACTGATCAGATGGTCGTACTCGGCATCGCCCATGGGGCCCTTGTAGCCGTACGAGGCGGCGTTGAGCGCCTTCTCCTTGCCGGTGACGGAGGTGGAAGGCCGGATGCCGGAGGTGTAGCCGCCCTTGCGGCAGATCGTGGACTTCAGGTTCGCCTGCGTGACCGCCGGGGAGATCGCGCCCGGCGTGCACGCCGGATCCTCCAGCGGCTCCCCCTTCTCGTACCGGAAGTGGCAACTGCCCGCCGGAGGCTGCTTCTGGACGATGTATGTGGTCTGCGGACCGGCCCCAACGGCGATCTCCCGCTCGGAACCCCCACCCCGCGCGCCCGTACCCGATGAACTAGCCGACGTCCCGGCCGGGGACACAGTCGAGCCGCCGGATGAGACGGACGAGCAGCCCGCCAGGAACAACGCGACGAGCAGCACGGATGAGGCGGAGCGGTGGCTGGAATGCATGGTGGCTCCTCACGAGCAGGCAGCGGCTGGGCACATGCTGCCCCACGTGCGTACCACCACACCGAGCAGGGGCCCGCGCGAAGAAGCACAAGTTCTGACAGAACTCTCAAGATGGAGCTGCCGGCGGAAAAGGCCACGGGCGACTCCCCCGTCCCCATGGGCACGACCGTCCAGCTGAAGGCCATGAAGCCCTCCGCCGGGAGGCGGCCGCCAACGGCCCCGGCTGGCTCCCCCGCCATGCCGGGGCCTTGTGCTTCGCGCGTGCTACCGGGCGAGTGTGACGGTGATCGGAACGTCCGGGCAGCGGCTCAGATCCTCGGACAGCGCGGCTCCCTCCGTCGGGTCGACGGAGAGTTGGTAGCGGGTCTTGTCGGCGACCCAGTCGGTGACGTACTGGCAGCGGTAGCCCTCGTACGGGGGCAGCCACTCGCTCGGGTCCTTGTCGGCCTTGGAACGGTTGCTGGCCGCGGACACCGCGATCAGGGCGCGGGAGTCGTCGAGGTCGTTGGCGTAGGCCTCGCGTTCCTTCGCCGTCCAGGCGGAGGCGCCGCTGTCCCAGGCTTCGGCGAGCGGCACGAGGTGGTCGACGTCCAAGAGGCGGGCGTTGTCGAAGTACCGGTCGTCGTAGGGGCTGTACCAGGACCCGCCGGTGAGCGCGCACTTCGGCCCCTGCACAGGCGCCGTGACGGCCTCCTCGAGGAGGATCTCCGCGCGAGTGTTGCACCCGTCCTTGTCGGCATCGGTCCAGTGCTTGAACTTCGAGCGTTCGTAGCCGGCCCGGCTCTCGTCCTGCACGGGCAGCGCCTGCAGGGCGTCACGGACGGGCAGGGTAACGCTGTCGCCCGGAGCCGCCGGAGCGATCCGGCCGGCGTCGGCTGACGCTGTGGCGTGAGCGGCAGTGGGGGCGAGCAGGACCACGAGCACGGACAGTACGACTTGGGAGCGGGTAAGGCGCACAGAAGATCCCTTCGAAGATCACCGACAGTTAGTGATCTTCGTAGTGGGTCCGGCCCTGGCCCGTCCGGCGCTTCACCCCCGGCTCACCCCCACGAGCGGTAAGTCACGTCACGCCGCACACAACACCCGGCCATCCCGGCAACGCAGGATCCTCAGTTCCCGGCTGGTGGACGGCGCCGTACTCGCGCGCGAAACGGTTGGCCTCCGCGGCGGAGCCGGTCATCCGGTGCAGCCAGAACCCGTACGCCACCGACGTGATCTGCTCCTCCGTCAGATACAGCTGCCACCGTTTCATTCCGTGGTCGCACCACGCCGTCCGGACCTGATCGGCAAGCCCGGCGGCCGGCGGCACCCGGAGTTCAGCGGCGAGGCCGAGGAACACACGCAGCGCCGCCATCTGCGAGGGAATCAACTCGATCAGTTGCTGCCCCTCCCCCGGTCCGTTGGGCCCGGACGCGGGCTGGGGGCGGGTGCGGGCGTAGGCGAGGGTGTCGTGACCGTACGCGGTGAGCCGGGCGGCCCAGCGATCCGGCCGGCCCTCCAGCGCCGACAACTCCGCACGCTCCTCCCGGCCCGCCAGCTCCACCAGGCCCCGGCCAGCGAGAGTGTTCACGTTCTGCTGCTGAGGCGGGCGAAGCTCCGAATCCAGCACCCAGCCATGCAGGCCGTCCCCGGCCGCCTCCCCACGCTCGCGCAGCGCCTCCAGAACGGCAAGCGCCGTCTCCGTGCTCCTCATCCATCCCCCTGCGGCATACCGGCGATCGTGCAGGACGACCGTAGACGAGACGGCGCGGCCACGCGGGCCCCGGCATCGACGTCCGCGACTCGGGGTCGAGGAGTGTGAGGGGTCGGCGTTGGTCGCGGGCGGAGCCACGCCAGCCCACTTGGTCCGATCGAGGCGGATCACCGGCGGCAAGACTTACAGGGTCGGCTGGGGCTCGACGCCTCGAGCCGACGGTTCCGGATAGGTCGCCACAGGTGGCGTGGCATGTCACGTTCTCGCGGCAGCGAGAGGGTTGCCGTCGGGATGGTCGTGGATCCAAGACAGGCCTCCGATGTCCAGTCGCCGGCGCGTGCGGGTGACGGCGACGTAGGCGAGGCGTGCCTCGGCGTCGTCGATGGGACCAGGTAGCACACGACCGGTGTCGTCTTGCCTGTCACTGTCCTTGGGCGGAGTGAAGTCGTCGGCGATTTTCACGCAGGGCCATTCGCGGCCCTTGGCTTTGTGGGCGGTGGAGATAGTCACTTCGGCCTGCTGTTCCGGGGTGAGTTGGGCGAGGGCGGCCAGGATGGCGTCCGTGCCGTGGGTGTCGACCAGGTCGACGAGGGGCTGCAGGTCGCGGCCGGCCGGGTCGTGGGCGGCGTAGTCCTGCAGTTCGCCCCAGGCGGGGAACAGGACGAGTTCGGGATGGGTGGTGCGGCGGCCCTCTTTGAGGTCGCGGGCTGCCAGGGCGAGGGCGCGCAGGCTTTCGCCTCCCCCGACCAGCCCGACACGGTACCCGGCGGCCAGCTGGTCCATGGCCTGGGCCATGGTGCCGACGTTGGTGCGGCACAGCACCGCGTCGGGGCGTGGGACGGGGCCGAGTTCGGTGGGCTCGGTCTCGGTTCCGGTGAGGCGGATGGGGGCATCGGCGATGCGCAGCCAGCGGTTGGCTTCCTGGGCCAGGTGGGGGCCGAAGCGGAAGGACTGGGACAGGGTGAGCTGGGTGCCGTCGAAGCCGGTCATTACGTCTTTGGCGCCGCGCCAGTGGTAGATGGCCTGTGCGGAGTCGCCGACCATCACCAGTTGGGCGTGGTCGCGCTGGTTGAGGAAGATCTGTTCGACGACGGGGTTGGTGTCCTGGGCCTCGTCGAGCAGGAGGAAGTCGGTGTGGATTCTCGGCTGGGTGAGGGCCCAGATTTTCAGGTAGTGGTCGTGGTCGAAGCGGACCGCGCCGTCGTCGGGATGCTGCAGGTCGGCCCAGGCTTTGCGGGCGAACGGGATGATGTGGTCGGCGAGTTGGGTGTGCTGGTCGTTGTCTTCCAGGCCGCGCAGGCGGGGTACGTGGTGTGCGGTGATGGCGGGGTCGGCGGTATGGCAGAAGCGGGCCACCGTGCGCAGTATCGCGTTTGAGAGGGTCTTCTGGGACACCTCGCGCTCGCCGATGCGGACGGCTTTGGTGAGGCCGAGGGTGTGGCCGGTCTGCCAGGCGGGGCGGCGAGGGGCGTTCAGGCGGCTGGCGTAGCGGTGGCCGAGTGCGGCGTAGGCCAGGGCGTGGGCGGTCTTGCACAGGACGTTTGGGGGGAAGCGGGTGGTGGCGTCTTGGGCGATGGCCCGGTTGTAGGCGAGGTAGCGGCCGCGGCGCTTGGTGGCGCAGGCGAGCAGCGCCAGGGTGGTCGTCTTTCCGGTGCCCGCTCCGGCCTGCAGGGCCAGGTGGTCGCCGGCGTGGAAGGCGTCGGCCGCGGCGCGTTGCTCGTCGGTCGGGTTCAGCATGGTGCTGCTCCGGGGGTGCGGCTCAGGGCGTGCCCGACGGCCGTCAGGAGGCCGGGGGCGCTGGTGCGGGTGAGGAGGCGTTGTACGGCGTGATCGAGGAAGTCGGCTTCGTCGCTGGCGTGCTGGGCCAGGGCGCGGCTGAGGGCGAGGCGTACGAAGAGTTCCGGGGGCTGCCCCGCTTGGTCGGCGGCGTGGCGGATGGCGGTATGGAGGGCGGGTGGGAAGGTGAGGTTGAGCAGGATCTGGCCGTCTGCATCCGGGTAGTGGGTGGTGATCACGTCGGTGGGCAGCCGTGTGCCGAGGCGCTGGCGCAGGCGGTGCGCGGCCCTGCTGGGGGTTTTTACGGGTACGAGGGCCATCAGGCGGGTGGCGTCGTGGTTGGCCGCGAGCGGCAGCACGCGGGCGGCAGCGTGGAGTTCGGCTGGGGCGGGGGGCCGGGTGACGGTGATTTCCAGGGCGTGGTGGGGCATCGTCACGCCTGCCCTGGGCGACTGGTCGGGGTGTGCGGGAGACGGGTGCGGATCTGTGCGGCGTGCAGGAGGGGGTCGAAGACCTTCCATCCGGCCAGCGCGAGGTCGGCGGTGCCGGGGGCCGCTGCATGGGTGGGGCAGCGCTGGGTGCGCCAGCGCAGTTGTTCGGCATAGGGCAGGCGGCTGAGGTCGTAGATGGCCATCAGCCCAGCGGGCAGGGCGAGTTGGCCTCGCTGTGGGCTGGCGGGCAGGAGTGCCCAGTGGCCTGCGGGGGCGTGGGGGGTGAGCACGGGCTGGGGGCAGCGGCGGCGCTGGTGGGCCTGGGCCACACACCGGATCTCCTCGAGCGGCTGGTCGGCGAGGTAGCGGCCCAGTAGCAGCTGCACGACGGGCAGGGCGGGGCACCCGGCGTCGGCGGGCTGCGTACACGCGGGGGCGGGCGGGGTCTGCGGGGTGAAGGCGCCGGTGTCGATCAGGCGGCGGGAGCGCACGGCGAGTCGGCGGCGCACCGCCTCAATTTGTGGGCTGGTCCGGGCAGTTGTGGTGCGGTGGGGGCACAGCAGGGTGTGCGGGGTGCGGCACCATGCACTGCCGTCGCCGTGTGGGTGGGCGATGCCGCAGCTCAGGTGCCAGCGGCTGGAGACCGGGACGTGAGCGGCTGCCAGTTCGGCGGGGTGCAGGACGATGGGCCGCTGGTCGCTGCGCTGGTAGAAGTCGACGCGGTTGCCGCACAGGCGGCAGCGGCCGCTCTGGCCGGTGCGCAGCAGGCGGCTGGGGCTGGTGGCGGCCACCCGCAGCGGGCGGCTGGGGTGCGTGGTGCGGGGGCTGCCGTCCCAGTGGCGGCCGGTGGAGGCGGGGTTGGGGCGCATGCCGGGGACCGTGCCAGGCAGCGCGCCCTGATCGTGGTGCGGCGGCGGGTGTGTCCCACGAGTGGCCCAGCAGTATCAAACGCACGGACGGGCAGTCGCTTGGGTGTTTGAGGGCTGCTCGCCGGTTCGGGTGATTCGCGCGCGGCGCCCGGCGGGTCAGGAATCCTTCGCCCCGGGCGGGGTGTGGTCGTCGCAGAGGGTGGAGAGCAGCTGCTCGATGGGGACGTCGAAGGCGTGGGCGAGGGCGTGCCAGGTGGTGACGCTGCCGGTGGTGCGGCCGTGTTCGAGGTCGATGAGGGTGCGCCGGGCCAGGCCGCTGCGGCTGGCGAGTTCGTCGAAGGTCCATCCGCGCTCGTTCCTCAGTCGCGCGAGCGTTACGCGCAGCGCGGTGAGATCGGGGTCGGGCGGCAAGATCGTCACTCCACCATCCGACGGTGCAGGACCCTGCCCTGTCAGTGCAGACTTCTGCACTATCTGTGCAGGTGGGCGCTGCGGGTGCCGCCGATGTGCGAGTGCAGGAATCTGCACTACGGTGCGCGCGACTCCCGCTTGTGCCTGCCGGGACCACGCAGCGCCCCCGGGCGCACATTGAAGGGGAGGGCGACGGGCCCATGCGGCTTTCCCGTACGCACGCCGCGGTGCAGCGCATCTGGACGGTGGAACTGCGCCCGCAGACGGGCGGGCCGACCCTGGCCTGCCCCCGCTGCACCCCGCGCAGCCGCCAGCTGCAGGCAGCCTCCGCACGGTCGGCCGCCCTGACCCATCTGGCGCGCCACGCCCGCGCCGACGCGCTGCCCGGACACCTTCGCACCTGTCAGTGCCGGGCGCGGGGCTGCCACTGGCACCCCCGTCACCGCGGCTGCTCTGGGCCGGTGCTCCTGGCGCTGACCTGCGACCGCAGCGGCCGTGCGTGGCGGCTGGCGGATGCCTGCGCCGCGTGCGCCGCCGCCATGAGCCACACCGCCATCGTGCCCTCCACACTGCTGAGTGCCGACCGCCCGAAGTCCGCCTCCAGCGGGCGGGATCCCGGGCGCAGCGCGCGGCCGTACGGGCCGGACGAGCAGCGGCGTGTGCGGGAAATGCTCACCTATCTCGCCGCCGTGCTGCCGCGCTTCTCCTCCCCCGCCGCCCGGCTGCTGGCCCTGCAGTGCGCGCTCCGCGCCGACACCAACGCTTACGTCCGGCTGCCCGGAGGCCTGTTGCGCGGCATGCGCCTGTGCGGCCGCAGGGAGTTGTGGGAGGAACTGGAGCACGCCGGCTGGCTCCGCCGAACGGTCTGCAGGTACCCGCACGTGGAGGCACAGCTCCTTGATGCCGCAGTCTTCGCTCAGAGACCAGGACGTCGCGTGCGAGCCCGTGCCGCCCATTGGGCTCTGCGCCCCGCCCCGCTGGTTCTGCCGGGCGGGTGGGCCCCGGCCGTTCAACTGACCGCAGTGGTCCTGGCCACCTACACATCGGGTGCGGTCGGCAGTACCGACATGGAGGTGCTCGCACGTCTGTGTGGCCATTCGCCCCACCAGGCCGAGGAGCTCCTGGACCGGCTGGTGGCTTCGCGCTCGGTGGCTGCCTGGCACTACTGCCGGGATACCGATGAAGTCGCCTGGCGCCTGTCTCTCCAGGTCAGGGTAGGCCGCGCGGCGGTTCAGCAGTGACAGCACAACGGTCAGCAGCTGTGTCACATGCCCCGCGCCTGTCGGCTGCTCACCCTGCAAGGGAGAGTGAGGCATCACTCGACAGGAACATCCGGTTGCCCTCGTGCGTAGTATCTCTAAACTGCCGCATGCTGCGGCAGTTGTGTCCTGCAGGTGACCCGGTCATCTCAGACGCGATACCCACTTCCATCCGTTCGCGCACATGGCTCCTGCTTTCACCGCCGTGCCCGCGGACTGCAGAAAGGCCCATGCCATGCCTAAAAGCCAGACCCACTCCACAGAACTGACCTCGCAGTACGTCGCCCAGGTGACGGGCGATCTTGAGCGCAACACCAAGGAGCAGGAACGTATCGGTGTGGAGATCGAAGCCCTGCAGGAACAGTTGCGTGCCCTGCAGCACGACCACACCGTGCTGGTGAACATGCAGCAGGCACTCGGCAATGCAAGTCCCGCCGAGGCAGCCCCGGCAGCCGCACCGTCCGTGCCTCACCAGACCTCCGCGGAGCCCAAGCAGAGCAAGCCGAAGAAGGCGTCCGCCACCAGCGCGAAAAAGGCGGCGTCCAAGAAGCCCGCCGCCCAGGCCTCACCCGAGAAGGCATCCACGGCAGCGGCCAAGCCGACTCTCGTCGAGCTGATCCGAGGCCACCTGGAGCAGCAGAGCGAGCCGCGTTCCGCTGCCGAGATCACCACCGCGCTCACGCAGGCCCACCCCGACCGGAGCGTGAAGACCACGGTCGTGCGCACCACCCTCGAAGGACTGGTCGCCAAGAGCCACGCTCACCGCGCCAAGCAGGGCTCGTCGGTCTTCTACACCGCCGCGGCCGCCTCGGAGCCTGCTGCGGCCGAGCCGCAGCAGGAGGCAGCGGCCGGCTGAGCTTCCTCCAGCCGCTCAACGAGCTGCCATCTTGCCGCACCCCAGTGGCGCGCCCCGACCGGGAGATCAGCGCGAAGGGCGCAACCTGCGCGCGGCGGTGCGGGACTGAGACGGTGCCGAGCAGACCAGGTAGCGAATATTGCTGGGGTCCTGGCCCATGACTTCGGCGGCCGCGGTGCTGTTGTAGTCGAGCAGGCAGCGTCGTACTGCAGGGCTGGGCAGTCTCTGAGCGGCGGCGGAACGGGGCGCTGAGTGCGGATGTAGGCGCTCAGCAGCGTCCATGTCCGGCCGACGGGGTTGCGATGGCTGACGACGTGGGGCTATCTGACAGCCAGTTCGCCCAGTGCGCAGCGCACCACGCGGTGCGCGTCCTTCTCGGGCAAACGAGCGCTCGCGTAGTCCAGGGCAATCCCGGTGCAGGACGCAGAACGCCTCGAAAGCAGGAGGCAGAGCAGCCTGAGCATGGCCGGGGGCCGCGGCGTGTGCTGGCTTTCGCTGCACGGGTGTGGGCCCGGGGTGCAGGACGTGGCGTGGCTGCACGGAGGGGTGTCGTGTCATCCGAAGGCCTCGGCGAGCAGGCTGGAAGGAGGAGCGCGAGCATCACGACTTCGAAGTGATCACCATCATGCCAGCTTGGGCATCGTCCGCAGCGCCGAGTTCCTAGAAGCCACCGGCGGTGACATGACTGTCTTCGGCGCTGCTGACCGCCGGGCCGGCTTCAGCGTCGCACCGGTCCCACGCGACTCCGGCCGGATCAGCGGCAACCTCCGACGCCCTCAGCGATACAGCCGCAGACTCCAACGGGTCTTCTACATCTCCGCGTCGTTCAGCATCTTCAAGTGCGAGGGTTTTACCGCACGCGCGCCACGGGATCGCGTCGTGAGTTCGCTGGCCTCTGGCCCCGACTGCATGCAGCCCTGCTCACCGAACTGCGGGCGGCTGGTCTGCTGGGGATGGACGACTGTGCCATCGACGGTTCGCATGTCCGCGCCCTCAAAGGGGGTTTCACACCGGGCCGTCCCGGTCGACCGGGCCCGCCCGGGCAGCAAGCATCATCTGATCATCGACCGGCACGGCACCCCGCTCGCAGTGTCGTTGACCGGCGGGAACCGGCATGATGTCACCCAGCTCATCCAGCTGCTCGATGTCATTCCCCGCATCTGGGGCCTGCGCGGACGCCCCCGACATCGTCCCCGCCGACTTTCGTCGACCGCGGCTACGACTTCGACAAATACCGCAGGCTTCCTCGCGGCCGAGGCATCACATCGAGGATCGCCCGACGAGGTGCCCCGCACGGCTCCGGACTGGGCAAGAAGCTCACCCCTCGCACGGCCGACCGGCTGTTCGGCACACTGGCGCGGCTGGCGGATGCGGCCTACGACGACGCCGAACTCAAGAGACGGCCCGTCACCGAGGACGACTACGGCACGTGGGGGGCTTCTCCCGCCTGCCGCGCGTCGCCCGGCACCAGAGTCTGCGGTGGCGGCGCGCTGGCCCGCGCCTGCGACGACCTGGCAGGCAACATCGCACGTGGCAGCTGGCCGCAACCCACGTGCGCCGCCGAGGAGACGGTCTTGCACCTCGCTCTCGACGACGCAGCTGAGGATGCGGAGTCCGACGAGGACAGCCCGTCACACACGGCGCTGCCCACGCATCGCGACGACTACGATTTCGACGCCTGCTCAGAGTTCTTCTTCCAGGACCACTATATGCTGTGGCTGTACGACGACCGCTACAGCGATGCCCCGGATACGTCCGAGGGCGCACAGAACTCCCGGCCCGTCCCAGCTGCTTTGCAGCCGGACCACTGGTTCGAGGACTTCCTCAGCGTGCCCCCGCGCTCCCCCGAGCGCGGATTCCGCCGCTGAGGTCCGCCTCGCCGTTCGTAAGCCGCTTGCAGACTCCGCATGACACCCTCGCACGTCCTAATACTCCAACTGTAGATCGTGATCTTCATGTCTGGGATGCGGCTTGTCGCCGGTAATGGCTGGTGCGGGACTGGGCTTGATGGCGGCGTCGC
>NZ_JBVKCA010000035.1:0-82864 GCF_055656965.1 Streptomyces sp. NPDC111656
CCACCCCCCGGATCATCAACAACAGGAGGGGGAAGTCATGCCGGACCCGAAGGCCGGAGGCCCCATTGCGGAGCCACGAAGACGGTAACGGGGGGAGGAAGCGGCGTCGCGTCCGACGGCGCGTTCACGCGGCCGACGGCACGCGGCGGCCGCGGCGGTCGGGGCGTGTGCGCTGGCGGCCGTTTTGGTATGGCATCACTGGGGTGGAGACCACGTGCCGGTTCTGCGGGGTGCGCCGGCCGGCGCACCGACCTGGCCCTGGCCGCTGCACCCGACGGCGTCCCCGTCGGGTACGCCGTGCGGGCCGGTCGGTTGCCAGGGGCTCGATCCGTATCGGCAGCGGTGCGACCAGGACGCGGTCACGGTGCACCGTCTCCGGGCGCTCGGGCGGACCCTGACGCTGCGCTGGAGCCCGGCCTGTCACGCCGGCTGGGCCGAGGTCGAGCCGGCCCAGGGAACCTCGGGGCTGCTGGTCGCCGGGGACGACGGAGCGCGGCAGACGGCGCCCGCGGGTGCTGCGTGGACGGCGATGATCCCCGGCGGACCCGATGCGACGCGAGCCGCCGTGGTCGTGGCCCACTACCAGCTGGGGTGTCGGAGTCCGACAGCTGGGCCGACGCCCTCACCGGCGGCACTGGGCCAGGGTGACCGCGTCAGGCGCAGTTCACGGAACCGCCCGACGTCCCAGACCTGGTAGACACCGCGTGGCATTAACGGTCTGAACTGGCCCCACTTTTCCGGCTCCAGGTGGCCCCATGCCGTCGTGCTAGGAGTCTGCGTTCCGGCTTGACGCGGCCCCGGCTTCCGGTCACGCGTGGCTCCAGCCGACGATGGTCGGCGATCTCCTTCACCCCTCGTCACGAGTCACACCACGTCAGGTCGTTGACCCACCGTGGCGGTACTCCTCCGAAGGCATCGAGTCCCATTCGGTATTGGCGCCGTCGCGCGTCACCATGAACAACGGACGCGATCTCACGACCTGCCCGACGAGTTGCCCGCGCATAACGACCCCGGGATCATCCGGTCCTGCGTATCCCTCGGGCATGTAGCGAAAGTGCCCGTCCACCGCCTCGGCATGCGCGATTTCGTCGCTCTCCAGTTCCAGTAGGTCCCTTCCGACCAGCGAGATTCCGTCGTGCCCGACCTGAGGACCGTGGACGGCGTCGGCTGCGATGCAGAACAACCCCACAGCCTGGCTCACGTAGGCCGTGACGGCAGGCGGTGAAGGGGCCACCCCACGACGGACCTCGATCTTCCAAGTCGGCGAGAAGATCGCGTGGTCCCGTGGGCAATCGCTGACCTCTGTCTGGCCGAGAACCTGAGCCGCCTCGACCACTTCGTCGACGGTCATGCCGAACCGGAGCGGTCCGACGCCCACCGTGGGTGCATAGGACCACTCATCCCGATCGGCGACTCCGGAATCGGCTTCGGTCTTGAACGTCATAGTCGCCCCTTGGAGACACCTGAGATCTTGCCACCGCCCATCATGTCAATCGCTGACCAGCAGCCTGCCGGGTGCCGCCGGGCGTGAGCTCCGCCCAGCCTGCCAGGGACCCCAGTGAGTTCCAGGCGGCTAGCCTCGCTGCTGCTTGGCCCTGGTCTGGGCAAGTCGGTAGGACTCGGTGCCGGTCTCGATGATCGTGCCGTTGAAGGTCAGCCGATCGACGATCGCCGCGCACAGCCGAGGGTCGGTGAAGGTCTTGGTCCAGCCTCCGAACGACTCGTTCGAAGCGATCGCAACACTGTTCTTCTCCTCTCTCTCCGTCAGAACCTGGAACAGCATCTCGGCGCCGCGGCGGTCCAGTTCGAGATAGCCCAGCTCATCAATACAAAGGAGGTCGACGCGCCCGTAGCGGGCGATCGTCTTGGTCAGCTGTTTCTCGTCGGCAGCTTCGACGAGCTCGTTGACCAGGCGGGCGGCGAGCGCGTAGCGGACCCGGAAGCCGGCCATCGCCGCAGCGGACCCGAGTCCGATCAGCAGGTGGGTCTTGCCGGTGCCGGAGTCGCCGATGAGACAGAGCGGCTCACCCCTCTTGACCCACTCGCAGGTGGCGAGGTTGTTGACCAGAGCCGGTGTGACGTTGGGGTTGGCCGTGTAGTCGAAATCGGACAGCCACTTCGAGCGAGGAAAGCCGGCCGCGCGGATGCGACGCTCGGAGCGTCGGCGGTCGCGGTCCTCGCACTCGGCCATCAGCAGTTCGGCGAGGAAGCCGCGGTAGGACAGGTGCTCGCGTTCGGCGCGGGTCACGGTGTCGGCGAACTGGGCCCGCATGGTCGGCAACCTGAGGACGCGGCAGGCGGTGTCGATGGCGGCGTCGGAGGCGGGCTCGGTCAGGGTGTGGTGCGGGACGGTCATCGGGGGTCCCTTCCGGGTCGGTGGTGCAGGAGCTGGTCCCAGCGCTCAAGCGCTGGCAGGGGACGCTGGTCGGGTGGCAGGCGGGCGGTGCGGCGTTCGGTCAGGCTCGGCAGCGGCAGCTCGGGCGGTGCGACGGGTTCGGGTAGCGGGACGGTGACGGTGACGGTCGGGGAACGGCCCTCGGTCTCGGCGGCCTTGCGAGCTTCGAGAGCGACGACATCCGCGGTACAGGCCCCGACCGCGAGCGCGGCCCGGATGCAGGCGACAACGTCGCGGTGCTGCAGGTGCCGGTGCAGCAGCAGGACGTGGACCAGGGCTTTCGTGCCGTCGGTCTCGCCGAGGGTGTGCTTTGCAGCAGACCAGAACGCCTCGTGGGCGGGAGTGAAGGTGCCAGCGCGACGGGCCTGATCGAGAGCCTCGGAGCCCGCGAGGGCTCCTGGCTTGGCCAGCAGGAATTCCAGGAAGTGGTCCAGCATCACCCGTTCGGCGCCTTTCGTGGTCAGGCGCGGGTGGCGGGCGATCTCGGTGCGGCCGTGGAAGACGACGACCTCATTCGAACGGAGCAGGACGTGGACAGTGCGGCCGATGAAGCGGACCGGGACCGAGTAGCGGCAGACGCGGACGGCGACCATGCCGTAGCGGTCGACGCGCGGGTTGAAGGCCAGCCCGGTCTCGAACGTCTCACCGGGGAGAGGCAGCAGGAGCGGGGCCTCGTGGGTGAAGTCCTGGCCGATGGTGCGGATCCGCATGCCGATCCGCCGTGATTCCTCGGCCTGTTCGAACGCGGCGAAGGCGTCGTTGAGCTCGTCGAGGGAGTCGACCCGCGGGACTGGGGTGAGGTAGTTGCGCCGCCAGTAGCCGACCTGGCCCTCGACGCCGCCCTTCGCGGCTCCGCTTCGCCTCGGTGATCAGCGTCTTCGACAGCGCGCCCGCACTCGGAAACGCAGCACCCTCCCGCCGGGCCCGCTCCCGGGCGGCGACCGCGTCGTTGTACACCACCCGCGCACACCCGAACGCCCGCGCCAGCGCAACGCGCTGACCGGGCTCCGGGTCGAGGCGGAAGGCATACCGAAGCTGCATGATCCGGACGCTGACACCCACCACCGACAACCCCATCTGATCAGCCGAACCCAGCCCCGCCGGACCACTCATGCACTGCCGTCACGCGGGCGACACCGGCCCAGACGTAGGGCTGCCCGGCTCCGCCGCGCAGCCCTACGGGCGCTCCGCGCCCGCTCCACCCGGCACCGCGACGCTCCGCGTCGCGGCCACCGGATGAGCTTCACCCCCCAGGCTGAAGCCTGGAGCACTAGGCAAGAAGTCCGGTAGCGGAACCACGTCTGGTCGAGACCGTTCCAGTGGGCGTACCCCGTGGCCACGTTCACCCGGGCGTACTTACCAGTCCGTCTTGTTGTCCCAGATATAGAGGGCAGCGCTGGGCTGCTGCCTTCCGCCGACCTTCCGGTCGCACTCCATGTACCGCACGCCGACGGAGTTGTGGTCCGCGGAGATGGACTTCCACTTGGAGCAGGTGACGGCACTGGCGGCGGAGTTCGGCGTGGCGGCGGCCGCCACGGCGGAGGTCGCGGCGATCTCGGCGACCGCGGCGAGCGTCGCGCAGGAGACCGCGATGCGGATGCGTACGTTCATAATCGTTTCGAATTCCTTCGTCCTGGGTCCGGGGCGGCGAGTCCTTGTGTGCCGACCTTTGCTCCTACGACGGTGGCGGCCCCGCCCCTGAGGCCGCGAGGGACGGCCGGGAAGTGACCGCTTCCCGGGAAGCGTCAGATGCTGACCTGCGGGAACTCCACTCGCGGAGACAGAACGGGGGGACTGCTGGGACGGTGGGCGATCGAACAGGCCGGGCGGTCACACGGCTGAGGGGCGGTTGTTCCACGCGCGGCTGCCGCACCGTCTCTACTGGGTCCGCGGACGCTGGAACATCTCCCTCATCCGCAACAGCTGCCGGGGATGTCGCGACGCCGTCGAGCACGGCGTCGCGATCACCCGCTCTGTACCGCCGCAGTGGAATGCGTACTCTCGCGGCATGCATTCACATCTGACCTTCCACAACCCTCCTGCCCTGCCGCATGACGTGGTGGTCGGGACGTTGGAGAGGGCGCTCGGGGAGCAGGCGCATGAGCCCGAGGCGGCGGGCGCTCTGGTCGGGAGGCCTTGAACGGCGACGACCGGGAGTTCGTCGAGCACTGGTGCGTGCAGGTCGGAACGCGGGCTGTGTCCGGCAGCCCGCTGCTTGGGCTGGCCGGTTTGTGCCTGGGGCATACCGCTCGACGGTTCGGACATCTCAGCGATGAGGCTATCGCGCTGGCGTATTACTTGGCGGCGCGTGCCGAGGTGGATTCGTCGGACGTGGACGGTCGGGCGCTCGGCGGCCTCGATGACGTCCGGAGCTTTCTGCATCTCTGGTGAGGCGAAATGATGGAGCGGCGGATCATGCTGCCCTGCTCAGTGTGGTCGGCGTGGTCGGTGATGTTGCCCGTCGCGATCACGCAGGGTGAAGATGTCGTGTGACTTTGGCGAATACTGCGAGGTCGTTCCCTGACACTGCGCGACCTTCTAATCTCAGCTTATGGACTGGTTGATGGCCGCGTGGGTGGGGGTGGCTGGTGGTGCCACCATGGAGGCCGTCGACGTCATCAAGTCCGTCAAGTGGCACCGCAAGATGCCATGGAACGTGCAGCCGGACACGATCGAGCCTCCTCGGCGCCGGCCCGATGTGCGGCCCGGCGAGGAGCAGTTGCCCGCGCCCGGCTGGCCGGGCTATTGCGTTGCCGCGGTGCTGCGGTTGTTCGTGAGTGGGGCCCCAACGGGCGCTCTCGCCGCGACCTACCCGCACAGTGTGAACCCGCTTGTGGCCTACATGGTCGGCTTAGGGGCACTGTCGGCCGTTCAACAGCTCGCCACGCTGGTGCCATTGGCGGTCAAGAGCGCCGGCCGGGCCGCGTTGGGCGGTGTGGCCGAGGAGGCACAGCAGCAAGCCCTTCAGGGGCAAGCACAGCAGGCGTACGGTTACGGCCACGCCAACGGTGTTCCTCTCCGGCCACAGGTAGCAGGCCCTCCCGCAGACAGTGCGCAGCCGGACACAGGCATCACCGCGCCACAGGGATCATCAGACGCAGGGGGCAGGTATGACGCCGGCCGCTGAATCCTTCGTCGGCCGCGTCCTGGCCGTCATTTCGCGCCGCTCACCAGGCTTTCGGCCGCCTACCGGGTCGTTCAGGCCGGTCGACACTCGGGTACGGACCGTCATCTCGCCAACTCCTTCGCCTACCAGCACTTCCGAACCGCCCGAAGGAACCCGAACCGACACGAACCGCGCTGCGGCAAAGCCGAGTGGTGTCGCGAGCCCGCGCCGACCTCCCCTTGCGCGCCGTCTGCTGACTCCAGTCCGGGGCATCCGGGTGCACCCGGCGAAGGCGTCCGACGCATCCGTGCGGAGTGGGTCGGAAGGGGAGCAGAAAGCACAGTTCATCGACCGCACGAGCAGCCCCGTCCCGCCCCGCGAGCCGGGCGAGGACCGCCTGGGACACGGCTCGCGGTGGGAGGACCCGGCTCCGCGGTATCTGCTGAGCGAGGACCGTCAGGAATACGAGCGGATCCTCGATGAGGCGCTGCGCTCCGCCCCACACCGCCCGGAACTCGCCGCTGTCGGCCGGCGGCTCAACACCGAACAGCTGCGCACCATGGCGCTCAACGCCACCGCACTCATCACGGCGGCCGCGGCGACCGAGTACCGCCACTATGCCCATGTCCGCGAGGAACTGAGCCGTCCGGCGCCGTCCACCCCGTGGTCCGCCGACGCGTCCGGCTCCGTGGAACCGGACGCGGGCGCGCTGGGGCTCGCGGCCACTGTGGGAGAGCACGACGAGACCGCCGGAGCGGGCGCGATCGCCGTCGTCGCGGTGCTCGCGCCCGTCCTCGCCGGAACAGCCGCGGCGATCTTCCTGCTCGTGGGGTTCGTTCTGAAGGTCCTCACCCCCGAGCTGGCGTTCGCCCAGACCCTGCTGACCATGGGGTGGGTGTTCGGTGCGGTCACGGTGGCCGCGATCCTGGTCGCCGCGGTCGGGCTGCTGCTCACCGCTCTGCGCAACGGCTCGTCCTCGCTCCAGGCCGGAGCGCCCGGCGAGCTCGACGTGGAGGTGGCCCGGGCCAGGGAAGCCTGGCGCGAGGCTCTGCTGGAGCGCGGCATCATGCCGTTCCTCCGGGAGGCCCTCGCCGATCCGGGCACGGCGGCACTGACCCGTCCGTCACCGACACCGACCACCGGCCGCATGCCGCACCTCGGCTACGACCGGCCGGGGTTCAGCAGCCCCGACGGCGGACCCGCGGCGGGTCCGCGCCCGAGCTTCACCAGCCCGGACTTCACGAGCCCGGACTTCGGGGGGCCGGCCGAAAGCACCCCGTCCACGGGGCCCGAACAGTCCGACTGACCAACGCCGGACTGGGGTGTCAGCGGTATGCCGCCTGGCCGCGTTCGGACTTGTGGCGGGCGACATCGTGACCGGGCGGCAGGCCGAACCGCTCCTGGGGAAGGCCGGCCCCCGGACGCCGACCGGATTGAGCGTGCGCCCCGGACGGCGACCCCGAACGGCGGTCCGACGCACGCCAGTTACAACGGACCGGGCGTGGATTTTCGGCCATGTACGGGACCTCCTGGACGAGGTCTCCTCGCGGACGCCTGATGTTGTGCCCGAGTTGTACTCAATTCTAGGGATTGACCCTGTGCATGGTGGTGCGCTTGCCTCGAAGAGAGCCCTCGGCGCGGGGCCGGGGGAGATGCGTCAACGGGGAAACACAGGGGGAATCGTGTTCAGAACCATGCGTGGGGTGTCCGTCGCGGCGCTCGCGGGGGCGATGGTCGCGCTGTCGGCGACGTCGGCCACGCCGGCACCGAAGCCGGAGACCGAGCGGATCACCTTGTCGGCGACGGGGGAGCAGGGCAACGACGACTCGTTCGGACCGCAATTCAGCGCGGACGGCCGCTTCGCGGTCTTCACGGCGTACGCGTCCAACCTGGTGCCCGGCGACACCAACGGCTTCGGTGACGTCTTCGTGCGTGATCTGCGCAAGGGGACGGTCGAGCGGGTCAGCGTCAGTTCGGACGGCGCGCAGGCCGACAGCGAGTCGTCCGCGCAGGCCGTCAGTGCCGACGGGCGGTACATCCTGTTCCGCTCCAATGCCAGGAACCTGGTCCGCTGGGACCATCCGCCCACGAACCCCGCGGCCGACGACATCTACCTGCACGACCGGCGCACCGGCGCCACGGAGCGGATCAGCGTCGCCCTCGACGGAGGTTCCGCCTTCGCGGCCGGCGCCACCATGTCGGCGGACGCCCGCTACATCGCCTTCAACGCCAAGGCCGACCGGATGGAGACCGACCCCGGCGACCTCTTCGGAGTCGTGTACGTCCTCGACCGCCGCACCGGCGTCGTGGAGCGGATCACCAACCGGAACCGCCCGGACAACCCCGCGCTCCTGCAGGGTCTGAGCGCCGACGGCCGCTACGTGGCGTACACGCAGTTGGTGCCGCGCAGCTCGTACGGTCGCACGTGGGTGCACGACCGCCGCACCGGCACCGAGGAACAGGTCAACGTCAAGCCGGACGGCACCCCGGCGCAGCGATACGCGATGCCCGTCTCGCTTTCCGCGGACGGCCGGACCATCGCATTCGACTACTGGGGTGATGAGGAACTGGTCCCGGGTGAAACCCCCAGTGCCGCCTCCACCGTCTACGTCCGCGACCTGCGCAAGGGCGTCACCCGGCGCGTCAACGCCGGTCCCGCCGACGAGAACCGGGTGCGCGAGCCCGAGCTCAGCCCGGACGGCCGGTATTTGAGCTATCAGGCGGATCCCCGTCTGGCGGACGGACAGCTCGGGCCGGCCAACGTCTACCTCCGCGACCTGCGCACCGGCACCACCCGTCTGGTCAGCGAGTCCGTCACCGGTGAGCCGGTCACGGACGTCTCCGTGGCGGTGTACTCGGTGAGCGCCGGGGCCCGGCGCATCGGCCTGGGCAGCGAATCGGCCCAACTCGCCCTCGACGACACCAACGGTCACTACGACGGCTTCGTGCGTCGCCTCCGCTGAACTCCCCGGTCCTCCACGGGACTTGTGGGGAACAGCAAGGAACTCGCGCGGAACATCAAAGGCATTTGCCCGGCCGACATGGCACTCGCACGGAACAACAGGGGGCTTCCATGCACTTGGCACGCCGCACCACTCTGAGCGCCGCCGTGGTGGCCGCGCTCGCCGGCACCGCGTTGCCGGCCGCCGCCCAGCACTCCTCGCCCGGCCCCGCCCGGGCCAGCGTCGCCACCGACGGGCGGCAGGCCGACGGCGCCTCCGCCGAACCCGTGCTCAGCGCGAACGGTCGCTACATCGCCTTCGTCTCGGCCGCCGCCAACTTGGTCCGAGGGGACACGAACGGCGTCGCCGACGTCTTCGTGCACGACCTGCGCACCGGCCGCACCCAGCGCATCGCCGAGGGCCCGGCGACGGGCGTGGCGCTCAGCGGCGACGGCCGTAACGTCGTTTTCGCCACCACGGCCGCGCTCACCGGGGACGACGACAACGGCCTCGACGACATCTACCTCTACGACCGCCGCACCCACCGGACCGAGCGCATCAGCCACGGCCACCCGGACGCCCCGCCCCGCAGCCGCCTGAACTACTCGCCCGCCATCAGCGCGAACGGCCGGATCGTCGCCTACACCACCGCGACCCCGGACGCCGCCCCCGGCGACACCAACGGCCGGGACGATGTGATCGTCCACGACCGGCGCACGGGGAAGAACGAACTGGTCCAGTACCGCACCGACGGCACTCTCGGGGACGGCGACTCCCTCTCGGCGTCGCTCAGCGCCGACGGACGCCATGTCGCCTTCGAGACGGCGGACCAACTGGACCCGAACCACGACTGGACGCACGCCAGGAACATCTATGTCCGCGACCGGCTGAAGGGCACGACGGAGCAGATCAGCCGACCCACCCGCTTCGTCTACAAGGAGAGTTCGTTCGACTCGTCGATCAGCGCGAACGGCCGGATGTTCGCCTTCTCCTCCAACGTCGCCTCCCTGGTGCCCGACGACACCAACAAGGTCACCGACGTGTTCGCCTTCGACCGGAAGACGCAGACGACCGTGCGTGTCAGCACCGCGGCCGACGGCACCCAGGCCGACGGGGTGAGCTCCGCCGCGAGCCTGAGCGGCGACGGGCGCCGCGTCGCCTTCGTCTCGGCGGCCACCAACCTCGTCCCCGACGACACCAACGGCCTCGCCGACGTCTTCGTCAAGGACCTGAGGACCGGCACCGTCGAGCGGGTGAGCGTGGCGGCCGACGGCACCGAGGCGGACCGGCCGGCGGTGGGCTCCACGTCGCTCGGCGACCACCGGATCGCCTTCTCCTCGGCGGCCACGAACCTCGTCCGCGGCGACACCAACGACACCGTCGACGTCTTCGTCGGGCCGGGATCATGAGACAACATCAGACTGGGTCACGCGTGAGACGGACCTGAGGCCCGCGCGGCACCGGTCTGCCCCCACCCCCCGCTCGATTCACCGCGCGAGGGCGGCGGCAGACCGGTGGAAGGCCGTCTGCGCCTTGCCCGGGCCCGTTGTCAGTGGCGGCGCGTAGGGTCCGATCATGAGTATTCCCGCCGTTGAGGACTCGTGGGGCCGTATCGACGCGTGGCTGTTGCGGCACGCGCCCGTCAGCCACGCCCAGCTGCGGCCGCCGGCGTCGCCGTTGGACATCAGGGCTGCCGAGCGCGCGCTCGGGGTCCGCTTCCACTCCGACCTGGTGGCCTCGCTGAGCTGCCACGACGGTGTGGAACTCCAGCCGGGGGCGCCCGTGTTGACACACTACGGCCCGCTGTCCTGCGTCGCGGACATCGTCAAGAGCACCTCCTTCCTGCGCGGCATCAGCGCGGACGTCCCGGACGACGACGCCCTCGACGAGGATGACGAGGACTACGACGAACTTGCCACGTACTGGCATCACGACTGGCTGCTCATCACCCTTGGCGTCGGCTGGCAGTCCTCCGACGGCCTGTTCCTCTCCTGTCACCCCGGCCGCAACTGGGGCCGCCTCGGCCGCTACTTCGACGAGGACATGCCCTCCTTCACGGGATGGGCGTCCCTGCGCCACGCACTGGCCGACCTCGCGGACGCCCTGGAAAGCGGCCGCCCGTTCCACGGCCGGTCACCGCTGGCGTACGAGGGTGCCCTGCTGTGGGAGGACGAGACGACCGCCGTCCCCGACCCGGTCTCCCCGCTCGCACTGGCCGCCGAGTCCGCCGAACCGGAGCCGGAGCCGCCGACCCCCTCGGAGCCGCTCTTCGTTCCGGTGGGCCGGTCGAACGGCGCGTACCTCGCCATGGTCCGGCACAGGACGCCTCTACCGCCCCGGCCGAACCAGCCCGACGTCGTCTTCGTGGAGCACCTCACCCCGGCCGAACTGCTGCGCAGGCTGGGGGCGATCCCCGACACCGTCCGCCCGCGCACGCGCGCCCGGGCCCGGCAGGCGGCGGACTCGACGTGGGCGGCGTACCGTCCGATGGTTCGCGCGGGCAGCGTCGGCGGATGGGCCTACGCGACCCAGGAGGGTGGCGCCGCCCAGTTCACCCGCCCGGAGGTGCTGCGCAGGGTGTCCGCGGACACGCGCGCGGTCGCCCTCACCAGACGAGGGCCGGAGGTCCAGGTCACGGTCGCTGGGGACGGCGTACCGGGGCCGGAGGGCGTGCGTCATGTCCTGTCGCCGCGCGAGGGCGGCGGTGACTCCTGGCCCGGGTCGACGGCGGCGTACGCCCGCTTCCTGGCCGAACTGGAGGGGGAGTTCGGCATCACGTACCGGCCGGACGACGATACGGACGCGGAGCTGACGAGCGCCCTGCTCCTGCCCGTGCTGGAGGACGTCGACCAGGCCGCCGGCCAGTACGTCGGCATGGTCCGGGACTTCGACCTGGCCGCACTGATCGAACGGACACCGCCTGCCCGGTTGCGTACGGCGATGGCCGCTCAGTTGGGGCGACTGGCGGCGGAGACCCGGTTCGACGTGTACGACGAGGTGAGCGACGCGTTGGCCCGCACATCGCGCGGCGAGACGGTCGACCTCACCCCGGACAGCCTCCTTGACCTGCGTATGCGTACACTCACCGCCGAGGCGTGGGCGGCCCGGCAGAGGGTGAGTGGGCAGCGCGCCTGGCACGACGACAGCGACCCCGTGACCCAGTCCGATTTCAGCGCGTGGGCCCTGCGCGTGGAGGCGGCTCGCGCACTGCGCGAGTTCGTCCATGCGGGGGCGCCGGCGGCTGCCGCGACGATCCTGAGCCGGCGGATGTCCGCGCACTGGAGGACGGAGTTGGCGGCGGACTTGGAGGGGTGAGAGGCCTGCCGATGCCGGCGAGGGACCGACTTGGCGAGCTTGAGCAGGGCGCCTCTACGGAGGCGTCCCACGGTCCTGCCAGATCCCTACCGATACTTGAGGGGACGGATCTGGGTATCTGCCCTGCCGGTTGCCGCCCGCATAGGCCGGGGTGGACCCGACGCGCGGGAAACGCGGTGTCCACGTGTGGGAACGGCCGCAGTCGGCGGTGCGACAGCGAGCCGGAAGGGGATGTTTGCGTGTTTGCCGGCTACTTGGGGCGTTGGGCCGGGCATGAAGATCACTGGCTTCGGCCTCATCCTTGCAGCGGCGCTTTCCGTCGCTCCCCTTGCAGCCACTGTGCCAGCCGGCGCGGCGACGCGCGGAGTCGATTCCCACTGCGGCAAGTACATCTGCGTCATGACCGCACATCAGAGCAAGTTCGTCCAGGACATCACCGTCTACACCAAGGACGGCCTGCCTGGGACTCTGCGTGCCTACTGGGGCGAATTCCGCTCCCCTCGAGTCAGCGCCGCATCCCACAAGTGGACGGTGGGCTACGAGCAGTCCAACCGTCTCGTCTGCGGCGGCCTGGAGCGCGACGGCCGCACCATCGAGGACAACATCTGCGTCACCATCTGAGCGGCTGGGCGTGACCTCCCACGTCCAGTGATGAGCGGGGGCCGGCCGTCAAGGTCTCCCCACTCTGAAGCCGTTCGGATCGGCGCCACGGTGCGGGTGATCCGAACGGCCTTCTCATAGCGACGAGCGCGGGTGACGGGCCAGGACCATGCGCCGACGCCGATGGACCCGGGGAAGCCGATGGGGCCACGGGTACGCGTCTCCGGAGGCCAGGTGAGACCGAGAGTCTTCCCGCAGTCCGACCTGCGGGGAAGCGGGACCCGTAGGGCCTGCCGACCAAGATCATTACGTCCCCATTACGTGGGCGGTCTGTCGAGGGGCGGGACGGGGAATCGGCGCCATCTCAGCAGCGGCCGTCGCTGCCTTCGGCATCCCAGCCGCACTGGCCAATCTCCGGGATCCTGGGGGCCTCTCCGCGCTCCGCGATCCCTTCGCGCCGCACCTTCGAAGCGCTGGCCAGACGGCCGCTCCACGCCACAGCACTGCGTCGTCGCTTGCAGGAGCCGTCTGCCCAGCTCGCCTCACACCCGTTCTGGGACACGACGACCGGCAGGGCGTCGAGCCGCGGAAGCGGATTTCGTGCATTGGACCCATGTGTTGGATCAATGCAGGCACACTCAGTCACGGAACTTCACTAGGGACTCAAGGGGGCGACTTATGGCGGATCCATGGGCGAACGACCATAGGGGTTGGGGGGGAGGCTGGCTCCTCTTCAGAGGAGCGGTACCACAGAGCTGCGGCAGAGGAGCGGTCCCGCAGGGCTGCGGAGGATCAAGAAGCTGAGACCTTTTACCGCCGGTCCGCAGAGAATGGCAGCAGCGTCGAGATGGCGCGTCTAGCCAACTTCTTGAGTCGCCAAGGTGCGGCGGAGGAGGCCGAGATGAACCGTTCCGGGACTGGTGGAGATGGTATGCTCCGCTTCTGATGGAGTCAGGTTGCTGGACAATTGACGATCCAGCAATCTTCGGAGGCCGTGATGCCCCGCAGCTATCCGCCCGAGTTCCGCCGCAAGGTTCTCGATCTCGTCGCATCCGGAAGGAAGGTCGCCGAGGTCGCCCGGCTCCTCGGTATCAGCGACCAGACGATCTAAGTCTGGCGACGCCAGCACCTCATCGACATGGGACAGTTGCCCGGCACGAACAGCACCGACCAGTCCGAACTCGCTGCGGCCCGCAAACGTATCGCCGAGCTGGAGACCGAGTTGGCCATCCACCGCCGTGCCGTCGAACTGCTGGATGAGGTGACGTCCCCAAAAGGCGGTTCGAAGCCATCCGCGTGATGGCCCGCGAGCACCTGCCGGCGCAACTGGCCTGCCGGGTGCTGCATGTCGCCGAGTCCGGGTACTACGCCTGGCGGGACCGTCCACCGTCGAACCGCCTGGTCAAGCACGCCTGGCTGACCGAGGCCATCGTGGGCATCCACACCGCCTCCCACGGCACCTACGGCTCCCGCAGGGTGCACGCCGTGCTCGGTCTGGGCCTGCGCATCCATGTCAGCCACGGCACCGTGGAGTTGCTGATGCAGCGCGCCAGCCTGCACGGCCTGCCCGGCAACCGGCGTCCCCGCTCCAAGCACGTGACTCCGTCGGTTGCCGACCTGGTGGAACGGAACTTCACCCGTCACGCCCGGGACCAGTTATGGGTCACCGACATCACCGAGCACCCCACCTTTGAGGGCAAGGTGTACTGCGCGGTCGTCCTGGACACGCTCTCGCGGCGCGTGGTGGGCTGGTCGATCGACGCCTCACCCACTGCGGCGCTGACCACCAACGCCCTGGACATGGCCATCGGCAACCGCTGCCCGCGGCCGGGCGGCACCATCATCCACTCCGACCACGGAGTGCAGTTCGGCTTCTGGGCATTCACCCAGCGCGCGAGGGCCTCCGGCCTGCTGCCCTCGGTGGGCTCGATCGGAGACTGCGTGGACAACGCGATGATGGAGTCCTTCTGGGCCGAGTTCAGGTCGAGCTGCTCAATCGCAGACGGTGGCGGACGCGGCTGGAGCTGTCCACCGCGCTCTTCGAGTACCTGGAAATCTTCCACAACCGCCAGTGCAGACACTCCGCGCTGGGCATGCTCACCCCGGTGGAGTCCGAACTTCGCACCCCACCAGTAGCCTAAAACCAAGCAACTCGACTCCACCCAACTCGGGACAGTCCGGACTCTCCACTGAACCCGGAACGGTTCAAGCTGTCCCTTGAAGGTCTCGTTGACCGACTCGATGACTTGCCGCAATGGTTTGAACAGGGTTCCGCCGGGCCGCTGCCGTTCGCCCTTGCGGGTCGGCCGTAGCAACTGGATGCCGTGCTGGGCGAGTTCGTGTTCGAAGTCGCGGCCGAAGTAGTTCTTGTCGCCGATCAGCGTCCGGCCTGGCCGGGTGGCGACGAGGTGCGGTTCGGCTGCGAGCAGGTCCAGCAGGTCCAGCAGGGTCTCGCGCTCGTCGGCTTTGGCCCCGGTCAGGGCGAAGGCGACGGGCAGGCCCTGGAGGGTGCACACCAAGTGCAGCCGCAGGCCCCAGAAGAAGCGGCTGTGGCTGGCGCAGTAGCCGTATTGGGCCCATCCGGCCAGGTCGGAGCGTTTGACGGTCTCCCGCGAGCGGCCGCATTCCACCGGGGTGGAATCCACGATCCACACGTCGTCGCTCCATACCGAGGTGCTGGCGGCCAGGATCCGGGTGACGCGGCGCAGCAGCTCGGCGGCCTTGCGTAGCCGTTTGTTGTAGCCGGATCGCTGCGGCAGGTACGGGAACAGATGCCGCAGGTGGCCACGGGCATGCAGGAGCCACCTGGCCTCGGAGGTGAAACCGAGCATGGCCTGCATCATCGCGATGGTGACCAGCTCGGCGTCGGTGAGCTGCGGACCGATCCCTACGGGCGGCCGCCACGGCCCCAAGTCCGGACGCTCCTTTAGCACCTCCCTCGGCTGCGTCATGCCGAGCCGCGGTCAATTCATGGGACCATCGCTCAAGCGGATCACGGCCGCAAGCACGGTGCAATCGTGCGCATGGGCGCCTGCACCACCTTTAATTGACTTGACGTTGCCAGCCGATCGACGTACATCTGCTCCGAGCGGGAGGCTTCTTGCGACCAAGAGGGAGAGCCAAGCCTTCACCGTGAGTGTCAATTGGTCTGATGCACGCCACGATAAGAGGGCCAACGCTCTTGGAGGACGCATGCGCAGGTCGACCGCAGATCTTGTTCTGGCTGGAGCTCGGGTCCGTCTCGGTCGGGGGCATTGGGCTGGATCGGTAGCTGTAAGCGGGGGCAGAATTGTCGCAATCGGGCACGATTTTTACAGCGTTCGCGATCTGATCGGACCTCGTACCCGGGTAATTACGTCACCTGGGGGGCTGGTTGTTCCAGGATTTCAAGACAGCCACGTCCATGCGCCCTTCGCGGGCCTTGATAGACGACGCCTCGCTCTTCATAACGTGAAGGGGCGATCCGCATACCTTGAGGCGATCGCCACCTACGCCCAGCAGCATCGTTCGGATTCATGGATCGTTGGTGGTGGTTGGGCGGCGGAACACTTTCCTAATGGTTGTCCACGGAAGGAGGACTTGGACGCTATCGTGCCTGACCGGCCAGTATTTCTATTCAATGGAGATTTGCACGGAGCATGGCTCAACTCTCGTGCACTTGAGGTGTCTGGCATCACGAAGAAAACCCCGGACCCTGTCGACGGTCGCATCGAGCGCGACCCAGTTACCGGAGACCCATTGGGGACCTTGCAGGAAGGCGCGGCGTACTGGGTGAACGACCACTTTGTTCCGCAGCCAGGACATGAGGAATGGGAAGCAGCCATTCTGAATGCTCAGCGTTACCTGCACTCTCTTGGCGTCACTGGCTGGCAGGACGCCTGGGTCACCCCCGCCACCCAAGCCGCCTACGAGTCACTAGCCATTCAAGGGCGATTGACAGCCCGAGTCGTCGGCGCACTGTGGTGGGACAGGAAACGAGAAATGGAACAGCTCCCTGATCTATTGGAGCGCCGGGAACATGGACTCGATGTTGCCTCACCCATGGCACATTTGGGATCGGGATTTTTCCCGACGTCAGTAAAGATTATGGCGGACGGCGTGCTGGAGAACTTTACAGGAGCCCTGTTGGAGCCGTACTGTGACGGGTGTGGTGGACATAATGACCAACGGGGTGTCACTTATCTAGATCGCGATTTATTGACTGCTGCCGTCACTGAGCTCGATGCTCAAGGATTTCAAGTCCACTTTCATGCGATTGGAGACCGTGCCGTACGAGAAAGTCTCGATGCGATTTCCCGCGCCCGCTCCTCGAATGGCAAGAATGATCAACGCCACCATATAGCCCACGTGCAGGTAGTCCAGCCAGACGACGTAGTACGCTTCAGTGAACTAGAGGTTGTCGCCAATTGCCAAACATTTTGGGCGCAGAGCGCAAGCGAAAGGGACAGTCTAACAATCCCTTTCCTTGGAGCGGAGCGGGCTAAGCTGCAGTTTCCGTTTGCTGCGTTGCTCGCCTCAGGAGCTCGACTCGCCATGGGGAGCGACTGGGCAGTGACCACGGCGGACCCTCTCGAGCAACTTGAGGTGGCTGTCACCAGAACCTCACCCCAGGACCGTGGCTACCCCTCATTTCTCCCCGAACAACGCATTAGCCTGGACGATGCCCTAGACGCATTCACCGCTGGCTCCGCATACGTTAATCACGACGACCAAGGTGGCCGCATTGCGGTGGGCGCCCGCGCCGACCTTGTGTTGCTGGACACCGATATTTTCGCCCCAGGATTCGTCACGGAACATGCGGCACCCATTTCAGATGCACGCGTGCATATCACGGTGGCCGGCGGCTCCGTGGTCTACGACGCCGAAAGCTAGCGAATCAAACCGGCGGCACAGTGGCTGGCGGCGACGCCGGAAGGTGCGGCGCCAACGTCGGCCACCAGGAAGGGTGGTCGAGCACAACCTGTCGGATGGCAGGAGACGATGCGAACATTCCGGCCACGTAATGATCCCAGCAATCGTACGCACCTGTCCCCGGGGCTAGCGATTTGATCATGAGGCCATAGTCGAGAGCATCGGCGAACATGTGAGCTAGAGTCAGGACCTGCTCCCTCTCATCGCCAGGCTCCGGCACAGCGGCACCGTGAAAGAAATACCGATTCAGCTGTGGATGCTGAAAGATGAGCGTACCGACATTGTGGAGTCTTTCGACGCTATTATAAATGGCTGATGCGGCTGCGATTCCGTTGGTGATAGCTGTTTGCTGCGTCAGTTGGCGAATTTGCCGGGCAGAAAACAGAATCGAGAATACGGCTGCTGCAGAAGCTATGACGCCGAAGATCAGAGTGCTCAAGGTCCCCCCTCGCGACACGAAACCCCTGTAGGATTTTCCCCGGTCTGCGGAGTTGAATCCTCGTCTGCACCATCGGCACGGATACCTCGGACGGCCCGGCTTTGCCCAGCGCGGGGCCGCGTTCGACTGACGGTGGGGCGCCTTCGACACGGCCCCATCTGAACCTCAGCCGACGACAGTCAGCCACGACGGCGTCAGTCGGCCAACCAGGCACGCGTGTATCTCGCTGTACTCCCAGCGGCCTCAGCCACGTCGCCGTCGACCAGAGCAAGCCGCGACGGCCGACTCGTGACGGCGGCGCCAGAGCCCTCAGCTTGGGAAGCGACGGCGCTTGGCTCCTGATATCGCTTCTGACCTGGTGTTATGTCGCCGCCGGGCGGCTCCGGAGAGCCGGCTTCGCACCACTGCTCACCGTGGTTGTCCGGTCTTATGGGCACGCTTTGGGCACGCGCCCACACGGGGACGGTGTGCGGGGGCTCGACTGCTCCGTTGCGGTGCTGGACCTGTGGGTGTGGGACGTCCCCGACATGGTCGGCTTGCAGATGCACACTCCTGTCACAGCGTATGCGGTCCGAAGGTCACCTCGACACTCGCTTCAGGGTGGTTCTTCTTGACGACGGCGAGGCAGTGGGCGCCGCGTTCACGCAGGTGGGCGCCGTGCGCGTGCTGGGCGTGCGGGGCACCGGCGGTGAGCGCGGTGTGTTCCAGGTCGAGGGGGTCGAGCGGCGGGGCGAAGGCGGGGATCTCGTGCTCTTGTCGGCGACCTGCTACTGGGCCAGGAACGCTGCCGGTGTGGTCCATCGCGGCCGGCCGTGCGGTCGCGGCTCTGTCCGGGGTGCGTGGGCCGCGCAGTACCTTGCCGTCGGGCGCGGGGCGACGCTCCTGGAGGTAGCGGCCGATCGCGGAGTCCAGGACGTCGCCGTCGATGGCCGTATGTGCAATATCCCGTAGTTCGCCGGGACCCTCAGTTCCTCGGGGCGGGGGTCTTATCAGGCGATTCGCCGCCCTCGGCCTACACGTCTGCGTGTAGATCATGATGATTCATCAGGAATTCCGAAGGACCATCGTGATCCGCACGAACCCACCACCCCCGTCTGCAGACCGACCTGCGGCATGGAGACGAAAGCCAGGACGAACCCGTGGGATGTCGCACAACGCCTTGGCTACGGGCCGGCAGCTCGGGCGGGGGTGCGGCTGCTGGGCTCACTTGCCGGAGCCGACGTGGTAGCCGACGGGGTCGACGGAGACGTCCGGAACGTGGCCGCTGGCGGCGGCGACGGTGATGGTCAGATCGTTGAGATTCACGATCTCCGAGACCGTCTCGTTGGGCGGGGTGACGGAGAGCCGGGTGTAGGTCTTGCCGGAGCCGCTGGTGTCCGGGCTGTAGTGCAGCAGGAAGCGGGTTTCCTCGCCGGGCCCGATGGTGACGGTGGACGCCGAGGCGTCGGTGCGGGCGGCGTCGGGCCCGGTGTCGCCCAGTCCATCGGGGCCCACGAGCTGGACGCCCGGGAAGCCGTGCATGCTGCACGTGCGGGAACCGGTGTTCTTCAGGTTGACGACTATCTCGTCCTTGGTCCCGGTGGAGGAGGTGCTGAGGGCGAGATTGTCGGTCTTGCACTTGGAGCCCGACGTCGAGGACTGGGGCTGGGCGGCGGTTCCGCTGCCCTTGCTGGAGCCGGTGGAGCCGGTGGAGCCGGAGGAGGAACCTGAGGGCGAGGCCTGGCCGCCGGTGGAGGTGCCGTCGGTGGTGGAACTGCTCGCGGCGGTGGAGTTGCTCGCGGTGGTGGACGCGCTGGTGTTGGTGGAAGCGGCCGATCCGTCGCTGCTGGTGCATGCGGTCAGCGAGAGGCCGGCAGCAGCGACGATGAGGGCGAGGGCGGACATCTTCTTGACGCGCATCGGTACTCCTGGGAAGCGGTGTCGTATCGGCCGCTCGCTCACGCTGAGCGGCCACGGTTGTGTCATAGGAGGCCCGTGCCGGGCGATGCGTTGCCGTAGGAGTTGAGCCAAGACACCGCTGTGACACCTGAGTTGACGCGCCGTTACGGGAAGGCGCAGAAACAAGCACAGACCGGGGCCATGGCAACGGCTGCCGGGCCCTGAAGGCACACGCGGTGCAGTCGACCGCGCAACCACCTGGCCCTCCTCGGCCTCACTGCGGCCTCGCGCGCGGGTCCGCCCACCGGTTGGACGGGGCGGCGAACACGTCGCGCCGGTTCAGGGCACGGTGCAGTTGCTCCAGCACGCACACCACTCCGACCGACCGGTCGGACGCTGACGGCGTCGAACGGTACGCCTGTCCGAGGTGTGACGCACAGCCCGGCTCACCGTGCCATTCGCGCGGCGGCGCGGCGCCTCCGGTTACCAGGGGTCCCCGGCCCGCTCCTGGCCGTCCGGCATGCGCGGCATGCGCAAGAGCAGGGTGTCGAACGCCCCCGCACCGTGATAGGTGGGGAGGTTGAGGGTGACCGTAGGGCTGTCGTCCCCGGTGTGCCTCGCCCAGTCCACTCTGGGATCTCGTCCGGCGGGGTCCGGGAACGTCCGGCGCTGCCGTATGGGCAGGGGCTGGGGCGTGTACGGGGCGTAGGACGGGTACGGCGGAATTCCCGCAATTCCCGTACTGCGGTGGATCCCCTGCTCTGCCATGGCTTGTGCCGCGCTGCCGCTGGTCACCACGACCGTGACGCCGACGATGATCAACAGAAGCCCGGGCACCGTCGCGGGTTTGATGCCCTGCCCCATGAACCACCACGCGGCGAGCGCCGCCACCGGAGTCTCCAGCAGGAGCAGGACACTCATGGTCGTCGCCGACGTCCTGCCGAGGACGAAGTTCAGCGAGCCGAGCCCCAGGATCTGGGGGAGGACGAGCAGCCCGAGCAGCGACAGGTGGGTGGATCTGTCGAAGCCGGTGAGCGGGATGTGGGCCAGGAGGCAGACGGCGAGGAGTTCCAGACCGCAGACCAGCGAAGTGAACGTCGAATACAGCGGTGTACTCACATCCGCCCGCGAGCGTTCGCTCAGCGCGGTGTACCCGGCCTGGGCGACGGCTCCGGCGAGGGCGAGAAGGTCGCCGAGGAGCGCCGTACCGCCGGACCTGATGTCGAGACCGCCCGCCGCGGTCGCTCCCACCACCGCGAGCGCGAGACCCGCCCAGGTCCGGCGGGACGTCCGGACACCCTGGCCCGCGGCGATGAGGGCCTGCCAGACGGGCTGGGTGGCCACGAGCGCCGTGGACATGGCAACCGAGGTCAGCCGGGTGCTCGTCATGAAGGCCGCGAAGTGCAGGGCCAGCGCCGTGGCCGCGAGGAAGCCGAAGACCAGGGGCCGCCACTGCTCCCGGCGCAGGATGCCGCGCTCGCCGCGCGCGACGCGTACGACCTCGCGACGGCGCAGTAACAGCAGAAGAGGCCCGAGTACGGCGAAGCCGAGACAGTTGCGCCAGAAGGCCATGGCGAGCGGCGACGCCGAGGCCGCGGCGGTGAGCGGGGCGGTGGCCGAGACGGAGACCACGGTGACCGCCATCGCCGCCATGGACAGCGGATCGAGCCTGGATTTCACGCGTTCGTACCGCCGTCCACGGTCGACCGGGCGGCGGCGGATGCCGGGGTTCCGATGCCGTCGCGCGGGGAACGCGGCGCCGGAACATGGGCGTTCGCATGACGGTACTCCGCACCGTCCCGCCCGCCGCGGCCGCGATCGAAGACGTCCATGCCGTGCGGGCCCAGCCGCGTTCCGTGGCGTACGCGCACGAACTGCCACGGGGCCACGGACATCGACGTGCCGTCGGTCAGCGCGAACAAGGCGAATGAATCATCGGTGGTATGTCCGATATTGGTCACTGGGCACGCGGTTTCTGTGCTGGGAAGTGGCGGCGGCGACTTGGGACTTCGTCAGCGGAGGTGAGACCGTTCGGCGCCGACGTGTCCTCGTCGTTCAGGCAGGAGGCTGTAGGCACCAGGAGCGCGGCAAGGAGAGTGAAGTGCCGGGGTTGCCGGGCGGCCCGGTCTGTGTGTGGGCGGCGGGACGTTCCGCCGCGCGGTAAGGGTTCGGCCGGCCCCGGTGTCACGGAACGCGAACGGCGCGGCTGCACCACGTTCCACCAGATCACGTGGCGCAGGTGCCACTCCATCGGCCTGTACCGGATCCGCGCAAGCACCAGCGACCGAAGACGCCCCGCAGGACAAGGATCATGCCCGCCAGGGCCATGGCGGTGCCCCGACCGGGGTGGTCCCGCAGGCCGGACGGACCCCGGCTGCGGCGGCCACGGGACTGGTGGGCACGGCTGCCGCCACCACGCGGCGACGGCAGCCGTTGAGTCTCCTCGGGGGCGTCAGCCGTCCGAAGTCCCTTACTGGACTGTGGCCGTGAGGGTCACCTCGATGTTCCCCCGGGTGGCGTTGGAGTACGGGCACACCGCATGGGTGGCCTTCATCAACTGGTCGGCGGTGGACTGCTCCAGGCCCGGCAGGTGCGCGGTCAGCGACACGGCCAGGGTGAAGCCGTCGGCCTCCCGCGCGAGCAGGCTCACCTTCGACTGCACGGTCGAGGCCGACAGTTCGACCCCCTGTCCGCGCGCGATCAGGCGGAGTCCGTTGTGGAAGCAGGCGGCGTATCCGGCGGCGAAGAGCTGCTCCGGGTTGGTCTTGTCGCCGCCGGGGCCGCCCATCTCCTTCGGGACCGCCAGGACTTCGTCCAGGACGCCGTCGAGGGATCGGACTTCGCCGTTGCGACCGTCACCGGTCGACAGGGCCTCGGTGGTGTACAGCGCGGACATGTTGTTTCCCTTTCGTGGGTGCCACGGATGGTCGTGGGCAGGTGTGGTGCGGACGCTCGGGCCGCTGTTTCTTCGGAACCGGCACGGGGGAGAGGGGCACCGGGCTCGGCCGGCCCGACCAGGTGGTCCCGGGGTGGTCCCGACCGGGTAGTGCGGTCAGCGGACGTTCACCGGGCGCAGTGTGAAGCCGTCGTTCGGTCGGCCGGCCAGCAGGGCGGCCAGGCCGCCGCTGAGCGCGTAGGTCGTGCCCCGCGGGCCGGCCGTGACGGCGCTGCTGACCGGGTCGGCGACGGTGTCGGTGACCGTGACGGTGGCGGACTTCCAGTGCCGACCGGGGCGCACCCGCTGCACGACGGCGGCTTGGCCGCTGAGCAGTCCGCTGCTGATCGCGGCGATCGACCCGTCCGGCAGGACCCGGATGCCTGCGGTGATGGTCTTGAGACCGGTGGAGAGCCGGACCTCGGCGGCCCGTTCGGGGTGGTGGACCGGTACCCGCACCAGGCTGCCGTCAGCCATCGCGACGATCAGGATGTTCCCGGGCATCCATGCGACGGCGCTCATGCCCACGTCGTTCAGGAAGCCCGGGATATCCAGCTTCCCGGCCAGCAGGTCGTCGTGCAGGAGGACGGAGGCCTGCCCGTCGCGGTCGATGCGGAAGATCGTCGGGGTCAGCTCGTCGACGGCGTACACCGTGCCGTCCGGAGCGATCGTCACGTCGGACACCAGATGCTGCTTGCCGTCGCCCGCGACCCTGTTCAGGTCGGCGTACCATTCCCGGCGTCCGCCGTCGGCGTCGTAGCTCGCGACACCGGCGACCCGGAACCTGGTGGCGGGCGCGGAGCGGTCGGCGAGTCCGTAGTCCACGTCGGTGGCCAGGATCCGGTTCCGCTCGGAGTCCACCCGGACGGCCTGCACGGACACCAGGGCCTGGTCGTCGACGAGGGTACGCACCGTCCCGTCCTGGCTGACAGAGGAGATGGTGCTGTGCGCCAGCGAACCCACCACGAACTTCCGGGAATCCGGGTCGTAGTCCACTGAATGAGGGAAGACCCTCGGCCCCCTGGCCTCGATGACGGCCGCCGTCGGACGGGAAGTGCTGTGGGCCGACGTGCTGGCGAGTCGGCCGGGCGTGGCGTCGGCGGTGTTGGTCAGCGCGGTGCCGAGGGCCGTCATGGCGGTGAGGACCACGGCGATCGCGGAATGTTTCAGCCTCATGGGTCGTGCTTCCTTTCGAAGACACGGTCCGGCCGGTACGCCGGACATCGCGTCCGGGACGTGGTGGGCGGGGATGCCGTGTCCGAGTGAGTCGGGCCGAGTCGAAGTCGGCGCCGCGTGGACGGCGAAGCCGCCGTACCGGGTTCCGGGCCGGTGACGCCGGTCGGCCCCGCCCGTGTTCCGTTCCGGGGCCGACCCTGTGTCCTGCTCGTGGCTCCGAGTGTGCTGGCGCCGGCCGCCTGCAGCCTGCCCCTGCCAGGGGCAGGCTGCCTGGAGTCCTGGTGCTCGATACTCGGCGCATGGACAAGAAGCCGCGGTTGGGAGAGTTCCTCAAGATCCGCCGGTCGCAGTTGCAGCCGGCGGACGTGGGACTCCCGGATTTCGGAGAGCGCCGCCGCGTGCCGGGCCTGCGCCGCGACGAGCTGGCACAGCTCGCCGGGGTGGGCCTGTCCTACTACACGCGGCTGGAGCAGGGGCTCTCGCTCAACGCATCACCGGAGGTGCTGGACGCGCTGGCCCGTGCCCTCGGGCTGGACGAGGTGGAGCGGGCCCACCTGCACGACCTGGCCCGAGCCTCGCGCCGCACCGGCACCCGGCGCAGGCCCGCGCCGGAGCGGGCGGGTGACACGACCCAGCAGTTGCTCGGCGCGTTCGGCGACGCACCCGCGGTCGTGCTCGGGCGCCGCAGCGACGTACTGGCCTGGAACCGCACGGGACACGCACTGTTCGCCGGGCATCTGGACCCGCACATCCCCGATCAGCCCGACCAGCGCCCGAACACGGCCAGGCTGGTTTTCCTGGACGCGCACACCAGGGACCTGTACGACGTGGACTGGCCGAAGAAGGCCAGGGACGCGGTGGGGAAGCTGCGGCTGGCCGTCGGGCAGCATCCGGACGATCCTCGACTGGCCGCGCTGATCGGTGAACTGGCTATGAAAAGCGCGGAGTTCGCCACGATGTGGTCCGAGCACCGGGTCAGGAAGTGGGACCTTGCGACGTACCGCATGCACCATCCGCTCGTAGGCCGCATGCAGCTCAACCTCCAGACCCTCAACGTCCCGCAGGAGGAGGGCCAGCGCATAGTCGTGGCGACCGCCGACGCCGGCACCACGTCAGCTGCAGCCCTGTGTCTCCTCGCCCAGGCCGGTGTTCCGACCGCTGTTCCGACCGTGCGGCAGGCGGGGCGCACCGAGGCTCCGGGAGCCCCACGGGACGGGGCGGACAGCCGGAGCCGGTGATCTGGTCTTGAGTTCACGTCTCGCCACGTGAGTCGTGATTCGTTTCAGATTGCGGTCTGGGCGGTGACGGTAGTTGCCGGCTGCGGTCTGCTGGAGGAGTGGGCGACAGCAGGCTGCAGCCGCTGGTCTTGTCCGAGGACGAGCGGCTGACAATGCAGGGGTGGGCGCAGCACTTCTTCTTCTGGGCTGCTGCCTGTTGCCTGGTCGTCTTCAACGGCACCGCCACAGGCGGGGAGACCGTCACACGGTCCATCCACCGCACGGTGGGAACTGCCCTGGGTCTGCTGCCTGCCATCGCCGTCGCCGGTATCGCCAGTGTGAACCCGATCACGACCACCGTCATCATCCTGCCCGTGATTTCGCTCGGCATCGGCGTCATTCAATTCTCGTACGCCCTCACCATTTTCTGCCTGACCGTCGCGCTCGGGCCGCTGTACAGCGCCTTTGGCGCCCTCAGCAACCACCTGATGGTGCTCCGATTCGCGGAGACGGCCACAGGGACCGTCATCAGCTCCGTCGTCGTCCTCACCGTCCTCCCGACCCGAACCCCGGCGGCCGACCATGCCGCCCGCCGCGCGATGTTCCACGCCGTCGGCGATCTCCTGGACACAGCCGCCGCACTGGTACGCGGCCAACCTGGTGTCGACACGACGCTGCACGTGCACGCCCGCATCGTCGACGCCGCCAGGCGGCAGATCCAGGCGGTCACCCGCCCTCACAACGTTCCGGTAGTCCTGCCGGTCAGCCGGACCGGCACACGCCGCCTCGCCCACTACGGTGCGCTGGCCATGCACGCCCGCGCTTTGGCCCGTAGCGCCTAGGTACCGTCCGACACGGGTCTCGCGGAGACGTTGGGACGCGCCTGCGAAATACTGCGTGACCTCGCTCGCGTCGTTGCGGAACCGACCGGCGCTGCCGATGATGTCAGGCAGCGGACCGAAGCAGTCGGCGCCCTACTGAGCGAGGCCACCGCCCGGACTCACGGCATGGCCATGGACCGTGACGGGACACAGGCCGCGATAGGGCATCTGACCAAGGTGCACGAGAGCCTCGGCCTCCTCGCCGGCAACTCAAACGGGCCCATCCGCGCGGGCGGGGCAATCGAGGCAGGAATCCCCTCCCACGCAGTCTCGATCCCAACGGCCGGCCATGCGCTCCCGGAGGCGGCAGCCTGTCGGTCTTCGGCTTGAAAGCGGATGTGGTCGGCGACCGTCGCAACTGCGGCGTGGCGGTCGGTCGGCAGCGGCAGCCCACCGCGCGTACGACCATCTCCGCTGAAGAGAGCAAAGGAAATGACGGTCATGCAGACCCCCGCTTCCCCCGTCCCTTCCTGGGGCGTGGGCGACGTCCATGTCCACCGCGTCGGCGAGATCCTCCTGCCGCCGGCGACCGGACCATGGCTCCTGCCCGAGGCCACTCCCGAGGTGGTGGCCGGCCAGGACTGGCTGCGCCCCCGCTTCGCCGACGACGAAGGCATCCTGTACATCGACAGCCACAGCTTCGCGTTCGTCGTCGGCGGGCTGCGTGTCCTCGTGGACACCGGTATCGGCAACGGCAAGCAGCGGGCCGACCCTGCCTGGCACGACCTACAGACCGACTTCCTGGCGCGCCTCACCGCCGACGGTTTCCACCCGGACTCCGTCGACCTGGTGATCCTCACCCATCTCCACGCCGACCACGTCGGCTGGAACACTCAGGAGGTGGACGCCCAGTGGATCCCCACCTTTGCCCACGCCCGCTACATCACCTCCCGCAGCGAGCGGGAGTTCTGGGCCGGCTACGACATGGAGGAAGCCCGCAAGGAGATGTTCCGCGACTCGGTCCTGCCGGTCGAGCAGGCGGGCCTGCTGGACCTCGTCGACGTCCCGGCCGAGGGTGCGGTGATCGCGCCGGGCCTGCGACTGCTGCCCACGCCCGGTCACACCCCCGGCCACATCGCCGTCGAGCTCACCAGCCAGGGGGAAACGGCGCTGATCACCGGCGACTGCATCCACCACCCGGTCCAGCTCACCCACCCCGCCATCGGCTCCCGCGTCGACATCGACCCGCAGCAAGCCGAAGCCACGCGCCGCCGACTGCTCGCCTCGCTCGCCGGGTCCGGCACCCTCGTCCTCGGCACCCACTTCGCGCCGCCCACCGCCGGCCGCGTGATCACGCACCAGGACGCCTACCGCCTCCTGCCCGTCCCCGCACGCTGACACCGCTCCTCCCGGTTCCGTACCCGCCCCAGCCCGCTGCGGGTCCGTTTGCCCGACGGGACTCCGCGGGCGAAGGTGGAAGGCGCGAATGCCACGCCCGACGACACCGGACGCCCACCCCGGAAGTAGCGATCATGAGCCAGCCCACCCATCTTGACGTCGAGGTTCCGGCTCCCGACGGCCTGATTCTGCGCGGAAGGCTCTCTCTTCCCGACGGCCCTGGCCCGCATCCGGCGATCACCATGGCCCACGGGTACGGCGCGGTGAAGGAACAGACCCTCCTGCGCCTCGCCGACATTTTCGCCGGGGCCGGCTTCGCCGTCCTGGTCCACGACCACCGCACCTTCGGCGCCAGCGACGGCACCCCGCGCCAGGACATCGACCCCTGGCGGCAGATCGAGGACTGGCGGCGCGCCCTCACCTATCTGGAAGCGCGCCCGGAAGTCGACGCCGACCGGATCGGCCTGTGGGGATCCAGCTACGCCGGCGGACACGCCCTCGTGCTCGGCGCCACCGACCGCCGCCTGAAGGCCGTCGTCGCCCAGGTACCCACCATCAGCGGCTTCGAGCAGTCCAGGCGCCGCGTCGCCCCCGACAACCTCCCCGCCCTGGAAGCCGCCCTCGACGCCGACGAACGTGCCCAACTGGCCGGTGAACCACCGCACACCCAGGCTCTGGTCAGCGCCGAGCTCCTGGAGGTAGTAGCTGACGGCGTCCGGAGCCCGGTAGGAGGCGGCGACGGCCGGGTCCCCGAGGGCACCCGCTGGGACAACTCCGTCACCGTCCGCTC
Source organism: Streptomyces sp. NPDC111656 (assembly GCF_055656965.1). Classification (NCBI taxonomy): domain Bacteria; kingdom Bacillati; phylum Actinomycetota; class Actinomycetes; order Kitasatosporales; family Streptomycetaceae; genus Streptomyces; species Streptomyces sp. NPDC111656. The sequence goes on from NZ_JBVKCA010000035.1 coordinate 27,924, forward strand.
CACCCGCAAGGCGCGTATGTACGAGCCGGGCGCGTTCGTCGATCGCGTCTCTCCCACCCCGCTGCTGGTGATCGTCGGGAAGCAGGACACCGTCACCCTCACCGACACCGCTTTCGCCGCCTACAACCGGGCGTTGCATCCGAAAGAGCTGGTGATGCTCTCCGGAGGGCACTTCAGCCCGTACACCACCGAGTTCGCTCAAGCCTCGGCCGCGGCCACCGGCTTCTTCCGCAGCCACCTGGCGCCGAACACGAGCCGACAGGCGGACGCGGCAGATCGCTGCCCCCCCAGGCGCCGTCGCTTCCCGAGCTGAGAGCGCGAGTTCGATTCTCGCACCCGCTCCATGATGAAACCGCAGGTCAGTGACCTGGGGTTTGTTTGTTGCCTAGTCCAATTTGGGCCTGTCCGCGTAGGTGACGGGCAAGGAAGCGGCTGAATGCGGCCTCCTACGGGCAGATGGCGTCTGAACCGGGCGTATGCGCTCCGAGGTGGTGCCTCGGAGCGCATGATCGCACCGCTGTCGACCGTGGTTGACCGGCGTTATGGGCACGGTCGCGCGCGCCGTCGGCTTGAGTACGCGGTAGGACCCTCTCGGCAGGCGGCCGGAAGAGTGCCGTTGCGCGAGCACACGGAGGGGGTTCAGGCCAGAGTGGACGTGTCGACCACGAACCGGTAGCGCACGTCGGAGGCGAGGACGCGGTCGAAGGCTTCGTTGATCCGGTCGGCCGGGACGACCTCGATGTCCGCGCCGATCTTGTGCTCGGCGCAGAAGTCGAGCATCTCCTGGGTTTCGCGGATGCCGCCGAAGAGCGAGCCGGCGTAGGAACGCCGGTTGGCGAACAGGGAGGGGACGTCGACCGGGAGCGGTTCGCCGGGGGCGCCGAGGCTGACGAGGGCGCCGTCGAGGGCGAGCAGCGACAGGTAGGCGTCGACGTCGATCTTGGCGCTGATCGTGTTGAGGATGATGTCGAAGCTACCGGCGAGGTTCTCGAAGGTCGCCGGGTCGCCGGTGGCGTAGTAGTGGTCGGCACCCAGGCGCAGGCCGTCCTCCCGCTTCTTCAGGGACTGGGAGAGGACGGTGACCTCCGCGCCCATCGCCTTGGCGAGCTTGACGGCGAGGTGGCCCAGGCCGCCGAGGCCCACCACCGCGACCCTCTTGCCGGGGGCCGCGCCCCAATGCCGAAGCGGCGAATACGTCGTGATGCCCGCGCAGAGCAGGGGTGCCGCCGTGTCGAGGGGGAGGCCGTCGGGGATGCGCAGCACGAAGTCCTCGGTCACCACGACATGGGTGGAGAAACCGCCCTGAGTGATCCGCCCGTCCCTGCCGACGCTGCCGAACACCAGGGTGTGGCCCTTCAGGCAGTACTGCTCCTCGCCCTGGAGGCAGTTGGTGCACTCGCGGCAGGAGTCGGCCATGCAGCCCACGCCCACGCGGTCGCCGACGGCGTGCTTGGTGACCTGCGAGCCGGTCTGCGTGACGGTGCCGACGATCTCGTGGCCGGGGACGAGCGGGGTGGGGATGTCGCCGAACTCGCCGCGGGCGAAGTGGATGTCGGAGTGGCAGATCCCGCAGTAGGCGATCTCGATGAGGACGTCGCGCGGGCCGACCTCACGGCGCTCGATGGTCATCGGGACGAGCGGTTCGGCCACGGATGTGGCTCCGTAGGCGTGGACGGTGAGCATGGCTTCTCCAGTGGTGCGAGGCGAAGGGGCGACGGTTCGTCGTCACCTGCTCTTCGAGCCTGCGGGGCGCGGTCGGCCTCAACCAGGGCGGTCTGTTCGGGGGAGCGCTGTTCCAGGGTGTGACAGGGCCTCCCACCGGTCCGACCGGAGGGCTCCACTGGTGGGGTGCAAGATGGCGACGGACAGCAATACGGCAGTACGGCGACGGTTGTGCCCGCGGTGACGGTGGGCCACGGCGTGACCACGTTCGAATTGTTCTTCGACCTGGTGTACGTCTTCGCGCTCACCCAGGTCACCGCGTACATGGCCCACGCGCACACCGGCGCGGGCGTGCTTCAGGGCATGCTGCTGCTCGCGCTGCTGTGGTGGTCGTGGTCGGCGTACGCGTGGCTCGGCAACCAGGCCCGGGCCGACCTCGGGATCGTACGAGCGGGCATGGGGCTGGCGATGGCCGGTGTCACGTGTCATGGTTCCCCCGTCCTGTGACACCGGTGACAACACCGCCGGCACCCCCTGGAGCGGCGCTCCTGGAGGCCCTGTCCGCTCTCGAACCGCCCGCGAGCGGAGGCACGGCCCACCTCACCGGTGAGGCCCGAGCGATCCAGGCGGTGCGGGCGCACCTGGTCCAAGAGCGTGGCTGGTCACGCCGTTCCCTCACCACCAAGCCCCACTGGACCCCGGGCAGGACCGGCCTCGACTGACCGACTCCGGATCCTCTTCGCCGAAGCGCGTGGGGGGACCTGTCGCTCCCCGGCACCGCACGGCCTGCCACTTCTCGCGCCCTTCTCGCAGGCTGGTGACAGTTCGGAGAGAAGGGTGGACGGATGGACGACGACGTGAACGAGGTAGCCGTCATCATCGGCTCCGGCAGCATCGGTCTGGCCATCGCCCGGCGCATCGCCGCCGGCCGTACCGTGCTGCTCGCCGACTACAGCGAGAAGGCCGCCGAGGCCGTCGCCGAACGCCTGCGCGGCGAGGGGTACGACGTGAGGACCCGGGTCACCGACGTCTCCGACCACGCCGCGGTCGAGGCGCTGGCCGACGCGGCCGCCGCGCTCGGCCCGGTCACCCAGGTCGTACACACCGCCGGCGTCTCGCCCACCCAGGCGAGCATCGAGCGGATCCTGCGCGTCGACCTGGTGGGTACGGCGATGGTCCTGGACGCCTTCGCCCGCGTCGTCGCGCGGGGCGGGGCAGGCATCGTGATCGCCAGCATGGCCGGGCACCGGGAGAGCCCCTACGCGCCGGAGGTCGAGCACGCGCTCGCCACGACCGAGACGTCGCACCTGCTCGCGCTGCCGTTCCTCCAGCCCGACCAGGTGGGTTCGACCGTCCACGCCTACGCGCTGTCCAAGCGGGCCAACTCGCTGCGGGTGCAGACCGCCGCCGTCGCGTGGGGCAGGCGCGGGGCTCGTGTCAACGCCGTCAGCCCCGGCGTGATCATCACGCCGCTGGCGCTCGACGAACTGTCCGGGCCTCGCGGCGAGTGGTTCGAGCAGGTGCGCAAGACGTCGGCAGCCGGGCGCTTCGGCACCCCCGACGAGGTCGCCGACGCGGCCGCCTTCCTCCTCGGCCGCCAGGCCGGCTTCATCACCGGCGCCGACCTGCTGATGGACGGCGGCGTGACCGCGGCCCTGCGCACCGGCGAACTGACCATCCCCTGAGAGCTCTTGAGAACGGAAGCGAACCCATGCCGAACACACCCATGACCGTGCTGGTGGTCGGCGCGACCGGCGGCATCGGACGGCTCGTCGTCGCCGAGTCGATCGCGCACGGGTACACCACCCGGGCGCTGGTACGCGACGCCGCGAAGGCCGAGCGCCGACTCCCCGCCGAGACGCAGGTCGTCGTCGGCGACGTCACCAGGCCCGAGACGCTGTCCAAGGCCGTCGCGGGCGCCGACGCCATCGTGCTGACCCTCGGATCCGACGGCTCCGGCCGCTCCACGCCGGAGACCGTCGACTACGCCGGAGTCCGCAACGTCCTGGCCGCGCTGCACGGTCGTACGCCCCGCATCGCGCTGATGACCGCCATCGGCGTCACCGCCCGGGGCAGCGCGTACGACCATCTCCTCGACTGGAAGCGCCGCTCGGAGCGGCTGGTCAGGGCCAGCGGACTGCCGTACACCATCGTGCGGCCGGGCTGGTTCGACATGAACGGCCCCGACGAGCACCGGCTCGTCTTCCTCCAGGGCGACGAGCGGCGCTCCGGCAGCCCCTCCGACGGCGTCATCGCCCGCGAGCAGATCGCTGAGGTGCTGGTCCAGGCCGTCAGTGACCAGGAGGCAGCGGGCAAGACCTTCGAACTCGTCGCGGAATCCGGCCCCGCCCCCGACGACATGAGCTCGCTGTTCGCCGCCCTGGACCGGGACGCGCCCGCCGCCCTGGACGGGGTGCGGGACGAGACCAACATGCCGCTGGAACTGGAGCCGCAACGCGTGCGCGAGGACCTCGACGGCGTCAGGGCGCACAGTTCGGCGAGCACCTCGCAGACATGAACGAAAGCGCGACGGGAAGTCAGGCCCCCTGCACTTGCAGGGGGCCTGACTTGGTGCCCGTCGTCGAGTGGGTCAGTGCTCCTGGTGGGGCAGCAGGGCAGCGAGGTTGATCTTGCCGCGCTGCATCTGCGCGTGGTGCGGGGCGACCAGCCCGCCGTCGATGATGTACAGCTGGTTGTCACGCACTCCGGTGGCGCTCGGCGAGGCCAGGCCGTCGGATGCGGTGAGTACGGCCTTGGCCTTGCCATCGGGGTGGACCACGGAGACCAGGTCGGGGGCGTTCTGCGCGGCGAAGACCACGTCGGAGCGCTCGTTGAGGAAGCTGAAGTCGTCCACCCCGTCGAGGCTCTTGGTGACAGTGTGGATCCGGCCGGGCTTGCCGTCGGCCGTGACCGGGATGCGCAGTAGGCTGTCCTGGGCGAGGTTGGAGACCCAGACGGCTCCCTTGTGGAAGCGCAGGCCGTTGGCGCCGAAGGGCACGGCCTCGGAGGTCACCGGTGCGAGGGCCTTGTCCGTCAGTCATGCCTTCGCCGGTCCGCCCGCCACGGGAACGGACCACACGGTGCTCTTGAGGCTGTCGGCGACGTAGATCGTACGGCCGCTCGGGTCCAGTGCCATGCCGTTGGGCAGGCCGTCGGTGGGGAGGGCGGCCAGGTGGGTCGGGGTGCCGCCGGGGGACAGCTTCCACACGCCGGAGCGGGTGGCGTCGGAGGACCAGACGTTGTAGTAGACCGTGCCGTCCTTGCTACGGATGTTGCCGGTGATGCCGTCGCCCTGGGCGGAGGTGGCGAGGACGGTGCGGTGGCCGGAGGGGGAGACGCGCACCAGAGAGGGCTGTTTGCCGGCGGGCGCGCCGATCATCGACAGCGTGACGGAGCGGTCCGGGTTGAAGGTGATGTTCTCCGGGATCTCGCCGACGGCGTAGTCGAACTTCGCCATGGTCCGGACGTGGTCGATGACGGGCTGCCGGTCGCGCGCCGAGGAAGCGGCGAAGGCGGACGGCGCGGACACCAGTACCGCTGTGGTCGCGGCGACGACCAGAGCGGTCCGGAGCTGCTTCTTCACGGAGGTTGATCTTTCAGGCATGGTGCTTCCTTGAGGGTGAAGGGGAGAGTGGGAGGAGACCCGTAAACGGGCTGGGCAGATCCTGGCCCTACCAGGTGGTGGCCACCGCGCGCAGTGCGGTCCAGGTGTCGCCTCGGCGGGTGTAGTCGATGGTCAGGCGGAGCCGCCAGTCCGCGTGTGCGCCGTACACGGTCGCGTCGGTGACGATCCGTCCGACGACGTGGGTGCTGCCGCCCTCGGCCTCGACGGTCATGTCCTTCTCGTCGACCGAGTGGTAGACGAACTGTCCGGCCCGCATCTGCGCCGGCCACTCGGCCTTCGGCTGTACGTAGCCGGTGATGTGGGTGAGGGTGAAGTCGCCGTCGAGCAGGTCGTCGAGTGCGCCGGTGTCGCCGTCGGCCATCGCCCGCAAGTAGGCGCGGTAAGCGTCGGTGACCCCGGTGCGGGGATCGGATGTGCGCATCGCTGAGGCTCCGTCAAGAGGTGGTCGACGTGCTTTCGCCCCGGCCCTTGCCGTCGGCCGGAGACCGGACTGTCCTCGTCGGCCTCTCCGACGAGGACTGCGAGCCGAGCAGGTCCAGCAGGACCAGGGCGTCGTGCTCGGGGGTGCCGGGTTCGGCGTAGTAGGTGAGAAGGCGGTGGCCGGGGGTGCCCTCCAGCAGCATGTTCTGGTAGCCGAGGGTGAGGTCGCCGACCTCGGGGTGGTGGAAGGTCTTGCGGCCGTGGGCGTGGCCCTTGACGTCGTAGCGTTCCCACAGGCGGGCGAAGTCCGGGCTCTTGAGCAGGAGTTCACCGGCGAGCCGCGCCAGGTCAGGGGCGTCGGGGTCGGTGCCCGCGAGGGCACGCAGCCGGGCCACGCCACCGCGGATCTGGTTGTCCCAGTCGTCGAACAGTTCGCGGGCGGCCGGGTGCAGGAAGACGTACCGGGTGATGTTGCGCTGCCTGACCGGCCACTCCTCGATGCCGGCCAGCAGGCGCAGGCCGCCGGGGTTGGCCGCGAGCAGGTCGTTGGTCCGGCTGACCACATAGGCGGGGCCTGGCCGCAGTGACTCCAGCAGCAGCTTCACGCCCGGCCGCACGGTGCGGGAGGGCGGCGCGGGAGCCTCCGGGACCGTGCGGGCGGCCAACTGGGCAAGGCTGCGCAGATGCTCGTGCTCGTCGTCCTCCAACTGAAGGGCCCGGGCAAGGGCGTCGACGACCTGGGGGCTCGGACGGGTCTCCTTGCCGCGCTCCAGACGGGTGTAGTAGTCGATGCTGATACCGGCGAGGGTGGCCAGTTCCTCGCGGCGCAGCCCGGGTGTGCGCCGCACCCCGGCGCCTGCCGCGAGTCCGGCCTCCGTGGGCGTCAGCCGAGCGCGCCGGGCACGCAGGAAGCGCCCCAGCTCGGTGCCTCCGCCGGAGGTGGTCTCACGTGTCATGTTCTCCAGTGTGGACATGCGATGACCTGCGCGGGAGGTGCCCGGGGGGCTCTGTCGCTCCCCCGAACGGCGCTCCCCGGCACGCCACGGCCTGCCGCGCGCGGAGATCCCGGGGGAGGCTGGAGACCAGCTTGCCTCCCCTCACGCGCAAGGAGCACCACCGTGGAGATCCTCAAGCGGCAGCCCACCAGCAAGGCCCCGGCCGACTGGTTCACCGGCGACGTCTGGTGGGATGTGATCCACGCCGGTCAGGAGCCGTCCCGTGCCCGCCTCAACCTGGTCCGGTTCGCGCCGTGCGCCCGCACCGACTGGCACTCCCACGCCCTGGGCCAGACCCTGCACATCGTCTCCGGCGTCGCCCTGATCGGCGGCCGTGACGGCACGGTCATCGAGGCCCGCCCCGGCGACACCGTCCACACACCCCCGGGTGAGGAGCACTGGCACGGCGCCGCTCCCGACGCCTTCATGGAGCACCTCGCCCTGTGGGAGGGCCTCGGCGACGGCAGCCCGGAGACAACGTGGCTGGAGAAGGTCACCGACGAGCAGTACGGCGCCCCGCGCACCCCCGCTCACTGAGCCACCCGGCAGAAGGAAGGACTTCATGCGCACCACCACCCTCGGACCGAACGGCCCCGAGGTCGGCGTGATCGGCCTGGGCTGCATGGGCGCATGATCTTCGGCTACGACCTTGCGGCACCCCGCGACGAGACCATCGGCCTGGACACCTTCGGCCGTCACTGATCGCCGGGCACGGTCAGGTGGCGTCCTTCGCCGGGTGCACCGCGCCCTGTACGGCCTCAGCCATGTCGAGGAGGACCAGCTTGTCGTGGTCGGGGGTGCCGGGCTTGGCGTAGTACGCGATGAACCGCTGGCCCTGGGTGCCTTCGAGCTGCATGGACTGGTACTCAGGGGTGAGGTCGCCGACCTCGGGGTGATGGAAGGTCTTGCTGCCGTGGGTGTGCCATCGCACGTCGTAGCGCTCCCACAGGTCGGTGAACTCCGGGCTCTTGCTGAGCAGTTCGTCGACGAGTTCCGTCAGGTCCGGGGCGTCGGGCTCCAGGCTCGACAAGGCGCGCAGACGGCCGACCACGGCGCGGAGCTGCTCGTCCCAGTCGTCGAAGAGCGTGGTCGCGGCGGGATGCAGGAAGACGTAGCGCACCACGTTGCGCGTCTGTGGCGGCCAGTCGGCGATCCCCGGGAACAGACGCAGCCCGCCCGGGTTGGTGGGTGCGGTGGGAGACCACGCAGACGCGCAGGGTGTAGCGGCCGTCGACGACCGTGCTGGAGAGCACGACGCGTCGCTGATCGTTGATTCGCTCCAGGAGGAGGCGGCTGGCCTCGTCGGCCCGCTCGGCGGCGGCCCGGCTGCCGTCGGCGGGGCGAAGGCGGAAGATCACGGTGGACAGGTCCGGGCGGTGCGGGACCTCCAGCTCCGGGATGCCGGACAGCACATGGTGGACGTGTTCGGCCAGGTCGAGCTTCTCGTCCAGGGCCTCGCGGAAGGCGTCGACTCCGTGCAGGTGCAGGGGAAGCCAGGCCCGCAGACCGCGGATCTCGTGGGTCAGCTCGGGTCCGAGGTGACCGGAGTCCGGGATGCTCCCGGCCGCCCCCATGTCCTGGAGGTAGCTGCCGGTGCCCTCGTGCGCGGCGTGCAGGGTGGCGAGGTCACGGACCACCAGGGCGCCGGTGCCGAACGGCATGAAGAGGGTCTTGTGCGGGTCGAGGGTGATCGAGTCGGCCTCCTCGAAGCCGGCGAGGCGTTCGGTGCCGCGTGCGGTGAGGCGGAAGAAGCCGCCGTAGGCCGCGTCGACGTGGAACCACAGGTCCTCGCGGCGGGCCAGGTCGGCCAGCTGGGCCAGCGGGTCGATGGTGCCGGTGTCGGTGGTGCTGGCGGTGGCCACCAGCAGGAACGGCCGCAGCCCGGCCGCCCGGTCGGCGCGGATCATCGCCGCGGCGGCGTCGGGGTCCATCCGCAGGTCCGCGGTGTGCGGGACCGTGCGTATATGGGCGGCGCGGATGCCGGCGAGGCGGGCGGCCTTGGCGACGGAGTGGCGGGCGAAGGCGGATGTGTAGACGGTGCCGTCCGCGAGATCCTCGCCGAGTCTGTGATGACGGGCGGCGACCGTCGCGGAGAACGTGGCCATCGAACCACCGCTGGTCAGCAGGCCGCCGCTGCCCTCCGGGAGTCCGCACACCTCGCGGGCCATCCAGCGGATCACGCTCTCCTCCAGCGCGGCGAGGGCCGGGGCCACCGAGGCCAGGCCGCCGTAACGGTTGACCGCACGGTTGTAGAACTCGGCGAGCGCGGCCGAGTACAGACCGCTGCCCGGGATGTACGCCAGGTGGCCGGGTCCGGCGGTCTCCAGGGCGCAGTCGGCGGCCTCGTCCAGGCGCGCGAGCAGCGTCTTCAGGTCGCCGCCCCGGGCGGGCGGCGGCGCCAGGAACGACTCCACCAGGCCGGTCTCGGCCTGCGGGGAGAGGGGGCTGGTCGCGGGGCGGGCCGCGAGGTTCTCGGTGCGGTCGACCACACGGTCCAGGACGAGACGGCCCATCTCGGTCATGGCGGCGCGGTCGGGTTCCAGAGGGAATTGAGGCGAGGGGTGCATGCGGCAGTCCGGTAGCTGTGAGAGGGGTACGGGGGCGGCGGTCCGGCCTAGCCGGCGGCCGGAACGCGTGACCAGAATGCGCCGCCAAACGCGGCACACGATGGCGTAGTCAGCGCCCGGACGGCACTGCGGCGCATGATTGTTCGCTGATCCGGCCGATACGCTGCATTTCATGCCACGCCCCCTGTACGACCGCATCGACCGGGCGATCCTGGACCACCTCCAATGCCACGGACGCACTCCCAACGTCGACCTCGCCGAGGCCGTACGCCTCTCCCCCTCGTCCTGCCTGCGCCGCACCAAGGCGCTGGAGGAGGACGGAGTCCTGTCCGGCTACCGGGCCGATCTGGACCGCGAGCGCCTCGGCCTCGGGCTGACGGTGTTCCTCTCCCTCAAGGTCGAGCACTCCCGCACCACCTCCCAGGTGGTCGAAGAGGCACTGAAGGCGATCGACCACGTGGTCGCCTGCCACGTGGTCTCCGGCGACGCCGACTTCTTCGTGGAACTCGCCGTACCGGACCTGCGCACCTTCGAGAAAGTGCTCACCGATCAGATCCTGGCCATCGGCCCCGTCCGCGACGCCCGCAGCACCTTCTGCATCCGCACCGTCATCGACCGCGGCCCCCTCCCCCTCACCTCCTGGCCCACCCCACACCCATGACCCAATCGTCCGGCTCCTTGCACCGAGGCGGGTTCAGGCGCACAACGGACCGTGCACGAGAACAGGGGCTTGGAGTCCTGTGTCGCTCGTCAGTCGGTGATGGCGACGGATGCCGCAAGGTCCTTCAGGGCTTCCAGCTGGGGGAGCCGTGCGTTGAGTGCGCTGTGCATGATGTGGTGGCCGTCGGCGCCGAGGGCGAGGCACAGGGGCGGGTTCGGGTGGCGGGTGGTGTCGTAGACGGCGGCGGCGAGCCTGGCCGGGTCGCCGGTGAATGTGCTGTGGTCGGCGTTCTGCATGTAGCCCCGGAACTGGCCGACGGAGCCTGCGCGGTAGGCAGCCGTTTCGGTGGTGTAGCGCAGGGCCGAGTTGAAGCCGGTGTGGATGGCGCCGGGCTCGACCAGAGTGAGGTGGATGTCGAAGTCGGCGACTTCGCCGCTGGCGCTCTCGGTGAAGCCTTCCAGCCCCCACCTGCCCGTGCGGTAGGCACTCTGCGCCGGCATGGCCATCTGGCCACCGGCGCCGGAGATCTGGATGATCCGGCCGCCACCCTGCTCGCGCATCGGCTTCAGGAAGGCCCGGGTGATCAGCATCGGTGAGAGCCGCAGGACCTCGATCTGGTCGCGGATCTGCTCGACGGTCATCTCCTCGGCGGCGCCCATGACGGCGTATCCGGCGCTGTTGACCACGATGTCCACCGGTCCGGACCGGAGGGTCCGGCTGACCACAGTGCCGACGTCGGCCGGCCGGGTGAGGTCGAGGCTTTCGACGGTCAGCCGGTCGCCGTAGGTCTCGCGCAGGTCGTCCAGGGCCTCGCCGCCGAGGCCACCCGGACGTGGATGGAACACTTCCTCGACCACGCCTCGGCCAACAGCGACATGTGCGCAGCACTCAACACCGTCATCACTTCCGGAGCCGACCCGTACTCCGACAGCAGTGCGCTCCTGACTGACGCCGTCACCACCCTCCTCGACGCCGGCGCCCGGGACGGCAGTGTGCGTACCGACGTCACCCCCGCCGACGTTCTGCTCCTTATCGGTGGCGTCTCCTATTCGGTGCAGCACTGCACCAAGGAGCAGATCCGCCGACTCGTCGATCTCCTCGTGGACGCACTGACCAAGGACTTGACCGCGATCTGAACCCGCACGACCCCCGCAGGCTGTCGGGCCTGCTGGGTGATCGGCGTAGCGCGGCGCTCCTATCGTCAGCGGGCCGAGCAGGCCGAGTACGCGCTCGCCCAGGAGAGGCGCGCCGTCGCGGCGGAGAAACAGGCCGTGGCTCTGGAGGGACGGGCGCGGATCGCCCGCGGGATCCACGACATCCTCGCCCATTCACTCTCGGCTCTCTCGGTCAACCTGAGCGCAGCCGAGGGTTGCCAGGAACCCGTGAGCAGTCAACAACCCGTGAGCAGTCAAGAACCCGGAGAACCGTCCGTCCGTGTCGTCCTCGCCGACGACCAGGCCGCCGTACGCGAAGGTCGTGCGCTGCTGCTGGAGACCCTGCCGGGCATCATCCTGGTGGCGAGCGCCGCCGACGGTCACGCCGCGGTCGAGGCCGTGGCCCGTACCGCACCCGAAGTGGCCCTGCTCGACCTGCACATGCCCAGCTGCGACGGCATCGAGGCCACCCACCGGATCCGCGCGCAGAGCCCGGCCACGCAGGTCGTGGTGCTGACCACCTACGCCGACGACGACACGATCGTGGCCGCGCTGCAGGCCGGGGCCCTCGGATATCTGACCAAGGACGCCGACCGACGGCAGATCGGCCGCGCCCTGCATGCCGCCGCGCACGGCCAGGCCGTCCTGGATCCGCGAGTGCAGCAGCGGCTCGTCGCCGCGGCGGCCGCCACCCCCAGGCACGCGCCCGCGCCCGAGAACCTCACTCCCCGCGAGGTCGAGGTATTGCGCCTGGTGGCCGAGGGCGCCTCCAACCGCGCGATCGCCAGGAAGCCGTACATCGGCGAGTCCACCGTCAAGACCCACATCAACCGCATCTTCGCCAAGACCCGATCGGCCGACCGGGCCGCGGCCGTCCGGTACGCCTACGACCACGGCTACGCGGTGCCGGGCGGGCTCACGCGGGAAGCGGATCCAACGTAGGTCACGGCCCCGCCGGCCTCGTGCCCGGCCCTAATGCCGGGGGGCACGCGCCCGCAGTGGTGAGGTGGGCCTGGGCGTATTTGCGGAAGGCGGCCACCAGTCGGCTGCGGTCGTCGGAGCGGGTGGCGAGGACGACGTGGCTGGGTTCGACTCCGTCCAGTGGGATCGCTGTGAGGTCGGGGCGCAGACTGTTCAGGTCGGGGCCGGCGTGGCTGTGACGTTGTTCAGCGGGTTCTGGCTCAACTTTTGTGGCGCTGGCACGTTGAGTGATTCGTCGTCTTGGTCAACCTTCGAGATGCGACCCGTGGGGTGGCGGAACACCGGTCGCGAATCGGCCCCGGCACCCGTAGAGACGTGGCGGCCCGTGCCACCGGGACGACTCTCGTACGTTCGGTGATGCCTGGTCGCATCCTTTCGCTGGCGGTGTTCGTTGGTCGGCCGGGGACGGTCAGTGAGGAGCCCCGTCGATGGGACGGATCTCTGGAGGAGACATCGTGGACCAAGAGGACATGGTCGCGTTGTGGGAGCAGCACACGGCGTACGAGTTTGTCGTCAAGGACGCCGATCTGGCTGTGACCACCATGGTGGAGGACGCCAGTGTGATGCATCTGCCGACGATGAGCGGTGGCTTCGGCAAGAACTACCTACGGGGTTACTACCGCGACGTCTTCATTCCGGGCATTCCGCAGAACACCTCGACTGAGACGGTGGATCGGTCGGTGGGCGGCGACTTCCTCGTTGAGGAGATCATCATGCGGATGACTCACGACCAGCAGGTCCCGTTCCTGTTGCCCGGACTCGCTCCGACCGGACGGACCGTCGAAGTGCCCCTGGTGGTGATCGTGACATTCCGAGACGACCTGATGGAGAGCGAACGGCTCTACTGGGACCAAGCCGCGGTACTGACGCAGGTCGGTCTACTCGCTGCCAAAGGCCTGCCCATGGCCGACTTCACCGAGGTCGCCCGGTTCCTGCGGGACAAGGCCAGGTCCTGACCACACAGGGCACTCGCAGGTCTTGGTGATCAGAACGCGCAATACCCATCGCGTTGCTTCAACAGTCCTCCCCGAGGACGGCGGAGCCGAACTCGACTCGGTGCGCGCTCAACTCGCAGGCAAGCGTGCCGAGTTGAGCGAACTGGAGACAGCACCCCGCCCCTTCGGCGCCCGTGCCAAGGTCGCCCTGCTCGCGATGATCGAAGAGCTGGAGGACGAGATCACAGCCCTGGAGGCCCGCGAGACCGCACTGACTCCCCGGCCGTCGGCGCTCGCCGAGCTGTTCGACCACGGGCCCGACGTCGAGCACAGGTGGAAGGCCACGCCCGTTGCCGTTCGGCGCCAGCTCGCCGCTCTGCTGCTCACGCCTGACGTCCTCGGTGAGGTGCGCATCACCCGCGCTGCGGGCGCGGGCGCGGTCGCCGACCGGATCAAGTGGGCCGTGACCGAAGCCTGACGCAACAGCACACGGCGAAGCCCCGGACCACGCCGATGGGTCCGGGGCTTCGCTGTGGTGGGCGGCTACTGCGCTGCCGCCTGTGCGGCCCAGATGCGAATCATGATGCGCAGGAGATCAGGGTCGATCAGCTCGACGAGCTCAGCGTGATCACGGTGGGCCCAGACGTCCCAGCCGGGGACCGAGTTGCCGAGCTCGTGAGCGACGACGACGGCATCCGACGGCTCCGTGATCGGCTCGTCGCAGTACCGGCAGACGCGGGTCACGAGTGGCCGCCCAGGTTCACCGCGTGATCACAGAGGGCGTTGACCGACCGCGCGAGACGCTGCGCGTGGGCGATCCCGGCGGGCAGTGTCCGCCCCGGCTCCAGGTTCAGCCGCATGCGTGCTTCCCCGACGCGGGTGAGTGCGCAGTACCGGGGGATGTCGTCCTCGGGGAGGCGACCGGCGGCAATCTCCACCTCGGGGATCGCCAGCATCATGTGCCCGCGCAGCCGGAGCGTGAGGATCTCCAGCTCTTCCGGCGAGGGCACCTCGGCGTCGTCGGGGAGCAGCCGCCGGGCGCTCTCTCGCATGGTTTCGATGTCCATCGGCAGTGCTTCCACCTGCTCTGTCACGGCTGGTGGTGGGGCGGTACGGTGCGGCATGTCGTCGCTCCCTCGAAGCGTCGGCCAGCCCCGGGACCGTGTCAGCGGTCGCCGGGGTCTTCTCGTGTCTGTCGACGCTAGGAAGACGGCGCTCCGGCCTGCTACGAACTTGCACGGACTTGCACACCAATTCCCTGGGCCGGACGCACTGTTGACGCTGTCGTGGCAGGCCGTGACGCTGGTGTGCAAGCACGAGCAAGTCCCGTGGACACAGGAGACCAGGGGAGATCATCATGGCCATTGAGTTCGTGGGCATCGACCCCGACACCGACCGCGATCACTGCCCTACCGTGTGGGCTGACACCGACGCACAGGAGATCCTTTCGCAGGGCTGGAAGCCGGACGCCGCGACGCAGAGCGTGCGCGAGTCGACGAGCCCGGCGAACGGCTCCGTGCCGGACACCGAAGCGATCATCCGCATCCCGGTCCGGATGATCCCGATGATCAGGGAGGCGTGCGATGCCGTTGAGCGCGCCGACGTTCGCTGAGCTCCTGGCGGGCTGTGATGACTCCGCCGTCCATCTGGAGATGCGCGACGTGTACGCGCCGACCGAGCGCTTCGAGGCCTGGCGGCGGGGTGAGCGCATCAACTGGGAGGACCGCACCTCCTGGTGGGACTCCTACCTTCAGATGATCGCCGACACGGTCGGCCGGGGCGTCGATATCCGCCGCGCCCGCGTCGTCTCGGAGCCGGTGACCGACTACATCCGCTGGGAGCACTACGTCACGCGGGAGCTGACCGAGGCGGGCGAGGACGTCCGCTGGCTGCCCCGGCGGGCCACGACCGATCTGTCCTTGCCCGGCAACGACTTCTGGCTCTTCGACAACCGCCTGGCGCGCGTTCATCACTTCGACGGTGACGGGGCTGTGGTCGACGACGCGTTCACCGAGGACCTGGCGCTGATCAAGCATCTGTCCGACGCCTTCGAGGCGGTGTGGGAGCGCACCGTCCCGCACGACCGCTTCACCGCCTGATCGGCACGGCCGGCTCATGTCTGTGCATCCGTCGTCGAGCGTCCAGCAGGCCCGCGAGCGTCTCGCCGCGCGGCTGCGGGACATCCGGCTCGACGGCGGGCTGACCAAGCGTGAGCTGGCCGTCCGATGCGGCCGGCACGAGTCCAAGTCCGGCCGGATCGAGAGCGCGAAGACACCGCCGTCCGATGCCGATAGGGCAGAGAAAGAGGATCCGCCGCCAGGACGGATCGTCCTTCGCGGCCAACTACCCGCAGTAAGCCACTAGTTGATGCGATAGTTTGTGAGCTGTGGCCATTCACGTGAAGCGGGCGTTTAAGTACCGCTTCTGTCCGACGGATGCGCAGGCGGCGGAGCTGTCGCGCACGTTCGGGTGCGTGCGGAAGGTCTACAACATGGCGCTCGCGGCCCGTACCGAGGCGTGGGCGCGGCAGGAGCGGGTCAACTACAACCAGTCCTCCGCAATGCTGACGGCCTGGAAGAAGACCGAGGAACTGGCCTTCCTCAACGAGGTGTCGTCGGTTCCGCTCCAGCAGGCGCTGCGGCACCTGCAAGGGGCGTTCGCGAACTTCTTCTCCAAGCGCGCCAAGTACCCACGGTTCAAGTCGAAGCGGAGGTCCCGCGCCTCGGCGGAGTACACCAGCTCGGCGTTCCCGTTCGGTGACGGCCGGTTGAAGCTCGCGAAGATGGCCGGGCCGCTGGACATCGTCTGGTCCCGCCCCCTGCCCGAGGGCAGTGTGCCGACGACCGTGACCGTGTCCCGGGACGCGGCCGGCCGCTGGTTCGTGTCGATGCTGTGCGAGGACCCGACGGTGAAACCGCTCGCGGCCACGGATGCGGCGGTGGGGATCGACGTCGGCCTGGACCACCTGCTGGCCCTGTCGACCGGTGAGAAGATCGCCAACCCCCGGCACGAACGCCGCGGCCGCGCTCGCCTTGCCAAGGCACAGCGCAACTGTGCCCGCAAGGAGAAGGGCTCCGCGAACCGGGAGAAGGCACGCCGCAAGGTCGCCAGGATTCACGCCCGGATCACGGACCGGCGCAGGGACGGCCTGCACAAGCTGACCACTCGACTCGTGCGCGAAAACCAAACGCTCGTGATCGAGGACCTGACCGTGCGCAATATGGTCAGGAACCGGAGACTCGCCCGCGCCATCAGCGATGCCGCGTGGGCAGAGTTCCGGGGCCTTCTGGAGTACAAGGCCGTCTGGTACGGGCGGGACGTGGTGGTTGTGGACCGCTTCTTCCCCTCCTCCAAGTTGTGCTCCCACTGCGGTGCCTTGCAGGACAGGATGCCGCTGCATGTCCGCACCTGGACGTGCGACTGCGGAACGGTCCACGACCGGGACGTGAACGCGGCGAAGAACCTTCTGGCCGCCGGGCTGGCGGTGTCTGTCTGTGGAGCTGGTGTAAGACCTCAACGGACAACTCTGGGTGGGCAGTCGGCGACGAAGCAGAAAATCCCACGGCGCGAGCCGTAGGAATCCCCTCGTTTACGAGGGGGAGGAAGTCATTTCCCACGCCAACCCGCAGTGGCCCCTGGTCGCCGTCGGCTGGTAGGCACGGACACATCGCGAAACGGGGCCGCCCTCGTCAGGAAGGGCGGCCCCGCTTCATGGGGTGATGGTCGGAGCTACTGGACGTTGATCGTGAAGGTGGACGTGGTGTTGCGGATGTCCTGGGCGTTGCCGCTCATCCGCAGGTTGACGAAGGTGGCCGAACCGACGGCCGGTCCCTGACCGGGTTCGGGCAGCTCGTTGGCCCAGATGCCCCACCCGGACTTCGCGTCGAACGCGTCTCCGCTCTTCTTGGAGTTGGTGATGGAGATGTCGGTGAAGATCGTGTCCTTCACCGGGAACTGCGGCTGGCCGCCGACGTAGTTGGTCTGGAACATCACGCCTCCGTAGGTGGAGTCGTCGATGTCGACGTCGTTGACCCGGATGCCCTGGAAGACCTTGGAGGCCGAGAACGCCCAGATGGCCGGGAAGACCTGCGAGCCCCAGAAGTGGCCGCCCGTTCTGTCCAGGGAGACGTTCTCGATCGTCGTCGGATCGGTCCCGAAGCCGTTCATCGGGTAGCCGAAGTCCAGCGAGGAGATCGTGATGCCGGAGTAGACCAGGGTGTCGGCGACCCGGATGTTGCGGAAGGTGTTGTTGTAGCCGCCGTAGACGGCGATACCGGCCGCGCGCCAGGTGAGCGTCGACGTCAGGTTCTCGTAGAGGTTGTTCTTCTCGTCGGCGCCGCCCGCGTCGATCGCCGAGAAGAGCGCGAAGCTGTCGTCCCCCGTGGCCCGGGCGTCGTTGTTGACCACGTGGTTGTCCGTGGAACCGTTCGTCATGTTGATGCCGTCGGCGAAGGTGTCGCGGATGCGGGAGTTCTTGATGGTCATGTTGTCGGTGTTGGCGCCCCAGTAGAGGCACACCATGTGCTCGACCCAGGTGTCGTCGATGGTGATGCCCGAGACGTTGGAGAAGTCGAACACCTTGCCCGGACCGTCGATCCGGGACGTGTAGTTGCCGAAGTAGGAGAAGCCGGTGAATGACGAGCCGTTGGCGGTTGCCTCGGCCCGGAAGCCCACGTCGGTGTTCTCCTGCGAGGCGGGTGCGTGGAAGCGGGTGAACCACGACCCGGCTCCGACGACCTTGACCGCCTTGCCGTAGACCTGGAACTTGCTGGAGGTCTCGTAGTCTCCGGTGGGCAGGTAGACGCCGACGAGCTTGCCCGTGGTGTCCATGCGGACCCTGTCGAGCGCGTTCTGCACGTCCTGGTGGGAGAAGCCGGCCGGGACCGTGTAGGCGGCCGGGTCCGGGTTCGGGATCGCTGTCGCCTGTTCGGTGTTGATGAAGTCGATGGCGTAGGTGGAGGTGTTGGCCGCGTCCTTCTGGAGACGGATCTTGGAGCCGGCCGGAACGGTCCTGCCGAGCTGCAGGTTCGCCTCGTCGTAGATGTGGCGGGGGGCACCGGAGCCGGGCGAGTTGCCCGGAGAGGTCTCGTTGCCGTAGAGCCAGGCGTACTTCGACGTGAGGTCGATCGGCTTGAGGAACTGTCCGTCCACGTAGACATTGAGCGTCGTGTCGGTGCCGTCCGGGATCTCGAAGCGGGTCACCAGGGTGTTGGTGGCAGCCCGGGTGGTCCACTCGACGTACTGGCCGGTCCCGGCGAGGGTCACCGCCTTGCGGCCGCTCGCCTCGCCCGCGATGTCGCCGATCGTGCGGTTCGGTCCGACGACCTTGGCGCCGCCGCCGACGGTGCCGTCCTCGGCCTCGTACATGTCGTACGGCATGTCCGCGCCGCGGCCGACGAACAGGGCCTGCGTGGTGGTGTTGTTGGCACGCTTGACCGGCAGTTCGTTGGCGTCGTCGGCGATGACGGTCTTGATGGTGTACTTGCCGTTGGCGGCCGTCCAGGAGCCGAGGCCGACCGGTGCGGTCGTCTGGCCGGACGCGATGGCGCCGCTGTAGGAGCCGGTGAGCGTCTTGACGGTGGCGCCGTTGGAGTCCTGGACCGTCAGCGTGACGTTGTGGGCGCCGGAGGCCGAGGCCACCGTTCCCTGGTTCTTGATCGCCACGGTGAACGTGACGTTGTCGCCCGCCGAGGCGCTGGACGGGGTCCAGGCGACCGGTGCGGCGACCAGGTCGGAGCTGGAGACCGGTTTGACGACGAGGGCGTCGGAGCGGGTGAAGACGTTGTTCCCCTCGTTCTGCTCGATGACCTTGTTCGACGGGTCCACCTCGGCGCCGACCGGGTAACTGCCCGCATCCCGGGTGCCGATGCTCGCCGTGACCGTCGTCGAATCGCCGGCCGCGAGGGCCGGGACGTCCGCGGTGGCGGCCTTGGTGCCGCCGAGCGTGAAGTTCAGGTCGGTTGCCTTGGACGGCTTGCTGCCGCTGTTGGTGACGGTCGCCGACAGACTGATGGCATCCGACTCGACCGGGGCCGCGGGTGTGTTGGTGATGCCGGTGACCTTGAGGTCCGGGTTGGCAGCCGGGGTGCCGATCACCTGGAGCTCGGCGACCTGAGCGCCCGGAGCACCGGAGTTGGAGGCGAACTTGAGCTGGATGTCGGCGGCGGAGCCGGAGACCGGGATGGTCACCGTGTTGCCGCTCGCCGGGGTGAACGTGTAGTCCTTCGCGGCCACGAGGCTGGTGAACGCCGTCGCGTCCTGGTCGCGGCCGAGCACCTGGATGTTCTGCGTGCGCGTGGACCAGGCGGCATCGGGGTTGAGCTTGACGACGACCTGACTGAGGTCGGCGTTGGCACCCAGCTTGGTGGTGAGCGTGGCCGGGTAGGCACCGCCCGCGCTCTCCCAGTAGGTCGCTGTCTGCCCGTCGTTGGCGTTCGTGGCGACGTAGGTGAAGGTGTACGAGGAGGCCTCGATGGGCTTGCCCTGGGCGAGGTCGGAACCGGCGCCGGAACCGGTCCTGGTGACGCTGTTGCTCGCCACCGACACGTTCCCGGCGGCGTCCTTGGCCTTGACGTAGTAGGTGACCGTGGCCCCCGCCGACGGAGTGTCGGTGTACGTCGTGACGTCACCCGCCACGGTCTTGACGACCTGGTTGTTGGCGTAGACGTCGTAGCCGGTGACCTGGACGTTGTCGCTCGACGCCTGCCAGGTGAGCTTCACGTCGTTGCCGGACTGCGTGTAGGCGAGGTTTCCGGGTGCGGTGGGGGCCTGGGTGTCGCCGCTCGATCCCTTGCGGGTGACGCTGTTGCTGTTGGCGGAGACGTTGCCCGCGGCGTCCTTGGCCCGCACGAAGTAGGTGATGTCGCTGCCGGTCGGCTGGGTGTCGGTGTAGGTCAGGACGTTCCCGGCGACGCTCGCCCGCAACTGGCCGTTGGCGTAGACGTCGTAGCCGGTGACGGCCGTGTCGTCGGTGGCCGCGCTCCAGGTCAGCTTGATCTGCCCGGTGGCCGGCTCGGTGTAGCCCAGGTCGGACGGTGCGGTGGGTGCCTGGGTGTCGCCGGTCGCCGGTCCGTAGACCTCCAGCTCGGACGCCTGCCCGGCGGGCCAGCCGGTGTTGGCGGTGAACAGCGCGCGCACGTATCGCGTGGTGGTCGTGTCGAAGCTGATGGTCGTCGACTGGTCGTTGGTGCTGTCGAAGGTGTACGCCTTCGAGGCCGTGAGGTCGGTGAAGTTCTGATTGTCGGTCGAGCCCTGGACCTTGAAGGTCTGGCTGCGGCTCGGCCAGCCGCTGGGCAGCCGCAACGTCACCTGGTTGATCTTGACCGAGGAGCCGAGGTCGACCTGGAGCCACTGCGGGAAGGCGTTGTTCGTGCTCTCCCAGTAGGTGGTGCGGTTGCCGTCACCGGCGTTGGCAGCGCCGTAGACGTCGGCGTGCCCGCTCTCGCTGAAGGGTTTGCCCTGGGCGAGGTTGGGGGTCGCGGCGGCCGTTGTGAGGACCTGCATCTCGGCGAGCTGAGCGGTGCCGGCAACCGAGTTGGCGCTGAAATCGGCCCGTACGTACCGGGCGAGAGTCGCGGGAAGGGAGACCTTCACCGTGTTGTCGTTGCCGGGGCTGAAGACGTACTGCGCCGACGACTTGAGCGTGGCGAAGCTCTTTCCGTCGGCGCTGCCTTGAAGCGCCAGCGTCTGCTTGCGGGTCTGCCAGTCCTCGGGCAGCCGCAGCACGACCTGGCGGACGCGCTTCGTCCGCCCGAGGTCGGTCTGCACCCACTGGGCCGACTTCTTTCCGGCCTGCCAGTAGGTGTCGGTGTCACCGTCGGTGACGTTGGCTGCGGCGTGTGCGCCGCGGGTGCTGCCCGCCGTGGTCACGGCGTCCGCGGCGGCGTGGGGGCCGCCGGCCGCGTGTGCGCCGACGGCGGGCAGGCCCAGAACCATGACGGCGGAGGCGAGCGCGGCGGTCGCTGCGCGGCGTCTTGTGGATCTCTGCTTGTGTCGAGTCATGCGGGGTCACTTCCTGCGGAGGCTCGCGCGCCGGTGGGGCGGCGAGGGCGGCTCATTCCTGGCGGAGTGGTGCAGAAAGGTGCAGGGCGAACTGTGCGGTGAGGTGCGGAGCGGGGTGCAGTGCGTTCGGCACCGCGTTATGGGCACTGGGAGGCAGTATTTTGCGTCGTTTCATCGAAATATTGCAGAGCCGCATGGATGGGTCTACAGCCGGAACGGCACAATATTCACCAGAAGCACCCATCACTCAGGAGTGATGGCGGCGCGGGCGCCACTTCCGAGCAGCTGAAGCGGTCAAATGGCAGGCGTCGGGGCCGGTTTTACGGGTCCGCCCAGTCCGGTCCGCGAGTCGGCGGCGGTTGCGGGCTTGCGCTCCGAGACCGCAAGTGAACGCAAGGTGCGCAAATTCTTGCGCGATCCATGCGTCATGGGTGGTGGGTTACCGACGCGGCAAAGTCCTCGTCCTCGGCGTGCTCCTGGGCCGCTCGATTCCGGCCTGTGCGCGGCCCATTCCACCGAGGCCGAGATCGCACAGAGCCAAGCCTGATCAGGCACTTGCCGACCTCTTGCTGACTCTGCTGGCGAGTAGTCAGGAAGTCCGGCAGCGTCCGCGTGCACGCTGAGCCTGGCCTTGTGCGACTGTCCGTGCGTGCGTGCGTGCGTGCCGGTGCGGGCGGGGGAGAGGGCTGATTGCCTGGACTTGCGCTGATCCTCGGGCGGGGCCGGCCCCGTGAGGTGCACGGAACTGTGTCAGTTACGGCAGGCCCGGGCGACGGAGAGACCTTCTTGAAGTTGCCAACCAGGGAGCGCCGTACAGGCGGAATGCCACGTTCGAGGGGGATGGTCAGGGGATGCGCCAGCGCTGTGCGGCGGTCTTGTTGCAGTCGAAGATCTGCAGCTGTGTTTCTTCCTGCAGGGTGGCGCCGGGATCGTCCAGGCACTTGTTCGACTGGAGATTGAGGAGGGAGCCGTCGGGTTGCGGCATCCAGACCTGTGCGGGGTTGTCGCTGCTGCAGGAGAACAGCTGGACCGGCGTGCCATTGGCAGTGCCGCCGCCCGAGACGTCGACACACTTGTCCTGGATCTTGAGGCGGTGGTCGCTGGTCACGGTCACCTTCTGGGCGATGGTGCCGTTGCAGCGGTAGATGGTGATGGGCGATCCGTCAGCGGCGGATGCCCAGTGGTTGTCCAGGCAGAGGTCGGCCGCGACGCCGGAGACCATCTGCCCGGTCCGGACCGCGCCGTTGACCGTGACCGTGCCGCTCTGCGGGAGATTGCTGTCACTGGAAAGGGTCGGTGTCCGCGTGCGAACCGGGTGACTGGTGCGGGGCGGGCTCGGCGACGGGGAGGTGGTCTTCGAGGGTGTGGGCGAGAGACTGGGTGCGGAGGCAGGCGCTGCTGCGGTGTGGGTGTCGTTTCCTGAGTCGGACAGGACCAGGAAGCCTCCTGCAGCCGCCGCTATCACGGCTCCTGCCGCGAGGCCGGCGCCCAGCGGGTTCAGCGTGAACTTCGGAGGGTGGACAGCGGCATGCCCGGTGCCGCCGGCCGCTGTGCCGGTTTGTGCCAGCCGGGAGGTGAGGTACGCGGGGGCCGCCCACAACAGCAGCGCGCCGGGCAGGACGATCCGCAGGCGCTCGTTGAGGTCGGTCAGTTCCATCATGGCGCGGCGGCAGTCGGCACATCCGTCGAGGTGTCGGGTCAGGTCCTTGTTGGGCCGTCCGCCGGGGCGGCGTATGGCGGTCGCGAGGAGACCGCTGTAGTGCCGGCACTCCGGCTGGTCCGCGGACTCGACGGACTCGATGTGTGCCGTGAGGTAGGCCTTGCGCAGGCCCTCGCGGGCACGGGCGGCCAGCGAGCCGACTCCGCTGGGGCTGATACCGAGGAGCGCGCCGACCTGCTCGGCCGACTCGCCCTCGACGACCGTGTGCCACAGCACCGCCTGCCAGCGTTCCGGCAAGGAGCGGAAGCCGCGCACGAGCAAGGCATCGTCCTCCTGGCGCAG
The DNA here is from genome assembly GCF_055656965.1 of Streptomyces sp. NPDC111656. Lineage (NCBI taxonomy): Bacteria > Bacillati > Actinomycetota > Actinomycetes > Kitasatosporales > Streptomycetaceae > Streptomyces > Streptomyces sp. NPDC111656. The sequence continues at coordinate 50,927 of NZ_JBVKCA010000035.1, forward strand.
GACACGCTCCTCGCCGCTCTCTTCGACCGGGGCGGACTCCATCCAGCGTTCGAAGTCCGGTGAAAGGGCGGTGCGGCGGGCGGTGGCCGCCCAGTCGGCGGCGGTACGGCGGACCACTGACAGGAGGTACGGGCGCCACGCGGACTCGGGACCGCGGCCGGCCTGTACCGCCTGCAGGGTGCGGGCGAAGGCTTCGGACGCCAGGTCCTCGGCGGTGTGTCCATCGCGGCAGCAGGTGCGCGCGTAGGCGAGGACGGCCGGGCGGTGTCGGCGGTAGAGCTCATCGAGGGCACCGGCCGCGCTGTCGCTGTGCCGTCCTGACTCCCGGATGGCGCGGGTCAGTTCTCCGTCAGATGCCGGCATGGGTTCGTCCCCCGGGGAGTGCGTCGGTCGTGATGCGGGAGACAGTGTGGTGCCTGTTGTGAAGATTGGGAAGCGATTATCTATAAATAGCGCCAGATAACATGACTTTTGTGAGCGAGGTGCAGCGTGTGTACCCGGTGCGGACTTCGGCAACGCGGAGATGTACTGCCGCGCGAACATCGATTCCGGCGAGGGCCCGCTCAGCGGCTTCCCCCGAAGGCCGCGTCGAAAGAGGAGGACGGTGGACTGAAGTCGTACGCCTTCAGACGGGCCAGCGCCTCCGGAGCGCCGTGGAGCCGGTCCATGCCGACGTCTTCCCATTCGACGGAAACGGGGCCGTCGTATCGGATGAAGCGGAGCATGCGGAAGATGTCCTCCCAGCGCACGTCGTCGTGGCCCACGGAGACGAAGCCCCAGCCACGTCGTGGGTGGTCCCGGGGCAGGTGGGAGTCAAGGCGTCCGTTACGGCCGGCGAGGCGTTTGCGGGCGTCCTTGCTGTCGACGTGGTAGATGCGGTCACGGAAGTCGTAGAGGAAACCTGCCGGGTCGATGTCCTGCCAGACGAAGTGCGATGGGTCGAAGTTGAGGCCGAAGCCGGGACGGTGGTCCACGGCGCGCAGGGCACGGTCGGTGGTCCAGTAGGCGTAGGCGATCTCACGGGGATGCACCTCGTTGGCGAAGCGGACGCCTTCCGCCTCAAAGACGTCGAGTATGGTGTCGACGCCGAAAGCGGCCGCCGCGCGTGCCGTGTCCTTCATCATGGCGGCCGCCCGCTGCCTGACTCCCTCGGCGTCACCGTTGCCCCAGATCTGGGGCGGGAGAATGGCCTGGTGACGCTCGTCGATGATCGCGTCACAGACGGCTTGTCCGACCAGGTGATTGGAGATGGCCCAGCATTTCAGGCCGTCCTTCTCCAGAAGCCTGCGACGGGAGTCCAGATAGGCCGGGTCGGAGAGAGCCTTGCCCACTTCGAAGTGGTCACCCCAGCAGGCGAGTTCCAGGCCGTCGAACCCGGCATCCCGGGCGATCTTGCAGACCTCCTCAAGAGGCAGGTCCGCCCATTGACCGGTGAAGAGAGTGAAACGATGGGTCATGACGCACGTCCTTCTCCGTCTTTGGAAGGGGAGACGGGTGTGTAGACGCTGTCCTTGGAAGCACTGTCCTCGACGGCGGCGAGCACCCGCTGCACTTGGAGCCCGTCGGCGAACGACGGGGAGGGCCGGGTGCCGTCGGCGACAGCCTGAACAAGGTCACGGGCCTGGTGGACGAACGTGTGCTCGTAGCCGAGTCCGTGGCCAGGGGGCCACCAGGCGGCGAGGTAGGGATGGTCGGGTTCGGTCACCAGAATGCGGCGGAAACCCGCTTCGGCTCCGGGTGCCGTGCCGTCGTAGAAGTGGAGTTCGTTGAGGCGCTCCAGGTCGAAGAAGAGAGAGCCGCCCTCCCCGTTGACCTCGAGCCGCAGTGCGTTCTTGCGGCCTTGGGCGAAGCGGGTGGCCTCGAAGGAGGCGAGTGCGCCGCACGGGAAGCGGCCGGTGAACAGGGCGGCGTCGTCGACGGTGACTTGGCCGCGGTCGACTTCTGGGGAGGTGGTGAGTCCCGCTGACGCGCCTGCCAGGACGGGGCGTTCGGGCACGAAGGTCGTCGTGAGCGCGGTGACGCCGGCCAGCGGCTCGCCCACCAGGAACTGGGCGAGGTCGACGATGTGCGATCCCAGATCACCCAGGGCGCCGGAGCCGGCTGTCTCGCGCCTCAGACGCCAGGTGAGGGGGAAGTCGGGGTCTACCAGCCAGTCCTGGAGATAAGTGAGGCGGATGTGCCGGAGCGCGCCGAGCCTACCGGCCCCGATCATGGCCTGGGCCAGGGAAAGAGCGGGCGTGCGTCGGTAGTTGAATCCGACCATGGCGATACGGCCCGGGTTGCGTGCCGCCGCGGCGACCATGGCCTCGGCCTCCTCGACCGTATTGGCCAGCGGTTTCTCACACAGCACGTGCTTGCCGGCGTCGAGCGCGGCGATGGCGATCTCCGCATGGCTTTCGCCCGGGGTGCAGATGTCGACGAGATCGATGTCGTCGCGTCTGATCAGGTCCCGCCAGTCGGTCTCGGCGGATGCCCAGCCCAGCTTGTCCGCGGCGGCGCGCGCCGCCTGCCGGTTTCGGCCGCACACCGCGGTCAGATGTGGCTCGCTCGGAAGGTCGAAGACGCGGCCGGCCGTGCGCCAGCCCTGCGAGTGGACGGCACCCATGAAGGCGTAGCCGACCATGCCGATCCCGAGTCGCGGCTTGCGGGCGACGATGCATTCCATATGCGCGAGTTCTCCTTGACGCGGTCGGGGCGGGCGCGGTGCGGCACGCCGGCCCCGACCATCGGCGACGATGGATGTGAGTCCTCGGAGCGATCTAGTTGAAGCCGGTCGGCATGTAACGGTCGACGTTCTCCTTGTCGACGACTGCCGAGTAGAGGGTGACGGAAGAGGGGACCTCGAACTCCGCCATGCCTCCGATCCCCTTGCCCTGTCCGAGCGCCCGCGCCAGGTCGATGGCCGAGGCGGCCATGGTCGGCGGGTAGAGGACGGTCGCCTTCAGGACGCCGCTGTCGGCCTTGATCGCCTGGAAGGCGGGGAGCGCTCCCGCGCCGCCGACCATGAAGAAGTCGTCCCGCCCGACCTGCTCGATGGCGCGCAGCGCGCCGACGCCCTGGTCGTCGTCGTGGTTCCACAATGCGTCGAAGTGCTTGTTGGCCTGGAGCAGCGCCGCCATCTTGGACTGGCCGGACTCGACCGTGAACTCAGCGGCCTGGCGGGCGACCTTCTTGATGTTCGGGTAGTTCTTCAGAGCGTCGTCGAAACCCTTGGTGCGCTGCCTGGTCAGCTCCAGGCTGTCGAGCCCGGCGAGTTCGACGACACGGGCGTTCTGCTTGCCCTTGAGCCTCTCGCCGATGTAGCGGCCGGCGTTGAGGCCCATGCCGTAGTTGTCGCCTCCGATCCAACAGCGGTACGCCTGGGGTGAGTTGAAAATCCTGTCCAGGTTGACGACCGGTATGCCGGCGCGCATGGCTTTGAGCCCGACCTGGGTGAGTGCCTTGCCGTCGGCAGGCAGGATCACCAGGACGTCGACCTTCTTGTTGATGAGGGTCTCGACCTGGCCGATCTGAGTGGCGGTGTCGTTCGAGCCCTCGGTGATCTCCAGCGAGACGTCCTTGTACCTCTTGGCGCGGTCGCGGGCGTTGACGTTGATGGCGTTGAGCCAGCCGTGGTCGGCCTGCGGGCCGGCGAACCCGATGGTGACGTGCTTGCCGGCCTTGTCGTCGGCGAGGGGGGCCTGTTCGGCCGAGCCGCCTTTGGAGTCGCCGGCATCGTTGGAGGTGCATGCGGTGAGCAGCGCGCCGGCCGACACGGCGGCGGTACCGAAGAGCAGTCCTCTGCGGGTGGTGTTCACTTGCTGTGCCATGTTTCTGTGTCTCCTTGGCGTGGCGCTCTACTCGTGGGCAGTGCGGCGCTGAACGAGGACGGCGGCGACGATGATCGCGCCCTTGGCGATCTGCTGGGTCGCGCTCTGGAGGTTGTTGAGCGCGAAGATGTTGGTGATCGTGGTGAAGATCAGGACACCGAGGACGGAGCCGGTGATGGTGCCGCGGCCGCCGCTGAGCAGGGTGCCGCCGATGATGGCTGCGGCGATGGCGTCGAGTTCGTAGAGATTGCCGTTGGTGTTCTGGCCCGATCCGGACAGGATGATCAGCAGGAAGGCGGCGATGCCGCAGCACAGACCGGACAGCAGGTACAGGTAGACGCGCTGGCGGCGGACGTCGATGCCGGCGAGCCGGGCGGCTTCCGGGTTGCCGCCGATGGCGACGGTGCGTCGTCCGAACGTCGTACGGTTCAGCAGCAGCCAGCCGATGACGACGACCACCGCGAAGACGATCACGAGGGGCGGCACGCCAAGGACATACGCGTCTTTGTTGCCCAGATCGAGGATGCCGCGGATGGTCACCACCTGGGTGCGCCCGTCGGTGATCTGCAGGGCGAGACCACGGGCCGAGGCGAACATGGCGAGGGTGGCGATGAACGGGACCATCCTGCCGTAGGCGATCAGCACGCCATTGACCAGACCGCAGCCCAGACCCACCACGATCGCTGTGAACAGGACTCCGGCGGATCCGAAGTCCTGGGTGGCGACCGTGGTCGCCCACACCGAGGCCAGTGCCACGATCGCGCCCACCGACAGGTCGATCCCACCGCTGATGATCACAAAGGTCATGCCGACCGTGACCACGCCGATCACCGAAGCCTGGGTGAGCACGAGTTGAAGGTTGCTCACGGCGAGGAACTCGTCCGGCTTGGTGACTCCGCCGACGAGCACGAGGATCGCGAGCACGCCGAGCAGCGACAGAGTACGCACATCGAGCCGGAGGCCGAGCGCGGGCCGACGCGGCGGCGGCGCCACGGGAGCGGGCTTCTCTGCGGCGGGTGCGGCCGCGGACTGCGTCATGATGCGTGGTTCCCTTCGAGTACGAGATCGAGTACGCGGTGTTCGTCCAGTTCGCGGGCGGGGGCGGTGTGCACGACGCGGCCCTCGCGAAGCACGAGAACGCGGTCGGCGAGGCCGAGGACCTCAGGGATCTCGCTGGAGACCATGAGGACGGCCAGGCCCTCGTCGGCCAGGCGCCGGATCACGGCGTACAGCTCGGCGCGGGCTCCGATGTCGACGCCGCGGGTGGGTTCGTCCAGGAGCAGGACGCGGCAACCCCGGAGCAGCCAACGCGCCAGGACGGCCTTCTGTTGGTTGCCGCCGGAGAGGTTCTTGACCTGGGTGTCCGGGTTGTCCGGGCGAAGCGCGAGGTCACGGGTGACCTGTTGCGCGGCGGTACGCTCCGCGGCTCGGTGTATCCAGCCGAGGCGAGAGAATCTGCGGAGGGTGGACACGGAGACGTTGCGAGTGACGGACTCCAGCATCAGCAGGGCCTGCGTCTTGCGTTCCTCGGGAGCCAGACCGATGCCAGCGCGAACGGCGGCGCGGACGTCACCGGGCCGGATCTCCTCGCCGTCCACGAACACCCGGCCGGCAGTCGGCCTGCGGGCGCCGTACACGGTCTCCAGGATCTCGGAGCGGCCGGATCCCACCAGGCCGGCCAGGCCGACGATCTCCCCTGGTCGGAGCCGGAAGTCGACCGCCTCGAACTCCCCCTGGCGGCACAGCGCTTCGACAGCGAGTGCGGGCGGCACATCGGAAGTGACGGGCATGGCAGCGCGTGGGGGGAAGACATGTTCCACGGCGCGGCCTGTCATGAGTGCGACGATGTCGCGGGTGGGAGTGGACCGGGCCGGCAGACCGTCGGCAACGGAACGGCCGTCCTTCAGGACGGTCACGCGGTCGCCGATCAGGCGGATCTCCTCCAGACGGTGCGAGATGTAGACGACGGCGACGCCGTCGGCCGTGAGGGTGTCGACGATGCGGAAGAGGTTGCGGACCTCGTCCGGGTCCAGGGCCGCCGACGGCTCGTCCATCACGATCAGACGTGCGTCATGGGACAGGGCGCGGGCCATCGAGACGATCTGCTGCTGTGCGGCGGAGAGTTCACCGACCAGGGCCGCCGGGTTGATCTCCGAGTGGCCGAGCCTGTCCAGCAGGGCAGCGGCGCTCTGGCCGGCGGCACGGGTGCGGACGACGAATCCGGCACGCGTCGGTTCGTGACCGAGGCTGATGTTCTCGGCCACGGAGAGGTGCTCGACGAGGTCGAGTTCCTGGTAGATGGTCGCGATGCCGAGACGCATGGCGGCGATCGGGGACTTGAGCCGGGTGGGTGACCCTCGCCAGACGATCTCGCCGTCGTCGGGTTGATGGGCACCGGCCAGGACTTTTATGAGGGTGGATTTGCCCGCGCCGTTCTGTCCGAGAAGACAGTGGACCTCGCCCGCGTTGACCGTGAGGTCGACGCCGTCGAGAGCACGGACGCCCGGGAAGGACTTGGTGATCCCGGTCATCCTGAGCAGCGGAGCCGGGGTGTCGGCTGTTGTGGTGAGATGGGGTGTTGGCGGCATGCGATGGTTCCTCGGTTCAGTGGAGGCACACGGTTCATGGCGCTGCGCGTCCTGCGCGGATGAGGCAGGCGTGGTGAGTGATACGTCCCATACGAAGGCCGCTCAGGCACGCGGACGCGGCAGCATGCGCTGACGGCGCTGTTCGCCGTTCACGGTGTGTGGGGCGCCGTGGAGGGAGTCGTTTCGCGCCCGGCGAGCACACCGGGTATCAAGGCGCGGGCGTGAAAGGCGAGGGTTCAGGCGCCCCACCGTCGGCGGGGACTTGGACGGTGGGGCGGGTTCGTTGGGATCAGGCCGGGGAGAAGACGCGGTCGGTGATCAGACGGGCTGCGCCGATGACCCCGGCCTGAGAGCCGAGTTCGCTGAGGACGATGGGGAGGTTGCCGGTCGCCAGAGGCAGGGACCTGCGGTAGACCTGGGTGCGGATGGCGGCGAGAAGGAGGTGTCCGACGCCGGTCACCCCGCCGCCGACGACGACCAGACCGGGATTGAAGAACGACACCAGGCCGGCGATGACTTGTCCGACCAGGCCACCGCCCTCCCGGATGAGATCAATGGCGAGGGTGTCACCGGCCGCGGCCGCGGCAGCGACGTCGGCCGCGGTGAGCGTGCCCGAAGCGGCCAGCCGGTCGGCCAGTTCACCTGCGTGCCCGGACTCGACAGCCGCGAGCGCGTTCCGGGCGAGCGCGGCCCCGCTGAAGTGGGCCTCCAGACAGCCCCTGTTGCCACAGGCACACGGATGCCCGTGGGGATCGACCTGGATATGGCCGATGTCGCCGGCGCTCCCGGTGACGCCGCGGTGCACCTCACCGCCTACGACGACGCCGCACCCGATGCCCGTGCCGATCTTCACGCAGAGGAAGTCTTCGACGCTCCTGGCGACTCCCACATGCTGTTCCCCCAGGGCCATCAGGTTCACGTCGTTGTCGACCATGACGGGGCAACCGAGGTCCTGGCTGAGTGCCTCCCGGATGGGGAAGCTGTCCCAGCCCGGCATGATCGGCGGTGCTACCGGGACGCCCTCGGGGAAGCGCACCGGTCCGGGAATTCCCACCCCGGCTCCGTCGAAGCCCTCGGCGAGCCCGGCCGCCTTCAGCTTACCAGCCATGTCGAGGACCCGTTCGAAGACGGCAACAGGGCCTTCCCGTACGTCGATCGGCTCACTTAGGTGGCTGAGGACTTCCAACTCGGCGTTGGTGACGGCGACATCGGCTGAGGTGGCGCCGATGTCGATGCCCAGGAAGCGGAGTTCGGGGGCGAGCCGGACGTTGTGCGACCGGCGGCCGCCCCGTGAAGCGGCGAGTCCGTCGTTCACCACGAGCCCGGTCTCCATGAGCCGGTCCACCTCGACGGCGAGTTTGGATCGGGACAGATTCATCAGCTCACCCAACTGCGCACGGGAGTTGGGGCCTTCATCACGCAACAACCTGAGTATGCGCGCCTGATGTGAGTTGGCCGGCCGTGCCGTCATGCGCCTCACGTCGCCCCTCCCGCCGATGTCCGGCCTTCGGTTTCTTCCGCGGTGGAACGTAGCAGCGATTGACGTTTCAGGGGAAGAAGTTGAGCGGGTATCCCGCAGTCTTTTTCTTCTCAGAGGACAAAGGTGTCGCGTTGCACCGCCTCGCGCCCCTGCTGTCGTCGGCCGCAAGTCGGAGAACGGCAGTCGGCGTTACGTGGGACGCGTCTGCTTGGAAGGCGTCGCCGAGTTGACGGGATCGGCCCGCCGTGAAGCGCCCGGATAACGAGTAGGTAACGCGGCGGGACGGTCGGAAACCTGCGCGTTCATTAAAGGCAACGACGTCTCAGGGGCGCTCGTGCGCATCAAGTGACGTAGCGCCCTGTGCTCGGCCAGCCGAGCGAAGCCCCCAACCCCGCGTCCCGCTAGCGGCCGAACAACCGGAAGGACCTTCCCTCTATGCGTGTACGACAGCGCACCCGGCTCGTATCAACCGTCTGTACCTCTCCCGCCCTGGCCGCAGCCAGCGGCTTCATACCCGGCGGCCGCCGCGGGCAAGGCCGACCAGCGGCGGGTGAGGTCCTGATGGTGAACCCCAAGAGTGGCTCCCTGGGCACCCATGGGCGGCGGGCGGACAGGACCCTGACCGGTAAGGCCCACGAGGTCGAAGTCAAGGTCATCAAGTCCGCGGCCGGTGAGAGGACCGTGGCCGTCGGTCTCAACGGTGTACCGGCTGCCCAGGCGGTCGATTCCGCCCCGGCCGACGGCCGGAATGATCGCGCTCCACGGACCGGGCGCACCGAGCCGACCGCGTCGCCCGACGCACAGCACGGCACGGATCCCGCTGTGTTCCTGCCGAAATCCCGTCGCAGGCGCATCATGCCGGCGCGACGTCGCTTGCGCAGGTAGCGGGGAGCCGACGGGAGTCGAGCATCTGGGCGCCACCAGGGCCGCTTGAGTGGTGAGTCGGTGCGCGAATCCCAACTACCCAGCCCCGCTGGAAGAGCCAGAGTCGGCGGGGCATTCCAGCATGCCCAACCCTTTGTCCTCGGACCGGAAAAAGTTTGCTCTTCTTCTGCGCAAGCTCTTTTAGGGCAGGAGAAAGGGGGCTACGTTCCCGACGAACTCACTCGCCTGTGCCGTGCACCCCATGGGCGCCGGCTTCCACCCCTGACACGGAGGACGACCCGTGCATCGAGAACGCCCCCCACTCACCCGGCGCCGCCGAGGCACAGCCCTGCTCGCCGGGCTGCTCCTCGCGGTGGTCACGCCCACCGCGGCTGTTGCCCACGCGGGCCACGAAGCCCACGACGGCAAGGCAGCCAGTGCCGCCGCCGATCCGACCTTCGTTCAAATCCCCCTGGCCAAGGGCCCGGACCAGGTCGGCGAGCCCATGTCACTGGCCGTACTGCCGGACCGCAGCGTCCTGCACACCTCGCGCGACGGGACCCTGTTCCTCACCGACCAGGCGGGCTCGACCAGCGTCGCCGGCAAGCTCGATGTCTACTCGCACGACGAGGAGGGGCTTCAGGGCGTTGCCGTGGACCCGGACTTCGCGAACAACCGGGCGATCTACCTCTACTACGCGCCCAAGCTCGACACCCCCGCCAACGACGACGCCCCGAGCTCCGGGAGCGACGACGACTTCAAGAAGTTCGACGGCGTCAACCGCCTCTCCCGGTTCGTCCTGAACGACGACGGCACCCTCGACCTGGACAGCGAGAAGAAGGTCCTCGACGTCTCGGCCAGCCGTGGGCTGTGCTGCCACGTAGGTGGTGACATCGACTTCGACAAGGACGGCAACCTCTACTTGTCGACCGGCGACGACACCAACCCCTTCGCCTCCGACGGCTACACCCCCATCGACGAGAGTCCGAACCGCAACCCGGCCTTCGACGCCCGCCGCTCCGCCGGCAACACAAACGACCTGCGCGGCAAGATCCTGCGCATCAAGGTCGCTGCCGACGGCTCCTACACCGTCCCCGACGGCAACCTGTTCCCCAAGGGCACCGACAAGACCCGGCCCGAGATCTACGCCATGGGCTTCCGCAATCCCTTCCGGATGAGCGTCGACAAGCAGACCGGCGTGGTCTACGTAGGCGACTACGGCCCCGACGCCGGAGCGGCCAACCTGGATCGCGGTCCCGGCGGCCAGGTCGAGTTCGACCGGATCACGAAGCCGGGCAACTTCGGCTGGCCGTTCTGTACCGGCAAGAACGACGCCTACGTCGACTACGACTTCGCCACCGGCAAGTCGGGCTCGAAGTTCGACTGCGACGCCCCCAGGAACGACTCGAGGTTCAACACAGGCCTCACCGACCTGCCGCCCGCGCAGCCGGCCTGGATCCCGTACGACGGCGGCTCCGTTCCCGAGTTCGGCGACGGCGGCTCCGAGTCGCCCATGGCGGGTCCCGTCTACCGCTACGACGAGAACTCCACCTCGTCGGTGAAGTTCCCCCAGGAGTACGACGGGAACTTCTTCGCGGGCGAGTTCGGGCGCCGCTGGATCAAGACGATCGAGCAGGGCGACGACGGCACCGTCCAGAAGATCAATGACTTTCCGTGGACCGGAACCCAGGTCATGGACATGGCCTTCGGCCCGGACGGCGCGCTGTATGTCCTGGACTACGGCACCGGAAGCTTCGGCGGTGACGCCAACTCCGCGCTGTACCGCGTCGAGTACGCGAAGGACGGGCTCACCCCGATCGCCCAGGTGAGCGCCGACCACACCGACGGGGTGGCCCCGCTGAAGGTCTCCTTCACGGGTACGGCGAAAGACGGCGACAGCCAGGACCTCACCTACGCCTGGGACTTCGGGGACGGCACCAAGGGCGACGGGCTGAACCCCACCCACACGTACGAGAAGAACGGCACCTACCAGGCCACCTTCACCGCCACGGACCCCGAGGGACACGTGGGCAGCGCGAACGTGCGCGTCGTCGTGGGCAACACCAAGCCGACCGTGCAGATCATCACGCCCGTCAACGGCTCCTTGTACGAGTTCGGCGATCCGCTCCCCTTCAAGGTCAAGGTGACCGACCCCGAGGAGCCGGACATCGACTGCTCCAAGGTCACCGTCCGCTTCAGCCTCGGACACGACAGCCACGCCCACGAGCTGAGCAGGCTCCAGGGCTGCGAAGGCACCATGACACCGCCCAAGGACGGCGAACACGACCAGGACGCCAACATCTTCGGCATCGTGGGAGCCGAGTACACCGACAACGGCGCGGGCGGCCAGACGCCCCTGACCGGCAGGAGCCAGGTCATCCTCCAGCCGTATCACCGCCAGGCCGAGCACTTCACCACCCAGAGCGGCAACCTGAAGCTGTATGACAAGGCCGCCGCCCACGGCGGCAGGACCGTCGGAGACATCCACGACGGCGACTGGATCTCCTTCGACCCGTACCGGCTCACGGGAGCGACCAAGCTCAAGGTCCGAGTCTCATCGGGTGGCGCCGGCGGCACGCTGGAGCTGCACACCGGCTCCCCGACCGGTCCGCTGCACGGCTCGATCGAGGTGAAGCCGACCGGTGGCTGGGAGAACTTCGCGGATGCGGAGACGACGCTGAAGGACGTGCCCGACCAGACCACCAAGATCTACCTGGTCTTCAAGGGCGGCAGCGGGGCCCTCTTCGACGTCGACGACTTCGATTTCATGGCAGACGGGTCCGGCGGCGCGCACACCGGTGAGGTGAGGGGCGTGAACGGCAAGTGCATGGATGTGGCGGGAGGCAAGGACGACGACGAGACCCAGGTGCAGCTGTACGGCTGCAACAACACGGCCGCGCAGCAGTGGACGCTTCCCGGGGACGGCACGATCCGTGCGCTGGGCAAGTGCCTCGACGTCCAGTGGGCCGGCATGGACGACGGCACGAAGATCCAGCTGTACCACTGCAACGACACCGTCGCTCAGCAGTGGGAGCCGCAGAGCGACGGCACCGTCCGTAACCCGAACTCCGGCAAGTGCCTGGACGCCGAAGGTGACACCTGGGGCGACGAAACCCACATCCACCTGTGGACCTGCCACGGCAAGGCCAACCAACAGTGGACGCTGCCGTAGCCGGAAGGGAGCAGGACATCATGCGCATGAGCCTCACCAGGACCGCGTGCTGGCTGTCGGGCGCCCTGCTGTGCGTCGCGGCGTCCCCCGGGTTCGCCCTCGCCGAGCCGGTCAAGCCGACTGAGTCCGTCCGGGCCACCACGCCTGCCGCTGACCCGGCGTACAAGGTGCTCGTCTTCTCCAAGACGGCCGGCTACAGGCACTCGTCCATCGACGCCGGTATCTCCACACTGCGGGGGCTGGGGTCGGCGAACAACTTCACCGTGGACGCAACGGAGGACGCCGGGGCCTTCACCGCCGACAACCTCGGCCAGTACAAGGCAGTCGTGTTCCTGTCGACCACCGGCGACGTTCTCGACACGAACCAGCAGAACGCCTTCGAGAGCTACATCCGAGGCGGGGGCGGCTTCGTGGGCATCCACGCCGCCGCCGACACCGAGTACGACTGGCCGTTCTACGGCAAACTCGTCGGAGCCTGGTTCCAGTCGCACCCCGACCAGCAGAACGCCAAGATCAACGTTGAGGACCGGGCGCACCCCGCAACCGCGCATCTCGGCAGCACCTGGGAGCGGTTCGACGAGTGGTACAACTACCGCACCAACCCCCGGTCCACCGCGCACGTCCTCGCCTCGCTGGACGAGTCCAGCTACTCGGGCGGGAACATGTCCGGTGACCATCCGATCACCTGGTGCCAGAACTACGAGGGCGGCCGCTCCTTCTACACAGGCCTCGGCCACACCGACGCCTCTTACTCCGAACCCGCCTTCCAGCAGCAGTTGCTCGGCGGCATCCGCTGGGCGGCGGGCATGGCCCAGGCGGACTGCCGCCCGGAGAACGGCTACCAGTCACTGTTCGACGGCAGCAGCACGACGGGCTGGAAGCAGGCCGGGCCCGGCTCCTTCGACCTCGCCGACGGCACCCTCACCTCGAAGGGGGGGCATGGGCCTGTTCTGGTACGACGCGCAGGAACTGAAGGGCGACTACTCCATCAAGGCCGACTGGCGGATGGACGGCGATGCCAACTCGGGGATCTTCGTCGGTTTCCCGGCCTCCGACGATCCCTGGTCCGCCGTGAACAACGGGTACGAGATACAGATCGACGCCACCGACAGCCCGGACCGCACGACGGGGGCCGTGTACGGCTTCAAGGCGCCCGACACCGCCGCCCGGGACAAGGCGCTCAATCCTCCCGGCGAATGGAACACCTTCGAGATCCGTGTCACCGGCGAGCACTTGGAGGTCTTCCTCAACGGTGTGAAGATCAACGACTTCACCAACACCGACCCCGCGCGCAGCCTCCAGCAAGGATATGTCGGCCTGCAGAACCACAGTGACGCAGACCGGGCCTCGTTCCGCAACGTCCGTGTCAGGACGACCAATTCACGCACCGGTGAGGTGAGGGGCGTGAACGGCAGGTGCATGGATGTGGCGGGAGGCAAGGACGACGACGAGACCCAGGTGCAGCTGTACGGCTGCAACAACACGGCCGCGCAGCAGTGGACGCTTCCCGGGGACGGCACGATCCGTGCGCTGGGCAAGTGCCTCGACGTCCAGTGGGCCAGTACCGACGACGGCACGAAGATCCAGCTGTACCACTGCAACGACACCGTCGCTCAGCAGTGGGAGCCGCAGAGCGACGGCACCGTCCGCAATCCGAACTCCGGCAAGTGCCTGGACGCCGAAGGTGACACCTGCGGCGACGAAACCCACATCCACCTGTGGACCTGCCACGGCAAGGCCAACCAGCAGTGGACCCTGCCGTCATGAGCGTCGCTTCTGACCTGTAGTCCTCAGAACGTGCCCGTGCCGGGGCTGCGGCTCACGCCCCCGGCACGGGCCATCCACTCATCCCCATCCACGCATCACATGCACATGCACACGCACGAGATCGGCAGGAAGGCGCTCGCGATGACAGCTCCGACATCGACACCGGCAGTGCCGCGCACGGGAATCTGGCTGGCCGGGGCCCGCGGTTCCGTCGCCACCACAGTGGTCGCCGGGTGTCCTGCGCGTTGCCGAAGCGAGCCGAGCAACTGGCCGCGCGGGGGGTCTGCCGTACGAGCTGCCCTCGGTGGCGCCGGCCGCCCACACATACGCGGTGACTCGCGTCTCCCGGTACGAGACCACGGGCGGTTCCCGCGGACTTCGCCCGGCGCGCGACCTCACCGCACCGGCCCTCGCCGCCACCACGGCCCGCCCTTACTTGCACGCCGTCCTCAATCCCTTTCCGCCCCTCACACAACGCCGAGTGGGAGGCAGCATCCGTTCCCTCATTCCCCTCCAGGCCGCTCTCGCCGCGCGTGCCGGTGCCCCTGTTCTGGTGGGGCGCTGATGGCGTTGGCGCCGACAGCGCACCGCATCTCCCGAAAGGTGAGCCCGACATGACCCTGCGCTTCGCCTACGGCACCAACGGCCTCACCGACCTGCGACTCGACGACGCGCTGTTCCTTCTCGCCGACCTGGGCTACGTCGGCGTCGGTCTCACGCTCGACCACATGCACTTCGACCCCATGGCGGCGGACCTGTCCGTTCGAACCAGCCGTCTGTCCCGCACGCTGGCCATTCTGGGCTTGACGGTGACGATCGAGACCGGCGCCCGTTACATCCTTGACCCGCGCCGCAAGCACGGCCCCTCGCTCCTCGACCCGGACCCCGACGGGCGCGCGGCTCGGGTCCGCCTGCTGTTGCGTGCCGTCCAGGCCGCCGCCGATCTGGGTGCGCACGCGGTGCACTGTTTCAGCGGCACCGTCCCTGAAGGCGTAGACCAGGACACGGCCTGGAAGCGTCTCGCCGACGAGCTGGCGCCCGTCCTCGATGCCGCCAGCAGCCTGGGGGTGCCGCTGGCCGTGGAACCTGAACCAGGTCACCTTCTCGCCACTCTCGACGACTTCCACCAGCTGCGCCACTTGCTCGGCAGTCCCGACGCGCTCGGCCTGACTCTCGACATCGGCCACTGCCAGTGCCTGGAGCCGGACCCGCCCGCCGAGTGCGTCCGCGCGTCCGCGCCGTGGGTGCGGCACGTCCAGATCGAGGACATGCGCCGTGGCGTCCACGAACATCTCCCGTTCGGGGAGGGAGACATCGACTTCCCGCCCGTCCTCGACGCCCTCACCGAACTCGCCCACACCGGCTATCAGGGCCTGATCACCGTGGAGCTGCCTCGTCACTCCCACGCCGGACCGATCCTCGCGGAGCGATCTCTCCACTTCCTGCGCGGCGCCGAGGGAGGAACACACGCGTGACCACACCGCTGACCGACGACCTCGCCGCTCTGTCGGAAGGCCTCGACGCCCCGCCCGGGCCTGGCTCACCTACGCCGTGCTCGAGTCCGCCGCTGCCCTTGACGCGCCCCAACGTTCGATGCGACCTCCCGCACCACGGCCGAAGAAGCGCTCTCCAGCCCGCACATGACGCTCGCCCGGGATGAAGCCCTCGGCGGCCGTGCGGCTGGTACCCCGCACCGGCGACATCCGGCACAGGTACGCGGTCGTGATCTCGGAGAAGAAGTATCAAGCCGCGAACCGGAAGAAGAAGGGTGCGAGGGGCGGTGGGCCCGCCAGACGCCGGCCTCTGCAAGGAGAGGAACACCGTCGAGTGCCTGATCAACGGACTCAAGGCCTGGCGAGGCGTCGCCACCCGATACGACAAGACTCCAGGCAGCTGCCACGCCGCAGGCCGCCGACATCATGGGCATTCGTCCCAGCACCGTCCGGCTGGCAGCGTCCGCCACCTGGACCCAACCGCCTTGAGATAGTGTCCCAGCGGCTCAACGACGTGGCTGACGGTGTGGGTCGACAGCGGCAGATCTCAAAACGCGGCCCCAACGGCTGCCACGGGTAATCCGGTTATGCCGGAGTCACACCGCTCCGGGCGGCGGCGTGCCTGGTCACAGGCGGGTGGTGAACCGGCCTTCGGGCAGTTTGCGCAGCCGGCCGTGGTCGGCCGGTCCGACCAGCTTCCCGCGCAGCGGTTCCGGCTTGGCCCGCACGCCGACGTCCACTCCGAGTACTTCGCCGACCTGACGCGTCCGGCGGGAGCATGGCGTCCTCCATGCCCGGCGTGCGGTGTGGGATCAGCGTCACGGCCTGTCCGCCCACCTGCCCGGCCGGGGCGCGTTAGCCGGCGAGCTGTTCACTCATCCGCTCAGGACCCGTTCGGCGACGGTGAGTTCGTCCCGCTCCCACGGACGACGATCTTCGCCGCGATCGGGCGTGCCGTCCAGCGTCCATGCGCCGCGCCCCACCACGTACGGCCGTACCTGATCCTCCATGCCGCCCGGGGTGCCCGCGCTCCGGATGGCCGACGCGCCGTGGACATCGGTGATCGTCACGTCGCTCACCCTGGTGGCGCGGGCCCTGACCCGGAAGTCACCGATTGTGGCCGGGCTGTAGGTCGGTTGTGGGAAGCCGTCATCGATCTTCCCCTCCCACTCGCGTAAGAAGGCGTCGAACCCGCGCGGTACGGCGCCCGGGACGGTGGTGTCCAGGGGCGACGTCCCGATGGCCCCGTCGACCTCCGCCCCAGTGCTGTTCCTCGCCGGCGTCCCGCACCTTCGTTGCTGCGACGCTTGCTTGTGGCGCTGATGCTCTGTCCGCGTGGCCGTCGACGGGTACAGCTGAGTGTTCGTGGTCGCGCTGAGGCGGCTGCCCGGGAGACCCTCAAAGAGGGCCCGGACGGGGCGGACTTGCATGCCCGATGGGGGACGTCCTGACCTCGCCGCTGTCCGTCGAAGCGCATCACCAACCGCGGCCCATCCACCGTACTGGTCAACGGTCTGGCCGAATGTGCCAGGAAAGTGCCCCGAGGAGCACGGCACGTTGCCCGCCAAGCGGCCTCGCGATATCCCTGACCAGTAATGGAACCTTTTGTGTCAGGTATGCATGTATCTGACTGGGGCAGCACTTGCGTTGGCCAACGGTTGCGGCTGAGTAGCCAGGTCGGCATGAGTTCCACTGTCCGATTGCACGAGCCAGACCACGTCTGGCGGGTACCACAGAAACAGGGTGTGCATGTCAGTCTCGGCAGGCTACGACGGCAGCGGCGTGGCGGCGGCTCCTTTCCGGGTGCTAGGGCCGCTTGAGGTGAGCGGCGAGCTGGGGGCCGTGTACGTGGCACCGGGGAGACAGGAGATCGTTCTCGGGGCTTTGGTGCTCGAACTGAACCGGGTGGTGGAGACAACCTTTCTGGTGGATGTCATCTGGGCTCACGATCCGCCGAAGACCGCACGCACCCAGGTGCAGATCTGCGTCTCCCGGCTCCGCAAGGCGCTGTCGGACGGGGGAGTCGACGCCACCATCGAGACCCGCGCTCGCGGTTACGTCCTGAGGGCGCCGGAGGATGCGACCGACGTCGGCACCTTCCGTCGCCTGGTAACAGAGGCGCATGCTCTGGCCCGTGATGGTCTGAAGGCGTCTGCGGTGGACACGCTCCGCCCGGCGATAGGCCTGTGGCGGGGCCGGTGCCTAGCCGGTGTGCCCAGCGAAGTCCTGGCCGGTACGGCAGCGCAGTTGGACGAGAGCCGCCTGGAAGCGGTGGAGACCTGCATGCGGCTGGAGCTGGAGCTGGGCCGTCACGAGAACCTGGTCGGCGAACTGCAGCAGCTTGTCGCCAACCATCCGCTGCGCGAGCGGCTGCGGGGGCACCTCATGGTGGCGTTATACCGCTCGGGCCGGCAGGCGGAGGCGCTGGACGCCTACCACCAGGGCCGCGCGATGCTCACCGAAGAACTGGGCCTGGACCCGGGAAGGGAACTACGCGACCTGGCGCAAGCGATCCTGACCGACGACGCCGACCTGGCACTGGCCGAACCGGCCGAACCGGCCGAACCACGTTCTCTCGTGGCGACGCCGCTCCCTGAGGCGGTGCAAGAGCGTGGTGCCGATTCCAACCCGGTCGCCATCCCAAGGCAACTTCCCGCCGACATCGGCGACCTCGTAGCCGACGGCATGATCGTTTCAGCGGTCTGCGACGCCGTCACCGAGGGACAGGAAAAGGGGCAACTGAACGTGGTCCTGGTGCTCGGCGGACCTGGTGTGGGCAAAAGCACGTTGGCCAGGCACGTGGCGCACCGACTCGCATCCGAGTACTTCCCGGACGGACAGCTCTACTGCGACCTCCGAGGGCCGGGCGGGCAACCGGTGGGCCCCGCCCAGGCGTTGGGGCGGTTCCTCCGAGCGCTTGGCGTACCGGGCCAGGCCATACCCGATGCGCTTGACGAGCGTGCGGAGATGTACCGCAGTCTGCTGGCCGATCGCCGGATCCTGGTGTTGCTGGACGACGCGGTGAGCGAGTCGCAGGTGATGCCCCTGCTGCCCGGAACCGGCAGCAGCGGCGTGCTGGTCACCAGCCGCGGCCAGCTCACGACGTTGCCGGGAACACGCCGTTTCGACTTGGCTCCGCTGAGCCCGGAACAGGCCATCCAGCTCCTGGGGCGGATCATTGGAGAGCACCGTGTGGAGAGCGAGCGGGAGGCAGCGCGGGTCCTCGTACGCTTGGTGGGCGGGCTGCCCCTCGCGCTTCGTATCATCGGCGCGCGCCTGGCTGCGCGCCCGCACTGGTCACTGACCTCGATGTGGCGCCGGCTTGAGAACGAGCACCGCCCTTTGGACGAGTTGGCATACGGCGAGCTGTCCATCCGGGCAAGTCTTTCGCTCAGCTATGACGGCCTGGCGGCGGCCGACCGTCGCCTGTTGTGCCTGATCAGCCTGGCCGAGGGGACGGAGATTCCGAGCTGGCTGGGTGCCGCTCTTGTCGACGACCGCACGCCGCACCCCGCTGACCTGCTGGAACCGCTCATCGACATGCGGCTCCTCGACATCACCGCCATGGACCAGGGCGGGGAGTTCCGATGCGGACTGTCGCAGATCGTACGGACGTTCGCGCACGAACGGCTGCCCGCGGAGATTCCCGAGGCAGAACGCACCGGAGCGGTGCGGCGTATGGTCGGTGGCTGGCTGGCGCTCGCGGAGAGGGCGCACAAAGAGATCTACGGCGGTGCGTACACCATCGTGGCGGGCCGGGCCGAACGGTGGCATCCGCCGGAGGACCATGTCCGGCGGTGCCTGCGCGACCCGCTCGGGTGGCTGGAGAGCGAGCAGACCAACCTGTTGAACGCGGTTGAGTTGGCGGCCAGGTCCGGGCTGGACGAGTTGTGCTGGGAGCTGGCCACGACGCTGGTGACGCTCTTCGAGGCCCGTGGCTATCCCGAGCTCTGGGAGCGCACACATCAGGTAGCGCTGACCGCCGTACAGGAGGCCGGCAACGAACGGGGCCGGGCGGCGGTACTCGGCTCGTTGGGGACCCTGCACCTGTACCGGGGAGAGCATGAGGCAGCAGGCCCTTACCTCAGCACCGCTTTGGAGATCTTCGAGCGGCTTGGGGAGCTGAGTGGCCAGGCGCTGTGCCTGCGCGACCTGGCGCGCATCGAGCGGCACCATGGTCACGACGATCGGGCGCTGGCCCTCTACGAGAGGGCCGAGCGGAACTTCGTGCGGGCGCAGGACGTCATTGGCCGGGCGTACGTGCTGGGCGAGATGGCACACATCACGATGCGGCGAGGGGACTTCGCGCGAACCCGTTCGTATCTCGACGAGGCTCTCGGGATCTGCCGGTCAGCCGGCTTCGACCGGGGCCAAGCCCTCGTCCTGCGGCGGCTGGGCCAAATGCTGATGTACCAGCAGCGGTACGAGGCGGCGGAACAGACCCTGCTCGAGGTCCTCGCCATGGTCGGGGCGAGCGGCGACCTGGTCGGAGAGGGGTATGTGCTGCACGACCTGGGCCGGGTCAATGCCCACCTGCGTCGCGTGGAACAGGCCGTCCAGTACTACTCGCAGTCGGCCAGGATTCGGGAGCGGATCCTGGACCACAGCGGGGCCGCGGCCGTAAGGGCTGACATCGTTGCCATCCTGGGCAGGCCGATGACGTCGGTCTGCTGATACCAGGAGGCATGCTGGTCCGTCACGTCCACGGCGTGTTTTTGGGTGTTTCGTGGGCCAGCGGCACGGTGACCGGGCGCTGCTCCGCGTCGTGCTGATTTCCTACCGCGCCCAGGATCAGCACGACGACGGCCCCCGCGGCAGCCAGCAACTTCTTGACGGCCATCTCAGTTCTTCTCCCTTCGCAACCCCTTTCGCAATCCGTCCGGGCGTTGCTGAAACCAGTGTGAAGCAGGTGCCCATCGCGGCCGCATGCTCGCGCTATCACCGCCTTATCCCGGCCCCGTCCCGCAGTGGATGCGTGGTGATGCCGGGCCGATAGGGCGACACCGGAGATTGGGTCCTGCCGACCTCGGCGCCCCCTCGGGGGACGGCCCTCAAGGAGTGGTCCGAATGACCGTAGTGACCCGGGACGCGGTGACGCCCGCCGTGTTCGGCGTCCCGGAAACCGAATCGCAGCGCAGCACAAAGACCCCCGCGATAGCAGCGGTAGACCTTGTCAGAGAGTTTCCACGGAAGAGGCAGGAACCGGTGCGTGCGCTCCAGGGCCTCTCCTTGACCGTGGCTCAGGGGAAGGTGCACGGATGACGATGGACGCGGAGTTCTACTCCCGGGTGGCCGAGCGGTTCGGCGGCTACTTCAGCGATGCGCGGAGCACCGACGTATTCGCCGACGGCCGCCCGGACACCGTCTTCGATGAACTGGCGACCGCACTGGGAGCGCCGCACGCCCGACTGCTGGATGTCGGCTGTGCCGACGGGCGTAGTTTGTTGCGCATCTCTCGTGCGTACGGCGCCGTGACCGGGATAGATCTGTCGCCGTCGATGCTGGAATGCGCCGCGCGGTATCGAGCGGAGGCAGGTCTGTCGCACGTCACGTTTGAGCTGTGCGATGCCGCCCACACGGGGCTGCCCGATGGATACGCCGACGTGGTCACTTCCCGCCGCGGTCCGCTGATCGCCCGTGAGTTCGAGCGGGTGCTCCGCCCCGGTGGGGCCGTGGTGTACATGGGAATCGGGGAGCAGGACGCGCGCGAGCTGAAGGAAACGTTCGGTCGCGGCCAGAACTTCGACAGCTGGAACGGCACGCCCTTGTCGGAGGAGATTGCTCAAGAACTGTCCGATGCGGGCTTCGTTGTGACAAGAAGCCAGGCGTTCCGGTTCGAGGAGTTCTATCACTCGGCGGCCGATCTGGACACTTTTCTGCACCAAGTGCCGATCGTCGACAACTACGATTCGGCGGTGGACAAGGAGGCATTCGATCGATATGTCGCCGCGGTGACCGTCGATCAGGGCGTCCGGCTGAGCCGGCATTGGTTCGTAGTGCAGGCGCAGAAGCCGGCGGCCGTCGAGCCGTCCCACTCATAGGAAACGGTGCGGCATGGAGCAGGATCTCGTAGTCAACGAAATCTTCGGTCCGACCGTCCAGGGCGAGGGTCGGTCCCTGGGACGCAGGTGCGCGTTCCTGCGACTCGGCGGGTGCAACCTGTCGTGCTCGTGGTGCGATACGCCCTACACGTGGGACTGGACCGGAGCCGGTGAGAGCGGGGTCGCCCACGATCCGCGTAAGGAGCTGCACCGCCGTCCGGTCGAAGATGTCGTCGCAGAGTTGCTCGCATTCGACACCGAGCTGATCGTCATCTCCGGCGGTGAGCCCCTGGGCCAGCAAGAGCGACTGATTCCTCTGGTGGCAGCACTGACCGGACGCGGCAAAGAGATCGAGATCGAGACCAACGGGACGCACGCCGCGCACCCCGAACTCATCGCCGCCGGCGTCAGGTTCAACGTCTCGCCGAAGCTGTCGCACTCGGGCGACGCCCTGCAGCGCAGGATCGTTCCTGCTGCACTCACCAGTCTTTCGACACTGCCGGGAAGCACGTTCAAGTTCGTCTGCCAGAACACCCGCGATCTCGACGAAGTGGCCCAGCTCGTTGCCACCTTCGACCTGCCCTCGGTATGGATCATGCCGATCGGACGTTCCGCCGACGATGTCACAAAACACATGAGCGAGTTGGCCGACGCGGTGGTAAAGCGCGGCTGGAATCTGACGACCAGACTGCACACCTTGTTGTGGGACGACAAACGCGGCGTGTGAGCAACGGCACGCGCAAAGAAGAACGGAACTCGGATCGATGGCATTTCGAATCACGAAGAAATTTGAATTCTCGGCCAGTCATCGGCTTACCGGCCTTGCTCCTGAGCACCAGTGTGCCCGAATGCATGGGCACAACTACGTGATCGAGTTGGAGCTTGGAGCCGACGACAAGGATCTGTCGCCCGTGGGCTTCGTTCGAGACTACGGAGAATTGTCGGCATTCAAGGTGTGGCTCGACAAGCATCTTGATCATCGGCATCTGAACGATGTGATGGACGAAAATCCGACGGCTGAGAATATGGCAGCCTGGGTCTACAAGACCTGGTCGATTGAGTTTCCCGAGTTGACCTGCGTGCGTATCTCAGAAACTCCCAAGACTTGGGCCGAGTACCGGCCGTGAGGTCAGTGACTCCGAAGCCCGGACGAAAGGTGCCCGCATGTCGGTGACAGAATTGGACCTCGATGGTGACTCGTCGGCGTCGAGGACAACCGAGGACCCACTGGTCGAGATCGCCCGCCAACTGTTGGAGGAGATCGGAGAGGACCCGAATCGCGACGGACTGCGCGACACACCTGCGCGGTTCGCTCGCTGGTGGCGAGAGTTCATCAACTACGACCCGGGTTCGCTGGGCACGCTTTTCGAGTCCATCGGCACGAGCCAGCTCGTGGTCGTCTCAGACATTCAGGTCTGGTCGCTGTGCGAGCATCACCTCCTCCCGTTCAACTGCTCCGTGACGATCGCGTACCGCCCGACGGGGCAACTGCTCGGCCTGTCGAAGTTCGCCAGGGTCGCCCATCAGTACGCGCACAGGCTGCAGGTCCAGGAGCGCCTCGTGGACCAGATCGCGCTCGAGATCAGCACCCTGAGCGGCACCCCGGACGTCGCGGTCATAGCGAAGGGCGAGCACCTTTGCATGTCGATGCGCGGCATCAAGGCTGCCGCGCAGATGACATCGACCGCGTATCGCGGGGAGTTCAGCACGGACTCCGGGCTCCGGGCCGAGCTGTTCGACTTGCTCCGGGTGTGACGAGCCATTCGACTCCGAAAGCGAAAGCAGTGAGCGATCCAGGTGGTGCGGTGACGGGATCGCACGGCTCGGGAGCGCTGCACGGCTGTCGCGAACTCCCGGCCCTGCCAGGTGCCCGCGGGGCCGTCGCGGTCCTTGGGTGCTGCCTGGCCGGTTGTCTCGCCGGTATGACGGGCCTGGTTCCAGCGGTGTTGGCGCATATGCCGATCGTCTTCTTCCTCGGCGCCGCGACGGTCGCCGGCCTGTGCTTCCCGCCGGTCGGTGCTCTGTTTCTGGCCCACCGGAACGCGGCCGCACCGACCGCCGCGAGCAGGGTCCCTGCCAACTCCCTGGAATCGGCGCTGATCGACTGCACGCTCATTACCGGATCGCGCGGTCGCGCGAGTGCTGGATCATCGGCCGTGCGAGACACAGGCAGCCGATGGCAACGCATCCCGGCGGAGTCGCCGGCATCGTCGGAGCGATGGGTTTTGGAGCCCTTCCGCCCGCGATCCGCGGACGTATCACCACGGCCGTGGCTGCTCGCGGCATTCCTTGGTGGAACGGACGTGGTCGCAACGGCCATGTCCTGATCTCTCCTTGCTGCTCTCGTCGTCTGCCCGCTCGCCGGCGCCGTGATCGGTGCGATCTTCTCGGCTCTGTTCGTCGCGGTCGGTGCGTCCCGCACCGACCGGGCGCGCCGACGAGATCCAGAGTTGGGGCACGAGCGTCGTCCCGCAGGCTTCGCCATCGGGACACCCTCCGGCGCGTCGATCATCCCCGCACTGGGCCTACTTGCTCGCCGTGCCGGTGATCGTGACAGCTATGGGCCGCATCCGCATCGGAGAGCTGCGGACCGCGGCCGCTCTCTTCGACACACATGCGAATCCGGTCCGGTCGACATGAAAGGACAACGATGAACGTAGATGATTCTTCGACGCCTGCGGAAGCGGTTCGGCTGCTCCCCGTGCTGGACGCCGACCGCCTGGTGGCCGACCTCATGACTGCGCGCGACCACCTGTGGGATGAGCAGAGCTCGTACGAGAACGGGCGAGTGTCCAGGTGGGCCGAACAGGACTGGCGCTGCCTCTCGGTGCGCAGCCCCGGTGGTGACAAGACACGTACCGACCCGGGGGGCCCAGGCAGTGCGGAGTTCACCGACACCGAGTGGCTGGACCACATGCCGTACGTGCGGGAGGTCCTGCGCTCGATTCCCGGGCCCCTCTACGCAGCCCGATTCATGGATCTTGGACCCGGCGTCGTCGGATACCGCCATTCCGATCCCAAGTTCGCACCGGACTGGGGTATGGCCCGGCTGCACATCCCGGTCATCACCCACGAGGAAGCCTCGCTGGACCTTGACGGGGGGATTCATCGCTGGCAGCCCGGTGAGTTCTGGTTCGGCGACTTCAGCCGCAAGCACCAGATCCAGAACCTCGGTCCCGAGCATCGGGTGCATCTCGTCGTGGACGTGCTCGTCACACCGGAGCTCGCACAGCTGTTCCCGGCTGACTGGGCCGACTACTTCAACGGCTCGGACGTGCTCTACAACCGTCCGGCCGTGGCCACGACCGACCGAGAGCGGGAAGCTGCGCGGTGTTCGTTCGACGCGCCGGCGCACCTGCTGGAGATAGAGGTGTTCGGGTCGCTCACCGGCCCGCAGCCGCAGGCCACCTTCAGCATCGTCGACACCGGCACGGGCCTTGCCATGCGCTCTCCCCAGGACCACCTCTTCCCGCTGGTGGCCCTCGGCGGACACGAGTACCGCTTGGTCGGGTGGAGCGAGGAACGAACCGTCACCACGAGGCTGGACGGTCCGCGGCCCGAAGTCGAACTGACCTACCGCAAGGGCCACCGATCCACCCGGCTGCGCGTCCCGGCCACGCCGGCGCCGTGACGGACGCCCGCACGTCCGCCGCTGTTTCGGTGCGCAGCACACCGGGGCCCTGATCCCCAAGTACTGATCCCCAAGTACTGATCCTTCATCCATTTCCGTCTGCCGGAAGGCGACGCATGCCGAAAACTGTCGCAATCGTGTCCGGCGGCCTGGACTCGGTCACCATGGCCTACCACCTCCAGGCGCAAGGACACACACTCCACCTGCTGTCCGTGAACTACGGCCAGCGTCATCTCGTCGAGCACGAGTTCGCCGTGAAGGCGGCTCGAACGCTCGGGGTGCCGCACGACGTCGTCGATCTCAGCCCCGTCGGCAAGCTCCTGAGCGGCTCCTCGCTCACCGACCCGACCGTCGACGTGCCGGATCACAAGAGTGGGTCGTCCGGCGAGAGCCCGAACGTCGTACCCAACCGCAATGCCCTTCTGCTGTCCGTCGCCTTCGCCGTCGCCGTTGCCGAGAAGGCGGAAGCGGTGGCCGTCGGGGTGGTCGACGACCTGCAGGCCGCGCCCGACAGCAATTCCGCGTTCATCGATTCCTTCCTCGCCATGGAGCGGATCGCGACCCGCGGATACGCGCACCCCGACCTGACCCTGACAGCGCCGCTGGTCAGGCTGCGCAAGAGCGACGTGGTGTCGCTCGGTGAGGAACTCGGCGTCCCCTGGACCGAGACCTGGAGCTGCTTTCGTGGCGACGCGCTGCAGTGCGGACGGTGCGCCGCCTGCAGGGAGCGGCAGGAAGCGTTCCGGGACGCCGGCGTGACCGACCCGACGACCTACCAGACCAGCGATTCGAAGGAGCTGCGATGACCGACCCCTTTCCCGTGCTCGACCTCCGTGACGCCGCCGGTTCGGAAGAAGCCCGGGCAGAGTTCCTGCACCGGTTGCGCAAGGCCGTCCACGAGATCGGCTTCTTCCAGCTCGTCGGCCACGGCGTCGAGGACGCCGACGACATGCTCGAGCTCACCCGCCGGTTCTTCGCCCTGCCCGAGGCCGATCGGCTCGCGCTGAACATCCTCGACTCGCCGCTGTTCCGCGGCTACTCCGAACTCGGCCGCGAACACACACGGGGCGTGCCCGACCAGCGCCAGCAGCTGGACATCGGGCCGGAGCAGCCCGAGCGGCAGCCCGAGCCCGGCGATCCCGCCTACCGGTGCCTGATCGGCCGGAACCAGTGGCCCGCGGCGATGCCCGAGCTGCGCCCGGCCATCGAGTCATGGATCACCCGGCTGACCGATCTGTCACATCGACTGCTGCGGCTGCTGCTCGAGTCGCTCGACGCCCCCGCCCGGTTCCTGGACGATGTGGTCGATCCGGATCCGCAGATCCACCTCAAACTCCTGCACTACCCCGGTCCCGCGCAGGCGAGCGAGGACGCGGGCGAGGGCCAGGGGACCGGCATTCACAACGACCTCGGTCTGCTCACCCTGCTCGTCCAGGACGGCAACGGCGGCCTCCAGGTCGCGGTCGAGGACGGCAAGTTCGCCGACGTGCCGGTGATCCCGGGGGCGTTCGTGGTCAACCTGGGAGAGCTGCTGGAGGTGGCGACGAGGGGCTACGTGCGTGCCACCCTCCACCGGGTGGTCCGGCCCGCCCCGGGCGTCAACCGCTACTCCATTCCCTTCTTCTACAACCCTCGGCTGGACGCCACGATGCAGCCACTGCCCAGCCCATATGTCGAGGGCGCCGGCGGAGTCATCGACGTCGCCGACAACCCGTTGTTCGCCCTCTACGGCGACAACGTCATGAAAGGGCTGATCCGCTCCTTCCCCGACATCGTTGCCCGACACCACCCGACCCTGGCCGCGGTGGCCGGGCCCAGGAGTTCCTGACACCGGGCGGCCGAGCACATCCTCACCGCCCGGCCCGAGTGGTCGGGCCTGGCGGTGGCGTCTCCGACCGGTCTGACGGGGACCGAACGAACATGAGGCAGGGCGAATTTCATGAGAATCAACCTTCTCGGGCCGCTCCAGGCCTACGGGGACGATCACCGCGTCGACCTGGCGCCGGCCGCCCAGAAAGTACGTCAGACACTGGCACTGCTCGTGCTGAACGCGGGCCGGGTGGTGCGCTTCGAGCAACTCATGGACGAGCTGTGGGACGCCGACCCGCCGGCCAGCGCGCACACCGCTCTGCAGACGTACGTGTACCAGCTCAGGAAGCGGTTCTCCCTCGGCAACCCTAGGAGCGGCGGCGCGGTTCGGGCGGCCGGCCCGCTGCTGGGCACGGTCGACGGCGGCTACCAGCTGTCGCTGCCCGCCGACCACGTGGACGTCTTCCGGTGCGAGCCGCTGCTCGAAGGTGCCCGTGCGGAGTTCCGTGACGAGGACTTCGCACGGGCCCGTGACACGGCCGCCGCGGCGCTGCAGCTGTGGCGGGACGATGCCCTGGTGGACGTGCGCAAGGGGCCCGCGCTGCAGGCCGAGGCGGTCCGCCTGAAGGAGTTGCGTACCAGCGCACACCACCTGCGGATCGAAGCCGACCTGCACCTCGGCCGGCACCACGAGGTGCTCGGCGAACTCACCTCGATGGCCGGGCGGGAACCCACGAACGAGTGGGCCCAGCGCAATCTGATGACGGCTCTCTACCGCATGGACCGGCGGGTGGAGGCGCTCCAGGTCTACCAGCGGGCACGCGAGCGGATAGCCACCGAGCTGGGGCTCGACCCTTCCCCCGAACTCCAGGCCCTGCACACGGCCGTGCTCACATCGGACGAGGATCTGCTGCGTCCCGCCGGGCGGCTTACGGCCGTGACCGCCGCCACCCGGGCGCCCTGCCATCTGCCCGCCCCGCGCGAGCGTCTGACCGGACGCGCCGACCAACTGGCGCGCATCACCGCGGTGCTGGCCGGCCGGGCGCGGGCGGACCGGCCGCTCGTGATCGTGGGGGGCGCTCCCGGCACGGGCAAGAGCGAGCTGTGTCTGCACGCCGCGCATCAGGTGAGCGGTCACTACCCGGACGGACGGCTCTACGCGCGTCTCCGCGACGACGCCGGCCGGCGGGTGCGGCCCGCCGAGATCCTCCGCTCGTTCCTGCGTGGACTCGGCGCGACGGAGGAGCAGTTGCGACTGGGCACGACCGACCTGAGCTTGCTGTTCCGTAGCTGGACCGTCGACCTGCGCGTCCTGGTGGTGCTCGACGACGTGTGCGACGTACGGGACTTGACGCCGCTGCTGCCGTCCGGCGGCGGCTGCGGCGTGGTGATCGGCAGCCGACGGCGGCTGTTCGTGTCATCGTCGGCGGTCCACATCGAACTGGCGGGACTGCCCTTCGACGACTGTCTGCGCCTGCTGGCATCCTCCGTGCCGAGCCACCGGACCACCATGGACCCGGAGGGGCTGCGACGGCTGGCCGAGTTGTGCCGGGGGCTGCCGGGCGCGCTCTTCGCGGTCGCTTCGCAGTTGCGCCGCCGCCCGCACTGGACGGCCCGGCAGGCCACTGCCTGGGTCCTCGCATCCGGGGGCGCCGACAGCGATCCGCTGGGCGTGCGGGCCGGATTCGACCGGACGCTCGCGACGCTGCCCGCCGAGTCGCGGTCCCTGGCGTACGCGCTGTTGTCTCCCGGCGTCCCCGATCGGCTTACGCCGGCGCTTGCCGCCGCGGCCCTGGGGATCAGCGACCAGCATGCCGAGGACCTGCTGGAGGAGCTGTCGGAGAGCTACCTGCTGCGCGCGCAGCACCCGTGCGTGAACGGCCGGTTCTCCTACGAATGGGAGCCGGGAATACGCCCGTTCGCGGCGCGGCAGAGCAACGCGCCGGTCATGTGCTCCGCCTGACGGTCACGGCTCCAGGACGACCTTGCCCGTCGTGTCGCGCGTACCGGCCGGCGCGCCTTGCCCGAACCCGCCCAAGCAACCGAACCTTGGAGAACCGTCATGCCACAGCGCCCGAAACTCGTCCTCGTCGGTCAATTGTCCACGTTCCCCTGGGTGTTCGAGGCCGCCGAGCGTGCCGGTATCGACCTGATCCTCATCCCCAGGGGGGACGACACGGCGGAGTCCGCCGGGCGGGCCAAGTCGGTGGTCGAACTGCTGCCACTGGACATCGACGGAAACCCGGACGGTGCGTTGTCCGCGCTCGCCGACCGCTACCGGCTGGAGCCCTTCGACGGCATCATGTCGGGCAACGAAAGGGTCATCCCGTTCGTGGCGCGCGCCGCTCGGGAGCTGGGCCTCACCGGCCTGACCGAGGATGCGGCGGCCGTGGTGCGCGACAAGCGCAGCATGCGCCAACGCCTGCTGGAAGCGGGTCTGGGGGTGCCCGGCTTCGTGGTGATCAAGGATCCGGACAGCTGGACCGACGCGCTGACCCTGCGGTTCCCCGTCGTGGTCAAACCAGCGAACGGCCACTCCAGCTTCGGTGTGATCCGTGCGGATGACAGGGACAGCCTTGAACAGGCCGTGGCCCGCACCTGGAAGCTCGTCGAAACCCACCTGGGCGCCGCCGAAGGATCGGACTCAGAAACCAGTGTGCTGGTCGAGGAGTACCTGGACGGGCCGGAGATCTCCGCCGAATCCCTCGTGTACCAGGGGCAGGTACGGGTCTGTGCCATCAGCTGGAAGGGAGAACTGACGGGGCCCTACTTCGAGGAGTCCACGTTGCGGGCCCCCGCCCAACTGCCCGCCGAGATACTCGCCGCGATCGAGACGGAGGTAATCGGTGCCCACCACGCCTTCGGCGTCACGGAAGGCACCACGCACACCGAACTGCGGCTGGTCGGCGGGGTGCGGCCGGTGCTGCTGGAGATGACCGCGCGCCTCGGCGGCGGGGGCAATATGCACCACCTCGTCCACGTCAGCAGCGGGATCGACCTGGCCGCCGAGGCGCTGCGCATCCACCTCGGCCGGGAGCCGCTCTGCTGGAGTGAGGAGCCGGCACCGGCCGGCCACGCGGCGGCCTATCTGGTGCCGATCGGGAGCGGCGGACGGGTCAAGCAGATACGCGGCTTGGACGCGGTGCGCACCGACCCGCGGGTGGACTACGTGGTGCAGACCGCGGGCCCCGGCGCACTGCTGCTCCCATACCCGGACTGGTCCGGAAACCCGGCGGTCGTGCTCTCCCACCACAAGTCGGATGCGGAGGCCGAGGCTTACCTCGACCACCTCGCCCGGACGCTGCACGTCGAGTACGAGGAGCAGGATTGAGCACACGCCACGCCACACAACGCCTCCGGCGATCTACCTGACCACCGGGCGTGGCTTTTCGGTGCAGGCCGGGAGCGCGTCCGCCGGAGGGCAGGCGTTCCATGTGACCCAGCGGCACGTCAGAACTCAAGTCAGGGAAGTCCTGGGGATTCCCTGGTGCCGGGATCGGGCCAGGATGTCTGCCCCGGCCGCTGCCAGGCGTGAGCGCAGCCGGCAGCTGGGCGCGCGACGTCACTCCGATCTTGTTGAGTATCCGGTACAGGTGGCCGGCCACCGTTCGTACTGAAATGTGCAGCGCTCGGCGATCTCTCGGTTGGTCAGACCCGAGACGGCCCATGTGGCGACCGTCGCTACCGGGCGTGACCGGACCATCGGTCGCACCCGACATCAACCGCACCCGGACCGGCCGGAAACGCCGGCCCCGCCGGGACACCCGTGCAGAGGGGAAACACCATGACCGACATCATCAGCAGCACGCCGACCACCGGACAGCAGCTCCGTGACGGCGTGCCCACCTTGTCGGAGCAGGTCCGCCGCACCGGCTTCGTCGTCATGCGCAAGCAGGAGCTCGCCGGGCTGATCAGCGACGCCGACCTCGAGGAACTCCGCGGCGCCTGGGAGAACCTGCCGGTCGACACCCAGGTCGACGGCGTCGACGTCTACCGCGAGCGCCGCTACGGTCGGCTGCGCGTCGACGTCGACGGCGACACCGTCACCTTCGAGGTCCTGCCCAACGCCGTCTTCCGCCAGGACTCCATCCCGCTCTGGAAGGGCAAGAACCGGGTCTTCGAGCCGATCGCCGAGGACGTCCTGCTCAGCGCCGGCATGCGCGCCCTGGTCGGTTTCGACGCCCGGATGGCGACCGCGGTCAATGGCAACACCTCGTGGAAGGTCGGGGTTCACCTGGTCCGCGTCGTCGCCCGCGCCGGCGCCGATGGCCTGCCCACCCCCGAGGGCCGCCACCGCGACGGCCATTCCTGCGTCGGCCTGCACCTGATGCGCCGCGACGGCGTCACCGGCGGCCTGTCCACCGTCCACCCCAACGACGGGAGCGACATCGTGCAGACCACCCTGCTCCAGCCGCTCGACTCCGTATTCTTCGACGACAACATGATCACCCACGAGGTCTCGCCGACTGTCTCCGAGGGCGCCTCGGGCGTGCGCGACATGCTCCAGATCGACTTCAACCCGGTGGCCTGAGCCTATGGATCGGACGAACGAGGCGGAGCTGCTGCACGCCATGGCGTGCATTCCATCGGTGTCGGGCTCCGAGCGCGCCCTCGCCGGCTTTTTGGCCTCACGCATGTCCGCACTCGGCTTCCGGACCCCGATCGACGGGGCTGACAACGTGCGCGGCGAGGTCGGCGGCCCGGACTGCCCCGAGACCCTGCTGCTCGGCCACGCCGACACCGTGCCGGGCGGGCAGCCGGTGCGGCTCGCCGACGGCGTCCTGCACGGCCGGGGCCGCGGTCGACGCCAAGGGTTCGCCGGCGGCGATGATCTGCGCGGCCGCGCGGCCCGGTCCGACCTGTCGGCCCGCGTCGTCGTGGTGATCGGGGATCCCAGTGGCTAGGCCTGCGTGGCGTCGGCTACAAGGGCAACCTGCGCTTCAGCATCGGCGTCAGCGTGCCCGCGGCGCACACCAGCACCTCGCTGGCGGCCCGGACAGTAATGGAGGCACCTCGTGACCCCGACCGACCACATGCGGCCGCTGGCCGTCCTCACCTCACACGCCGACATCCCTGTCGTCAACAGCTCGCGCGTGGTGGACCCTGCGCGACGCCAACCTGCCCACCATCCGCGCCATGGTCGCGACCCATCGCCTGGTGTTGCCGGCCGGTGAGGGCTTGACCGTCATGACGCCTTTTCCAGGCAGGTGTGCAGGCGGTGCGGTGCGGGGGTCTGTCCAGCTCTGTCGAGTGATGCCGAGGGGCTGTTCAACCGTCTGTCGTG
>NZ_JBVKCA010000036.1:0-46674 GCF_055656965.1 Streptomyces sp. NPDC111656
GAACGCACACACCGCTACGGGCACACACCCGGCCGGACTCTCCCCTGACACCGAAGGGCCGAACGGATCGCCGCGCTCGGGACAGCCTGGGGCCCGCTGTACGGGCCGGATCACGACGGGATCATCACATCCCTGCGCTGGACGCCACGGGAACCCGGCGGCCTCGATCTGGGACTGATCGCCCTGGCCCACGCAGCAGATCGGCGACGGTGTCGGCACCGGCACGGTGCCGGGCCCGGGTCAGCTCCTGCGCCAGCGTGCGGGTGGACTCCACCGTCCAGCGCAGCGGCGACATCGGATCGCCTCGAACATTTGGCCCAACCGGGACCAACAGCGCCGGGCGCAGCCGCGGATTCAGCTCCGCGACTCGTTTGCGACCTGCGCTCGGACGGCCGCACCCTTCCCAGAGGTTCCCCGCCCGCCTCGAGTCCGAACACGCCCTTGCGGACCGTTATCTCGCTGACCGCAGCGGCCTGTGCCACGGCCCGGACACCGCCGAGCCCCAGCGCGCCCGGCTCCCGCAGCCATCGGCAACCGCCGCTGCCGCTCGTCCAGATGTGAAAGCAACACCGCGAACTTCACCGCGAGTCTCGTCCGGAATGCGCACACCACACCAACGAGTCCGAGGACCGGAACAATGCCTTGATTCCCTGCAGGCCCTTAGAGGGCATTTGATCTAGGTGGATTGCCCTTTATCTACTAGTAAGTTCCTCGCCAGGTGGATGTCGTCTCGTCCGTTATGCGCTTGGTGAGGTTGTCGATCGAGGCGACGTAGATCATGGCCTCGGAGCTGGCGGGCAGGGTCTCGTAGTCTCGGGCGAGGTGCCGGTGCAGCATGATCCAACCAATACTTCGTTCGACAACCCAGCGCCTTTTGACAACGTGGAAGCCGCGAACTCCTGGGTTCCTGTTGACGACTTCGACGTCGATTCCGAGGCTGGCGCCGTGCTCGATGACGGCATTCTTGAAGCCGGTGTCGACCCAGCTCTTAAAGATGGTCGGGTAGGTCTTCTTGGCCTGGTCGAGGAGCTGGATTCCGACGGCGTTCTCGGACAGGCTCGCGGCGGTGACGGTCACGGCAAGGATGAGTCCGATCGTGTCGGTGAGGATGCCCCGTTTCCTGCCGACGATCTTCTTGGCGGCGTCGGTTCCCTGGCTGGTCAGGGGCACGTTGGTGGAGGTTTTCACGCTCTGGGTGTCGATCACGGAAGCGGTCGGTTCGGGCTTGCCTCCTTCCTTCACGCGGGCCAGGCCGGTCAGGTCGTAGTTGAGCTGGGCGAGGATTCCCTCGTCGCGCCAGGCTGCGTAGTAGGCGTAGACGCTGCCGTGGTTGGGGAAGTCGTGCGGGAGGTATTTCCAGGGGATTCCGGTGCGGTTGATGTAGAGGAGTGCGTTGAATACGTCGCACAGGTCGACCCTGGCCGGCTGCCCGGTGGGCCTGCGGTCGAGCCGGGCTTTTCTCCAGGCCGTTAACGTCGGCTCGATTAAGGCCCATCGGGCGTCGGACAGGTCGCTGGGGTAGGGCTTCCGCTGGCTCACGCCGTAGGGTGATCATGGATGGGGCGGACGGTGCCTTTCCGCTGCTGTTGGGCGTTTCTGCCCGATCTTCAAACCAGATGAACTTCGTGTACGAGAACCGGAGCAAACGGGCGGCCAAGTCCGTAGCTCGATGGACTCGAGGGTGTGCGTATGAGGCAAACACCTCAAGCGCGACGGCCACGAAAGTTACTTACTGGCACAGAGCTTCTCTAAATGCCCACTTAGACGCCATTTCAGTTGGCGTGATCTTGCGGCAGTCTGAGGCGATGATTGCTGCGCCATGTGTGGCCCCGGCGGTCTCCGCCAGGGCCACACATGTCAGGCCTCGTCCGCCTCTCCGGGCTCGGCCGGCTTCCGTTCCGTCCGGGTCTCCGCCCCGGTCCCCGGCCCCGTCCCCGGGCCGTCGTCCGCCGTCCGATGATCATCCGTCAGGAAATCGGGCCAGTCCTCGAGCGTCACGAGGTCCGGCAGATCCGTGATGGCGTCCGGCCGGTAGTCGGCCCTGCCGGGCTCGGGCCACTCGTCCAACGGCCCGCGGTCCCCGCCCTCCGCCTCGTACCGTTCCAGGTCGGCCTTGCTCTCCCGCAGCGCGCTCACCGTGACGAGTTGCCCCACCGGGGCAGAGGAGCTGAGGAACAGCACCTCTTTCCCCTCCGGCAGCCTCTCCAGCAGATCGGGCACCGACATCACCACGTGCGGGGGCAGTCGGTCCTCCTCCAGCTCCGGTGATGTCGAGAAGACAGGCACGGCCTCCGTACCGTCCGGTGCGTCGGTCACCGCCAGGCCGCCCTTCTCATCGACACACACGGCCACCTCGGCGTCGGCGAGCATCAGGGCGAACAGCTCCTCCGAGGCGTATCCGGTGGCGACCAGTTGCACGGCGGCGTCCACGGGGCTGACCGGCGGGGCCCAGCCGTACGCGTCGGGTGAGGGGCGGTACTCGGCGTTCTCCTCCCACTCCACGATCTCCCCCTGCTGGTCGCTGCGCCAGCGCCCGAGGGTGGCCCAGGACGGCGGTGGTTCGCCCTCGTCGCCGTTCCAGTGCCGGTCGATGACGGACAGCCAGTGGTTGGGGGCCACCTTGGCGGCCCTGACGTAGTCCTCGGGCGGCTCCCGGAAGCGCTCCTGGCCCTTGAGCACCGCGCCAGGACCGCCCTGGGTCCCGGCGGTGCCCGAGCCCCCGTCTGCAGGATCGCCCGCGGGGTCCGCCTCCGCGGTGTTCTGTGGC
The DNA here is from genome assembly GCF_055656965.1 of Streptomyces sp. NPDC111656. NCBI lineage: Bacteria > Bacillati > Actinomycetota > Actinomycetes > Kitasatosporales > Streptomycetaceae > Streptomyces > Streptomyces sp. NPDC111656. Next base: position 2,768 of record NZ_JBVKCA010000036.1, read on the forward strand.
TCGTCGTCCGGTGTGCGGGAAGAACTCGTCATGGGATGAAACTCCATCGATGTGCGGGGTGTGTGTTACGTGCGGTGGGCGCGGAATTCCGCGGATCAGATGGTGGAGTCCAGACTGAGGGCCGATCCCCCGGCGGTCTCGTCCTCGGTGGGGGCCGTGGCGGCAGGCGTGGTGGGCACGTCCGTACCGCCGACCGTCGAGGGGCGCACGGGGGCCGGGGGCTCGGGCTCCTCCGCCTCACGTGGCCCGTTCTCGCCCGCGCTGTCGCCCCGCGCGGCCGCCGGCGGCGGTTCCTCCGCCACGGATGCTTCCCGGGTGGGCTCGGTGGCCGGTTTCTCCGTCTCGGCGATGGCATCGAGCACCGCCTGCGTGTCCACGACCATGCTCACCTGCGCCGAAGGGTTGACGTAGAAGCTGTGGTCCTCGGGAAGACGATGGATGATGTCGGCGGTCTTCACGAGTTCGTACGCCAGGTTCCCGTAGCGGTGGAGGAACGCGGGCGCGCTGAAGACCGGGATCACAGCGGTGCCGTCGGGTGCCGAAGCGCGCACGGGCTCGCCCTCGGCCGTGACGAGCACCGCCAGCTCCGCGCCGGCCAGGGCGCGGGGGACGTCCTCGCCCGGCCCGTAACCGGTGGAGGCGAGCTGGATGGCGGCGTCCACTGCGTCCACCGGCTCGGGCCAGCCATGCGCCTGGGGGGACGGCCGGTAGTTGTCGTTGTCCTGCCATTCCACGATCTCGCCGTCCAGGTTGGAGCGCCACTGCCCCACCACGGCCCATTCGGGAGGCGGTCCCTCCTCCTGCCACGTCGGGTCGGTGAAGTAGAGCCAGTGGTCCGGGAGCAGTTTGGCGGCCTTAACGAACTCCTCGGGCGGAGCGGGGTCCACGGTGGCCGGGGCGTCCCCGGTGGGAGCCGTGGTGACGTCGGTCTCGCCGCTGGGCTCACTCATATGTCCTCACTCACTGGGCTGGGGGATGCTTGCCGGGTCCGGCTGGCTCGCCGCCCCGTCTCTTCGATGTGCTGGATATGCCGCACGGGCAGGGATACGTCATCGCCCCACTCCCGTGGTCCGGCTGTCGGCGCCGATCGTCAGCCAGACGGTCGGCTGGCTCCCGGCACCGTGGTGCGCGACGCGTCCATCCGGGTAGTGCAGTACCAGGTGTAGGCCGAGCGCCCGCGCCGCTACGGCTGCGTAGACGCCGGGGTGGGCATCCTCGCCCAACGCTTCGGCCTGGTCGAGCAGCAGCCGGAACAACTGGAGCCGGGTGAGCTGGGCGTCCGCGACCCCGAGCGAGCCACCGAGCAGTTCGGCCTCGGCGACACGGCCGGCCGACGCACCGATCGAGGCCAGTTCCTGGGCGGTCACCCGATCCTGAGGCAGCGAGGCGTCCTCGGGCACGTCGTCCTCGGTGAGCAGTCCCTTCAACCAGCGCCGTACGGCCTCCGGGCCCGGGGACACCCCGTCGCTCGGCGCGCCCGGCTCCGGGATCTCGCCGACCGGGGGGAGATCCCGCCGGCGCAGCGCGTCCGCCAGCGCTTCGGCGAACCCTTCTCCGCTTCCGGTCCGCTTGCGCGTACCGTCGTCGCCGACGGAGTCGATCAACGGCTCGGCGGAGCTGCGGCGGCCGGTCTGGGTGATCGGCAGGGAGACCGGGTGGGGGGCACGGGCCGGGGCTGGGGGCTTGGCCGGGACCGCGGCGTTCCAGTCGGCCACGCCCGGGTGCGGCAGCGACGCCGTGGGCTTCATCGTCAGCAAGGACCGCCCCCGCTGGTCCTTGGCGGAGAAGTCCACGTCGGCCGCGGTGAACCACACCGTTCGGCCCAGCCGGTCGGCGAGTTCCTGAGCCAGGTCGGGATCGATCTCCCCCAGTTCCGGGACGGCGAGCACGACATCCACCTTGAGGTCGCGCCACAGCAGCTCCGGGTCGTTGGCGATCAGCTCCATGAACTCCGGGGCGGGCACCACGCGTTCCTTGCCGTCCACGGTCACCGACACCTGGCCCGGCATTCCCGGCAGCACCTGGGCCCGCACCACGTACGGCTCGTCCCGGTCGGCGGCCGACGGCGCCGCCGCGTCCTCGGCGTCCGTCGTGTCCGCCCACGGCGCCGGCTGCTCCTGTCCGGGCAGTCCCACGCTCTTCAGGTTCAGCCGCCCCGGCCGCGGTTCGGGCGACCAGTGGCGACCCGCCGGGCGGGCGTTGTGGCCGGATTCGAGCGTGGCTGCGGTGCCGTGACCCCCGTCCTGCTCCAACGCGTAGGCGGCGAGCACATCCGGGTCGTCGCTGCCCCGGCCGCGGGCGAATGCCTTGATCATCAGCTGCAGCGCCTTGTTGTGCTCCGACCGGCCGACCGTGTTCGGCGCCTGATGCGTGATGCGGGCGTGCAGGACGTCGATGTCCGCCTTCATGCCGGTTTCGAACGTCTTGACGTACGCCCAGAAGATCCGGGCCCGCTCGGCCTCGCCCACCTCGTCCGCGTCGTCCAGGTCCAGATACTCGACGGCTCGCTCGGCCACGCGGTCGACATCCTGGTCGGAACCACTGGCGGAGTCGCCGGCGGAGCCGACTTCGGTTCTCAGGATTCTCAGGGCGAAGTCGACCCCGCGCAGGGACGCCAGGTCGCCCAGCGAGGCCTGCGGGCCCGCGGCGAGCGCCGCCCGGTACAGGGCCTCGTACGCCGCCCGGTCCGGCTCCGTCGTCCCCGCGGGCAGCCGCGCCGCCGCCAGCCGCTGGAGGAGGTCCAGCATGAAGTGGCCCATCCCCTCGGCCTGCGCCGCCCTCCACGTCCGCTCCACCGCGGCGACACCCCGCAGCAGTTCCCGGTAGCGGGGGCTGCTGTCCACCCGGACGTCGTCGTCTACCTCGTTGCCGAGGGTCAGTCTGAGCGCGCGTACCAGGACCAGTGTCCGCTCTAGCACCTCTTCCGGCACCGGGCCCGGACCGTCGTACAGCCCGGCCGCGCGCGCCCGCCGGTCCAGCTCGTCCGTCCCTGGCTCGGGGAAGAACACCGCAAACCCCATCAGGCGCCCCTGGGGATCGGTGAACGCGAGCCTGGTCCAGCTGCCGTCGTCCTCGGGCCAGGTGCCGGAGGTCAGCAGGGAGGCGCGCGTCTTGCGCCCTGCCGCGTTGGCGAAGTGCTGCCCGACGGGGACGTCCCGCAGCGGATCGGCGACGTGGGGACCGGCGAACGAAGTCCCGTGACCGGGGCGCGGGGGCACGGCGCCGTCCGGCGTGGAGCCCGCCACGCAGATCTGCAGGTCGAGCCAGACGTGCCGGGGCCGCCCGGTCAGGCTCTTCAGCCGCCGTACCCAACGGGCCGCCTTGGCTGCCTTCACCACCTTGCTGCCGCCGTCGCGGAGCGCGAAGACGACCGAACCGGCGAAGCCGTGCATGCCCAGGTAGTACGCCTCCGCGTCCGGCTCGGGCAGATCCTCCTCCCCCAGCACCTCCCACGTGCCGGGGTGCAAGTGCTGGAACCGTTTTTTGAGGTCGAGGTGCCGGTACGGCTGGAACCGGCGTGCCTGGTCGGCCTTGTTGTGGCTGATCCGGCCGATCTGCCGGCCTGTGGTGGCGCTGACAACGGCCTTGGTCAGCACGGACGCGAACCAGTCGGGGACGTCGTCGTCGGGGTCGGGCGTCAGGCCGGGCTCGCTCGGCACGAAGTCGCCGGCCGCCTCGTGCTTGCCGTCGATCCGGAGGATCCTGGCCGGTCCGACGCCGCCCGCAGGGACGTACACGCTCCCGGTGGATGACCACACGGTGCGGCCGAGCCGGTCCGCCAGCTTCCGCGGCAACTTCAGGTACTGGCCACCGGCGTACGGCACGGCCAGTACGACCGGCACGTCCTGTGGCAGCGCGGCCAGCTCCGGATCGTGCGCCAACAGCTCCACGAACTCGTCGATGCCCAGGTCCCGGGTGGTGCCGTCCGGCCATGGCACCCGGATCCGGTCGTGGCCGCCCTCGGCCACCACCACGTAGACACCGGCCGTGTGGGGCCACGGGGCCGGGACTGTGCGGCGGATCTGGGCCTTGCCGTCCTCGTGCGTGTCCTCGGTGATCCGCCGGGCGTCCAGCTCGAGGGTGGTGGCACCGCTCCAGTTCAGGCCCGGGACGGGCCGCCCGCCTGAGGTGATGCGCCGGGCACGGTTCGTGTCGAGCGCTCCCTGCTCCTGGATGTGGAACGCGACCAGCGCCGCCACGCTGCCCGCCCGGCCCACCGCGGCCGCGTCGCGGACCAGCCGGTACAGCTGCCGCCGGGCGCCCTCGTCCACGCGGGCGCCCGGGGCCAAGTCGAGCACCCGGCGGGCCACGACGTCCTCCTCCAGCGCGCCACCACCGAGGCTGCGGTCGGTGCGGGCCAGCTCCTCCAGCACCTGCGTGGGCGAGACGACCGCGACCGTCACCCGACCGCCCGCCTCAGCTGGACCGGCCTGACCGCGGTGGACGATGTCGAAGTCGGCCGCTGCCAGCCGCGGCACGCCCTCCGGGAGCGTCCTCTGCAACTCGTCCAGAGCCCGCTCCAGGTACTGGACCAGCGCCTGGCGGGTCAGTGCGGCCCGCTCCTCGCCCAGGGCGAGCGCCGCGTCCCCGTCGGCGGTGTCGCCCCGGCCGGTCACCACGAGCCCCGGCAGCACGGACCCGGAAACGGCCCTCCGGCGCACCAGCCCCGTCTGCGCCAACTGCCGGACCATGTCGAGGAGTACGTCCTCCGCGCCGGCCGCCGGAGTCGATGTCCCCGACTCGCACCCGATCCGGGTCAGTGACACCCCGGCGGCCGGACCGGTCGCCGGACCCGCTGTCGAACCACTCGCTGTCCCGGTCGGCGGACCGGTCGCCGCCGGGTCGCCGTCTCCCGGCCCGGCGTCGCGCAGCAGCTTGCGGCGCGCCGCGGCCGAAGGCTTCCGGTGGGGGCCGGCGTCGGTGAGCCGGGCCACGGCTCGGCGGGCGCGCGCCCGGACGGTCTCGAGTGCCGTGGGCGCGGCCGGGGACCCGATCTCGATCGTGGCCTGCCTGCGCAGCGCGTCATGGTCGCCGACCGCAGCCGCTCCCGTCGCGCCGATGTCCCGCCCCCCGCTGCGGGACTCGATGACGAAGTCGTCGGCCGTCAACCGGTCCGCCCCGGCCGGCAGGTCCTCCTGCAGCACGCCCAGCGTCAGGGTCAGATAGCGGCGGAACATCGCGGCCACCGCTGCCGCCCGCTGCTCACCGGTCTCCCGGGCGCGGGCCGGATCACGTCGCGAGCCGTTGCCGTAGCCGGTCACCACGATCGGGGGCGGCGCCTGACGGGGGGACCGGCGCAGGCCCGCCTCGGCCACCTGCCGGGCCAGCAGCCCGACGGCGAGTTCGGCCTCGTGCGACAGGGTCTTGCTGCCGCGCTCGAAGCCCACCCGGCTCAGCGGCGGAAGCGCGGCGGCCGGCTCGGCGTCGCCGTCCACGGACGCGACGGGCCGCACGGGCACCGACGGCGGGGCGGGGGCCGGGACGTCCGAGGACGGGACGTCTGAAGGCGAGAGGTCCGAAGGCGGCGCCGCGAATCGCGGGTCGTACGACATCAGCTCGACGACCTCTTCGACATCGAGGTCCCGGAAGGTGCCGTCCGCCCAGGACACGCGGATGCGGCCGTCCTCGCCCTCGGCCGTGAACGTCTCGGGGCGTTCCGCGTCTAGCAGGCTCTCGCGTAGGGCGTGGAACGCGGCCAGCGCGACCACGCTGCCCGCCCGGTCGGCCGCGTCGGCGTCCCGTACCAGTTCACTCAGCTCCGCAAGGACGGAGTCGTCGACCGGGACCGCGTCCGGCAGGTGCAGCACCCGCCGGGCCACGGCCTCCGCGGACGCGTTCTCGCCCAGGCCGCCGGAGTGGGCGCGCACCGCCCGCTCCAGCACCAGCGCCGGATCGGTCGCCGCCGACCGGTCCGCACCGGCGACGGCGCTCATGGCGGGAGCCACGGGGATCGGCGGCCGGGCGTACTCAGGTGCCGCCGGGTTCACGGGCCTGGCGGACTGCCAGTGCGCCGCCGAGGGATGCGGCAGCTGGGGGGTGGGGCGCAGGGTGAGGATCGGCCTGCCCAACAGGTCCCGTCCGGACGTGTCCACGTCGGCCGCGGTGAACCAGACGGTGCGACCCAGCCGCTGGGCGACGAGCTGCACCGCCTGGGCGGGGAAGCCTCGGCCCAGGCGGGGGACGGCCAGTACGACGTCCGTGGTCAGGTCGCGGTCCATAAGCTCGGGGTCGTGGGCCAGGAGTTCCATGAACTCCTGGGGGCCGACCGTGTGGGTCCTGCCGCCCAGGGTCACCGACAGCATCCCGGGCTGCCCGGCCGCGAGGGTCGCCCGCACCACATAGGGGGACGGCTTGTCCTTGCCCAGCTTGTCCTTGCCCACCCAGGGGGCCTCGGCCCGCCTGTTGCCGGGCAGACCGATGTGCGTGGTCGCCAGACGGTCGGGCCGCTGTCCGGGCGCGTAGTCGCGGCCGACCGGGCGATGGGCGTGGGCGTTCGTCAGTTCGGTGGCGGTCCGGTAGGCGCCGGAATGCTCCAGCCCGAAGGCGGCCAGCACCTGGGGGTCAGCCGCGTCACGGCCGCGGGCGAAGGCGGTGGCGGCCAGCCGAAGCATGCGCTGATGGGCCCCGGCGTTGACCGCGGTAGGCGGCACGTGCAGGACCTGGGCGGTCAGCGCGGGCAGTTCGGGGGCCCCGGCGAAGATCTTGGTGGCGTAGGCCTCGTAGGCCTTCACCCACGCCCAGAACACCCGTGACCGCTCGGCGGCCCCCACCTGGTCCGGCCCGGAAAGTGCCAGCATGTCGACGGCCTGCCGGTCCGCCTTGGCGGTGTCGGCGGGGTCGGCCCCACCGAGGAACAAGCCGGCGAACGCCACACCGGGCAGGTTCTGGAACTGGCTGAGCGGGATGCCCGGCCGTGCGTTTCGCGCGGCGTCGTACAGCGCCTCGTACGCCGCCCGGTCGGGCTCCGTCACGCCCTGCGGCAACCGTGCGGCGACCAGCCGGGGCAGCAGGTCCAGCGTGAACAGGCCCAGACCCCGATGTGCCGGGTCGGCCAGCCACATCCGTTCCAGGGCAGCGGCCCCGCGCAGCAGTTCGGCGTAGCGCGGGTTCTGGTCGACGCGGACGTCGTCGTCGATCTCGTTGCCCAGGGTCATCTTCAGGGCCCGCACCAGCACCAGCGTCCGCTCCCGGACGTCCTCCGGCACCGGCCCCGGGCCGTCGTACAGCCCTGCGGCGCGGGCCCGGCGGTCCAGTTCCTCCGGGAGCGGCTCGGGGAAGAACTCCGCGGCCCGCAGTGGACGTCCCTGGACATCGGTGTCCGCGAACCGGCCCCCCATGTCGCCCTTCCCGAACGGACCGTTCGTGGTGTACCAGGCACGGGTCCTGCGCCGCGCCTCGTTGGCAGCGAACTGGCCGAACGGCGGGTCGCGCAGCGGGTCCGCGACGAATGAGCCGTGGAAGAGGTCGTGGTTCCACGGGCGCGGCGGAACGGCGCCGTCCGGTGAAGTGGCGCCGAAACAGACCACCAGGTCGAGCCAGTGGTTCCGGGGCAGTGCCGTCAGGCTCGGGCGCCTCCCCAGCCAGCGCGCGCCCTCGGAGCCGGACACCGGGCGGGCGGTGCCGTCCCGCATCGCGAAGATGACCCCGCCCGGGAAGCCGTGCACGGCCATGTAGTACGCCGGGTCGTTCGCACCCGGCAGATCCTCCAGGACGACCGGGCCGGCGGTGGCCGGGCTCCGGTGGACGAATTCGGATACCTCGTCGAAGCGGCTGAAGCCCTCGATCCGGGTGACCAGGTCGGCCCGGCTGACCGAGATCCGGCCGATCTGCCGGCCGGTCGTCACGCTGACGATCGCCTGCGTCAGCACGTCGTGGTACCAGCCGGGATCGTCGTCAGCGACGGCCGTGCCGGGCTCGCTGGGGAACCAGTCGCCCGACGACTTGTGCTCGCCGGCGGTGTGGAAGATCCGCCACTGCCCGTTCTTCGTCCGTGCAATGCGCACCGCCCCGGTGGCGGCCCACACCGTCCGGCCCAGGCGGTTCGCCAGCTTCCGCGGCAGTTCGGCGTACTGCCCGCCGGCGAACGTCACCGCCAGCACTACCGGGACGCCCGGGGGCAGCGCCGCGAGTTCGGGGTCGTGGGCGATCAGCTCGACGAGTTCGTCGACGTCCAGGTCCCGGGTGGTGCCGTCCGGCCAGGGCAGGCTCATCCCGTCGGGTCCGCCCTCGCCCGCGACCAGGTACGCCCCCTGCTTCTGCCAGCGGGCCGCGCCTTCCGTGGTCGAGGGCAGGACGCCGAGGTCGTGGTGTTCCCGCACCACGATGTCGGGGTCCAGCTCGACCGCCTGGGGACGCCAGTTCAGCCCGGGGACGGGCCTGCCGCCGGAGGTGAACCGCCGGGAGCGGCCGACGTCCAGCACTCCCTGCCGCTGGGCGTGGTAGGCCGCCAGCGCCGCCACGCTGCCCGCCCGGCCGTCGGCGGCGGCGTCCCGGGCCAGGTCGCGCAGCTCGGCCAGGACCGTGTCGTCCACGGCGGCGCTGTCGGCCAGGTGCAGCACCTGCCGGGCCAATGCCTTCGTCGAGGCGTTGCCGCCCAGGGCGCGGTCGGTGCGGGCCAGCTCCCGCAGCAGGTCCTCGGGGTCTGCGGTCGGCGAGCCGTTGCCACGGGTGCCGACCGGCGCCGTGTGCACACGCCGCGCGGGCGCGTCGTCCGTCCCGGGGCCCGGCGCGTCCGGCATGGGGCTGTCGCCGTCGGACATGGCCTGGGGGCCGGGAAGCGGCGCTCCTGCGGTGAAGGTGGCGTAGGTGTGGTCCTCCGGTCCCCCGGCCGCACTGCCCAGGTTCTGCGCCGGCGCGTCCGGGCCGGCCGGACCTGGTGAGCTGTAGGTGGCGGGGCTTTCCGGGAGCGGTTCCCCGGCTGCCGCGTGGTAGGTCGGACCGGTCGGGGACGGGTTCTGCGGGGTCTGCGGGGTCTGGGCACTGCGGGGGTCCAGCAGGCGCCAGGGGAGGCTGGTGGGGGCGGAGTCGTCGAGGACGGCCAGGGACGACGGGTCGGAGGGGTCGGCGCGGTGCCAGGCCAGCGTGCCGTCGGTGTACCACACGGGGCGGCCGAGCCGGTTCATCAGCTTGCCCGGCAGGGCGGGGTTGAGCCGGCCGACGTTCGACATGCCCAGCACCAGCGGGACGCGCAGGTCCTTGCTGAACACGCCGGGGTCACGCGCCACCAGTTCGACGAACTCGTCCTCGGAGATCGTGTAGGCCTGCCCGGTCGGCGGGTTCAGCCAGACCGTGCCGTTGCCCAGGGGCACAGCGGCGATCAGCAGCGGCGGCTTCTGGGGCGCGGGAACGGTCGTCGTGGGCGACAGCCGGATCTTGGTCAGGTCCACCCCTGCGGACAGGACCGGTCCCAGGAAGTTCCGTCCGCCCGCCGTGCCCGTGCCGGAGAGCCCGGTGGGCCTGCTCAGCAGGCCCTGCATCTCGAGATGGGCCGCGGCCAATTCATCGACGCTGTGCGGGTCGGCGCCGGTGGCCAGCGCCAGCGCCACCACGGCGAGCGCGGACTGGCTCGGGCCGGGCTGGGCCAGGTGCAGGACGCGTGCCTCGAAGGCGCCGATGTCGGACTGGCGGGCGTAGACCTCCTCGGTCCTGACCATGGTCCAGAAGAACTTCGAGCGGTGAGTGCTGTCCACGACGGCCGCCGGGTCCAGGTTCAGGACCGTGCGGACGTCGCTGTCCGGGGGCGTGCCCCCCATCTGCTGCGCGACCCATGTCAGGAGCGGCAGGGTCACGAACCCGGACAGGGAGACCGGCTTCGTCCGCCACGTCTGTGCTGCCCGCTCCAGGGTCTCCCGGTACGCCTCCGGCGCCAGGTCGCGCTCGACGGCCCCGAGCCGCGCCTTGCGCTCGGCACGTACGACGTGTTCCAGCAGGTCCATCGTGAAGTGCGGCGCGGCCTGGCTCAGGACCTGGTCGCTGCGGCGCATGGACTCCACAGCGCCGATGTCCCGCAGCAGATCCGGGTATTCGGGGCGGGTGTCCACGTCGTCGCCGAAGACCGTGCGCAGCGCCCGCACCAGGCGCAGCGCCGCCTCCCGGTTGCGTGCCGAGGCCGGTCCCGGCCCGCTGTGCAGGCCGGCCGTGCGGGCGCGCTCGTCCAGTTCCTCGCCCGCCGGCTCCGGCCAGCGGACCCGGGCCCGCCCCGGACGGCCCCGCACATCGGTGTACAGGCCGTGCACGTACCCGGCGTTGTTGGCGAAACTGCGCGTCAGGCCGATCCGGTCGCCGACGGGTTCCACGAGCATTCCGGTGGCGTTGGCCAGGTGCTGGCTCGCGGGGACGTTCTCCAGCGGGTCCAGGACGAACGGGTCGGGGGAGCCCGGCTGGTTCCACACCGCATTGGCGGGCCGGTCGGTGGCCGCGTCGCTAAAGCAGGGACCGAAGAACATCCGCAGTGGACGGCCGCCCTTGCGGACGGCGGCCTTGCTGGCCTCGGTCAGTCTGCGCACGCTGGGCCGTCGGGCCAGGGCCCGCGCGAACGACGGGCTCGGCACCGTGAGTTCGTCGCCGTTGGTCAGCGCCACCGCGACCACGCCCGGGCCGCCGTGACTGTAGTAGAAGTAGTCGGCCTGCGGTACGGGGGCCTCCGCACCGACCTGCTTCCCCGTCGCGGGGTTGACGTCGGTCTTGCCCTGGAAAGAGCGGAGGTTGCGATGGTGCGAGTACCTGCCCTCCAGCTCTGTTTCCCAGAGCGAGAAGGAGGACCGGCCGAGGTGCTGGTGGTCGGGGGTGACGATGGTGCGCGTCGCCCACCGCGCCTCCCAGGGCTCGGGAGTGTCGTCCGGGTCGGCAGCCGGCAGGTCGTCGGGGTAACTGGGGATCCAGTCACCGACCGGGATGGCGGGTTTCCCCTTGTCGATCAAGCCAGGTTTCCCCTTGCCGATCACGGCGGGTTTTCCCCTGCCGATCAGGGTGAGGCGGTTCACCGGTGAGTTCGGCGGCGCGGTGGTGCCCGGTCCGCCCGGCAGGCGTTTCGCCACCAGGATGCCGCTGTACGACCAGACAGTGCGGCCCGTGCGCTGTGCCACCCGCCGGGGCAGGTCGAGTCCCTGGCTTCCGGAGCCGGGCCAGGCCAGCACGATCGGCACGTCGGCGGGGAGCCCCTCCGCCTCCACGGCGAGGTACTCGGCGACCTCCTCGACCCGCATCCAGCGGTTACCGCCGTCCGGCCACGGCACGCGGACACCGTACGGCCCCTCCGGCCCTCCGCCGTCCGCCAGCATGAGCAGCGGCGTGCCCGTCCACGGAGCCGGGCCCAGCGTGCCGGGCCCTATTAGCGGTAGCTGCACGACGCGGGTGGTATCAATGTCGGCGAAGGCCAGCGGGGACCAGTTGCGGCCCGGCCCCACGATGCCGTTCAGAGAGACCGGCCGCGCCACCGCGGCCCCTCCGGCCGTACGGAAGTGATGCGCGCCCAGCGCGGCCAGACTCGTCGCCCGCCCCAGCGCGACGGCATCCCGCACCAGCGCGAACAGTTCAGCACGCACCGCGTCGTCGACCGGGGCCGCCGGAGCCAGATGCAGGATCCGGCGGGCGAGGCTGTCCACGTCCAGCGGCCTGCCCCCCAGCGCGGGATCCCTGCGGCGCAGCGCGTCCAGGGTGCCGAGGGCCACCGTCTCGTCGACCAGGTCCTCGCCCGGCAGAGCCTCGTCCAGGACAACGGGGTCGGGTCCGGTGGGTGCCCCGGCCGGTGACGCGTACACCTGCGGATGCCCAGGTACGGCGGACACCCCGTCCGGAGCCGCGGCCGCGGTCGCGCTGGAAGGCGAGGACGACGTGGTTCCGGGAGGTGCGGAGGACGCGGGCGGGGAGGACATCAGAGCGGGGCCCTGCGTGGCTGGCGACGTGATGGTGCTGGGGTGGGGACGGTCCAGCCATGTCTTGATCCACCCGCCCGGCTTCCCGGTGTCCGCCTCGGGCAGGACGACGATACGCAGCGGGGCGGACGCGGCGCCCGCAGGCGGGGTGGTGGGTACCACCGACAGCGGCCCGTCGTAGGCCAAGCCGTTGCGGCCCGTACGGTCGGAGAACACCTGCGACAACGACACCGCACGCCCCGCGCTACCCGCACCACCCGTGCCGCCCGCACCGGACACCACGAACACCAGCGGCACATCGAGGGGCGTCGCACGCAGCAGCGGGGCCAGGTCCAGCAGCGCCAGGAACTCCTTGTCATGCAGCCGCAGCGCGGGCATCCCGGGCAGGTGCAGAACCACGAAACCGTCGGCGTCGGTATCCGTCCACACCGCCATGACGTTCCCGGTCTCCCCAGGCGCCGTCCACGCCGCACCGAGATATTGGACGGACGTCCCACCGTCCTCCTGGTCCTGCCTGCCGACGATACGCAGGTCCATACCATCGGGCGCCGGCCTGCCGCTCCAGTTGTAGCCCCGGACCGTCCCGCCTTCCCTGAGCAGCTGCGCCGGCCCGAACGCCCCCTTGGACGCAAGGTGGAAAGCGGCCAGCGTGAAGTAGTCCGACGGGTCCAGCCGTGCCGCGATGGCCTGCGCCGTCAGGATCCACAACTCCTGCTTCCTCGCCGGGGTCCACTGCTCAGCCGGAAGCATGTGCAGCACCTTGCGCCCAAGCCGCTCCGTGTACGCCGCGTCCATGCCGCCCATCCGCTGCGCGGCACCGGCCACCGCCCAGAAGACCCGCGTCACCTCCCGCTGGGTCACCGGCCCGTCGCCGGGCTTCCTCAGCACGGTCCGCACCAGAACCGCACCAAACTTCGTCACCTGGTTCAGGGCGTGTTGGATGTATGGATTCGCGATGTCCTCACTCAACCGGGCGTCCGGCTTCTGCTCGAGCCGCTTCGCGGCGAGGTCCAGAACCTTCCGGTAGGCGTCCCGATCCGGCGTCTTACCGCCCACACGCTGCGCGATGAAGGTCCACAGCTCCATCCGGAACGGTGTGAACCGGCTCAGTGCGGGATCGTTGGCACGCTGGATCTCCATGGCGCCGATGCCCTTGAGCAACTGCTGGTGCAGGTCACGGTCCGCCTCCACCTCCGGGCCGAACACCTCGCGCAGCGCCCGCACCAACCGGAAGGTGACCTCCCGGACCTCAGGCGACGCCTCGCCCTCACCGGAATGCAGGCCCGCCTTCACAGCCATCTCGTCCAGCTCGTGCGGCAGCGGCTCGGGCACCGACTTCGCACGACGCCCGGCGACACCACCGGGGGTGTCCAGCAGTACGCGTGCGTCGTAGCCGATTCCGCTGCTCATTGCCGACGCGTCGGTCTCACGTCGGCTCGCGTTGGCCGTGTGCTGGCTGAGGGACACTTCCGCCAGCGGATCGTCCACCGGGGGCGCCGGCCGGTTGTCCAGCTGCGGCAGCCGCGGATTCCCCGGCGAATCCGCCCAGCACACCTCCAGACCTATCCGGTGCCCCTCGGGCAGCTCAGTCACCTCGGGCAGCCCGCCGATGTACCGCCCGCCGTCCTCGGCACTCAGCCACACCGTCTTGCCGCCATGCAGAGTGAGCTGCAGCCCCCCTGGCAGCCCGTGAGCGACGAACGAATACACGGCCGGGTCCGACGACGGCCGCTCCTCCTCACTGACCAGCACCGTCTCGCCACCGGACGGCACGCGATGCATCAGCTTCTTCGCGTGAAGGTACGACCGCAGCTTTCGTTCCCGGTCGCGTACGTCATCCGCCTGCGACATCCGGCCGAACCGCTCATGACGGTCCGACACGAGAGGCCGGGAGTCCACATCACTGTCCCAGAACGTCGTCCCGTCCAGCGCGGTCCACTCACGGTCCACGAACACCGCTGTCTTCGCCGTCGGATGGAACGGCACCCACGCACCAACCGGCTGATCGGACCCATGATCAATCAACGCCGGAACATGCTCACGCTTCTTGTTCCGCACCAGACGCCCATCACCACTGGGCGCCCACACTGTCCGCCCCAGCCGATTCGCGACCGCACGCATGTACTCCAGGTACCGCTCGTTCGCCAGATAGGGCACCACCAGCACCACCGGCACATCCAGCGGCAGCTTCGCCAACTCCGGATCCGCCGCCAGTGCCTCCGCCAACTCCTCGGCACCGAGCACCTGACCGTCACGCAGGCGCACACCCGCCGGGTCGTTCCCGCCCCACACCACGTACGCCGCATCACCCCACGGCGCGGGGGCGGCGGAGTCCGGCACCTCCTTCAACGGCGCACCCGGCCGCTCCTCGAACACCCGCACCCGCCCGAGCCGCAGCTGACGCACCGTTTCGCCCGTCACGTTGCGCCCACGCGGCGCCCCCGACGCATTCGTCATCAACGTCCCGGGCGACAACAGCGGACCGGACGAGGACTCCCCCTCCGCACCGATCTGCAGCGCCCCGATGTCCGGCATCTGTGCCGACGCGGCCGCGCCCGACGGGGCGAAGAGGATCAAGTCTCCCTCGGCGGTGGAGGTCCCGGAGGTGCTCTGCTGCCGAGTGGCCGCGGTCCACTGCCCCGGTATCCGCGTGGCCGGATCCGGGAGGGCAAGGACGTTGAGCGGGCTGGAAGGATCGCCGGTGGTCAGCATCATGGGCGCGCTGTAGCCGAAGGCGGGGCGTCCGGTGCGCTGGGAGAACCGCTTCACGAACTGCGGGCGCAGGGCCCCGGGACCGGTGGTCAGGAACACCACCGGAATGCCGAGGGGGAGTGTACGCAGCGCGGGGTCGAGGTCCAGCAGGGCCAGGAATTCGTCCTCGGTGACCGGAACCGGCCGTCGGCCCGGCAGGTGCGGCACCAGGTTTCCGGCGTGGTCCACGTGGACCACGTTCAGCATCGGTATGGGCTGTCCCGGGCCGACCCAGAGCGGCTGGACGGACTGGGTGGCGGTCCCGCCGGGCCCATATGTCATCTGGCGCACGCTGCCCCAGTTGACCCCGGCAGGCGCGGGAGTTCCGCTCCAGTTGACACCTTGGACGTTCTGCCCGTGCCTCAGCAGAGCGGCCGGGCCGAAGGCGCCGCTCTCCTTCAGGTGATAGGCGGCCAACAGATGGTGGTCGGTGGCGTCCAGTCCCTCCGCGATGGCCTTGGCCGTCAATGCCCAGAGGGTCTCCTGCTGCGACCGGTCCCAAGTGACAGCGGAGTCCAGATGCAGAACGTCGCGGCCCAGCGCCTCCCGGTCCGTCCGCGTCATCGCGCTGAGCATCTGGGCGGCGCGGGCCGTGGCCCAGAGGGTGGACGCCACGTGCCGTGGGGTGACCGTCGCGGGGGCGGGCAGCGACTGGACGTGTCGCGTTACCGCCTCGCCCTTGGAGGAAAGTTCGCTGAGGGTGAGTTGCAGGACCGGTGCCGGCAC
Organism: Streptomyces sp. NPDC111656; assembly: GCF_055656965.1. Lineage (NCBI taxonomy): Bacteria > Bacillati > Actinomycetota > Actinomycetes > Kitasatosporales > Streptomycetaceae > Streptomyces > Streptomyces sp. NPDC111656. The sequence continues at coordinate 18,118 of NZ_JBVKCA010000036.1, forward strand.
CGCCTCACTGAGCCGGGCCCCGGGGTCGGCCGCCACCCGGTCCCGGGCGAAGTCGAGCAGGGACAGATACCCGGCCTGGTCCGGGGCCCTCCCACTGTGCTCGCGGACGAAGAAGGCCCACATGTCCATCCGGAACGGCGTGAACTGGTTGATCGCCGGATCGTTCGCCCGCATCCGTTCCAGCGCACCGATGCCCCGCAGCACCTGCTCGTACCGACCACCCGGCACATCACGGTCGTCCTCGATCTCGTTGCCGAAGACCGCCCGCAACGCCCGCACCAGCCGCAGCGTGGTCGCACGGGCCTCCGCCGGAGTGGCACCGGGGATGGTGTCTACACCCGCGACCCGCGCCAGCCGGTCCAGCTCGGTGTCCAGCGGCTCGGGCCGGTGCCAGACCCGGCGGCCGCGCTCGCCGTTCGCGGCCCCGACAGACGCACGCTGGGTGCTGTCCAGACCGGTCTGCCTGGTGCCCCCCTCCGTGTCCCGCCGACTCCGGTTGGCGACGTACTGAGCGAGCGGAACGTCTTCCAGCGGATCATCGACATGGGGCGCCGGGCTGTACGAAGGGTGCATTTGCCGTGGGTCGCCGTCCGACGCGCTCGAGCACACCTCCAGGCCAATCCGGTGCCCCGGTGGCAGCTCCCGCACCTCACGCAGCCCGGCGATGTACTCCGCGGCATCCCGCTTGCCCAACCACACCGTCCGGCCGTTACGGAGGGGAAGTTCCAACCCGCCGGGCTGCCCATGGCCGGCGTAAACGTAAACCGCCGGATCGGGGGAGATCGTCTCCGAACCCGCCTCCTGATAACCGGTACCGGCGGGTGTCCAGTGCACCAGCCGGCGCATGTGACGGAACGCCCGGAACCACTGTTCCCGCCGTCGCAGCCCATCCGACAGCGAGACGGCCAACCGGCCGTACCGTTCGTGGTTCTCGTCGACCAGCGGCCGGGTGTCCACGTCGCTGTCGAGGAACTTCGTACCGTCCAGCGCCGTCCACTCACGGTCCTCGAACGGCAGGGTCGTGGCCGTCGGGGTGAACGGCACCCACGCACCGACCGGCGCGTCCGGGGCGCGGTCGATCAGCACCAGGACATGTGCCCCCGAGCCGTCGGGAGCCAGGCGCCCGATGCCGCTCGGGCCCCACACCGTCCGACCCAGCCGGTTCGCCACCGCGCGGAGCACTTCCTGGTACTGCTGCCCTGCGTACGGCACGGCCAGCACCACCGGCACGTCCTTGGGCAGCTTCGCGAGCTCCGGGTCGACCGCCAGGGCATCGGCCAGTTCCTCGACGTTCAACACCCTGCCGTCCGGGAGCCGCACCTGCCCGTCGTCGCCCTCGGCCGCCACCACATACGCCGAATCGGGCCACGGCGCGGGCTCGTTCGAGACGACCTTCGGCGGGACGCCCGGCCGGATCTCGATGGTCCGCAACTCCCCGGGCAGCACCCTGCTGACGGGCCTCCCCGTCAGGTTACGGCCCTGCGGCGTGCCGGACGGTCCCGTGATCACCGTCTGCGGCGACAGGATGGGGTCGTTCGGTCCGGTGAAGCTGCCCGACACGGCCGGGGGCATGGGGGCGTTCACCGTGGACGGCGGCGCGGAGGGTCCCGGGGGCGGCGCGAACAGGGAAATCTCTTGTGCCTCGGCCGAACTGCCGCCGACGGCGGCCCCCGTGACGTTCTGGCCCCAGGCCCGCGGGCTGTGGTGCTGAGGGATGAACGGGACCCGGGACAGCTCCAGGTCCATGCCGACCGAGCCCGCGGCCACGACCAGGAGGAACGGCAGCGCCCTGGGCAGCGAAGGCTCGGGCCGACCGTTGGCGGCGAAGTACGAACTGATCGAGTCCCGCAGCTCGTTCCAGGACAGCGGAGAGCGGGCACCGCTGCGTGCCCGGGTCTGCTCCAGGGCCCAAAAGCCCGTCAGCAGCGCCTCGAACGCCGCACGGTCGTTCTCCAGCATCGGACCGTAGACCAGGCGGATGGCCCGCACCCAGCGCAGCACATCCAGGGCACGACGCCGGTCACCGGTCACCTGCTCGGCCATACGCCCGAGTTCGGCGGTCGACGGCTCGGGACGGAAACCGGCCCACCAGTCGCCCTCGGCGAGTTGGAAGCGCGGGCTGAGGCCCGCTCGGGGAGCGGCAGGGGCGAGGACCGGCTCCCGCCCGCTGCCGGTCGTCCACACCCATCGGTCCAGGCCGGTGGCGAGCGACTGACCGGCCAGGGGGCGCTCCAGCGGGTCGTGCGCCGGCGGACCCGCCAGGTCGGCTCCCATGACGAGCGCGGCCGTGTCCGGCGCCCGCCCGTTCAGATAGGCGTCGGCGGCGAAGAGGAAGTCGACGAGCCGGTCGTAGTCGAAGAGCGCGCTGGTGCCGTCGGACAGCGCCAGTGCGGCGGCTCTTCCGTCACCGCGGAAGCCGACGAGGTGCGCCTTCTCGAACGGCAGCGGCTGCGGGGGGCTCTCCAGCGGCACCGGCCTCTGCCGTACCAGGGTGAACTGCTTGATGGCGGCCAGCAGGCCGTAGGTGTTCTGGCGTTCGTCCTGCCAGTCCTGGACCGGGCGGGAGGAGACTCCCACCGGCCTACCCTGCGGGTCCCGGTGCTTGACCACCGATATCCGGTCCAGGTGAACGCGGGTGCCGTCCGTCGCGACGATCTCCGCGGCCCAGGGCATCAGGGGCGGCGCCTGCGCGGGATCGGCGAGGATACCGAGGGCGTTGCGCGCGGCCTCGAAGATGCTCCGGGCGTTCTCCTGCCTCGATGAGGGCACCCCGGGCAGCAGTTCGAAAGCCTCGGCGACGGCGTCCCGCAGCCGCTGGAGGGGAGGGGCGTCGGCGGACAGCCTTCCCAGGGCGTACTCGCCCAGCGCGAGCGCGATGTTCCTGCTGTCCAGTACGGTCATCAGCATCCTGGTCGGGCCGCCGACCTGCGGCACACCCCTCATCGAGGCCACCACGAGGAAACCCGCGACCTGCTGGACCACCGGGTTGTTCACGATCCGCAGAATGGATTCACGGAGCACGTCGTCGGGGAGCGGGGTGGGGAGCAGCGCCGCCCGCCGGTAGGCTCTCCGGCCGAGCTCCGACAGCTCGGCGACGGCACGCCGTATCTCCTGGCGTGTCATGAGCTGGCCGGTGTAGCCGAAGTGCCGCAGCTCCACCAGGACCAACGGGACCGCCAGCCGGCCCTCATCGGTGTCCAGGGACGCGTAGTCGTCCATACCGATCGTTTGGCGCTGAGTGACGACCGTCCCCTGGGACGTGCGTCCGGTGAGTACGGCCGTCCAATGCTCGCGGGGGGGCGTCCGCACTCCGTCGCCGGTGTCGTCGAAGAACCCCGGGTCGAACAACTGGTCCGGCGTCAGTCTCCGCCGATGGAACTCCACCGCCTTGGAAAGATGGGAGATGAACTTCTCGGTGAGCTCGTCGTGGCGCTTGTTGAGGAACTTCCTGGTGCGCGGCCGCAGTGCCCGCAGGATGCGGTCCATGGAGTGCCTTGACGCCGCCGGGACGAAGTTCTTGACGAGGCTCAGTTTTTCATTGTCGGGCGTGGCCCGGTCGAAGACCGTGCTGATGGGATCGGCCGCGACGTGCTGGGCCCCCATCCACCCGTAGCCCCAGACCTCGTCGACGTCCGGAATTGCCGCGAGGAACGGAACGAATTGATCCTCCGTGCCGTCATGACCGAGGAAGTCTCGAGCGAACGCCGTGGCGGTCATAAACCCGAAGTTTCGCGCCAAGGCCATCAAGGGCCCGAGGAGCGGCTTCACGCTCAACCGCTCGAAGGCTACGTCCTGGAGCTCCCGAAGACCGAGGGCGGCGGAACCCACGGTGGGCTGGGCGTAGTCGGCGCCGTCATACCCCTCGGGGGCCGGCAGGACCACCGCCTTCTCGCCCACCTCGGTGAGCTCCCAGCCACCAAGCGGCGCCAGCAGCTCGGCGAGCCGGATCGGGATCTGGAGTTGGTCCGCGATGGCCATCACATCGTCTGCCCGCTCCCACTGGACCATCGCTTCCTCGGGAGACTGCCACCGTTCCCCTGGGATCGTGGCCATCGGTGCGACGACGATCTCGGCGATCGTCATCGTCTGCTTGACGGGCTGCGGCTCCCCTGGTGCCACCTCCGGCTTCTGAATGTGGAGCCGCCCATCGGCGGTCCGCCAGAACGGGTGACCGTCCGTAACGATCTTGAGGCCAGGGCCGAAAGCCAGCTCCAGAGTCTCGGTGACAGCACCCAGCCCGCTCAGGAAGAGAGGCCGGCGCTTCTCGACCTCCAGCCCGGTGGCACCGTAACGGCGCCCCGTCGCCGCGTCGAGCCCCGCATGCGCCGTGGAGGAGGACTGCACGAACGCCGGCAGGGCGTGCTCCACGACCTGCCCCGCGGGGTCGACCACCACCGCCTGTGCCTCGGAGGGCGCGACCTCCGGCGGGAGTGCCGAGATCCGGCGGCCCACACGGGCCGACACATCCACCCACACCACGCCGTCCGTCCCACCGAGGTGGTACGCCGCCCAGGCGTGCCCCAGCGCGTCGCCCTGACGCCGTGCCAGGACGAACGCCGCCGCGCCCGGCCCGGCATCGGCCACGGCCCGGGCCACCGCGTCCCACGACCGCACCCCGCGCCACCCGGGGCCCGCCGCAAGAGAGGACGCCGCCGAGGTCAGGTCGATCAGCGAGTCGTCCAGCGCCTGCGCGTGCCGCCCCCCCTCCGGGGGCGCGGGCCGCACCCCCTGCGGGTACAGCTCGTCCCGCAGCGCCCCGAGCAGCGTCAGGCAGCGGTCGACGGACATTCCCTCCGCCGGCCCCCGGCCCGCCAGAAGGCGCACCAGCCGCAGCAACTCCGCACGGGTGCGCACCGGGAGAGACCCACGGCGAGCTGTCCGCTGCGCCGCGGTGTCCGGCCACGGGCTCACTTCCTCCTGACCGGCCGTCTCCGTCGCCCGGCGCGTGTCCTGGCCGACGGGGCCGCCCGGGGTAGCCGGGACAGCCGGGGTCGGTTGCCGGCCGTCGCCCGGCCAGCGGGCGGGCGTCGAGGACAGGGAGCCGCGGATGGACCCGCCCTGACCGGTGCCTGCCGCACGGCGCGCGGCGTCCAGTGTGCCCGCCAGGCCGGACAGCCCGCGCCACGCCTCCTCTTGGGCCCGGGCCTGGGTCTGCCGGTCCTGACGGGTGTCCCGCAGCGTCTGCTCGATGTCGCTCAGCCGGATCAGGTCGTCGTCGCGGAACCGCGTCCGGCGCGCCACTGCCCTGGCCCCGCGCTGCTCCTGGCTCCGCGCCTCGGCCACGGCACGGTCGGTCTCCAGCCGCACCTGCTCCTGGCCCGCCCGAGCGGTGTCCACCGCCGTACGAGCCGTGGGAAGCGCGGCCCCTGCATCGCTCAGGGCCGCCGCGCGGCCCTCATGCCGCCGTTGGAGGTCGAGCCACTGCCGGTGGGCGGTCGCGGCACGCTCCTGGGCCTCCCCCAGGCCCGGCTGGGGACCGCTCTCCGTGGCCATCCGCTCGACGCTCTGCGCCTCGGCCTGCGCCTGCCGCACCTCTTCCGCGGTCGGCAGCGCCTCCGCGTCCCGGACGGCCTGCTCGGCACGGGCCAGGTCCGCTTCGGCCTCCCGCACCGCGATGTCGGCCGTCTCCCGTGCGAGCCCGGCCTCCCGTACGGCGGACTCATGGGCCGTCACCGCCGCCGTGTGCTCGGCGGTGGCGTCCACCACCGCCTGCTCCGACCAGCGCAGGGGCCGCTCGGCCTCGCGCCGGTCCGCCAGGAGTTCCTGCTCGTCCGTGACGGCCTGCTGCTCGGCCGTCACCGCCGCCGTGTACGCGTCGGCCGCGGCGCGCAGCGCCCGCGACGCCTCGGCGGTGGCCTCGGTGACGTCCGTCAGCGTGCCGTCGGCGGAGAACGGCCAGTGGCGCAACCCGTCGTCGGTGCGCACCACCAGTTCGACCGGCTTCCCGGACAGGGTGGCAGTACGGGAGGCCGTGAAGAGGGCGCGGGCCAGCCGGGTCCCGCCGGGGTCGTCGCCGAGCGCCACCCACAGCTGTGCCGAGGAGTCCTGTTCGTCGATGCCGTCCGCGAGCACCTGCGGAAGGTCGGTGACCGGGTGGCGCGTCCAGTCCCGCAGATCCTCCGCGTCCTGGTCGGCGAGCATCGCGGGCAGGTCGTAGACCCCGGCGTCGGGACGCGCCGGCGTGACGCCGAAGCCGAGCACGGACGACTGGGGGGCCTGGCTGGCGTTGCTTGCCGACGGGGACGGCTGCGGGGACTCGTTCGCGGTGGCGGGTTGCTGCCCCACGGTGTCCGAACGGGAGGTCACGCCCGCCTGACCTGCCGTCTCGGTGCCGGGCGCAGGTGTTGCCGGGCGCAGGAGGGGGCCCAGTGTGGGGTGGTCTTCCAGGCCGTCGACGAGTCTGCCGGTGTTCTTGTCCACCGGCAGCCCGCCGTACAGACCGCCCGGCACCTTGATCCGTACGGTGCCGTACGGCCCGTTGACGACCGCTGTGACGTCGAAGCGGTAGGCCCGGTAGGGCCGCTTGCCTTCCGCGTTGCGTTCGTCGGTATCACCCAGCGCGCCGCTCCGGCTCTCGCTGTTCTCCCAGTTCTTGATGTCGACCGGCGCGCGCTCGAGCATTTTCTGATCGCCCACCGGACCACCGGCGTCAGGACCGGCCGCGATCCGCCAGCCGCTGTCCCGATGCGTCTCGTGCGTGGGTTCCTCGTCGGCCTGGTGGTACCGGCGCTGCTTGAGCACTACGCCTTCGGGGGGGCCCAGGATCTCGGCACTGTTCAGCTCCAGGCCCACCAGGGCCGACCGGTCACCCAGCGGAACCCCGTACGCCTGCTTCAGCAGCTCCATGATGCGGGGGCGCATCACATTGGCGCTGGTGCGGTGGCGGTAGCGCACGCCCGCGGTGCTGGCCAGGTCCAGGCCGGAGATCTCCGGCGCCCCGCCCACCTCGGGCGTGGGCGCGGTGCGGTGGCGTACGGCGGTCAGCTTGGCCCAGCGCCTGATCGACGCGGCCGCGGGCACCGACCACGGGTGAAGGTTGTCCACGAACGCGTCCGGCAGCGCGGCGGGCGGGTTCTGCGAGCCGTCCCCCAGCCAGGTGACCTCGGTCTCGCGTGGTGCGGTGAGATCGAGCGGCCACTGCTGCGGCTGGTCGGTCTCCACGGTGAGGTGGCGGGGGACGAGCAGCCGCACCTCGCCGTCGACGAGCTGGTCCGCACCGTCCCCCGGATCGTGCCAGGCGAAGACCGACGGGCCCACCTTGGGGCCGCCGGTCTGGGAGAACAGGCGGGCCGCAGACAGCGCGCCGCGTGCGGGTGTGGAGAGTACCTCCGGCAGTTCGGTGGTCGTCCCCATCTCGACGCGGAAGGTGATGCCGTGTTCGAACTCCTCGGAAGGGTCCTGGGGGTTGGCCCGGTAGATTCCGACCTTCTTCTGCGCCTCTTCATCCTTCGTGCCCCTGGACGCGGAGTACTCGGCTTCGGCCTCCAGCCCGCCGTGCCCCTTCTCGTTCCCGGCACGGGCGCGGACATCGACACCGGCGTCGTATTCCCAGCCGGTATCCCTGCTCTGCGACTCCTCCTCCACCGCCTCGCCACGCAGCGTGAGCTTGATCTCGTCGCGGGGCCGCTGCCCCTGAGGACGGTCGAGCTTGGTCGCCGTGACATTCACCCACAGATACCGGGTAGTACCCCACGGACCGGGCACCGGGAACCAGCGCAGCACACCATCAGTGGTCAGGGCATGCCACTCACTCTGCAACGCCTCCGAGGAGTACGCCGCCTTCAAAGAACGCTGAAGGAGGTTGGGACGAGGCGCCGTACTCCCGTCGCTCTCCGCGCGGATGATCCCCTTGGCACGCAACCGGTCGTTGACCGTCTTCAGGACATCGACACGCAACACCTCAGGGTGCGCGATCCCGGGCAGCAGGCCGGTACCGAGATACGCCCGGGTCACCCCGGCCGCCGGAGCCTGATCCACCGCCGAAGCCTGATCCACCGCCGAAGCCTGATCCGGCTCCGCAGTCTGCTCCGGCCCCGCAGTCTGCTCCACCGCCGGAGTCTGCTCCGACTCAGGAGTCTGCTCCACCGCCGGAGTCTGCCTCTGCTCCGAAGTCTGCTGCGGATCCGTGTCTGTGGCCGTGTCGGTGGCTGTGTCGGTGGCCGGTGGGAGGATGTCGGACATCCGTCGCTCGGGGACAAGTAGATCGAGGGCCTCGGTAGCGCGCAGATACCGGGTTGTCTCGGTGAGCTTGTCGTTATGCCAGCGGACCAGGGTCAGTTCGAAGACCGGGTCGGTACGCAGTGTGTGCACGTCCCCGCCGTAGGTGGCCCGGGTGATATCGATCCGGCCGGCACTCTGGGACGCCCCCTTGCCCCAGTTCCTGGTGGCCGAGGCGTTGGCAAGAACGGCCAGCCGGCCGCCGGGACCGGAGGGGTGATCACCGCTTTTCGCCTCGGACCCGAACCGCAGCTGAGGACCGACGGTACCGGTGATTCCCGCACCCCATTCGCCCTCCTCCTCCGACTCATACGCGGCGTTGCCCTTGAGGTACTGCTCCACCTCCGTATCCGGATCGGCCCCGAGATCATTCACGTTGTCCACCAGGACCCGCAAGCGCAGCGCCTGCTTGTACTTGCCGTCCTTGGGCAGTTCCTCCTCGTACCCGCCCTGCCCGACCTCCTCACCGAAGTGAGAACTCAGCACCGTGGGATGGGCAAGGTCGCGGATCTTCTCCGGCCACTGCGCAGGGTTGTCGAGCCAGGCATCGATCAGATCCTGCCGCTTGGCCTGGTTCCCCTCCCCGGCATACAACTGCTCCGCATACATCCGCGCACCAAGCCGGGCCAGCTCCGGCATGAGATGAAACGCGGGATAGATCCCCTGGGCACCACCGGAGAAGTCCAGCCGCCGCCCGGTGCTGGTCGGAGCCGTCCCCACCACGGTATGACCAGCCGCCTGCGCCTGCTCCGCTGTGACCGGGACGGCGGGAACATGCTCATGCGGGACAACCACACGAGCAACGAAAGGATTGCGCCCACTGAGGAACCGGCGCCGCTTCAACCAGCTCGTCTTCGACCGGCTCACCTTCTCAGGCGTCACCGTCCAGTTCACAGCCATCAGATAACGATGCTCATCAACCCGCTTACCGGTCTCCGTCCGGCGGTAACCCCCGGCAGCACCACCGTACTTGCTGCTCTTCTGCTTGGACCTGCTGAAGATCCCCCGCACGGAACCCAGCTGCAGGCGTATCGGCGGAGTCGTCAAGTGCAGCTTGCCCAGGGAGATCTCGTACTCGGGGATCGCCAGACGGGCACCGCCACCGAAAGTGAAAGCCGCCCGCCACCCACTACCGCGCTCACCGGCTGTCGTAGCCCCCGTAACAGCCCGGGTGTTGACCTTCATGGAGAAGTCACCCACCGGAGGGCTGTCGTCGGTAACCGCATCACCCAGCGGACTGGGCCCCTCGATCCGACCACGCCAAACCGCCTGCGCGGCAACCTTGTAACGCCGTCCACCGACCTCGATCGTGCGGTAGACACCAAGAAGCGCCCCGGGCACATCCCCTTCCAGAGCCGGACGGCCGTAGAAAGACGCCAGATCCCGGTCGGCCTGCGCCCAGTCGCTCTTCTTCGCATTCTTGGCGCCGACATCCATCACGTGAAGCCGCTCGATGGCATCACGCAAATCCTGCTGGAGACTCTCCACACCCGGCAAAGCGATCGGCACACCAAAGCCCAGGCCACGACGCGACGCCAACGCGAGAGGCTCCCGCGGATGCGGGGTGAGCAACCCCGTGACCCGCTCCACCGCCATCCGGAACCGGAACCGCGGCGTGGTCTCCGGCAGCCTCGCCACCCTCCTCGCCGGAGGAGGAGCAAACACACGGTGCCGCGCGGCATCCGGGCCACCCGCCGCCGGCCGCAGATCAGCAGTCCAGCCCGAACCGACCGTATGCCGCACGAAGTGCGCCGCTTCCCGCCGCGGCACACTCACCTCACACTCAGACGTGACCTGCACCGGAGCGATCCTGTGCGTACTGGACTCCATGGTCACTTCAAGACGCACCCCGGCCCGGTAACGCGACTGCTCAGCAAAATCGTTGAGCACCGTGTGACTCGTACGCGAGGAGTCCAGCGAATACCCCGCACCACGGTTCACACCAACCTTGGCACCGAACGCCGGAGCCAGACCCGTCACCTTTACCGACGACTTGCCCTCGGAATGGTCGGAGTGGGAAGAGGCTGCATTATCGGCATCCGCCCTGACGTCACTGCCCGCGCCGACTCCCGCCGTGTTGTATCCGAAACCGAACCCCGCGTCCGAGCCCCCCTGACTGTCGGCACTGCTGCCCTCACCCACACCGATGTCATCACGGGTACCGACCTTGCTGTCCCCCAGATACTGCAGACTGTCGATCTCCCTGCGAATCCGCAGATGCCCCCGGAACCTCCCGAACAACGACCCGGAAACCTCAATACCGTTGGACGAATCACCACCGGGCCACCACAGATACCGGCTACGGGCCGTCGGCTCCGTCAAAAAGCCCTGAGCCCGGTTCATCTTGGCCTGCTCCAGAGCCTTCTTCACCGCCGGCGCAGGCAACCCAGCAGCACGCATATTGCGATGCAACCCGGAAATCACAGGTGTCAGATCAACCGCCTGCAGCAACTCCCGGGCCTGAGAAGGACGCGAAGCACGCTGATACCCCGGGCGCTCAGCCTCAGGAGCACGATAGTCAGGGCGAAGCCCGTCAGCGCCCACGTACTGTGTGGGAACGTCGACGTGGATCCGGTCCTTCACCGTGACCTGGTGGAAGACCGTGGGAGTGGCCTCCTCCCCATCGACGAACACCTTCATCTGCAGACCGGCACTGAAACGCGTCAGATCATTGATGAAAGGCTTACGGCCCGACAGAACGGTACGCTCCCAGCCGCGGTCCTTGGACTTCGAAGAACCCACGTGAAGCTGGGGAGCGGGCACCGCAGCCGCGGACGCGGCGACGCCCGTCCCCAGATTCACAAGCGTCAGCAGCGTCGACTCCACCCCCTGCGTGACCTCATGCCCGCTCCGGCCACCGGTCGCGGTGGAACCGAAACCGACGAGATACTCCCTGACCTCCCCCTTCGTCCGGGGTACAGGCGTCAGATCCCGCATCACCGGACGCAGCCACACCAGCCGGCCACCCACGACCAACGTGCGGCCCGCCGCGAGAATGTCGTCCCACTCCTTCGGCTTCGAAGTGAGCAGCAACTCGCTGACCGCGGACCTGATACCCGAACGCAACTCGGTGTGCGGACCAGGACCAGGCAAGTCCAGACGCGAACTGATCTGCCCCGCCCAGAAATCCGCCTGTTCCCGCCGGAACTCGATGGACTGCACCGAATCAGCGACAACAGCCTGCCCCATCGCACCATGAGCGAAATACCACGGAGAAGGATCACCCGACCCCGCAACCGGAACCGACGACGCAACCCCGCCCGGCGCCCCACCAGGATCCCCACCGGGATCCGGACCCGGATCCGGATCCCCATCCACCGCGGACTCCAGCCCCTCCGCAGAAGTCACCACAACAGCCGGCACCCCGACAGACCCCGACGACACGACATCAAGACCCGGAAGCGGACTGTCGACGCCCGGGAGCTCGGCATCAAGATCCGGGAGCGAGTCATTGAGACCCGGGACAGGACCTTCGAGAGCCAGCAGTGGGACGTCCAGCCCCGGCGCGGGCTGATCCGTCTCGTCGGCACCATGCCCCGCCGCGGGGGCTGCCTCGTCACCGGCACGCGCCTTGCCCTTGCCCTTGTTCTCCCGAGCCGCATCCTCCGCCTCCGGGCCGTGGCGGTACTCCAGCCCCGGGAGGTCGGATTGCGATGCCGGAGTCCACTCACCGGGCGGCAGCGCGGTCTTCGGGGCGGACTCGGCGGGTGTCTGCTCCTGCTCGCGGCGGGGAGCGGTGACCGGTCGCGGGAAGAACTCCCGCCAGCCGGCCGGCCGGCCCTGCGAATCAGGCGCCAGCACCAACTCGGGCAGCCCGCCGGCCTCGCCCGGGGGCACCACATACAACGAGCCCAGCGGGGCGAAGACCCGCAGCCCGGTCTCGTCCGCCACCCGCTGCGCGTCGCCGGGGTCCTCGCACCACAGCAGCGCCAGGGTGTCGGTGGGCGGCAGCGCGGCAAAGCTGGCCCGCCGCTTGAGAACACCGCCGACCTCGGTGCCACCGACACGGCGGGTACCGCCACGGGAGTCGGCCAGGTCGATCCCCTTGACGCCGGCGTGCGAGCCGAAGAAGTGCACCTTCGGTGCCCCGGCCGTATCCCCCTCGGCCTGCTCGGAGATCCACGGCAGCGGGAACGAGGCGCTGACCGTCTGCCCGGTGGCCGGATCCGTCGCGAACTGCTTGAACGAGGTGAGCTCAGGAAGCCGGGAGTAAGCCGCGCTCCGTTGTGCCCAGTCGCCGGGCTGCCCGCCCTCCGGGAACGAGGTCCGGATCCACACACCCTCCACCGAACTGGGGACCGTATGCATCAACGGATCGCCAACCGCCTCCGGGTTCACGGCCGGCCCGTCCGGGTGCGCCGCCTGCTGATCGGCAGCACCGTGCGCGGGCGGCAACTCCGCCTTGGACGAATCAAGCGACGGCGGAACCGCCTCCTCACCCGGCTCAGCATCCGCACTGGACTCGACGAACGGCGTATCCGCGCCGTGGGAAGGCGCGGCGCTGGTCCGTTCGGCCTGCACCGTCACCGTGGAGTCATCGGTGGGTCGCGGGATCGCGGCCAGGAACTCGCCGCCTCGCATGTAGAGGACAACGGTGTGGTGCGGACTCGTGGCCTTTGGTGCGTGGACGGTGTAGGTGCCGTCCTCGGCGACGAGCACGATGTTGATGTCGCTTGCGGTGGCGATGAGTTGGGCCGCGATCTTGGCTGTGTCATGGTTCCACAGGCGGGCGGTGCTGAGTTGCTTGCGCAGTAGTGCTTCCTCGTTGGACCGGTTGTCGGCGTAGACCGACGGCGGGACACGTCCGCCGGAGCGGATCAACTCCGCGGAGAGCTCCTCGGGCGTCATGTCGGCCAGTTCCAGGCCGAGTTCTTCGATCTCGTCGGCGCGGAACCGTGCGTCGCTGTCGAGCTTGGCGTCCGCGGGCAGTTCCAGAGCTATCTCGCCCGGCGTGCCGGGGGCCTCGGGAACGGGAGTGTTCACGACCTCTGAGCCCTGGGCGCCGGACGCGTCCGAGCCCGAGGTGTCCAAGATGCCGAAGCCCTGCGCGCTGGACGCGTCGGCGGTGGAGGGTACGTCGGCCTTCGCCTTCTCCGCTGCAGCATGGGCAGCGACCAGCGCCGCGTAGTAGCGGTTGCCGTCGCCTTGCAGCTCAATGAGGTCGTACGTCTCACCATTCGGCCCAGTCAGTGTCCGGTGATCGCCCGACGCGTCGTACCGGTCCGCCGCCTTGGCCTTGTCGCCCTTCCAGGGAAGCGCGGAGTGGGCGGGAAGCGTCCCCGGCGCGGGCTGAGCCGTCTCGTCGGCACCATGCCCCGCCGCGGGGGCTGCCTCGTCACCGGCACGCGCCTTGCCCTTGCCCTTGTTCTCCCCAGCCGCCTCCTGCGGCAGCCAACTGCCCAAGTCAGCTACGAAGGCATCCGCCTCACCCGGCAGCGCCGGGCGGAAGCGGCGCTCTTCACGGTCCAGGAACAGGACGACAGAGGCGTCCGGCGGCACCGGCCCGTCGGTCGGCGCGAAGGTCTGGAAGCGGCCGTCGCTGTCGACGACTGTCACCTGGATGCCGAGGACGCGTGCGGCGAGGACTGCGCGCAGGTCCGCCGCGGCGGTGTCCCAGCCGCCGTCGTCTTCGGCGGACGCGGGACGCAGGAGCTGTTCGAGCGCGAGATCGAGTCTCTGGGCACGACTGAGTTCGGCCGAGTGGGGCACGGAGCCGATTGCGTCGAGCTCACGCTGGTGCTGCGGGTCGTCGCCGAACTCGACGCCGGCCGCCATGATTTCGTCCGGCGAGAACCTGTCTTTCGCGTCCGGGGTGAAGAAGTCGAGCAGGTCGTCGTTGGAGGGATCGGCGAGGCTGTCGGCGAGCAGGTAGCGCATCTGGTCCGCGGGCGGGAGGGCGTCCGCGAGCCAGGGTGCGATGGTCTCCACAGCCGCCCGGAGGGAGTGGTAGAAGCCGTTGCCGTCGCCGGGCACGTCGAAGACCGTGTAGTCGACGCCTTCGGGCGAGCTGAGCGTCGTCCGGCCGTCCGGCGCGGTCTGCTTGGTGAACACCGGGATGTCGGCGCGCGGCGTCGGGTCCGTGAACTTGACGTCCTCGGGCGCCTCGGTCCCCACGAGGCGGGCCCGCCCCTCGGGGGTGGCGTTCAGCCGGTGCCAGCGCGTCAGGCGCTCGGCGCCCAGGCGCACCCGCTGGTGTTCCCCGGCGATCTGCTCGGCGAGATCGAGCAGCGGCTTCAGGGGCTGCCGGTGTCCCTCCAGTACGGCTGTTGCCTGCTCCAACTCCTCCTGAGCTGCGGCGAGTTCCCGCTGCGCCTTCGCGAACCCGGCGTTCCACTGCACCATGGGCAGTTCGGCGTCGGGGGCCGGCTCGGTCACCTGCGGTTCGAGCCGGTCGCGGTTCGTTACGGCCGCCTCGACACGGGCCACGGCTGCTTCGTAGCGGGCGAGGGGTTCGGTGCCGAAGCCCCGGCGCGCGTCCCAGTACGCCTTGTCGGCCTTGACCCAGGCCTTCTCGGCGTCCTTGACCGCGTCCCAGGCGGCCGCGACGTTCGCGGGGTAGTTCTCCTCCGTGATGAGGCCGAGGTCGCGTGCCACGGGCTCGGTGACCCAGACCAGCAGCGGGGCATTGGTCTCGTACGCCTTCTGCCCCGCGTTGACGACGCGCTTGGAGCCCAGTGCCTGCAGCGGCGAGAGCAGGGCACGGCCGAACTTGCTGTCCTTGAAGCTGCGGTGGACCTGTGCCACCGCCAGCCAGTCGGTGGGAATGGCGAACAGGAAGTTGCGTCCGGGGGGTACGTCGGTGATGTCGGTGCCGTTCCAGCCAAGGACGTCCGCACCGGAGGGCAGGGTGTCGAACCCTCCGGCGTTGGGGCCGGTCACGGGGAGCCCCGGGGCCGGCGTGCCTGCCGCCGTTGGGGTGGCGCCGGTGACGCCGACGTTCGTGTTGGTGCCCTGCGCATGCCCGATGTCGGCGTGCTCCCATTGCTGCCGCTTGACCGTGGGTCCGGTCTGATGGGCCTCGTTCACGACGGTGAGCAGCACCGCCTGCTGCAGATGCGGCCGGGCATGGAGGGTGAGGGCGCCTTGAGCGCCGCCGATGACATTGTCTTCGATCAGGTTCGGCGGTTGGTACCCCGTGCGGGACAGCGCCCGTGGGGCGAAGGCGGCGAGCGAAACGTCCGCCGTCGCCGATCGCAAGGTGTTGTCGCTCGGCGAGGCGGCAGCGGTGAGACCGCTCTTGTCGACCCACTTCGGCACCCCGGACCCACCGTCGTCCCGGAAGCGGATGTCGTACGCCTTCGCGAGCGCGCGGCGAGCACTGTCCTGCACCTGCGGAGCGCCCAGCACATCGATGATGACGAATCCCGAGTCCGGTACCTGGAACGTACCGAGGCTTCCGTCGCCGAGACGGACCTCGCGCCAGTCCTTGCCGGACGTGAAGGACGGCAGCGGGGCGGGCCGGACCGGTCCGACGCCGGGCAGATCGACTGCGGCAGAAGGCCGCGACGGCAGGGTCAGGCCCAGGTTGGTGTGCGTCACCAACTCGCCCACCTCGCCCTCGACATGGAACGGACGGGGACCCGTGAACGAGGCCGGTGTCCGCTCATCGTGCCCCGATGCCGGAACACCCTCGTCGACGAGTTCGGGCCCGGTGCCGGGGTCCGCGTTGTCGATCTCCATGGAGAGCTTCAGTCGGTACGCGGTGGTGTGTTCCGCGTATGCACCGGTCAGGGCGACCGTCCACTCGTCCCGGTCCGTCTCGCCCTCGGCGTCGCTGCGTCGGGTGCTGCTGACTCCGGTGGTCGCGTAGGAAGCGCCAAGGTCGCTGGTGCGCATCTCGTCGAACTGGCCGCGCTGGGTCACGGTGGTGCCCAGCTGGCTGCCAGAGGTCGTGATGGTGCCGTGGGCCCGGGTCTCGCCCGCCGTCACGGCATCGAGGATCCACGAGCTGTGGTCAAGTCCGTTGAACTTCTTCTCGCCCGGGATGAGTTCGGCCTTCACCCGGACCGTGCGGCCGCCGACGCGCAGGACGTCCCAGCCCCAGCGTCCGACCCTGGCCGGCACCGTGGCTCCGCCGCCCGCGGTCATCTCACCGCGCAGGGTGCGCGTAACACGCGCGGACACCAGCTTGCGTATCGCCTCACGGTCCGACTCGCGGGTGAACAGACCGCCGAGTTTCGCCTCGAAGCGGGCGAGGACCCCCGCCGCGTCCAGCGTGTTGACCGCGTAGGTGCCGAACCGGCGTCCCTCCATCCAGGGTTGCGGCATCCACACGAACCGGGAGTAGCGCGGCACGGGGCCGAACCCGTCGCGCTGCAGGCCCAGTTCGAAGGCGGATTTCTCCGGAACGACGCCCGTCCAGCCGCCGGGGATCGTCACCCCGTAGCCGGCGGCATCCGCGAAGGTGTCCGGGATGTAGGGCTTGTTCACGGCGGACATGGTGCCCAGCAACGACGATGCCGCGGCCAGTTCGTGGTGGGCGGTCGCGGAAACCAGCATCCCGCGGCCGATGTGGACGCGGAGTACTCCGGCGGCAGCCATCATCGAGGTGACCTGGGCCTTGCTCTTGGCGAACTGCCAGGGAACGGCGGCCAGGCCGTACGCCCCGGTCCCGCCCGTGCCCACGCTGTTCGCCGGCGAGCCGAAGAACTGCAAGCCGGTCACGACGTGGTAGCCGGTGGCGCGCAGTCCGCCGAACTGCATCGAGGCGATGTGTCCCTGCAGCACCTCCGAACCGTGCGCCGCCGACATGACCTGCATGTCGGCCAGCGTCATGCGATGCACCAGGACGCCGGACCGGTTCAGATAGGGGCCCGCCGCCCACAGGACTCCGGTGCGGTATCCGACGGGGCTCATGGTCTGGTCGAGGTTGGCCGTGATGTAGGGGGCCTTGAACAGGGAGAGCGCCGAGTCGTGGCCGGGTGCCCCCTCGAGCGTGAGGTGCCATGAGCCGTGCGAGGCCTCCGACAGTGCCCGCTGGGCCGCGCCGGTCAGCTCCTGGTGTGCCGTCACCGTGATGGTGGGGATGAAGTGGCGGCTGAAGTCCGTTGCCGCAGGCCGCTTGTGCGCCTGGCCGGGGCGCGCGGCGGACTGCAGGAAGGGGTCGGACGCGTCGAGCCGCCGGGTGGTGACCTGGCTGTCGCTGTCCACGTACGGGTTGTCGGGACCATCGGGATTCGTGAGCGATTCGTTGCTGGCGGCCGTGCTCAGCAGTACGCGCCCGACGGAGCCCGACACGGCAGCAGAGCCGGATCCGGCTTCAAGGTCCGCGTCCTGGTCCAGGTCGGCAGCGTCCGTGCTGGTCGCGTCGTCAGCGGCGTCCTGCAAGGGCCCACTGGCAGGTTCCGGCAGCGCGAGCCCGCTGCGCGCTTCCTTGAAGACGAACGGCTGCGTGCCGAGCACGCCTCCGGTGAGCATGCCGCGCAGCAGCGCCGGCAGCCGCCAGTAGCCGCCACGGCTGACAGTGAGCCTGAGTTGGTAGCTGTGCAAGTGCGGCGGCAGGCCTGCCGACGCCGCCAGTTGGGAGAAGGTCGCCGCCGGCCCTATCACGTTGCGGCGCTGCCGCACGGAGCCCCCCGTCAGACCACCCGTTGCGCCACCGGCCTGACGGGCACGGCCCGAGGGTGTCTTCCCGGCGGTGCCCGAAAGCGCGGCCTGGCCCTCCAGGCCGCCCTCGACGGTGTGCGTCACCGTGTGCGCCGAGCCGAGCAGTTCGTCGCCGTCGATGCTGGTCTCGACGGCGAACTCGTTCTGCGTGCCCTCGTAGCGCCGCCCCGTCAGCTCGGCGTCGAGCCACAGGTAGCGATAGCCGCGCTTGGCCCGGCCGTGCTCACGCAGCGCGATGCGCAGGCCTGTGGACATCGTCGTTTCAAGGGACATGGCCATGCTCGCCTCGCTGAGGGAGCGCATGACCTCCATCGTGTTCGCCACGACGAGCTCGAAGTGCGTCCTGTTGCGCCACCGCTTGCTCTTCGGATCCAGATCCCTCAGGGGCGCCACCAGCTGCGGGTACACCTTGGCCGCAGCTTCGAGCACCTCGTCGGTCAGCTGCTCGAGCCAGGTACGCTCCGTCCCGTCGGGCGCCGGCTTGCTGTAGTCGCCGTCGCCGAAGGAGAACTTCTCCACCCGGGACAGTCCCAGCGTGGGCGGATGGTCCGGTGTGAGGTACGGCGGGGCGAACGGCTCCCCGGCACCCGACTGCAGCCTGAGCCTGCTCCCGTCGTCCCAGCCGGCCAGGCGTCGGGCCTCGGCATGGGACAGCCGGTCCACCGCCCAGGTGAGGAACGTCTTCGGCTCGTACGGCGGGTGCAGCCCGTCCGGTCCCACCGGACGCGACCGGTCCCGTCCGCTGCGCTGGACGGTCACGCTCTTCAGCATGAGATACCGGGCTGCGCCCCCTTGGCGCGGGTAGTGGTCACCGATGGTCTGCACACTGGCGCTGCCGCCCATGGACGTCGCGCGGGCGCTCGAGTGGGTGACGCGCAGCACGGCGGCGAGCACCAAGCGGAAATCGAGGGACCCCGAGAGCTGGTCCAGGAACTGGAAGGCGGGCCCGAGAGCGAGCTGAAGCTGCTGCAGGTTGGTTTTCGTCAGCTGCCGGGAGCTGCCGGAGGCCGCCAGTGCCGCGCCCTGCCTGATTCGGTGAACCACCGAGTCCGACAGGAACAGACCCTGCTGCGAGACCACGGACACGGTCAATACACCCAGGGGCTTGTCCTTCTTCTTCCCGGCGAAAAGAGGCTCGGTCATGACGCGGCCCGCGCCCAGGCGGTCACCGAGTCGCTCGAAGTTCTCGGAGGTGAAGTAGGCGGCAAGGTACTCGTGCAGCGCGGTTCCCTCGGCGGCCCCCGTGTCGGCGATGGCCCAGTCACGTACCTCGGCCAGCGGGCCGAACTCCTCGGTGGCGGCGAGGCGTGTGTGCGGACGTGAGGTGAACGTCAGCTGCTTCGGGATCCGGCTCCGGGTCTCCTCGGGCTTGGCGTCGTTTTCGAACCGCGTCAGCAGACCGTGGCGCAGGGCGAAGTTGTCCCCGCCTACTTCGCCGCCGGAGGCGTCCAGGACCTGCACCTCCACCCAGGCGTGGTCGAGGTGTACGGCAGGCTCCTGGTGCGTCTTGCTCTCCGACATCCCGGCCACCTGGTTGGTCAGCCGGTACCTCATGGCCCTGGCCTGGCCGAACCGCAGGCCGACCCGGGCGAACATCCAGACCGGCAGGGCCAGCGCAGCAAGCGGGAACAGCAGGTTGCCGGCCCGTGCGGTGTTGACGGTCGCCACCGAGCCGACTGTCTCGGTGCCCTTCCAGGCGACCGCGGTCCGGTCGACCGTGCTGGACTGGCCGGTGAACTTCTCGCCCTGCCCGTACGGCCGCAGCCGCAGCCGCAGCCGCAGCGGCACCTTGCCTTCCGCCATGTATGTGACGTCGCGGCCCTCGGTCAGGACGCCGTCCGTGTCCTGAGTGAGGACGCGCTCCAAGGCACCTCGCAGCCTGACCGCTTCATCGCCCTTGCGCTTGGAGACCCGGGGCCGCATCGACGAGTCCGACTGCACGAACGTCAGGATCTCTTTGACGAGCAGGGGCACGGCGCGTATGGAGCTCAGCTGCAGCCCCAGACCCAGGAGGCTGTCCGCCTGGCCCACCGGGCCGGGCCCGCTGTCGTGAACGGGGGCCTCACCGACTCGCTGTGCCAGCAGGCGACGTACCACAGGACCGAGGGCCAGACGACGCGTCCCGTCGGAGAAGAGCACGTCGCGGGCCCGGGGACCGGGGTGCACCAGGGCACGGTCCACTCTGACGGGGCGGCGGAGGGCCAGTTGGCCTTCCAGGGTTCGCGGAGGGTCGACGAGGGAGGACTCGGGGCTGTCGTCGGCCTGCTGTGGTGCGGACGGCTCAGCGCCGGGCGGCGGCGGGGGCGGGTACGCGTCGCTGGACATCGACGGGTCGTTCGGCGGAGCCGCCGGGGCCGGCGCAGGAGCGTCCGTGACCGCGGCGGTCTCGTCGGTGCCCGCGGCCCCGCCCACACCCGTGCGCTTGGGCGCCTGGTCCGCCGGCACCCTCATCAGATCGCGGGTCCGCGGCGGGCCTACCTTCACCTCCATGCCGAGCGTCCACTTGCCGGTGAGCGAGTTGTGGCGGATCTGCGGCGCCCCGCCGACGAGTGGGCCGATCTTGCCGAAGGCGATGATCCGCGCGATCGCCTCGCCGGTCGCCTTCGTGTTCCCGTACTTCCACGCCGCATCCAACCTGCGATGCAGAGTCCGCACCGTCTCCGGATCGGCGACGCCGGGCCACTTGAAAGACGCCAGTGCGCTGTTGACCTCGTTCCGGAGGTCGCTGAGCTGCTTCGTCGTCAACTCGTCCGCGAGCAGCGGGTTCGCGGGGCGACTGCCCGAAGCGTACGAGATGGTGTACGGCTCCAGACGGGCGGCCACGGACTGCTCGCCGAGCCACCAACCGCCGCCGTGCTCCTGGCCGAACCAGAATTCCCCGGCCTCGTCCCCCTGCGACGGGTCCAGCGGCGACCGTTCGCCCACCGGATGCCGCACCAGACCCCGCACGCTTTCGGGCACCTCGGCCACGAACTCGTCGTCCGCCCCCAGCACGCGGCGCATCGTCACACCACGGACGAGGTCGCGCATGTCCTCGCGGGAGGCGAGGAACCGCAACACGGCCTCCCACACCAGCTGCGGCTGCGTATGCC
The DNA here is from genome assembly GCF_055656965.1 of Streptomyces sp. NPDC111656. Taxonomy (NCBI): domain Bacteria; kingdom Bacillati; phylum Actinomycetota; class Actinomycetes; order Kitasatosporales; family Streptomycetaceae; genus Streptomyces; species Streptomyces sp. NPDC111656. The sequence goes on from NZ_JBVKCA010000036.1 coordinate 39,033, forward strand.
GGGCGATGGCCTGGGCCGCCGCCGTCATCCGCAAGTCTCCGTTGCGGTTGTAGATGTCCCGCACCAGGCTGTGCACCACACGCTGGGTGAACGTCAGGGTCTGCGCCCGGCCCCCGACCAAGGGCGACTGCACGGCAGGCGTCTTCCAGCTCCCGTCGGTCCCTATCCCGACTCCCTGAAGCCGTGGCAGATCGGTTGCCTGGCTGAAATCGCCGTGCCGCATCAACACGTCGAGCACCGATGGGGGGAAGGTCCGCTCGAGCACGGAGTTCCGCCGGGCCCTGCCCACCTCGGTCTGCCAGAAGAAATCGCGCAGCGTGCCGGCGGAGGAGTACAAGTCCTGCTGGGTCCTGGCGTATTGACCATGTATCAATGCGCGGATCTCATCGATCGCCGGATGTCCTGGCGGCATCAGGAATGCCGAGTTCGCGACCCCCGCGCCCTCACGATGGACGGCGAAGCCCGCCGGACTGTCCGCGACGCTCCGGAAGTCCTCCAGACTCGTGATCGTGTTGTCCCCATCGCTGTAGAGGCCGCCGAAGCGGTCCACGATCTCCCACCGCAGGGCGTCACTGGCAGCCGCCCAGCCGGGCCCCGTCTGCTTGGCCATCTCAGTGAGGTACTCCGCCTGCAGCCCCATCGGCCGGGCGGAATTGGCCACCTCGTCGATGTTGATCAGCCTGATTCCCGCATCCTGCGCCCAGGCCGCCATCCGCTGCACTTCCAGCAGACGGGGATCGTCGGACCAGTCGGTCAGGGCAAGCACCGCCTCCATCTCGGAGCGCGGTACATCGGTCCACACGGCGAAGAGGACTTGGCCATCGAACTCCTTGGCCGCCGCGGAGAACCGTTGCCAGAACCCGGCGGACGGGCCGGTGTCACTCAGCGGATCACCCTGCCAGATGGCGTGCACCGCCAGCGGCACCCGGTGATGCGTTCCCTGGTGGCTGTAGGCGCCCTCGTCGACGTCCCAGGTGGCCGGATCCATCATGCCGGGGTCAGGCCGAGTCTCCAGCATGTCCATGAGGTACATGAAGTGCATGCCGTGGTCGACGCTGAGCCCGGTGTAGTCGTAGGGCTGCCCGGTGGCCGGATCCCGCAGAAAGTCAGGAACTTCCGGCGGGTCCAACAGCCCGAATACGTCAACACCCAAAGTGCGATCCGGACTGACCTCGCGGACATCCGGAACGCGCACGGAACTGACCAAGTCGTCCAGCAACTCCTCGGAAGAGCCGTACCCGGAGTCGCTGCCGGGCCCCTCGTCCGATGCCCCGCCGACGAGTGGGCCGACCTTGCCGAAGGCGATGATCCGCGCGATCGCCTCGCCGGTCGCCCTGGTCCCCGTCTTCCACGCCGCGTCCAACTCGCGATGCAGAGTCCGCACCGTCTTCAGATCGGCGACGCCGGGCCACTTCAAAGACGTCAGTGCGGAGTTGACCTCGTTCCGCAGGTCGTGGAGTTGCTTGAGAGTCAACTCGTCCGCGAGCAGCGGGTTTACGCGCCTGGACGACCCAGGCTCGACCGGAACCGCGGGCGCATCGGTCGGCGTGCCTTCGGCGCCGGGTGTCGCGATCGGGGCGCCTTCGGCCGCGGGTGTCGTGACCTGGTGGACGGCATCGGTGTAGTCGCTCAGGGCGTTCGCCCAGTCCTCACCCGCCAGCGCGATGTCGGCCTCCGGAACGCTGCTCGGATCGCTGCTCGGATCGCGGCTCAGCGCGCCGTCCAGGGCCCGCGCCTTGCCCTTGCCGGATGTGCCGTCCAGCGTCCGCTCGTCTCCGTGGGGTGTTGCGAGGTTCTCGTCCGTCGACCCCGTGCGCGACGCGTCCGGCGTCGTGTCGGACGCCGAATCCGTGTAGGCGACGGTCGAAGACCCACGATGGGCCACGAACCTGAGCAACGGCTCCGCACCGCCGTCCAGCCGGTGCGCCTCGTTGATGGCGCGGTAGATGTCCCGGCCGAACGAGTCCTGCGGATTCCAGTGCAGATGCGCCCCGTGCATGACGTCCATGGCGGAGTTCTTCATGTTCTCGACGAGCTCCCCGTACTGCTCCGCCTGCAGGGGGGAACCATCGAGCCTGGTGATCCTGAAAATGTCGAGATCCCCGGTGAGCGGCCTCAGTGTGCCGTCCTCGAGGACCGCGTGGACCACACCGTCGACCGTGCGGTACCGACCCTCCTCCGCCAGCTCGTCCATCTGGTTCCGCAGCGACTGGTACTCCTTCAGACGCTGCTGGTAACGGGTGTGGACCGGGTCGTCGGCGGACACGCCCTCGGGCAGCCGCGGCTCGAAGAAGCCGACCAGTCCGCGCTTGTCCTCCGGCGCGCCGAGACGCACGTCCAAGGCGTTGACCGTCTTCGCCTTGATCTCCTCGGGCTTCGGAAGCGCGCCCAGCGTCAACCACTTCACGGAGTCCACGTTGCGCGGCCGCACGTCGATGACCAGCTCGCCCTGATCGGCGAGGGCCCGGAACAGAAGGTGGTTGTCGCGGGACACGCCCCAGCCCGAGGTGAGCGATTCCTCGGGCACGTCGACGGAGTGCTCCTCCACCCGCGGCGCCTGGCGCACCTCGACAGGATGTCCCGGCCCCGGCCTCAGTCGCGCACCCACCCCGGTGTCCTTCTCTCCGGCGGCCGGCGGAGGTGCGAAGTCCTCGAACAACGCACTCGACGTCGTATTGACGGGCCGGTACGGCGCGGCGGCCGGATCGTCGGTGGAGAGCTCCGGGCCGTTGTCGGTCAGGTTCTCGGCCGTCTGAAGGAAGTCCGGCGGTACGGCGGGCTCCGGCAGCGCGTCCATGTCGGCGTCGGCGGCGGTGTCCGAGAGCGGCGGCGCGACGGAGTCGGCGGGACCGGCGGTCGCGTCGGACGAGGTCTGGGTACGTTGCTCGGGTGTGGCCGCCTGCGCATCGCCGAGGCGCGCACCGGCGACGGGTATACCGACCGCGGACGGCAGCTGTGTCGCCGGGGCAGACAGTTCCTGGTCCAGGGGTGCCGGCAGGGCTTCGTCCAGGAGGGGAAGGCCCTCGGGTGTGGTGCCCTGAGTCTGGCCCGGCTGCTGCGTGCCCGCTTCGGGGCGGGAAGCCGCGGGGGGAGGCGGGAGGTCCGGTGTCGCCACGAGGGCCGGCTGCGCCACGGCGGTGTCGTCCGGGGTCGTCGTATCCGACACCAGGTCCGACTCGGCCACGCCGGCCTGGTCCTCCGCGCTGTCCGCGACGGGGGCCGTGCCGACGGGGGTCTGGTGCCCCCGGGGGGACGCGGTGAGGTCCGGGGACTGCTGGGCCGCCGGGCCCAGGCTGGCGTTCTCGGCATCGGCGTCGTCGGAAGGAAGGCTGTCAAGCCCCACCGTCGACGGTAGATCCGTGCTCTCGGTGACCGGAGTACCGGCGTTGGATACGGGCACCCTCGTTCCCGGGTCCGCGGCGACCTCCGCGACGACGGGGCTCGCTTCCGCGGTGACCTCCGCGACGACGGGGCTCTCGCTGACCCCGTCAGCGTCCGCTTCGTCCGGCACCGTATCTCCGGCGTCTTCGGCGATCGGTGCGCGTGAGTCGTCGTCCGCCGTCCGCTCTCGTACGGACACCTCCTGGCCGGTTCCGGTGCCAGTCCCGGTGCCCGTGCCAGTCCCGGTGCCGGTACCGGCACCGACTGCATGGCCGGTGCTCGAGTTGGCGACGTCCGAACTCAGCGGAGTCTGTCCCGCGGTGAGCGGAGCGCCCTCCGCAACGGGCATCCCCTCCTCCGGAGCGACGAGTTCCTCGTCGATGGGGAGGTTGGCGGGGTCCTCGTACGCGGAGTTGACGGCCGACTGCCCGGTGGCCGAAGTGTGGGAGGGCGTGGGGGCGGCAGAGCCCACGGTGCCCGGGAGGTTCGTCAGCACTTGGGGGGAGGGGACGGTCCCGGGCGCGAGGTTCGTGGTGTCCGTGTGGTCCGTGGGATTGAGCGTGGAGAAGACCGACTCACTGCGCGCAACCTCGTACGGCAGATTGCTCTCGCCGTACGGAGGAACATCGCCCTCGCTGTACGGAGGCACATCCTTCGCGCCGTACGGAGGAACATTGCTCCCGCTGTACGGAGACACATCGTTCGTGCTGGACGTTGGAAGTTCGCCCTCGCTGTACGGAGGCACATCGTTCACGCCGTACGGAGGCACATAACTCGCGCTGTACGGAGGCAAATCGTTCACGCCGTACGGAGGCGCATCCTTCACGCCGTACGGAGGAACATCCTTCACGCCGTACGGAGGGACATAACTCTCGCTGTACGGAGGAAGGTAGTCCTCACCGACGGGAGTTTCCAATACAGCCTTTGCATCGGAGGCGTCAAGAGGGGAAGGAGAGTACGGAGAACCGCCGCTCGGCATCGGCTCCCACTCGTCGAGACTGTGATCCGTTTCGGGCGCCCCCGCGCCGCCCCCGCCCCCGCCGTGCGGGAGCTGATTGACCTTATTCTTGCCGAAGTTGAGATTCAGGGAGAATTTATTGTGCAGCCATTTTCCACCGGACCCGAGAACGTCGGAAGAGGCCTCAAAAATTACCCCGCTGACCCCGGCCATCAGGAGCGTCTGCGGGTTGAGCGAGAAACTACCGGTGAAGATGAGCTTTGTAAATGCCTCCGCGAACAGTTCGGCCTGGCCCTCGTTGACGAAAGAAAGAGGGAGTTCGGACACCTCCTTCCACAGCGGACTGTCCTTGAGGAATTTTTTGATGAACGGCTGGGCGAAGTGGCCAAAAGCGTCACCGAAGAGTCCCGCGAGCGCTCCCGCGACGGCCGACTGTCCGATTTCCGACCAATCGAACCCCTTCCGCCGACGATCCTCGTCCGGCGCGGTCATCGTGATTATCTGCGCCGCGAAGGTGATGAAGGCCTCCTGAATCGCTTCGAGCACCGCCGAGATCGGAGTCGGGACAGCCCGTGCAAACCTCTGGAGAAGCAAGATGATGGAGAGCGCGGTGCGCGCCTTCGCCAGGGCGATCTCGGACAGCGAAGTACCGCCGGTGAAGACGGCGAGTGCGAGAATCAACGCGATTTCGATGGTCATCGAAATGAACTCGAGGAGCATCTGGATCTTTGATTCCACGAGCTTCATCGTGTCGGGGACATGCTCCTCGGATATTTTCCGGAGCTCGGTGGAGAACTTTGTCAGGTAGCCCGTCCCGGAGTCGTCGACGAATTGCTTCACAGCGGCGACAAATTCCTTGGCCATCGCCGGCGGCATTGCGTTCCCGGCTGTGCTCACCGCTCCCTGCAACGACCTCGAGAGCGACTCCACATCGTCCGCCAACCGGCTGTAGGCAAGTCGTGCGTCGTAGCCCCTGTCCTCGTTTCCGGACGCGACGTTCCCACCCACGTACCACTTGAGGAACTCTCGAAAATCGGGTGGGAAGTCGATCGCCATTTTACCGCCGGCCCTCGCTTTCCGATTTCAGGTTGTCGATGTCTTCCATCGCATACTCCTGCGGACGCCCGACCAGAGGGGCCTGTTCGGCGACCGCTTTGACCAGTCCCTGAATGGCTTCCGTGAAACCTTTGACCGTCTCAGCCACCGATTCCCTTCTACCCCGGTACTTCAAGCCGAGCTGGTCGGCGAGGTCGTCACCCTCCTCCTCCTCGCCCCACCAACCATCGGAATTTTGGCAGCTGTCCTCGAACCGGGGGAGCATCTCCTGGGAGCCCTCAAAGGCCGCGGCGATGTCCTTCGAACCCCTCAGGATTCCTTCCAGGTCCCCCGAATACTCTGCCATCGCTATTCACTCCTCTGTCGCTTGTTCTCCGTGCCACGGTCGGCCGCGGTGGCGGGTTCCTCTTCGTCCTCATGAATCTCGTCACGGAGCCGGTCCATCGCCCTCGACCCCTTCTCCACCGAGTTCTCACTGAGCAACGATCCGAAAATCGAGCTCCAGTCGACCCCTATGCGTTCCGGGGTCATACCTCGGGGGGTCAGCCTGGTGAGGGGGTCGATCGTGTCGACGACCCGGCGCGCCATGGCGGCGCGAGCCTGGTTCACGGCTTCGAGCACCGACGCGGAGAGCTGCGAGGCGGCCATGGAGCGGTACTTGCCGTCGAGGAACTCCAGGCCCGTCAGCTCGCCCTTCCCTCCGACGGTCACCCGGACCGCTCTGTCCGCCGAGTGTGCGGTCATCGACGCGGCGTTCAGCTCGCTCTGAGCCTTGGCCACGGCTTCTTGCGTGGCCTTGAGATGGGCCATCGCCTCGGCCACGCGGTCGTTGATCGACTCACTCAATCTGGTCTCCTCACTGCGTATTTGGGCTGCCAACCACTACGCGCCCAACCAAGACTGCTTGCCGGCGGCATGAGTTCATCGCCCCAGGGCCTGGGGGACGCCGCCCTCATCGGTGCCCCAGACGTCCTCGTCCTCCGCCAGCCACGTGGTCCGCTCCCGGTCGCTGCTCTCCGTCTGCTGGCCGGGCCCTCCGCCGGCCCCGGGCATGCCCCCCATCGGTGGCATGAAGGGCTGCGAACTGCTGCTTGTCTGCGTGGCACTCGGGATCACCCGGTGCTCTTCGTCCTCGACGGTCGATCCGGGGGTGGCCACTCTGCCGGAGCGGCCGGTACCGGGATCGATGACATTGCGCACCCGCTCGCCGGACGAACCCCCCTCACCTCCGCCACCGCGCATCATCTGCGGCATCATCGGCGCCCCGGGGCCCCCGGGTGAACCGGCGGACGAGCCGACAAGGGCATCGTTGCCCTGCGGGCGACCCAGCGCTGATGCCAGATCGTCCGAGTTGTAGAGGTTGTCGTTGAACACGGAGGAATGCTCCGAGCCAGCACCCGACGGGTTGTAAGAGGTCAGGTCGGGCGGCTGTGGGAGATCGGCGATGCGTTGGCGGATCTGGTCCTCAATGTCCTTGTCGCCGGCCCCGATCCGGTCGTACTTGGACTGGATGTCACCCATCCGCTTGTCGTACTCGGCCTTGGCGTCCCGCCGTGCCTGCTCCGCGTCCGTGCGTGCGTGCTGTCGCTCCTCCTGGGCGGCAGCCTTCTGCTCCTGGTATTCGTGCTTGGCCTGGGCCTCATGGGCGTCGGCCTCCCGAACGGCGTCCCGCTCGGCCCCGTTGATCTCGGCGATCCGATGGTCGTACTTCTCACGAGCCGTCTGCTCATTGGCACCGCCGGCCACCTCGCGGTTGTAGTCCCGCTTTGCTTCCGCCCGCTCCTGCTCGGCATGCTGCTGAGCCTGGTCCCGTTCTGACTGGGCCTCGGCCTTCTGGTGCTCGTACTCCTGCTTCGCCGCCGCCTCATGGCTGTCGGCTTGCTGCTCCGCATGGGCGCGTTCGTCCCTGGCCTCGGCCTTCTGCTGCTCGTAGTCCGCCTGCGCATCGGCCTTGGCATGTTCGGCGTCCAGCCGGGCCTGCTGCTTCTCCTTTACAGCCTCCTGCCGGGCCTGCTCCTGCTGCTCCTTCGCGTGCGCCTTCTCCTGCTCCGCCTGCTGCTTGGCCTCCGTCTTCTCCTTCTGCGCCTCCTGCTTGGCGGCCTCCTGCTCCGCCTTCGCCTGCGCCTTCTCCTGCTCCGCCTGCTGCTTGCTCTCCGTCTTCTCCTTCTGCGTTTCCTGCTTGGCGGCCTCCTGCTCCGCCTTCGCCTGCGCCTTCTCCTGCTCCGCCTGCTGCTTGCTCTCCGTCTT
>NZ_JBVKCA010000036.1:46773-70421 GCF_055656965.1 Streptomyces sp. NPDC111656
TCTCCTTCTGCGTTTCCTGCTTGGCGGCCTCCTGCTCCGCCTTCGCCTGCGCCTTCTCCTGCGCCTGCTCTGCCTTGGCCTCGTCCTTTTCCTTCTTGGCCTCGGCCCGCTGCCTGTCCGCCTGACTGACGGCGAAAGCCTGCTGCTGGGCAGCCTGTTGCTTGGCCTCGTCCCGGTCCGTCTGGTTCTGCGCCTTGGCTTCTTCCTTCTCCTTTGTCGCCTCCTCCTTGGCGGTCCCCTGCTCGGCCTTCGCCTGTGCCTTCTCCTTCGCCGCTTCCTCCTTGGCGGCCTCCTGTTCCGCCTTCGCCTCGGCCTTCTCCTTGTCCGCCCCCGCCTTGGCTTCTTCCTTCTCCTTTGCCGCCTGCTCCTTGGCGGTCGCCTGTTCCGCCTTGGCCTCGGCCTTCTCCTTCGCCGCCTGCTCCTTGGCGGTTCCCTGCTCCGCCTTGGCCTCGGCCTTCTCCTTGTCCGCCGCGGCCTTGGCTTCTTCCTTCTCCTTGTTCGCCTGCTCCTTGGCGGTCGCCTGTTCCGCCTTGGCCTCGGCCTTCTCCTTCGCCGCCGCGGCCTTGGCTTCTTCCTTCTCCTTGTTCGCCTGCTCCTTGGCGGTCGCCTGTTCCGCCTTGGCCTCAGCCTTCTCCTTGTCCGCCGCCGCCTTGGCTTCTTCCTTCTCCTTCGCCGCCTGGGCCTTCTCCTCGTCCCGCTGCCGCTTGGCTTCCTCCTTCTCCTTGTCCGCAACGTCCTTGGCCGCAGCCTTCTCCTTGTCCACTCCTTTCTTTTCCTGGTCGCGAGTCTCCTTCGATATGATTTCCGAAATCGGCTGTTTATCTTTGTCAGTCAGTTTAGTCTCAAAGGCCTTTTCCGCCTCGGTGAAAGCATTGGTAAGCGCAACAATGGCATCGGCGCCCGCCACACTCAGCCAGTTCTGAGCCGAACTTTCCCACCGGCGCACGGCCTCTTCAGCGAGATTTTTCCAGGATTCCATCAGATGGGCCTGTCCGTAGGACACGCCTTCGACGATTAGGTTGTTGTCGAATCCGGCCAAAGCCTTGTTGATCAATTTGGGGGTATTAGTCTGACCACCGTAATGGTATACGTCGATATCGACCTTATCGAACTGCGTGTCGAAGGAACTGAGTCTCGCCTCCTGCAGCATGTCGTACAGAAACTTCTGAGGGTTGCTATCATCCCTCCACGAATTCCACGCATTGACAAGATTCTGCGCCTGGGTGAGGATGGTCTGCTGAAGTTCGGCCAGTGCGATAGCAGGCTTGGACGCCACCGCCGTACCGTCAAGGAGTACCGCGCTGCTCGCCTCACCCTCCCCTTTGAGCTGGTCGGCGTAGCCCTCGTAATTCCTTGCCAGCTTGTGGATGAGTCCCTTGAAGACGGCCGCCGGGGTGCCGTCCCAGGCATCACTGCCCTCTCCGATGTTCTCGTTGTCCCATTTGCCAACGGTGACGGCGCTGTCCGAGAAGAAACTCACGGCCCGTTCGAAGGCTCTGGCCGCATCGGTGAAGGAGCCCAAGTCGACGTAGGAATCGTCGGCCACGGAATTTGAACGGTCGGAGAATCCATGGGTCGAGTGGGGCCACATGGTCAGCGTGTCGAGGGCCGCCTTGGAGCCGTAGACGTACCGGGTCAGGTCCCCGGTGTCCCAGTCGAGCTTGTCTCCTTCCTTGTTCCAGCCACCCTTGTCCTTCAGCTTGTCGCTGGTCTTTTTGTAGTTCGCGATGACATCGTTCCCGCTGGGCGGTGCGGCCTGGCCCGAGGCAAGGAAGGTGATGTACGCGTAGTAGGAGGCCATAGTCCGACCCGCCGACTGGTTCGTCGGATCCTTGTCCGGGCCGAGAAACGGAAAGACGTAGTCGGTGTGCCGCATGTGCCAGCCGCCCTGCGAAACAAAACCGGATACATAGCCATTACTCGCCCTGTCCAACCGGACATGCATCAACGGAATGCCATCGTTGCCCTTGAGATTCTCGAACAACTTACTACGCTCCGGCAGCATATAGCCGGTGAGCATGTCGACTGCCGATTTCCAGTTGTCATCGTTATTGTTTTTCGGGTCGGCCATCACCGTGCTCCGCGATGTCGTAGGAGAAGTGGACTACCAGTGGGGATTCCGGATCTTGTGCTCCGACTCCTATTTCTCGGTATTTTCGGTTTTTTCGTTTCCGGAACCTTCGAGATCGGTTTCGACGTCTTCGAATATTTCCTTAAAATCTTCGAAGGAAATATTCTCCAGATTCTCCCCCTGTGTGCTGTTCAGCTTTTCGATAGTTTCCTGCATCGCCTCATGCAGATCCTTGAACAGGGTTACATGACTGTCGATGATGCGCTGGAGTTCGGCTGCGCCGTCTTGGACGGCCTTGTTCAAATTAGCGCCTCCGACCGGACTGTCGTTGAAAGCCAGGTGGCCGAGGACGAGCGGCTTCGAGGCGGAGACAGTGGTGTCGGTGATTTTCTTCTCGGCAACAGTCGAGATGGCCGGCCCAAGGGCCGGGTCATCCTTTTGCATTTTTTCCAGGCTGCTTGAGAACGCCTCGATGTTGTTGGTGATGAACTGCTTCAGGAATTCGGTGTTGAGAACCGTGACGTTGGCCATGCCGTTCCCCTTCCATGCGGCATCAGGGACCATGACGGTCCCATAAACATGATCTTTGAGAGCTACCGGTCACAGCGTCGGGCGCCGCCGGCCCCAGCTTCCCGCACCGGGCCAGTGGCGCCCGAAACAGCTGAGGCCGACGGCGCCCGGTCGTTCGCTCGCCACTTCCGCCCGGCTCAACCCGCGCCGTCGTGCACGGGGAAGACGAGAACGGCTTCTGACAGGGTCAGCGGCTGCCGATCCTGATTTCCGCCCACTTCTGCTCGAGGTTCGACTCGCCGCGCCGGTAGTTGGCGGAGATATCGTTCAGCAGTTGGGAGTGGTTGGCCAGCAGGTCCTTGATGTTCTGTACGGCCGTGTCCCACTTCTGCTGCACTTCGTTGTAGACCTGCGCGTCGTCACCGATCCAGCTGTTCTTCAGCGCCGTCAGCTCCATTTCCAGGTTCGAAATGGTGCTCATGATCGCCTGCGACTGCCTGATCATGTCTTCGGCCGCGCCCTCGGCCCCGTTGTAGTCGAGATAGATATAGCCGTCTGAGTAGTCCATCGAAATCCCCGATTCGCCGCGAGTGCAATGTTGTGTGCGGTATTGGTCAGTGGGCAGAACCGTGACCGCTGGAGAGTGGTTCCCGAGCGCGATGCCACGCAGGGGGCAAAGGCATGGAGGGCCCGTCGGTCAGGACGAGGTGTGGGTTCCATTGAGCTCGTCGAACACGGCCGTGGAACGCGAGTACTCCTGGTCGATCGAATCGTCCGCGGAACCCTGCATCAGACCGTGTTCCTGGAGGGTCCCGTTGAGTTCATCGACCATCCGGTCAAGATTCGTCAGGATGATGTCGACGTTCCCGTCCCACTGTTCCAGCAACCGCTTGAACTTCCCACCGTCCGCACCCCCGTAGCTCGTGGCCAGATTCTGCCCGGTGGTCTGAACGTCCTGCTGACGCGTCTGGATGCTGGTGAACGCCTGTTCCAGCGCCCTGATCCCGCTACGCGTCGCCTGCTCTTCTGACTGCTGAATGGCCATGAGAGAACTTCCTTTCGGCGAAATTCACCGACCTGTGGGCCCCATGCCACCCGTGGACAGACAGGGTGGCCCCGCAACCACGCACCGGTTCACCGGGATCGGGTGTGAGCCGATGCTAAGCAGCCCCCGGCGCGTTTGGCAATTGCCGTCAAGCTGCCACGACCGCCCGATTGGAATACCCTCAATGCTCGACTGAGCAGTTATTCAGAATTCGAGCCGCTCACTTGAGCAGAACGATGAACGCAATCGGACAGACCGGGCATCTATTCCCGCCCCCGTACCGCGTCCGGACACCGCACTTCAACGCGGCGTGACTGCGGATAAACCAAGAGTTTCCTTTTGGGAGGCTCTCCGTGCTGGGCGGCTTGTTCCCAATTGCCCACTATTTCTTCGGGCACCGCAGTGTCACTCGCGCTTCTCCGGAAGAGGCTGCTTCAGGAGTGAGGTCCGGGCCGCTCGGCAGCATGGACAGTATCGGGGACGGCACCGTCCGCTCCTGGACGCCCTCGTACCCCAGGGCCTTCACCCCGTCCTGGGACAGCAGCCGGTACTTCACTCCGTCGTCGGTCACCAGGTACGTGGTGTCGCCCAGGGCGCTGCCGCTCGCGCTCAACGTCCTGACCAGCGCGCCCGTTCCGGCCCGCACCGCGATGGCGTCGACCTTCAGACAGCCCGGAACGACTTCGGGAGCCGGTGGCTGCACCGGTTCCGGCAGCGACTCCTCGGGCCGTACGGACGTGCCCACACGTACGCCGCCCTTCGAGGAGTCGACGTCCGCGCACACGAGGGAGTCGGCGGAGACCCCGACAGCCTTCGGCGGCTCCTCGGGAAGCTTCGCCGCGTTCACCACGGAGGCCTGGGAGCTCGGGGCGAGATGCTCGGTCAGTTCGTCGGCCCGGAGCGTCACCACGGTTACGGCCGCTCCCTCGTACGCCTTCTCGCGGGTCTCCGGGTCACCCAGCAAAAGCGCCGCGCCAGTGGCCGTGAGCGGGACGAGTCCCGCCTTCGTCAGCAGGTGGTAGCGGGGGGCGGCGCCGGGTACCTCGACACGGAAGATCTGGCCGATCCTCGTGCTCCGGCCCGACAGCGAAGGCCCGTTGGCGCCGCGGCCGGGCACATCGGCGGGAGAAAGGTCCGGCCCCAGAGGGAAGGCATCGAGGAACGCGGCCGAGGCGGGGCGGGGCGTGACACTTCCGTACCCGAGGGCACGAGCCGCGTTCGCCTCCTCGTCCAGGCGCAGCCGACTGCCCTGCCACAGCAGATACGTGGTGTCGTCCGGCCCGGCGACCAGCAGGCCGTCCTTCTGCCCCAGCTCCCGTCCGTCCGGGATGTCCTGGGGTTCGTCCGCGCCGAGCGCGAGCGTCGTGGTCTCCGTGACGACGCCCGTCGTCCTCGGGCGGATGCCCGAACACACCACCCACGGCTTGCTGCCCAGGTCACCGGCGCCAGGCAGGGACTCCGGGCCGTCCGGGATGCCGAGGGGCGCTCCATGCGGTGTGCCCGCGAGCGAGGACGTACCCACTGTCGTGACGCCGAGGCCGCCGCCGGCCAGCAGCTGGGCAGAGGCGTAGTTGCGTACAGGGCGCAGCCGCCCGTCGAGGTACAGGTAGCGCGCACCCGTCTGTTTGTCGACGATCAGGTCCTTCCCCGCACGCCACGAGTCGTTCCCGCCCGGCTTGATGAGCCCGAAGACGAACGCTCCGGCGCACACCATCACGGCGATGATCACCCCTACCGCGGCGCCGCGGTTGGTCCTGCCCAGAGGGCTTTCCGCCTCGTCGGGGTCGGAGCGCAGCATGGCCGAGGCCAGCCGCCCCATGATAAAGAGATGAGCTTGTACTTGGTCCCGTTTGCTGTGCATCGTCGCTTCTCCCGCCTCAGCCGTTGATCCCGCGCAGCCACCCGTAGACACCCATCGACCAGAGCATCAGCGGCAGCATGGAGATCGCGGCGAGCGAGTGCAGCAGTTCGGCGGCCCGGCCCCAGTACGGCACCAGTCGCCGCCCGGGCACGGTCCACGAAGCGATCGTGATCGCGGCCGCCAGGCCCATCAGTCCCATCGCCAGGATCAGCCTGTCCCTCGGACCGAGGTCGCGCGTGGCCATGAACAGCAGCAGGGTCACGCCCCAGGCCCCGGCGCAGGTCAGCGCCACCCGCTGCCAAACGTTGCCCAGCCCCCTGCTGTGCAGCAGCAACAGGAGTGAGAGGGCCACGACGGTGAGGACCCCGGCGACGCCCGGCTCGACCGCGAGCGCCATGAGGCACGGCATGCAGACCAGCCCGATGGCTCCGTAGAAGGCGGTCATCCAGCCGTCCGCCATCATGGACCGCGCTTCGACTTCGGAGGGGGAATACGGGTCGATGCCCTGCTGCAGCTGCTGGACGTTGGAGGGCAGCGGCGGCATCCGCATGCCGGCGAGCCTGAACGACAGGGTGGGGACGAAACCGCCGAGCAGTACGACCATGACAGCGACCACACTGGCCGCCTGCTCCATGCTCAGTTCCAAGGTGATCAGGACGCCGCCGAACGCTCCCGACGTGGCGACGAAAGCGGTGCCGATGAACAGCGCCGGATACACGCCGACCGCCGCCAACGCCAGTACCGCGCCTCCACCACCGGCTGCGGAGGCGGCCAACAGCCTTGCTCCCAGCACTGCGTCGCCCTCGGCGCCGCCCAACTCACCGCCGGGCAGCAGCCAGCCCGCCAGGGCGAGGTAGAGGGCCGCCATGAGGCCGAGCAGCGAGCCGGCGCCGGAGTCGCCGACGGCTCGGGCGGCCGAGCCCGCCCCGGCCATCAGCAGCAGTCCGGCTGCCGAGGCCGCCAGTGCCCGTACCCAGCCCGGCGATCCGGGCGCGGCGATCAGCGCCATGCCCAGCACGAGCGTGACCACGGACAGGCCGCGCAGCAGGCGCTTGGAGGCCTCCGGGCTCCAACCATGCGGCCGGTGGCGCATGTTGGCGGAGATGCCGTCGACCAGGTCGTCGAGGTGTACCTCGGGCAACGCTTCGGCGCGAGGCCGCAGATAAAGTTCCTCGCCGTCCCGCAGACCGAGGGAGTCCAAGGTACTCTCAGGGTCGAGCGGTGGGCCGCCGAGGCGTTGCAGCACCCAACCGCCGTGTTCCAGGCCGGATTCCTCCAGATCGTCGCCTCCGTAGCTGATCACAGTGGGCAGCAGATCGGCAACGGGCACATCGGAGGGTACGGCCAGGTCGACGGTCCTGGCCGGAGCACGTACGGTGACGCGGCAAAGGATTGCCGCCTGAATGTCAGTCATGGGCTTTGGGTTCACGCTTTCTTGCGGAGCGCGGTGACTGAGAGGCAGAGGCAGCGCGCTGATCGGCCCGCCGAACGCGACGGGAAGTCGGATGCGGTACGCGCCGATGAGTTTGACGGTAAGTCGGACTCTTGTGCAACCGCCCCTGAACAATTCAGCGTTCCACGGAACCCCATCTAAAAGGTTCACAGTCATCGCTGGACTCTGACCGACCCTTTCACCATGTGAAGCATCTCACTTTCACTTTACCCATTTCGAGGCGAACGGCGTCCGGACGGACATCGAACTGTCCTGTGCCGCTGCCGCGGAATTGTTCCGAAATCATTGAGGAGGCCATTCGTTGAGCGTGATCCTGTTCCGAAGGCCGGCACGCCGTAAAGGTCCGGAAATGCCGTCGGGAGAGCTGAGCCTTCAGGAGCCGCCGACCCTTCCGGAAACGGTGCCGGACAACTCTGCGGTATGGACATACTTGCCGATGGCGCTTATGTCCGTCTCCATGATGCTGATGTTCATGAGGCCGGGCATGCGCCGGTCCAGTGGCGGATTCATCTACATCTCGCTGGGTGTGATGGTGATCGCGTCCGCGGGAATGATGCTCGGTCAGGTCATGCGCAAGAGCGGCGAGCGCAAGGAGCGGATGAAGGGCGAACGCCGCGACTACCTGCGTTATCTGCGGCAGACACGGCGCAAGGTGCGGGCCTCCGTCGTCGACCAGCAACTCGCCCTCGCCTGGCAGCACCCCGAGCCCGCGGCGCTGTCCTCGTTCGTGCGCAGCACCCGGCTGTGGGAGCGCCGTGCGTCCGACGACGACTTCGCCGAGGTCCGGATGGGCGTGGGTGACCAGCGCCTGTCGATGCAGCTGACCCCACTCTCGACGAAGCCGGTCGAGGACCTCGAACCGCTGTCCGCGCACGCCCTGCGAAGCTTCACCAAGGCCTATTCGACCGTACGTGACCAGCCCATCGCGATTTATCTGCGCGCCTGGTCGAAGGTTCTCTTCCGCGGGGAGGAGGAGCCGATACGGGATGTGGTGCGCGCTCTGCTCGGCCAACTGGCGGTCTTCCACTCCCCCGACGACCTGTGGATCGCACTGTGTGTGTCGGACGAGCGGCGGCCCGGGTGGGAGTGGGCGAAGTGGCTTCCGCACAGCCTGCACCGGCACGAGGAGGACGGCGCCGGGCCCGCTCGCATGATCACCTCGGCCTTCAACGAGCTGGAGAATCTACTCGGTGGCGAGTTCCTCGAGCGTCCGAGCGCCGACCCCGACGCGGTTCCGGGGCGGGAGGAGCCGTACACGGTGATCGTGCTCGACGGCTGCACGGTACCCGCGGGTCACCGTTTCGACGGCCTCGGGTTCCGCAACGCGGTGGTGCTCGACCTGACGGGTGCTCTCGCCTGGAAGCCCGGTCGCACCACCCTGCGTCTGGAGGTCGAGGAGGAGAGCGTCGCGCTGGTGAGGACCGACCGCGACCGCAAGGAGCAGTCGACTGTTCTCGGCAGGCCCGACCGTTTCGGTCCTGTGGGCTCGCTCGCTCTGGCCCGGCTGCTGGCGCCGTACCGGATGAGCATGGGCGGCGACGACTCCAAGCCGTTGGCCAACGACGTCGAGCTGACCACGCTGCTGAACATCCCCGATCTGCACCGGCACGAGCCGGCGACGCTCTGGCAGCGGTACACCGGCAGTAGCAGGCTCCGGGTGCCCATCGCGGTCAGCGGCGACGGCAGGCCGGTGGAGCTGGACATCAAGGAGTCCGCACAGGGGGGCACGGGACCGCACGGCATGCTCATCGGGGCCACCGGCTCCGGCAAGAGCGAACTGCTGCGCACGCTCGTCCTGTCCCTCGCCCTGACCAACTCCTCCGAGACGCTGAACTTCATCCTCGTCGACTTCAAAGGCGGCGCGACCTTCCTCGGTCTGGACGAGCTGCCGCACACGTCCGCGGTCATCACCAACCTCGCCGACGAGGTGGCGCTGGTCGCCCGGATGCAGGACGCCCTGCACGGCGAGTTGATCCGGCGTCAGGAGCTGTTGCGTGCCGCCGGCAACTACACCTCCGCGCTGGAATACGAGAAGGCGCGGCGGTCCGGGGTGCCGTTGCAGCCACTGCCCAGCCTGTTCGTGGTGGTCGACGAGTTCAGTGAACTGCTGTCCGCACACCGGGACTTCATGGAGCTGTTCGTCATGATCGGCCGGCTCGGCCGTTCGCTCGGGGTGCATCTGCTGCTCGCCTCGCAGCGGCTGGACGAGGGCCGTATGCACCAGTTGGAGAGCCATCTGTCGTACCGGATCGGCCTGCGCACCTTCTCCGCGATGGAGAGCCGCGGTGTGCTGGGTGTGCCGGACGCCTACGAGTTGCCCGCGCAGCCGGGTGCCGGTTTCCTCAAGAGCGGTGTCGACGCGCTGACGCGGTTCCGTGCCGCGTACGTGTCAGGTCCGTACGAGCGGCGCCGAGCCGTCGTCCAGGCACAGGTGGCGCGCCAGGTGGTGCCGTGGACGGCGAACTGGGTGGTGCCGCGCGCGCCCGCGGACCCGGACGTCACTGGCGAGGCCGAGGAGGAGCCTGATGGCGCCGACGAGGAGACCGGCGAGACGCTGCTGTCGGTGGCGCTCGACCGGCTGCGCGGCTCGGGGCCGCCGGCGCACCAGGTCTGGCTGCCGCCACTCGGCGCGCCGTCCACACTGGACCAGATCCTGCCTCCGCTGGCGCCCGATCCGCAGTTCGGACTCACCACGGCGGACTGGCCGTTGCGGGGCAAGCTCACCGTACCGGTGGGCGTCGTGGACCGGCCGTTCGACCAGCTGCGTGATCTGCTGACGGTGGACCTGTCGGCGGCCGGCGGCCATGTGGCCATCGCCGGCGGTCCGCAGAGCGGCAAGAGCACCCTGCTGAGGACCCTCATCACCGCGCTCGCCCTCACCCACACTCCGCGCGAAGTGCAGTTCTACTGCCTTGACTTCGGCGGCGGCACCCTCGCCGCGCTTGAGGGACTGCCCCATGTGAGCGGTGTGGCGGCCCGCGTGGACAGCGAGCGGGTGGGCCGGGTGATCGCTGAGGTCAACACTCTGCTCAGCCAGCGTGAGCGGTTCTTCCTGGCGCACGGCATCGACTCCATGCCCACGTACCGCAAGCGGCGCGCGGCGGGCGAGTTCGCCGACGAGCCGCACGGCGACGTCTTCCTGGTCGTCGACGGCTGGTCCACCGTGCGGCAGGACTACGACCGGCAGATCCCCACCTTCAACGCGCTGGCTGCCCGCGGGCTCAACTACGGCGTCCACCTGGTGATCACCACCGCCCGGTGGGTGGAGCTGTCGTCCTCCGTGCGCGACCAGACCGGTACCCGTCTCGAACTGCGGATGGGTGACCCGATGGACTCCCAGATCGACTCCCGCAAGGCGGCGTCGATTCCGCGCAGCCCGGGGCGGGGCCTGACCGCCGAGAAGCTGCACTACCTGTCGGCGCTGCCGCGCGTCGACGGGGTCGAGGACTCCGACGACCTGGCCGAGGGCATCGCGGGGCTCGTCTCCGCGGTCAGCGAGAACTGGACGGGCCCGGCCGCGCCCCGGGTCCGGATGCTGCCGACCAGCCTGCCCGTCGGTGAACTGCCCGAGCCCGAGGTCGAGAACGGTCTGCGGATCCCGATCGGCCTGGACGAGAACGAACTCGCCCCGGTGTGGCACGACTTCTCCGAGAACCCTCACATGATCATCGTGGGCGACACCGAGTGCGGCAAGACGAACCTGCTGAAGGTGATCGCCAAGGGCATCACCGCGCGGTACACACCCGCCGAGGCCCGGATCATGGCGGTGGACTACCGGCGAGAGCTGGTGGAGACCATTCCCGAGCCGTACCGGCTCGGCCACGCCGTGTCCCTCGACATGCTCAAGGAACTCGTGGACGGGGCGGCCCGGGCGGTCAGGCAGCGAGTTCCCGGCGAGGACATCGCCCCGTCACGGATGCGGCTGGGCGACTGGTGGCAGGGACCGCGGCTGTTCATCCTGGTCGACGACTACGACATGATCGGCAGCAGTGCCATGGCGCAGCCGTTCGCTCCGCTGCTCGACCATCTCGCGCTCGGCCACGAGGTCGGCCTGCACATGATCGTGGCCCGCTCCTCCGCGGGAGCCGGACGTGGCCTCAACGAGATGCTGTTGCGCAGGCTCCAGGAGGTCAACACACCGGGTCTGCTGATGTCCTGCCCGCCGAGCGAGGGGTATCTCTTCGGCAATGTGAAGGGGCGCGAGCTGATCCCTGGCCGGGCGGTGCGGATCGCGCGGCGCAAGACCCTCCAGGTACAGACTCCGCTGCTGGAGGACGGCTGATGCCCGGCCTCGCCCCGGCAAACGCTCCGGGCCCGGCCGGCTCCGGGCTGCACCGCGTCGGCCCCGAAGGGACGTCAGGGGCCCGTGGGGCACTGCGGGCCCCTGGGGGCCGCGCGCGCAGTTCCCCGTTCCTCCACCGGGCGCCATGCGCCCCGCCAGGGGCGCGGGGCGGTGACATGTGCGGCTCCGCCGGGTGGGCGCGACCAGCCACAGACGACCGGGACAGGGGCGCCGGCCCCCGCCTAGCTCTGCCCGGCGGGAGCCGCGGGCGCGTCGTCCGCGCTGCGGCCGGGTGGCAGCCAGCCTCTGGCACGGCCGCGTGGGATCACCGCCGCCGCGCCTCCCACCAGCAGGACGAGGGTCAGGCCCGCGGCGGCGATCACCAGGGACCGGGTCCGGGGGCCGGGGTCGGCGGGCTGCGGCAGATGGGCGGGGACACGCTTCGCCGGAGCCGCCTCGCTCTTGTCCGAGACGACGGAAAGGGCAGCGAAGGGGTCGGCCCTGGAAGTGTCCGCCGGATAGGCGGTGTCGAGCAGCCGGCGGGTGACCTCCGCCGCGGTCGCCTTGGGCTGGTAAGCCCGTACGAGTGCGGCGATTCCCGCGACACCGGCCGCGGCCAACGACGCACCGGAGCCTATGTAGTGCCCGGAGCCCTTCGGTCCGATGCTGACCATGGAGCTGCCGGGCGCGGACAGGTCCGGCTCGTAGGCGGGCGGCGCGTCCTTCTGCCGTGCGCCGCTGGGTCCGAAGTCCACGACGGACAGCACTCCCGGCACGGCGGCCGGCCAGTATGGTCCCTCGGGCATTTCGTTGTCCGGCCCGAGTTCCTCCTTGGGCACGGCATCCGGAGCGGCGGGAGCGACCACGAGCGCGTCCCGCTCCGTGGCATGGGCGACGGCCGCGGTGAGTTCCGCCCTTCCGGTACGCAGGACGTAGCCGACGTAGATGACCTGGGCGCCCCGGTCCGCCGCCTTGCGTATGCCTTCAGCGACCCTCTCCACGGAGGGCACACCGCGGTCGTCGGTCCCTCGCAGGGCGACGATCTCGGCGGCGGGGGCGACCCCGGCGATACCGCTGCCCTTCTCCGGGGCCGCCGCGATGAGACCGGCGGCGAAGGTGCCGTGTCCCACGCAGTCCTTGTCCGCGCCGTCGAGGGCCGTCACCCGCCCGGACAGGCTGGGCACATCAGGGGCGACTCCGGTGTCGACGACCCCGACCGTCACCCCGCTTCCCCGGGAGATCCGCTGGGCCCGCGTCAGCCCGAGGGCCGTCTGCGACCACGTCGCTCCGGTGGCGGTCACGTCCGACGGGCCGGTGCACGGGTTGCCCTCGCCGAGACGGACGGGCAACGGAGGCAGCAGCGTCGTGCCGGGGTCGTCGCCGCCGGCAGCGGCCGACGGCCCGCTGTACGCGGCGAAGGCAGGCACACAGGTCGCCGGCACGGCGACTGCGGCGGCCAGCACGAGGCCTGCATACCTGTATTTCATGGCATTTCGCATAACTACATGATATGCACATGCCATGCGCGGGTGCATGGGGCAGGGCCAAAGAGGCAGAAACACGAGGAGGTTCGAGGCGCGTGGCACGGCAAATACTCACGGTCTGCCCGGAACGGACGGACAGTTTCCCGACGATCGGTGAGGCGCTGGCGCAGGCACGCACCGGGGCGGTGATCCGGGTACGTCCCGGACGCTACGCCGAGAACCTGGTCATCAGGAACCGGGTGACGATCGTCGCCGAGGGCGAACCGGGAGCCGTGGAGATCTGCCCCCGCTCCGGCACCGCCGTCAGCCTCATGGCCGACGCCGTGATGCTCAGCGGGCTCACCCTGAGCGGCCGCGACAAGGAGCTGCCGGTGGTGGACGTACCGGCCGGCCAGGCCGCACTCGACGGATGTTCCGTCAACGGCTCCGGGTGGACGGCACTCCTGGTCCGCGGCAAGGGCTCGCTGGCGGCCCGAGGCTGTCGGATCAGCAACCCCGGCGGCGCCGGCGTCGTCGACTCCTCGGACACCGAAAGCGTCCTGGACGACTGCGTGTTCGAGAACTTCGGCACCTCCGCGGTGGTCATCGGCGAGACGGCCAGACCCCTCGTCCGCGACTGCCGGATACGCGGCGCGCGGGCCAACGGCGTCCTGGCGAGCGGCGAGGCCGGGGGCACCGTGGAAGGCTGTGACATCTCCGGCACCGAGAAGCCCGCCATCGCCCTGGAAGGTCACAGCTCGACCCGGGTCCTGCGGTCCACCGTCCACCGCACCTCGGTGGGACTGCTCGTGACCAGCGTCTCCCGCCCCGAGATCGAGGAGACCTCGTTCGAGTCCATCACCCAGAGCGCCATCGTCATCTCCGGCGGAGCGGACCCCCTGCTGCGCCGGTGTGTGACCCGGCGTACCAAGAGCAGCGGTCTGTTCGTCCTCGACCGCTCGCGCGGAATCCTGGAGGGGTGCGAGTTCCACACCTCCACGGAGTCCGCCATCCGGGTCGTCGACGGCTCCTCCCCGATGTTCCGCGACACGGTGGTGAGCGACTGCGCCGACACCGCCGGGGCGGTGCTGGTGGCGAACGACTCCACGGCCGAGTTCGACCGGCTGGAGGTACTGGACCCGGCCGGGGTCGGCATCTCCGTACGCTCCTCCGCCAACCCCCTGCTGCGCCGTGTCAGGGTCACCAGGGCGGGCGGCCACGGCATCGAGATCAGTGACGACGGCCGCGGCCGCCTGGAGCACTGCGAGATCGAGTCCGCCGGCGGCTGCGCGCTGAGCATCGACGACGACGCCGACCCCGAGGTGAGCGACACCGTGATGCGTTCCTCCGGCCGCTCGGGCGTCGTCATCGGCGAGCACGGCCGTGGCACCCTGCGGGACTGCGAGATCAGCGACAGCGCCGACGCCGGTGTGAGCGTGCGGGACGGTGGCGAGATCCTGCTGGACAGGGTCCGGGTGAGCGGCTCGAAAGCCCACGGTGTTCAGGTGTCGCGGGGCGGCCGGGCCTCGCTCACCGCCTGCGAGGTCACCGGCAGCACGGGCGACGGCGTACGGATCGACAGCACCGAGCCGGTGAACGTCACCCGGTGCGTGGTGCGCGACAACCGGGGTTCGGGACTGCGGCAGACCCGTGCCGGCGACCGGATCTCGGTGGACTTCCTGACCAGCGCGGACAACGGCTCCCCCGACAGCTGGGGCGAGAACGCCGAGACGACGGGCGAGGGTGGAGGGGCCCCCGGAGAGTCCCGAGGGGGGACCGAGCCGGAGAGCCCGCTGACCGAGCTGGAGGCGCTCATCGGCCTGGAGAACGTCAAGCACCAGGTGCACACCCTGGTCAACCTCAACCAGCTCGCGGAACGCCGCCGCCGACTCGGCATGCCGGTCCCCTCGATGAGCCGGCATCTGATTTTCGCCGGGCCACCCGGCACCGGTAAGACCACCGTCGCCCGGCTGTACGGGAGCATCCTGGCGGACATCGGCATTCTGCGTACCGGTCATCTGGTGGAGGTCGCCCGCGCCGATCTGGTGGCCCAGATCATCGGCGGTACGGCCATCAAGACCACGGAGGCCTTCACCAGCGCGCTGGGCGGTGTCCTGTTCATCGACGAGGCCTACACCCTCACCCCCGAAGGGGCCTCCGGCAACGACTTCGGACGCGAAGCCGTCGACACCCTGCTGAAGCTGATGGAGGACCACCGCGACGACGTGGTCGTGGTGGCGGCCGGGTACTCCGAGGAGATGGAATCGTTTCTGTCCGCCAACCCGGGTCTCGCCTCCCGTTTCACGCGCACCATCGAGTTCGGCAACTACGCGGTGGAGGAGCTGGTGACCATCACCGAGAGCATGTGTCAGCAGCACCAGTTCGAGCTCGGTCCGCTGACCCGGGAAGCACTGGCCGTGCGCTTCGAGCAGATGACGCGCGACGCGTCCTTCGGCAACGGCCGGGCGGCCCGCGCGGTGTTCGAGGACATGGTGGACCGACAGGCGTTCCGGCTCGCGTCCATGCGGGATCCGGGTGAGAACGACCTGACGCTGCTGCTGCCGCAGGACGTCGGGGACACGGAGGCGGCGGCCGTCGACGGATCACCGCGGAACGCGGACGGCACGGACGACTCGCCCGATCCGATGGCAGAGCTTGAGGCCATGGTGGGACTCGGGGCCGTGAAGCGGGAGGTCACCGATCTGGTGAGCCTGCTCGCCAACGCCCGCCAGCGGATCGCGGCGGGGCTGCCCTCCCCCAGGATCAGCAACCATCTGGTCTTCACCGGGCCGCCCGGCACCGGAAAGACCACGGTGGCCCGGCTCTACTCCAAACTCCTGCATTCGCTGGGGATTCTGCCCCGCGCCACACTGGTGGAGGTGGCCCGCGCCGACCTGGTGGGCCAGTACATCGGACACACCGCTCAGCGCACCAAGGAGGTCTTCACCAGCGCACTGGGCGGTGTGCTGTTCATCGACGAGGCCTACACCCTCACCCCCGAAGGCTCCTCCAACGACTTCGGACGCGAAGCCGTCGACACCCTGCTGAAGCTGATGGAGGACCACCGCGACGAGGTCGTGGTCATCGTCGCCGGATACACCGAGGAGATGGAGGGCTTCCTGGCCTCCAACCCCGGGCTGTCCTCACGGTTCTCCAAATACGTGCAGTTCGAGGACTACACCACGGACGAACTGGTCACCATCGTGACCCTGCATGCCGCCGCGTCCGGTTACGAGTGCAGCGCGGAGACTCTGGCGTCGCTGCGCGCGTATGTGGAGGCGATTCCCCGGGACCGGTCCTTCGGCAACGCCCGGCTCGCCCGCCAGTTGCTGGAGACGATGATGACGAGTCAGGCCCGGCGGCTGGGCGGGGTTCAGTCCCCCAGTCTCGCCGACCTCACCACCCTGCTCCCGGAGGACCTGCCGGCCGGGGGCCGTCCGGCACTGCGGCAACAGGCCGCTCTGTGAAGGAGAACGCCCGCCGGTCCTTCCCGGCGGGCGTTCTCCTTCACGAGTCACCTGGCTTCGCAGGACCTCAGCCGGAGGGCCGCGTCACACGGTGAACTTGACGGCTTCGAGCGCGCGCGCCTTGGTCACGTCCCCGCCGAAGATGAGCCCCTCGGAAGTCTCGGCGGTGTCGCAACCGAGACCCTGCCATCCTGTGCCGGTGACCTGGGTGTTCTGGCATATGTTGCCGCCTCCCTTGTCGACGTTGATGGCGAAGCCGCTCATGTTCGGTGCCGACTGCTTCGCGGTTCCGATGACGAGGTCGTCGCCGTTGCCCACGCCCTGCCACGGCGTCGTGAATCCGGCTCCCTGAGTGGACTCGTTGGCGTCCACGCCATTCGTGCCGGACACGGCGATGTTGAGGGCCTTGATGGGGTGGCCCTGTCCCGTGCCCGCCATGGCACCGTCGCACACCAGGGCCTGCCAGCCGATGTCCGCCACATACGCCCGATAGCAGATGTGGCGGCCGCCGCCACTCGACGTGGCCAGCCTCTGGACGGCCAGCGCCGCGGTGTTCGGGGCGATCCGGGGAGGCGCCGGCGCGTTCGCCTTCGGGGTGCTCTTGACCGACTTCGCGCCCTGCGGATGCGGAACGAAACTCGGCGCCGCCGACTTCTGCGCCTTGCGGGTGGGCTTGGCGCTCGACGGCTCCGGTGTGGGCGTCGCCGGGGCGTAGTTGCCCCGCGGCGCGGACTCGCCCTCGTCATCAAGGACGGTGTCGGACTGCGCAGTCGCCGACATCTTGTCCTTCTTGGACTCGGAGTCGTCCGTGGCCCAGATCAGCAGCGGCACCGCGAGGAGGACGACGCCGGCGATGCCCGCGGCGGCGAGCAGGGGCTTCTTCGGGTTACCGGAGGGCGGTTCGTCATCACCGCGGCCGGTTCCGTCAGCGCCGGCCCCGGCCGCCATGACCGCGGCCCTGGTTTCCGGCTCTGCCGCGGCAGCGGCCGACGCCGCCGTGGCCCCCTCGCTCCCGGACGCGGCCTCCGGCTCGGACACCCGCTGCCGCGAGGCCTCCTCGCCTTCCCCGGCCGCACCGTTGGTCACGCCGGGCCGCGCGGACGCGGCACCCTCCGCCGAGGTGTCGGGCCGCAGTCGTGACGTCGGCTCGCCCTCGCCCCGCGTCGCGCCGACGGACTCCTGCACGGCCGGGGTGAGCGTCGGGCCCGGGTCCGCTCCCACGGACCCCAGCGCGACCGCCCTGCGGAGGGACGGCCGCACCACCCCGGCAGACGAGGCCGTGCTCCCGTCAGCCGAGGACCCCGGCGACGACCCGTCGCGCGAGGGCACGTTACGTTGCCTTGCCATTGTTCTCCTTCACTCTTGGATGACTCTGTGCGTCGTCCGGCTCTTCGTGCTCGGTGGTGGCTCCCCCGAGTTGTCCGGAGTGGTCTTCGACGGCACGCTCGCTACTCGCCCGGGCCCAGGAGCCCGGTGCAGCGCTCGGGCCAGCCCCCGCTCCCGCCCACCTCGAAGCCCTTCGCGAGCGCCGCTTCGAGATGCACGAGGGCCTTGCGATCAAGCCCGTTAAGCTCCTCCGTTCCGTCCATGTAGGTGCTCGCGATTCCCGGGATCTCACGCAGCAGCACGACGGGAGAATCGTCGGGCCCGGTCCGTACCCCCAGCACGCGAAAGCCCGTCCCCGGCACGAAGACGACCTCGTCGTGCGTCTGCGGGGCTCCGGCCCTCCGATCGAGCAGCTGCCGGACCTTGCGCCCGGTGACGGACCAGATCGCATAACGGACGGGGGACCCGGCGGGAAGCTCCGAGGAGTCGGCCAGAGCGCTGACCGGCGCGGGCTCCTGCACCAGGGTCCCCACCGCGGGCTCGGGCTCCGCGGCGTCCCCGCCGCGCAGGGCCACACCGCGGTAGGAGGGCAGCCGCCGCAGAGCGGATGCCAGGCATCCGGCGTAGGGCAGCAGGCGGTCCTCACCGGTACGCAGGTCCCGGATCAGCTCGCGATGGTGCAACGGCCCTTCCTCGGTGGTGAGGTAGGCGTGCGCGGCGATGAGATCGCTCCTCGCCTCCACCAGTTCGCGGCCGCGCAGCGCGGGCATCCGCGTGAGCACCCTGGAGACGGCGGCGGCATGCCCCTCCCAGACCTCTGCAGCGAGGGCACGGAACGCCTCGCGTTCGGCGGCACTGCTGACATGACCCGGCGTGATTGAAAGGGGCAGGGCCAACGGCGCGGGAGCCGCCACCGAATCCGGCCGCGCAGACCTCTCCGGGGCGGCGTACGCTCTCGGCCCCGGCCGTTCCGGCTCTGGTTGTTCGGGCTCGCCACCGTGGCTGCGCTCGGGGCCCACCGGGACCCGCGCGTCCGGACCGGGCTCCTTCGCCCCGTCGCCGTCACCGCGAGCAGGCCGCCTCGGGACCCGTTCCGGCGGACCAAGCCCCTGACGCTCACCTCCATCACCGCCGTCGGGCCGGTCACCAGCAGCACGGGTCTCCGCATAACCGGGTGTGGGGCGCGACGCGCCGACAACCGTTCCGCCCCCGGAGTCCCCCTCCGGCTCCACGCGAGCGATGGAGGCTGCCTTGGGAGCGAGACGTTCCCCGCCGGAACTCTCCGACGCCTCATCAGCCTCGCGGCCGGCACCTTCGCCGGCCCGCGAACCACCGGGCGACGTATCGCCGGAGTCACGCGCCGTCCCGCCGCCATGGCCGGGCCCGGCCTCCGGCGGCGCGCCCGTGACCGCACCCGCAGTCGGCGCGGGCGCGGCTTGCGCGCCGACTCCCGCGCCACCGGGGCCACGGCCGGGCGCGGGGCGACCGATCGACGTGCCACCAGACGCATGGCTCAACGGTCCCGTGCCGCCACCGGCACCGGCACCGGCACCGGCACCGGCACGGCACTCAGCCTCCGAAGCCCGGTCGCCGGCAACCTCACCGGCCGGCCTCGCCGCCTCCGGTGCGGCGCTACGGAATCCGGCGGACGTATGTACGTCGGGATCCCCGGCGGCCTGGGCCACTGCCTCGTGCGGGGCGGCCTCCCGGGCTGTCGGCCCGGAGGAGGAGGCGAGCCTCGCGGAAGGCGCCGGCGGTCCCGCAACGGGACGGTGCTCCCCCGACGCGGGGACCGACCGGGGGGCCGCCGGCTCCTCACCGGGTGCCCCCGCCCGAGGGGGCACCCCTGGCGCTGCGATGCCGGGTGCCGTTCGCACCGGTGACGCGGCAGGTGACGGTCCGACGACAGCCGTGCCGGTGTTCCGCGCCGCCGGAGCGGCGCCCTGGGTCGGGACCTGCGCCGTACCGGGGCGGGGGCCCACAGCGCCGGGGCGGGGGGCGTACCGGGAGGTGACGTAGCGGATGGCCGCCACGCCGTGTTCGGCGGCCAGGCGGCGCAGTTCGCTCTCCCCCGTGGTGAGCCTGCCGCGGACCAGCAGTGTTGCCCTGGAGCGCGCATCGGCTCCGAGGCCGGCCAGCAGCCGGGACAGCGCGGGCAGCAGTGACTCGTCCAACAGCTGCCCCGGTGTGCCCAGTTCGATGGCGCAGACGTCCGGGTCCACGGCCAGTCCCGCCAGCGGAGGGCGGGGCCCGCCCTGTTCCCACAGGGCGAGTCCGGCCCGGGTCACCGTGGCCTGCCAGCGGTCCGTCAGCCGTAGGCTCCCCGGATCGGTACCGCGGGATATCCAGTCGGGCAGATGGCCGGCAACCAGCCGGGGGGCGGGAGTCCTCCCCTCCGCGTCGGCGGGGAGGCAGGCCACGGACGACACGAACGGCTGCCAGCTCGATTTCCGGTCGGTGCTCACCAAAGTCGGCCGGGGGGCCGCGCCGAGCGGGGCGTGGTCGGCGAGCAGCGGCAGGCCCGTGAGCACTTCCACCTCGCCGCCCAGCATGTCGGCGACCGACTGGCCGAGCCGCAGCACATCACGGCGGCCCCCGGGAGCGAGACGTACGCGCGACCGCTGCGCCACGGGCAGCGCCGCGAGCACGGCGGCCACCTCGTCGGCCGCGACGTCCTCAGCCTGCGGTGCGCCAACCAGTACGGTGGGGCGCTCGAAGTCGACGGGCATCGCGAAGGACAGGTCGTCGGGGCTGGGCCTGGGGGCGTCCGCCGGACGCATCAGCACGCCCGCCGGTATCTGGTCCACCACACAGCCGCCCTTCGTACGTGAGGGCACTCGCCCCATCGCCTCCTGCCAGGCGGGTACGGGGGCACGCGGGCCCAGTTTTCGGGGCGCCTCACCGGGCGCGAAGCGCCACCACGCGCAACCGGGCCGGGAGTCCTCGTGGACGAAGAGCAGGCCTCCGGGGGTGATCAACACCGTCGCGTCCGGAGCGATCACTTCGATTTCCCAGGCGTCGGCGATCCTTCGGGCCACGCAGGGCCGGTCCGGCCGGTCGTCACCGGCACCGGACATGACGAGCCGGACCCGGCGGGTGCCCTTCGAGCGGAGGGAGTCGAGGAGAGCGCCCAGACGGGACCAGTGGCCGCCGCCGGGTGCCCCGTCCCCGGCCTCGGGGGCCACCATCACCGTGACGACGTCCTCGTCCACGCTAAGGGCACGAGCCACTTCGGCGAGGGCGTCCAGCGGGAAGGAATCGTCCTCGACCGAGCGCACCAACAGGATGCCGTCGACGTCCTCGACCGGCGGGGCACCACCAGACCCCAGGCGACCGGCGTTGTCCGCGCCGGCGGCCGGTCTGCGCGCATCAGGCCCCGGGCCGCGCCTGCCGCCCCTGCGGGACTGGCCGGATCTCCAGCGGCTCACGCGTCCTTCCCTCCTGACCGCCGGCCGTCCGGCCTGGTCGCCGGTGCGACGGTCCGCTCGGTGCTCTGCTGGGTCATTGCTGTCCTCACTCGATACGTCGGAGCGCCGGCTGGGAAGCGGCAGGGCCGAAGAACCGGGGCGTGCCCCACGGGGATCTCACACGGACGTTTCCGTCACGTACGGAGTGTCTGCCGTCCGCGGGGTGATCTCCCGGCCATCGGACCACAGCAGGCGGTGCGCGGTCGTCGTGTCCGTGACAACTCCGGTGAGAAGGCCGGAATTCAGGACGGCCCGGACCGCCTCGGCTCTCCCTGCGCCACCCGCGAGTCCGATCAGCTCCGGAACGTCCCGGAGTTCGGCGGTGCCCATGGAGATCATGCGGGCGTTCAGCTCCGTGGTGATCAAGTCGCCAGCCTGGTCGAAGACATGGCCGACCACTTCGGCGCACGCTCCCAACGCCCGGTATCTCTCGCGTTCCGGCTCCGGCAGATCGTCGTACACCGTGGAGAGCGTGGCATCCCAGGCGCCGATGCCGACGACGGCCTTGGTGACCCGGCCGAACCGGTTCAACGTCTCGGCTATGGCCGGCTGGCTCCTGAGGATGGCTGCCGTCGGCGCGTCCGGCAGGATGAAGGGGGTGTAGAGGGGAAAGGCCCGGCCGCCACCTGCCTTCGCGGTACGGCGGACCGCGGCGACCGCGGGGTCAGTGGCCAGATCCTGCCCGTGCACCCCAGTCAGCTGGACCACCTCGCAGGAGGGCAGCCGGGTGACCGCCTCGCTGAGCGCCTGCACCGGAGGGCTGCCATCGAGGCCGAGTACATCGCGCTCCTCGGCGATGTCCGAGATCAGCTGCGCCGCCGCCGTTCCGAGCCAGCGGCTGACCTGGCCCGTGTCGGCGGAGGTCACCACGCCGCCCTCGCTCCGGGTCAGGTTGACAACGACGGCGTGGCGGAGTCCGAAACTCTCGGCCAGGGCCTGCGAGAGCGGCACGTCGATCTCCGCTGGGACAGTGATGTCGATCCGCACGATGTTGTGGGCCACCGCGGCTTCGAGGAGGCGGGCCACCTTGAAGCGGCTGATGTTGAATTCCCTGGCGATGTCCACCTTCGACTGGTGCCCGAGGTAGAAGCGTCGGGCGACCGAGGCCGCGAGGAGTCTGTCGATCGGCGCGGAGGGAACTTCCTCCTCCCGGTGTTCGCCCGTGTCGTTCCACTGCGGTCGCATCAGCCGGTCCAGGCCGAACCGAGCACGAAGTCATACAACTCACGCGGTGCCTTCGCCCGTTTGTCGGCGTCGACGGCCGCGTTCCATTCCCCTACCAGTCTGAGGTGCTCGGCCCACGCTGCCCGGTTGCGCTCCAGGTCGCGCCGGTAGGTGGTCAGTTCCATCGCCGCGAGGTTCCAGGAGTCCGGTCCGCAGACGCTGTCCTGACGGATCGCCACCGCGCCGCGTTCGAGCTTCGTCGGGAAGTTGCTGCACACCAGCGGGCGATGGACGTACACACCGCACCGGGCCTTGCCGGGAGCGAGTTCCATCAGGAACACACAGCCGCGGTTCTTCGGCTTGCGGACGAGGTACAGGTCGAGGGCCGGCCCGTCGGGACCTAACCGGAAACCCTCGTCGTCCTCAAGGAGGGTGATGAACTCCTCGGGGTGCAGAGCGGCCCCGGCCGCGATCCTGCGGACGTCCGAGACAGTGACTCCGACCTTGTACTTCCGGCAGCACTCCCCCGCGCAACCGGGGACGTTGACTCCGCTTCCGTTCACAGCTGCGCCTCCCCGGGCCAGGCCGTACCGGCCTCGCGAGCGGCGTGCGACTCCAGGAGATAACGCTGGAAGACGTGGATATCGGCCTCGTCGTTGTCAGACGGGTGCTCGTCGGACAGCGCGTTCCACCGTTTGACGACCTCGAACCAGTGTTCGCGGTCCTCGGTCCAGCCGCGCGCGGCCTCCGCGAGCATCTCCGCGTCCAGACCGTCCTCGGTCAACTGCTTGGACTCGTCCTCCGATTCGACCTCCGGCCCCCTCGGCGCCGAGGGGGCGCGCTCTGCTGGCTTCGCGGGAAACGCGCGGCAGGAGACAGGTGCGAGGTCCCCGAGCCCGCAGTGACCGAGCCCCCCTGAGGTGCGCAGCAGGAAGAGACAGCCGTACCGGCCGTTCGCCAGCCTCAGGTTCACACGATGCTGGCTCCCGTCGGTGACGATCCCGGTCGGATCGTCGGCCGCGGCGGGTGCGGTCTGCGTCAGATGCCACGGCTCCAGGGCGAGCGTGCGGGAGATACGGACAATGTCCGCGCCTGTGACAAAGCGCGCCCCACGTGTACAGAGTTTCTCAGTCCGAGAAGCGTGCCAATTGGCACGCGCACTAAGGTCACTGTCCGCTCTTAGCACATCGGTCCTTCCACTGAGTTACACATCTGGGGTAACGCCTGGTTCCGGCAGGCCCGGGTATGTCTGTGCCGGTTCCGCCCCACCGACATCTCCCGCCCCACCCTCATCTGACTGGCGCCTCACCTACGGGGCCCAACTACTCCAGGAATCCGACGCGCCCCTGGAGGCGATCGCCCCGCGGCCCTGAAACGAGTCCGTGGTTAGCGGCCGCCCGCCCCAGCCATCAGGGCCACACCATCCAGTCGGCTGCGGGGGAGAGGGCCCGCCTGGCCGGTGCTCTTTCCGTAGCGGCGACCGCCCCCCGAAGCGTCCGGAGTCGCGCCGCCCGCAGGCGTCGCGTCCTCCGCGTCGCC
>NZ_JBVKCA010000037.1:0-67643 GCF_055656965.1 Streptomyces sp. NPDC111656
CCCCGGCGCAGAACGACCCGGCCGCACGGGAATCGGCCCGCGTCTGACCGTCCCGTGTACCGGAGGGCCGCCCGTGCCGAGCACGGGCGGCCCTCCGGGCCGTTCGTCGGCGACGTCACCCACCAGGGTCGCCGCACCCGCCATGGTCACGGCATCCGACAGGAAACCCTCTCGGTGATCACCCATTGGCAGCGGTTCGCCGAGGACCATCCCCGTGCCGTGAACGCGATGGTCATCCTGGCGGTCTTCGCGCTCTCCGTGGTAGGCAGCGAATGGAGCAGTTCGAAGCCCTCCGACGAGCGGGTCGAGTGGTGGTCGGCCGTCCTCCTGGAAGGCGTCGCCTGTACCACCCTGTGGTGGCGGCGCAGTCACCCCCGTACGGTCGTCGCGGTGACCACCGCCTGCGTCAACATCGGCACCGTGGCGGGCCGTCCGATCACACCGCTGCTGCTCGGACCGGTGATGATCGCGCTGTACTGGCCGGCCATCCGTACCAGCCGGACGACCGCGCGCATCGGCCTCTTCGGTGTCTCGGCGCTGATGGTGTCCACGGCCGTCCTCGCCGACACCACGTCCTCGGCGCTCCGTGAACTCAATACCACCGTCGGCCTGTTGCACCATGCCAACACCCCCTACCACCCCCTGACACCGCAGCAAAGGATTCCCCCTACCTGGTCCGGTGGCTCCTGGGCCCGCTGGTCGCGGGCGGACCGGCAGCCGTCCCGCTCTGGTCGGTGAGCGTCACACCAGACGCCTGATCTCTCCG
The DNA here is from genome assembly GCF_055656965.1 of Streptomyces sp. NPDC111656. Taxonomy (NCBI): domain Bacteria; kingdom Bacillati; phylum Actinomycetota; class Actinomycetes; order Kitasatosporales; family Streptomycetaceae; genus Streptomyces; species Streptomyces sp. NPDC111656. Next base: position 767 of record NZ_JBVKCA010000037.1, read on the forward strand.
CGCACCCGGTAGAAGCCACCCACCGAGGAGTGCAGCGCGTCCACCACGTAGCGGGCGCCGGGCTGGCGTATCGCACGCGGGAACTGGACGTTCCAACTCGGCTCATAGCCCTCGGAGACCACGTGCACGCGCACTCGGCCTCCTTCCTGAGTGCACTCCACGACGACCCCGCTCCCCGGCGCGGGGACGGCGCTGACCGTGGCGACGGAGGCGGCGGTGGTCAGCGGTGCGTACGTCGGCAGGGCGGCCGCCAGTTTGATGTCCGCGGCGACCGGGACGGTGCCCGACTGGGCGGCGTTGATCGCGGCCTCGCTCGCGTCGATGCAGGCGAGCGAACCGTCCGTGGAGACGATGTACAGCCTTTCGTCGTGGTACTGCATGGACAGCGCCGAACCGCCGCCCGTGCCAAGCTTCCACAGCCGGGAGCCGTCGGCGGTGAAGCAGTAGACGGAGGAAGCGGAGTCGCCCGCGAAGACGTACCGCCCGCCGGGGGACGTGGCGCACGAGTACACCGCGGCGTCGCACGAGTAGGAGGCCTCGATCCGCCCGTCGGACTTGGCGAGCCGCTGAACGACCCGCCGCCCCGTCCCGGCGTAGACGGCGTTCTCCTCCTGCCATCCGAAGAGCACATTGCCGTTGGTCGCGGTGTGCCAGAGCTGGCTGATGCCGTCCGCCGCGTACGCCGTCACACCGCGGCTGTGCCCGTGGTACACGGCGTGGTCGTCGGCCCGAACCATCCACGCGTTGTCCCCGGACGAGTTGCGCGACCACTGGAGCTCGTCCTCGTGGTCGATGACCGTCAGACCGCCGTTGCGGTCGGAGACGTTCAGCACGCCCGCGTGAATGTCCAGCCAGAAGATGTCCACCTCGGCCGCTATCTCGTAGGCCGCGAACGGCACCTTCGAGGAGAGGTCGTACACCCGGCCGTCGTCACAGCCCGCGTAGATCCAGAAGTCGTCCGCCACCAGGCACTTCACACCGTCCGGCAGCGAGTAGTGCGCCAACACCTCACCGTCGTGGCTCAGGTTGTAGACGCTGCCGTGCTGGTTGCCCACCCAGCAGCGGTCCTCGTCGACATGGATGCCGAACGCCGAGGCGCCCGTACGGAACCGCCACAGCACCGGCGCCGTCGCCCGCGCCGTGGACGGGGCGGACGTCACCTGACGGCGCGTCACGGGCCGGGCCGCGCGCCGCCCCTGGACGGCGGGCGCGTACCCCTTGCGCACCTTCTCCGCTATCTTCTTCGCCGCCGCCGCGTTCGCCTTCTCGACGGTCGGAAACGCGGAGGTCTGACGCTGCCCGTCCACACCGATCCGTCCGTACCGCACGGAGACGGTGGTCCCCTCGACGGTCACCTCGTAGAACTTGTGGGCACCGCCGCTCTCCTGGGACAGCTCCAGATACGTCGTGTTCCCCGACTGTCGTGCCTGCGCAGCGGACACAGCACACCCCTCCCCAAAGGCCCGGTCGGCCGCTTCGGCCGTCTTCCAGTGACTCCAAACTAATGGCCACCACTGACAACGACGGTCCGGGCCAGGGTCCTTGCGCAGGCAAGGACGGATTCATGCCGCGCCGTACAGATCAAATGAGGCAGCGCTGACCATGAATCTGACCTTCGACAACGAGTGGCGCGCGACGGTGACGGACGATCCGCTGCGCATCACCCCCCGCTTCACAAGCGACTCTGTGGACGTGGGGCGGTACGTGGACGCGAAGGAACGTGAGCGGTTCCGCACGGACACCTTCGGCAGCCAGGAATGGCGGTGGGACAACCCGGACGTCCTCCGCTTCGAACCGGCCGACCGGAAGCTGGTCCGCCCGGCTGGGCTTCGCGCCCACGAGGTCCGGGACTTCCGGCTGGAGATGTGCGCGGTGCTGTAAACCGCACCCCTGGGGATGCCGTGCTGACCGGCCTGCGCGATCTCGACGTCCTCGACGAGCCGTTGGAGGCCCGCGTCGGCATCGCGCCCGATGTGGCGCTCCTCGTCCAGCACGGCACAGTCGCCGGGTGGAGCCTCACTGATCCCGCGCGCTACCTCACCATCGGATTCGCCGCCCCCGATGCCGACCCGCCGTCCGACGCCACCCGACGGCTGCTCACCGAGTGTCTGGATCTGGTCACCCAGCCGGTGATCCTCGACGTGGAGGACCGCGAGCCGACCGCCCTCGCCCGACTCCGTGCGGTGGACGAGGCCCTGCGCAACCAACGTGAGGTTCGACACCGGGCCGACGCCCTGCTCTCGCTCATCGCGAATCTGGTCGAGGACTACGGGAACCGGTGACGGTCAGCCGACGACCTCGAACGCGGCCTCGGCCCGCATGAGCCGTAGTGGCCGCAGCCTGCGCTGGCGTATCCGGGGTCAACGGGTCCGGTATTGACGTAGCGCTTGGGGGTTGGTGGAGGCCATGGGGGGCGCCGCTGGGGGGGCTTCGTGAGCGTCCTGGGTCAGTCGGCCCGGCTGTCCGTGCGGGGCAGGGTGGCCAGGACCGAGGCGTACATGCGTGCCTTGATGGTGCCGAGAGTGTCGCCGGCCTTGCTCAGCTGTGCCTCGGCGATCGTCATGGCCGTGGAGCGCACGGCGTCCTCGGCGACCGCTTGGTCGACGATGCCCACGGCGGCGGCATCCGACCCGCCGTAGCGGCGAGCAGTGACCATGGCCTCGTGCGCGGTCTGCGGCGCCAGGCGGGACCGGATCAGGGCGCACATGCCGGGAGTGAAGGGGATCTTGATGTCGGCCTCGGGCAGACACCAGAAGCCGCGGTCCGCGCGCATGACACGGAAGTCGTGCGCGAGGGAGAGCATCGCACCGGCGGCGAAGGTGTGCCCCTGCAGGGCGGCCACGGTGATCACCGGCAGAGACAGCACGCGGGCGAAGAGCTTGTGGACAGAGGTGGTGTAGCTCTCGTGCTGGTCGGGGTGGGCGCTCAGCCACTCCAGGTCCAGGCCGTTGGAGTAGAACTTGCCCGTCGCGGCGGTCACCAGGGCCCGTGGCCCTTCTGCCTTGTCCACCTCGTCCAGAGCGGTGTCGACGGCGGCGAGCCAGTCGGGGTGGAAGCGATTCTCGCCGTCTCCGAGATCGAGTACGAAGACGTTCTCCTGACGGTGGAGGGTAGGCATGCGCTGCTCCTGGGGGTAGTGCCGACCCCACGGCGAAGTCGGACTCGATGACTCCACCCTGCGCGCTTCCCGCGCGGGACGGAATTACCGAATCGCTTCCACCGGTATGACCGCAGCAGTCAAACCCATGCCCTCGGTCACCTGCTTGATTGTGCCAGGGTGCACGGGAGCTCTGGTTCGGCGGTATACGGGAGCTCTGGTTCGGCGGTATGGGGAGAGGTCGGCTTCGCCGACGGGCTGCAACACCCTCAGCCCGGACGCCGGCCTGATCCGGGGGTTTGCTCCGGCGTCAGAGTGAGGACCGCATCGACGAACGGCCACCGGCTGATCTTCGAGGTGTCGAAGCCCGAAGGAGATCAGCACGATGACCGCTCCAGACAAGGGTTGCCCCCTCCGGGGACTATCGTTCGCGCGAGTGGGACACCCGCGCGGGAGCGATTGAACTGGCCATCCCAAGCTGCGGCAGGGCGGTTACTTCCGTGGCAGCCTTCCTCGACGGCCGCAACGGCCTCGTCGCACGCCTGGCCAGGCAACTACTGGCCCGCTGTCGAGAGCTCACCACGATCGTCCGGGATCTGGAAGCCGAGGTCACCACCCTCATCAACCGACTGGTCCCGGCACTCTTGAGCCCCTCATTGAGGACGCTCCAGAGGTAGGCGAGGAGAGGCACAGGCAGGGCAGGTGCCGCCGCGGGCGTCGCGGCTTTCGGTGTGCGGTCATGGGTGCGAGGCGTCGGTGCCCACGGCAACGGCACCTCGCCGCCTCATCGTGCGGGGAGGTGCCGTCGGCTCTTCCTGCCGGCCCTGTCGGTCAGCTGGGTCTCGTGCCATCGCGGCGCTGGTGGCGCGTGACACCGGCCGCTTCGGGGCGCCGTGCTCGTCACGCGGCTTCCGCTTCCGGCCTGCCGGGGATCGCTCCCTCGGCGCGCAGCAGAACGATGTCGGCGGGAGCGAACCCCAGCTCGGCGAGGATCTCGCCGTTGTGCTCGCCCAGCTCCGGGGCCCGCTTGGCCGGGACCTTCGGCACCCCTCGGAGGCTGACCGGGTTGCTGACGGTGTACTCCAGCCCGCTGACCCCTTCCAGCGGTACGACAATGTCGTTCGCGCGCAGCTGCGGGTCCCGCGCGGCCTCTTCCGGTGTCTGGATGAGGCTGTAGGTGACGCGTTCCCGGGCCAGGGCGTCCTCCCAGTCGGCAAAGGGCCGGGAGCGGAACTCCGCGTCGAGCAGCTCGCTGAGCGCGGTGGCGTTCTTTGCGGCGCTCTCTCCGTCCATGAAACGGGGATCCTCGATCAGCTCGGGGCGTCCGATGGCCCGCGACAGTGCCGGCCAGTGCACGGCCGAGGTCGCCAGCATGATCCACCGGCCGTCCGCGGTCCGGTAGGGGTTGGTCAGCGCGTTCACCGGCGCGTTGCGGTCGTGCAGCTCGAACGGCGTGCCGCCGGCGAGGGCGCCGGCCACCAGTGTCCCCGTGGCCCAGACGCCCGCGGCGAGCAGCGACGTTCCGACATTGGCCCCTTGTCCCGTCCGCTCGCGGTGGTAGAGGGCGGTGACGATCGCCGCGTAGATGGCGACCGCCGTCGTGTAGTCGCCGCTGCCCCAGACCGGCACCGTCGGCGGGGCTCCCGCGTCCCGGGTGGAGGCCAGCAGTCCGCTGCGTGACCAGAAGGCGGTCAGGTCGAAGCCCGGCTGCCGGGCGTCGGGGCCGGCATCACCGAAGCCGGTGAGGTCCGCGTAGACGACCCGCGGGTTCCAGCCCGAGACCTCCTCGTAGCCGAGGTGCAGCTTCTCGCGCGTGCCGTGCGGGAAGTTGGTGATCACCACGTCGGCCCACTCGACGAGCCGCTTGAGGACCTCGGTGGTGGCCGGGGACTTCAGGTCGAGCACCATGCCCCGCTTGTTGCGGTTGGCGAGGTGCCAACCGTAGTTGGCCTCGGCCCGAGGGCTGGGCGGCACGAAGCTCAGCCGCCGCTGGGGGTCGCCCGTCCCCGGCGGCTCGATCTTGATGACGTCCGCTCCGAAGTCGGAGAGCATGGTTGCCGCGGCGGGCGCCGCGATGAAGGTCGACGCGTCGAGGACCTTCAGGCCGGTGAAGACGGATTCGGTGGTCATATGCGTCACCCCACGAAGGCGCTGTGGCCGGTGATGGACTTGCCGACGATGAGGGTCTGCATCTGGTGGGTTCCCTCGTAGGAGTAGAGGGCCTCGGCGTCGGAGAAGAATCGGGCGATGTCGTAGTCGAGGAGGATGCCGTTGCCGCCGAAGATCTCGCGGCTCCAGGCGACGACCTCCCGCATGCGGGCCGCGACGAACTCCTTGGCCAGCGCTGAGTGTTCATCGCGGAAGATGCCCTGGTCCTGCAGCCGGGCGAGCTGCACCAGCATGCCCCAGGAAGAGGTGATGTTGCCCAGGCCCTTCACCAGCAGGTCCTGCACCAGCTGGTACTTGGCGATCGGACGGCCGAAGGCGATGCGCTCCTTGGCGTAGTCCAGTGCGAGTTCGTAGGCGCCGATCATGACACCCAGGGCCTGCCAGGCCACCCCGCTGCGCGTCTGGCGCAGGACCTCGGCGACATCCCGGAAGCCCTTCATGTTCTGCAGCCGGTTCGCCTCCGGCACGCGGACATCGGTCAGGGTGATCTCGGCGTTCTGGACGATCCGCAGCGCGATCTTGCCCTCGATCTTCACCGGCTCGAAGCCCTGGGTGCCCTTCTCGACGACGAAGGCCTTGACCTTGTTGTTCTCCACGTCCCGCGCGAAGACCACCACGTAGTCGGCGAAGGTGGCGTTGCCGATCCACTTCTTGGCGCCGTTGAGGACCCAGGTGTCGCCCTCACGCCTTGCGGTGGTGCGCATGCCGCCGGAAACATCGGAGCCGCCGTCAGGTTCGGTCAGGGCGAACGCGCCGATCTTCTCCATCGTGGCCATGGCGGGCAGGAACCTGTCGCGCTGCTCCTGGTCGCCGCCGTAGTAGATGGAGTAGAAGCCCAACCCGTTGTGCACACCGAAGAAGGTGGCGCACGAGGCGTCGACGCGGCCCAGCTCCATGGCGAGTGTCCCGCTGAGCAGGTGGCTGACGGCCGGCTGGTGCTCGCCGTAGCCCTCGTAGGCCAGGGCGACCAGTCCGCTGCCGCGGAACTTCTCGATCAGTTCCTGAGGCAACTCGGCCTTGCTCCAAGCGTCGTTGACCAGCGGCTTGACCTCCTCACGCATGAACATGCGGGCCTTGAGAAGTATCTTGCGCTCCTCGTCCGGCAGTAGCGACTCGTACAGGTAGAAGTCGGCGGTGAGCTGGTCGTCCAGCTGAGCAACGGGGGCGGCGGCGGTGGTCATCTCAGTTCTCCTTCTCGTTCCGGTTCTTGTGCTGGTTCTGGTTCTGGTTCTCGTTCTGGCGGATGTCTTCCAGAGCGGACAGGACGGCGAGTTGCCGGCGGTCGCGGGCTTCGGCGAGGTCGGTGTACGGCGTGGAGGCGTATGCCTTCTCCACGGCTTGGACGACTCGCTCCTGGTCCTCGGGGTCCCGCGAGGGCTGACCGAGGGTCATCTGCTGCATGGACTTGCCGATGTGCTCGGTGATGTGGCGGTAGCCGCCGGGCCCGCCGCCCAGGTGCCCGCCGAGGAACGGACCGACCGTCGCCCAGCGGATGCCGAGCGAGTGGGTCACGACGGTGTCCAGGTCCTCGGGGGTCACCACGCCCTGCTGGACGAGGTGGACGGCCTCGCGGTTGAGCGCGCTCTGGAGGCGGTTGCCCACGAAGCCGGGCATCTCCCGGCGTTCGACGACGGGGGTGCGGCCGACGGCGGTGTAGAAGTCGACGGCCGCCTGCACGGCCTCCTCGCCGGTGCGTTCGCCGGGTACGACCTCGACGAGCGGCAGCAAGTGGGGCGGATTGAAGGGGTGTCCGATGAGGACACGGTCGGCGCCCTCGAGGTCCGTCGTGAAAGCGGTCGCCGGGATCGCCGACGACGAGCTCAGCAGCAGTGCGTGTCCGGGGGTCTCCCGGACCAGTTGGGCGAACAGCTCCTTCTTGAACTCGACGCGCTCGGGCCCGTTCTCCTGGACGATGTCCGCGTCCCGGACGGCTTCGGTGACGTCGGCCGCGAGGTGGACGCGGTCGGCGAGGCCTTCGGTGTCCAGGCCCTGGGTGGCCAGGTGCGGACCGAACGCGGCGAGCGCCTCGGCAACCGCCTCCGGCAGGTCAGGGCGGGGATCGCTGACACGGACGGTCAGACCGTGTGCGGCGAACAGCGCCGTCCAGGAAAGTCCGATGGTGCCCGCGCCGATCACCGCGGCGGTACGGAACGGGTGGGTCATCGCGCGTCTCCCTCGAGGTAGTCGAAGACCGGCTTGACCGGGGCGAGGGTCAGGTCGGTGAGGATGTGGCTGGCGGAGACGATCTCCAGGACGGGCAGGTCGGCCAGCGGAGCGAGGACGTGCTGGAACAACTGCAGCCTGGCCGGGCCGGCGTAGGCGGACTTGACGACCACGTCGGTGATCTCGGTGCGGACCAGCTCCAGGACGCGCGGGGCGCCGTCGTAGCCGGGGACGGCCTTGAGCATGAAGGTCGGCACCGTGATCTGCTCTTCGGCGTCGTGCGTGTCGAACGCGTGGTGCTTGTAGCCCATGGTCGCGGTGGCGACCCGCAGCGTGCCGTAGTCGAGGGTGCCGACCAGCACGTCGTTGTCGACGTACAGCCTCGGTGTGCCGAGAACCTTCGGGTAGGCGCTCACCTCGCGTCCGGCCGCGGTCGCCGGGAAGTTGTCGAGGTACATCGCGTGCAGGTACTCGCCCTGCTCGCCGTCGAAGCCGACCTGGATCGCCTGGCCGCCCTCGGTGTAGGGGCCGAACCCGGTGACGTCGTTCATCTTCATGATCTCGAACCGGACCAGGGGCTCCTCGATCCGCAGCGGCTCGGGAACGACGGCCCGCAGCGCCTCAGGGTCGGTGCGGTAGACGATATTGAGGTACTCGCGGTCGGTGAACCTGGCGGTGGAGCGAGGAAACGCCGGGCGGGTCAGCGGGGTGGTGGCCTGACGGCGTACGTCTTCGATCCTCATGTCACTTCCCCGTCCACTGCGGGGCACGGCGCTCGGCGAAGGCGGTCATGCCCTCGCGTGCGTCGGCCGAGGCCATCAGCGTCCCCATCGCCTTGCGTTGTACGTCGAACGCGTCCGACTCCGGCACGCCTTCGGCGGCCTTCACCACGCTCTTCACCGTGGCCAGCGCGAGCGGGGCGTTGGCAGCGAGCTTCTCGGCGAACTCGAGGGCGACGGCCACTGCCTCGCCCGGCGGGGTGACCCGGTTCGCCAGGCCCAGCTCTCCGGCACGGCCACCGCTCACCGGCTCACCGGTCAGCAGGAACTCCATCGCCAGGTGGTACGGGATGCGCTTGGGCAGACGGATCACGCCACCACCGCCGGCGATCAGACCGCGCTTGACCTCCGGCAGGCCGAACCGCGCGTCCTCGGCGGCGACGATCAGGTCGCAGGCCAGGGCCAGTTCGAACCCGCCTCCCATGGCGGGGCCCTCCACTGCGGCGATCAGCGGCTTCGTCAGTTCGGCTTCGGTCAGGCCGCCGAACCCGCGGCCCGGGATCGCGGGCGACTCGCCGATCAGGGCGGCCTTGAGGTCCATACCGGCGCTGAAGGTGCCACGCGCTCCGGTCAGGACACCGGACCGAAGCGCGGGGTCGGCCTCCAGTTGGTCCAGTGCCGCGGCGAGTCCCGCCGCGACCGCGGCGTTCACCGCGTTACGCGCCTGGGGGCGGTCGATCGTGATCAGCAAAGTAGAGCCCACCTGCTGGACACGCACTTCCTTGGTACTCATGACTGTGTTTCTCCTGATGCTTCGTTAGGGCTCAGCGGATTCAGCAGGTTGCTGCCAGCTCGGCGAGGACCTCCGCGGTGTCCTGGCCCGGCACGGGAGCCAGGCGGCGGATCGAGGCGGGGGTGGCGGAGAAACTCACCGGGATCCCGGTGGTGCGGACCGGACCCTCGGTCCGGTGCACGACGGTCTCGATCAGGTGGCCCTCGCGGACGTAGGGATCCTCGTGCGCGTGGTCCAGCTCCAGTACCGGTCCCATCGCGATGCTGTGCTTCGCGCATGTCTCGGCCCACGCGGCCGTCGTCAGGGCCGGGGCGCACTCGTCGACCAGGACTGAGAGGTCGTCGACGTCGACCGGGTCGACGACGGCCCCGTTGACCCGTGGGTCCGCGACAAGATCGGGACGGCCTGCGGCAGCGAAAAGGTCGCGGTAGTTCTGCGGCTTGGACGGAATCAGGGCGGCCACGCCGTCCTTGGTGCGTCGCGGTGTGTGGTGCTCCGCCAGCGACCGCAGGTAGCCGGTGGGTCCCGACGCCGGCTCGAACGTGTGCCCTGCGAGATGCTCGACCAGGTTGAAGGCGATCATCGTGTCGGTCATCGGGATCTCGATCCGCTGACCGTGGCCGGTTCTGTCCCGGTGCACCAGGGCGGCGAGCACGCTGTAGGCGATGGTCAGGCCGCAGACCTTGTCGGCGAGGATGGTCGGCAGGTAGAGCGGTTCGCCCAGCATGCGGTTGACGATGTCCACCAGCCCGGAGGCGGCCTGCACGGTCTCGTCGTAGGCGGCGATGTCGGCCCGGTCCGAGTCGCTGCGGAAACCCGCTGCCTGCGCGTAGACGAGGCCGGGGTTGGCGGCGGCGAGGTCTTCGTAGGTCAGGCCCAGTCGGGCGAGCGCGCGGGGTCGCATGTTGGTGATCAGCACATCGGCGGTGTGGATGAGCTTCACGGCCTGGGCGTGCTCGCTGTCGTCCTTCAGGTCGAGGGTCACGCTGCGCTTGTTGCGGTTGACGTTGAGGTGCAGCGGGGTCATGCCCGGGGTGTTGCGGTACTCACCCACCCGAAGGGAGTCCGTGGGGGATTCGATCTTGATGACATCGGCGCCCAGATCTCCGAGGATTCGGGCGGCGTACGGACCCATCACCACGGTCGCGAGGTCGATGACCCGCACGCCGGCGAGCGGCCCGGAGGTCTCTGTGTCCGCCATTTCGCGTCCTTTCATGCCTTGGTTGGCTATGACAACGAACGCTAGCCGCGAATAACGGATCACGGAATTATCGAGTTGCTAATATCGGTGTGACCACAGCGGTCACACCGATTTGGGTGGCCACTGGGGTGCGATTCGGGGAGTCCTGGCGGAGATCGCCTCAACCGTGAGAGGCGCAGATCCCCGGCGTTCGAGGGTTATTCCTGAGCGACGAGGGCGGAAACGGTGCCTCACGTGCGCAGGCCACTCGGTTCAGACGTGAAGCGGGGCGCCGAAGACCTCGCGGGCTGTTTCGACAAGTTCGTCGAGGTCGCCGCCGCGGGCCCGATCACGGCGCCAGATCAGGACGGTCTCCAGACGTGGCTCGAAATCTGTCAACGGCAGGACCTTCGTGTTCGCCTTCGCGTAGCCGTGCATAGGGCTTTCCGCGTCGATTATCGTGAAATAGAAGGCAATCCCGCTGGAAACAATTTCAGCAACTCCGCCGTACCCGGTATCGGTCAAGGTGATGCGTTTTTTGATACCCACCTCGGCCATTTCCCGGTCGAGCTGATCGAAATAGGCGAGGCCGATCTCCTTGGGCGGGACGACGAAACGAAGGTCGGCCAGTTCGGTCAGCGCCACGGAGTCCCGCCCGGCGAACCGATCGGCCGGTACCAACGCTCCCAGCCGCTCCGACAGGACGGAGAGCTGTTCCAGTGCCGGATCAGTGATCGGCAGATGCACCAGCGCGAACGGGAGTCTGCCCTCGTGCACACCGACGACCAGGGCCTTGGAGCTGCCGGGCCAGCGCAGGAGCTCGCACGTCTGGCTGACGCGCTCGGCGAGCGTGTCGACGAGCGACCTGAGTACGGGGTGCACCCCGGGCGGAATGCCCACGAACATGGTGCTGCGCTCGCTCCGGGTCACCTCGCGCAGCCGCCACGGAATGGAGTTGATCTCATCCAGTACGTTCCGGGCGATCGGCAGCAGCGCCTCCCCCGCGGGCGTGAGCGAGACGCGATGCGTGTCCCGCTCGAACAGCCGCTGGTCGAGCTCCCGCTCGAGGTCCCTGATCCGCTGACTCAGTGGCGAGGTGGCCATGTGCAGTCGGCGGGCCGCCGCGGAGAAGTTCAGCTCCTCGGCAACCGCCACGAAATATCGCAAATGCAACATCTCCACCCAGTCACGTTACCCCCTATCGCCAGTCCGTTTCCGGGAGTGGCACTTCGAGGCGGCGGTCCGTGCGGTGCGCGCTGTTTCCGGGCGCCGACTGCCGAACGGCTCAAGCCGTGAGGACCGGAAGAGGCAGGCGCCGTCGGCAACGACGGCAAAATCGACCTCTACACCCACATCAACAGCACCAGCGGAACCGCCGGACGCAACGCTGTATATGCGAGCGCACTGGAAAACAGGTCGTCCCGATCCGCCGCACCGCATGGGAACCGTAAGAGCTGCAGAGCTGCAGGTCAGAGGCCCTTTGCTGCAGGTTCAAGGATGGCCACGCACTCCACATGATGCGTCATCGGGAAGAGATCGAACGCCCGCAGCGTCCGCACCTTGTACCCACCGTCACGGAAGTACCCGAGGTCGCGGGCGAGCGCCGCCGGGTCGCAGGCGACGTACGCGATGCGGCGGGCGCCCAGGGAGGAGAGGTGTTCGACCGTCTTCTTGCCGGCGCCGGCGCGAGGCGGGTCGAGGACGATGAGGTCGACCTCGGTGATGCCGGTGCGCGGGAGGACCGACTCGACCTTGCCCTGTTCGATGCGGACCCGGTCGAAGGCGGTGAGGTTGTGCCGGGCGTCCTCGACCGCGCGCTTGCCCGACTCGATGCCGAGGACCGCGCCCTTGTCGCCGAGGCGGTCCGCGAGGGCGCCCGCGAAGAGGCCGACGCCGCAGTACAGGTCGAGCGCCATCTCGCCCTTGCGCGGCATCAGGCCCTGCATGACGGCCTTGACCAGGGTGTCGGCCGCCATCGGGTGGACCTGCCAGAAGCCGCCGCTGCCGACGCGGTAGGTACGGCCGTCGGCCCGCTCACGCACGAACGCGCGGCCGTGGACGCGGTGGATGCCGCCGTCGTGCTCCTCGACGCGCATCACGGAGACGGGCTTGTCGAGTTCCACGAGGGGCAGGCGGGCGCCGGGGCGGGGCTCAAGGATGACCATGCGGTCTTGGGAGCCGGTCGCGGCGATCGCGTCGACCGAGGCCATGCCGGACCAGTCGCGCTCCTCGATGCCGAGTTCGCTCACACCCGGCGCCGCGATCATGCAGTGCTCGATCGGCTCGACCTCGTGCGAGCGGTGCCGGCGCAGTCCGGCGTTGCCGTCCGCGTCCACGGCGTACTGGACGCGCGTACGCCAGGCCGGGACCTCGCCGGCGGGCAGCTTGTCGCCCTCGGCGGGCATCACCGTGCCGTCCCAGCCCGCCTCCTCGGGCGTGAGGCCCGCGAGCCGCTGCAGCTGCTCGGCGATGACCTCTCCCTTGAGGCGGCGCTGCGCGCCCGGCTTGGCGTGCTGCCAGTCGCAGCCGCCGCAGCGGCCGGGGCCGGCGTAGGGGCAGGGCGCCTCGACGCGGTCCTTGGACGCCGAGAGGATCGTCACCGCGTCCGCGCGCAGGAAGCGCGCGCCCTCCTCGCCCTCCGTGACACGCGCGACGACGCGCTCGCCGGGCAGGGCGTGCCGGACGAAGAGGACCTGGCCCTCGGCCGTACGGGCGATGCAGTGCCCGCCATGGGCCACGGGGCCGATCTCGACCTCGTACTCCTCCCCCACCAGCGATTTCTTCGGTTCTGCCTGCATGGCGGGGTGACTCCAGATGCGAAAGGGGATGAGGAAGGGGCCGCGGAACCGCGAACGGCCGGACAACAGCCCACCAGTCTACGTGGACGTTGCCCGGCCGCTCACCAACGAAGCCGTCAGCCCCCGCGGTCGCAGGGCGGTCAGCCCTTGGTGTTCGAGGACTCCTTCGGGCGCTCCTCCGCCGGACCCCGGCGCACCGCACCCGGCGCATTCCACTCCTGCCGCTTGCGGGCCCGGTTCCTCGCGGCCTCCGAGGACTCCAGCTGGTAGGGCACGGAGGTGACCATCACGCCGGGCGTGAACAGCAGCCGGCCCTTGAGCCGCAGCGCGCTCTGGTTGTGCAGCAGATGCTCGTACCAGTGGCCGACCACGTACTCGGGGATGATGACCGACACCGCATCGCGCGGGGACTCCCGGCGCAGGCCCTTCACGTACTCGATGACGGGCCGGGTGATCTCGCGGTACGGCGAGTCGAGGACCTTCAGCGGTACGTCGATGCCGCGCCGCTCCCACTCCTCCCGCAGGGCCTTGGTCTCGGCCGGGTCGACGTTGACGCTGAGCGCTTCGAGGGTGTCGGAGCGCATCAGCTTGGCGAAGGCGAGGGCACGCAGGGTCGGGCGGTGGATCTTGGAGATCAGGACCACCGAGTGGACCCGGGAGGGGCGGACGCTGTCGTCGGAGGGGCCCTCGGGTGCGGCGATCTCTTCCGCGACGCGGTCGTAGTGCTTACGGATCGCGCTCATCGTCGCGTAGAAGATCACCATGCCGAGCAGGGCGACCCAGGCGCCGTGCGTGAACTTGGTGACGAGGACGACGACCAGCACCAGGCCGGTGAAGAAGGCGCCGAAGGCGTTGATCGCGCGGGAGCGGATCATGTGGCTGCGTTTGGCCGGGTCCTTCTCGATGCTCAGGTGGCGGTTCCAGTGCCGGACCATCCCGGTCTGGCTGAGCGTGAAGGAGACGAAGACACCGACGATGTAGAGCTGGATCAGCCGGGTCGAGTCGGCGCCGTAGATGACGACCAGGAGTGTGGCGGCGCCCGCGAGCAGGACGATGCCGTTCGAGAAGGCGAGGCGGTCGCCGCGGGTGTGCAACTGGCGCGGCAGATAGCGGTCCTGGGCGAGGATCGAGCCGAGCAACGGGAAGCCGTTGTAGGCGGTGTTGGCCGCGAGGAACAGGACCAGCGCGGTGGCGGCGGCGAGCACGATGAACAGGAAGCTGCCCTTGCCGAAGACCGCCTCGGCGACCTGCGAGATCACCGGGTTCTGGACGTAACCGGAGCCGATCGGGACGCCGTTGTGGATCAGGTCGGTGGCCGGGTTCTCAGCCATCCGGACCTTGGTCGACATGGCCAGGGCGATGATGCCGCAGAACATGGTGACGGCGAGCAGGCCCATCGCCGCGAGAGTGCTCGCGGCGTTCTTCGACTTGGGCTTGCGGAAGGCGGGGACGCCGTTGGAGATCGCCTCGACGCCGGTCAGCGCCGCACAGCCGGAGGAGAAGGCACGCAGCAGCAGGAAGACGAGCGCGAAGCCCGCTAGCCCCTGGTGCTCGGCCTTGATGTGGTAGTCGGAGGTCGGCGCGCGCATGGTGTCGTTCAGGACGAGCCCGCGGAAGGCGCCCCACGCGATCATGATGAAGACGCCCGCGACGAAGACGTACGTCGGAATCGCGAAGAGCTTTCCGGACTCCTTGACTCCGCGCAGGTTCATCAACGTGAGCAGCACGATGACGACGACGGCGCACAGCACCTTGTGCTCGACCACGAAGGGGATCGCGGAGCCGAGGTTCTCGATGCCGGAGGAGATCGACACGGCGACGGTGAGGACGTAGTCGACGAGCAGCGCGCTGGCGACGGTGAGGCCGGCCCTGGGGCCGAGGTTGGTGTTGGCCACCTCGTAGTCGCCGCCACCACTGGGGTAGGCGTGCACGTTCTGCCGGTAGGAAGCGACCACCGTGAACATCAGCACGACGACCGCGAGCGCGATCCAGGGGCTGAAGTGGTAGGCCGACACGCCCGCGATGGAGAGGACCAGGAGCACTTCCCCGGGTGCGTAGGCCACGGAGGAGAGCGGGTCGGATGCGAAGACGGGGAGTGCGATGCGCTTCGGCAGGAGGGTTTCCCCGAGCCGGTCACTGCGCAGTGCGCGCCCGATCAAGATCCGTTTGGGCACGTCGGTCAGTTTGGACACGCAGAGGATCGTAAGCGTTCGAACGGGGGGTCGCCCACCCGCCGCTCGACATCTGCTCTCCGAGTGAAAACGGGGAGGGGCCCCGTTGCGGATTCCGTGGCCCCGCACATCCGCATGCCTATATGACAAAGCCCTCGTTCATCCCGCTATGCCCTTGTTTATCTCACCATGGAGGTTCCATGCACGTGACCGCTGAGCTCATCGGCGCCACCGCAGGACTCGTCGGCCTCGGAATCCTGACTCTTCTCAGCGTGCGCAGCTTCAATCGCCACTGATCCACGAGAACGCACAGGCGAACGTGCACAAGGGTGCCCCTGATCGACCGCGCGTGTGTAGCTTGGGCGGCGGTCTGAGACCCTGTTTAGCCTGAGCCGTAACCATTTACATTCGGAAGGACGGTCGTGCACATCGTCATCATGGGCTGCGGAAGAGTGGGTTCCGCTCTGGCCCAGACCCTGGAGCAACAGGGGCACACGGTCGCTGTGATCGATCAGGACCCCACCGCCTTCCGACGACTGGGCTCCGGCTTCGGCGGCCGTCGTGTCACCGGAGTCGGCTTCGACCAGGACACCCTGCGCGAAGCGGGCATCGAGGAGGCAGGCGCCTTCGCCGCCGTCTCCAGCGGTGACAACTCGAACATCATTGCCGCCCGGGTGGCCCGCGAGATGTTCGGCATCGAGAACGTCGCGGCGCGCATCTACGACCCGCGCCGCGCCGAGGTCTACCAGCGCCTGGGCATCCCGACCGTCGCCACCGTCCGTTGGACGGCCGATCAGATGCTGCGGCGGCTGCTCCCTTCGGGTGCCGAGCCCCTGTGGCGCGACCCCACCGGCGGGGTGCAGCTCGCCGAGGTGCACGCCTCCTCCGCCTGGGTCGGCCACAAGATCAGCCGTCTCCAGGACGAGACCGGAGTGCGTGTGGCCTTCCTCACGCGGCTGGGCGAGGCGATCCTGCCCACCTCGCAGACGGTGCTGCAGGAGGGCGACCTGGTGCACGTGATGATGCGCACGGACGACGTCGAGAAGGTCGAGGCGTCGTTCGCCGAGGGCCCCGAAGAGGAGAGCGGTCACTGATGAGGGTCGCCATTGCCGGTGCCGGTGCCGTCGGTCGCTCCATCGCGGGCGAGCTCCTGGAGAACGGGCACGAGATTCTGCTGATCGACAAGGCGCCGACCGCCATCTCGGTCGAGCGCGTCCCGCAGGCGGAGTGGCTGCTCGCCGACGCCTGCGAGATCACCTCGCTGGACGAGGCGGCGCTGCAGCGCTGCAACGTGGTCATCGCGGCCACCGGTGACGACAAGGTCAACCTGGTCGTCTCACTGCTCGCGAAGACGGAGTACGGCGTCCCGCGCGTCGTCGCCCGTGTGAACAACCCGAAGAACGAGTGGCTGTTCAACGAGGCCTGGGGCGTGGACGTGGCGGTCTCCACCCCGCGTCTGATGTCGGCCCTGGTCGAGGAGGCCGTGAGCGTCGGTGACCTGGTCCGGCTGCTGCGCTTCAGCCACGGCGACGCGAACCTGGTCGAGCTGACCCTCCCGCCGGAGTCGGCCCTGGCCGGCACGCAGGTCGGCGACGTGGAGTGGCCCGAGGACACCTCCCTGGTCACGATCATCCGCGGCACCCGCGTCCTCACGCCCTCCCAGGAGGACTCGCTGGAGGCGGGCGACGAACTTCTCTTCGTCGCCGCCCAGGCCCGCGAGGAACAGCTCGAGGACCTGCTCTCGGTCCGCCGCGACGACGCGACGAGCTAGTCGGCTCCGACAGCTCCGATACGACGTCGGGGGCGCCCGGAGATCTCCGGGCGCCCCCGACGTCGTACGGGGAACTGCGTGGTGCGGGAAGCTACGTCGTGCGGGAAACCGCTACGCGTCGCGGCGGTGACGGCCGGCCGTGGCCTCGTCGCCGGATTCGTTCCCGAGGGCGGCCTTGCGCTCCTTCTCGGCCTGCTCCTCCGCCTCCATCTCGGCGAACACGTCGATGGGGGCGGGGGCCTTGGCCAGGAACACCCAGGTCAGCCAGACGGCGAGGAGGAAGGGCGGGATCTTCAGCGCGATCAGGACCCAGCCCAGTTGCGCGGTGTTGGCCCACCAGTAGAGCGGGAAGAGGATCGCGCACTTGGCGAGCAGGATCAGGCCCCAGGCCCAACTGGCCTTCGCGTACGCCTTCTTGCGGCCGGGGTTGCGGGTGCGCCAGGAGAGGTTCTCCTTGAAGACCGGGCCGAGGATCAGACCGATCAGAGGCACGCCCGCGAGGGTCGTGACGATGTAGGCGATGGCCAGGCCGAGCGTGTAGAGCATGCCCGGCAGATAGAAGTCCTTGGCGTTGCCCGTCATCATCGCGAAGACCACGCCGAAGGCGACACCGAAGACGCCACTGAAGGCGTGCTTGACGGTGTCACGCATCGCGAGGCGGACCACGACCAGCAGCAGGGACACCCCGAGGGCGGCGATCGCCGACCAGTGCAGGTTCTTGTTGATCGTGAAGATGGTGACGAAGAGCAGGCCGGGCACCACCGTCTCGACCATGCCCCGCACGCCGCCGAACGCCTCGAAGAGTGCGGCCTCGGTCACCGCCCGCGCATCCTGCTGGGCGGCCTGGGCGTCTTCGGTCGGCTTGTCGAGCGACGTCACCGGCTACTCCCGTCCAAGGGGTCTGAGTTCGTACTTCGGATTGAACAGCACCCTACGGCCCCGGCTCATCGAGATCCGGCCCGAGGCGATCAACTTACGTCCCGGCTCTATGCCCACGATGGAGCGTCTGCCGAGCCAGACCACGTCCAGGGCGGCCGAACCGTCGAACAGCTCGGCCTCCAGGGCCGGGACTCCGGCCCGCGGGCGCAGAGTGACCGTGCGCAAGGTACCAGTAACCGTGACGATCTGTCGGTCGTGGCAGTCACCGATCCGCGTACAGCCCGCGGTCTCGGAGTCCTCGCGCAGCTCCTCGGACTCCAGGTCCTCCTGGGACGAGGAAAGCCGGCCGATCATGCGCCGGAACCGGCCCGCCGGCTTTTCGGAACGAGGAACAGCACTCATACCGAAAGCGTACCGGGGAGCACTGACGTCGGATGAACGAGTGCGCCCACCAGTGCTCTTTCGCGCAGGTGTGACTTCCTGCATCCCCACCCGCTCTGTACCCCTTCCCGCTGGGACTACTTCTCGAACCGGTATCCCATCCCCGGCTCCGTGATGAAGTGCCGAGGATGCGAGGGGTCCACCTCCAGCTTGCGGCGCAGCTGCGCCATGTAGACCCGCAGGTAGTTCGTCTCGGTGCCGTACGACGGTCCCCACACCTCCTGGAGCAGCTGTTTCTGGCTGACCAGGCGGCCGGTGTTGCGCACCAGCACCTCCAGCAGATGCCACTCCGTGGGGGTGAGCCGTACGTCGCGTCCCTCCCGGTTGACCTTCTTGGCGGCCAGGTCGACCGTGAAGTCCTCGGTGTCGACGACGACGTCGTCCTCGCCGCCCCCGGTCGGCTCCGCGCGGCGCACGGCGGCGCGCAGCCGGGCCAGCAGTTCGTCCATGCCGAAGGGCTTGGTGACGTAGTCGTCGGCGCCCGCGTCGAGCGCCTCGACCTTCTCGTCCGAGGAGTGCCGGGCCGAGAGCACCAGGATCGGCACCCGGGTCCAGCCGCGCAGCCCCTTGATCACCTCTACGCCGTCCATGTCGGGCAGCCCGAGGTCGAGAACGACGACATCGGGATGGCGGGCGGCGGCGAGCTGGAGCGCGCCGGCGCCGTCGGCGGCCGCGTCGACCTCGTAGTGCCGTGCCTTCAGGTTGATCACGAGGGCACGTACAATCTGCGGCTCGTCGTCGACCACGAGCACCCTGGTCATGAAGCCTGCCTTTCTGCTGTTGCTGTGGCCAGGTCGGGCAGCCTGTCCACCGCCCGCACCGTGAGCACCATGGTGAGTCCGCCGCCAGGCGTGTCCTCGGCGTTCAGTGTGCCGCCCATCGCCTCGGCGAAGCCGCGGGCGACCGCGAGGCCGAGGCCGACGCCCGCGCCGCGGGGAGCGTCGCCGTAGCGCTGGAAGGGCGCGAATATGCGGTCCTTGGCCTCGTCGGGGACTCCGGGGCCGCGGTCCACCACCCGTACCTCCACCCGGTTCGCCATGGCGCTCGCGGACACCAGGACCGGTTCGTCGGTGGGGCTGTACTTGACGGCGTTCTCGACGAGGTTGGCGACCGCGCGCTCCAGCAGACCGGGGTCGACGGCGACCATGGGCAGCGTCTCGGGGATGTCCAGCTCGGCACTGCCCTCGGGTACGCCGCCCAGTGCCATCGGGACCACCTCGTCGAGGTCGATCTCGCGGATCAGCGGGGTGACCGTGCCGGTCTGCAGGCGGGACATGTCGAGCAGGTTTCCCACGAGGTGGTCGAGCCGGTCGGCGCCCTCCTCGATCGCCTCCAGGAGTTCCGCCTGGTCCTCTTCCGACCAGGCCACGTCGTCGGAGCGCAGCGAGGACACGGCGGCCTTGATCGCGGCCAGCGGGGTCCGCAGGTCGTGGCTCACGGCGGCCAGCAGCGCGGTGCGGATGCGGTTGCCCTCGGCCAGCTCCTTGGCCTGGTCGGCCTCGTGCTGGAGGCGCTGGCGGTCCAGGACGACCGCGGCCTGGGCGGCGAAGGCGGCGAGCACCCGGCGGTCGGAGGCGGGCAGGACGCGTCCGGAGAGCGCGAGCGCCATGTGGTCGCCGACCGGCATGTCCACGTCCGCGTCCTCGGGCCGCTTCGGCGACTGGGGGCCCACGCTGCCCGCGCACGTCCACGGGTCGACGTCACCGGCCCGCTCCAGCAGGGCGACCGACTCCATGCCGAAGGTCTCCCGGACCCGTTCCAGCAGGGCCTCCAGGCTGGTCTCGCCGCGCAGCACGCTGCCCGCGAGGAAGGAGAGGATCTCCGACTCGGCGCGCAGCCGGGCCGCCTGGTGCGTACGCCGGGCGGCGAGGTCCACGACGGAGGCCACGGAGACGGCGACCCCGACGAAGATCGCGATGGCGACGATGTTCTTCGGGTCGGCGATCGTCAGCCGGTGCAGCGGCGGCGTGTAGTAGTAGTTCAGCAGCAGCGAGCCGAAGGCCGCCGAGGCGAGGGCCGGCAAGAGCCCGCCGAGCAGCGCCGCCGCGACCGTCACGGTCAGGAACAGCAGCATGTCGTTGGCGAGGCCGAGGTCGACGGTGTTCAGCAGGACGGCCAGCACCACCGGGCCGCCGACTCCGACCAGCCAGCCCCAGATGATCCGGGACCGGCCGAGCCGCGCGCCCCGGGCGACCGGCAGTCCGCGCCCCTTGGCGACCTCGCCGTGGGTGACGATGTGGACGTCGAGGTCGGGGCCCGACTCCCGGGCGACGGTGGCGCCGACGCCGGGCCCGAAGACGTACTGCCAGGTCTTGCGGCGCGAGGAGCCGAGCACGATCTGGGTGGCGTTCACCCCGCGCGCGAAGTCGAGCAGCGCGACCGGTATGTCTTCCCCGATGACGTGGTGGAAGGTGCCGCCCAGGTCCTCCACCAGCGTGCGCTGGACCGCCAGTTCCTTGGGCGAGGCGGAGGTCAGGCCGTCACTGCGGGCTATGTAGACGGCCATGACCTCGCCGCCCGCGCCCTTCTCCGCGAGCCGGGCGGCCCGGCGGATCAGTGTGCGTCCCTCCGGACCGCCGGTCAGCCCCACCACGATCCGCTCCCGCGAACCCCAGATCTTCGAGACCCGGTGCTCGCTGCGGTACTCGGTCAGGTACTCGTCGACCCGGTCGGCCACCCACAGCAGGGCGAGCTCGCGCAGCGCGGTCAGATTGCCGGGGCGGAAGTAGTTGGACAGGGCCGCGTCGACCTTGTCGGACTTGTAGATGTTGCCGTGCGCCATACGGCGACGCAGCGCCTGCGGCGACATGTCGACCAGCTCGATCTGGTCCGCCCGCCGTACGACCTCGTCCGGGACGGTCTCGCGCTGCCGTACGCCCGTGATGGACTCGACGACGTCGCCCAGTGACTCCAGGTGCTGGATGTTGACGGTCGAGACGACGTCGATCCCGGCGGCGAGGAGCTCCTCGACGTCCTGCCAGCGCTTGGCGTTGCGGGAGCCGGGGACATTGGTGTGCGCGAGTTCGTCCACCAGGGCGACGGCCGGGGCGCGCAGCAGTACGGCGTCCACGTCCATCTCGGTGAAGACGGAGCCGCGGTAGTCGAGCTGCTTGCGCGGAATCTGCTCCAGGCCGTGCAGCATCACCTCGGTGCGCGGCCGGTTGTGGTGCTCCACGAAGGCGACGACGCAGTCGGTGCCACGCTCCACCCGGCGGTGCGCCTCGGAGAGCATCGCGTACGTCTTGCCGACGCCCGGTGCCGCACCGAGGTAGATCCGAAGCTTGCCGCGTCCCATGGCCCCATTGTCTTCCTGTCACCGCTGTATACGCAGCGTCGACCTTACGGCCAACAATCTCGACAAATGGGGCGGGAAGTCGGTCGACGGCCGTCTTTGACGCAACCCTGATGCATCAGTTGACACAACCCGGATGCGCTGGTCGGCACGACCCTGATGTGCTGGTCCGGGCCCTGCTCGGCCCGACACACGGCTCAGTGCTCGACGATCCCTCCCTCGCACAGCTCCAGGACCCGATCGGCCGGGTCGAGCGGGATCGCCCTGGAGGGGGCGACCAGGGCCGTCACCTGTTCGCTGCGGACGAGCGTGTGCAGCAGCTCCATCAGGGCACGGCCGGTCCCCGCGTCGAGTCCCGCCGCGAACTCGTCGGCGACGAGGAGCACGGGGTCGCCCGCGAGGGCGCGCGCGATCGCCACGCGCTGTTGCTGCCCGCCCGTGAGCTCCCCGGGTCGGCGCGCCGCGTGGTCGGTGAGCCCGACGAGGGAGAGCAGCCGCGCGATCCGCTCCTCGCGCGCGTGCTCCGCGACCCCGCGCAGCCGCAGCGGCACACCGACGTTCTCGGCGACCGTGAGCAGCGGGATGAGTTCGAGGGGCTGGAAGACGAAGCCGATCCGGTCCCGGCGCAGCTCCAGCAGGCCGTCCTCGCCGAGCCCCTCCAGTGCGAGCCCGTCGACGGTGATCCGCCCCGCGTCCGGTTCGTCGAGCCCGCCGACCAGGTTGAGGAGTGTGGTCCTGCCGGACCCGGGGCTGCCGGTGAGGGCGACGAGTTCGCCGCGTGGCACGTCGAAGGAGACTCCGCGCAGCACTGGTACGACGGCGGCTCCACCGCCGTACCAGCGATGCACGTTCTCGACGCGCACCATGGTCTTCGTGGCGACCTCGACCTGGCTCATGTCCCTCCCCGGTCCGCCGGGCGATTGTCTCCCCCGCCGTTCGGGCGGCCCGGTGACGGCACCGGGGCGCCCGGCCGGAGAGGGCGTCAGTTGGGGTTGTCCCCGTCGGTGAGAGTCTCCCAGGCGACGAAGAGGTTGTTGCTGCCGGACGGCCGGTTCTGCTCGGTCAGCTTCTGGGTGTTGGTCATGGCGATGCCCAGGCGGTTGTGCAGGGCGTTGTAGCCGGTCTCGGTCACCGGACCCAGCCCGAGGGTGAGGGAACCACCGCACAGCCAGCTCGGCACCGCTTCGCCCAGCTGGTACTTCGACTGGAATCCGAGCGCCTGCCGCAGCCGCTCGCCGACGTCGGTGCCGTACAGGTCCTCGCCCTGGATCCGGCTGGTCTCGGCGATGTGCGAGATGGCCGAGATGCCGTAGCCGGTGTGCGTGAAGTCGCGGCAGGTCTCCTGAGTGAGCCCGGTGACGAAGGTGGACTGCCCCTGCCAGTAGTTGACGATCTTCGCGGTGGTGTCGAGGTTCTGGCTCGGCACGGTCTTGGGCAGGGCGCCGTCGGAGGAGAGGTAGATGTACGCGGCCGTACGGGTCCGGAACTTCGCGATGGCCTTGTCGTACGACGTCCGGTCCTCGAGGAAGACGGAGACGCCGACGGCGGCCTCCATCATCGACAGTTCCCAGTTCCCGTTGGAGTTGGAGCCGTTGATGACCTCGGGGAGGTAGACGGTGCGCAGCATGGTCGCGAAGCGGCCGGAGTTGGCCCAGGTGCCGGTGTAGGTGTACTTGATGAGCTCGGCGGCCTTCGGCCAGGAGGAGCCGGCCCAGCCGGTCTGCAGGGGCGCGTTGCTGTTGGTGTGCTCCTTGATCACGGCCGACCAGGCGTCCATCAGGGCGATCGACTTCTTCGCGTACCGGTCGTCGCGGGTGATGTACCAGGCGAGGGCGTCGGTGTACGCGGCTATCGCGTCCTCGCGCTCGTCCGTGCAGCCGTAGTTGGGGTTGGAGTAGGAGCCGCACTCCACGGTCGCGCGGGGCTTCGGGACGCGGTTCAGGTCGGCGTACTTGCTCGCCATCATCTGGTCGTACGCGGCCTTCCAGGGCTGGGCCCCGGCGTTGACCTTGGTGCGGGCGAAGTCCAGCTGGCTCTTGGAAACCGTGACTCCGGGGTGCGCGAAGGTGACGGGGGCGGCGTCGGCCTGTCGGGCTGCGGGCCAGACGAGGGCGCCCGCGACGAGGGCGGTGACGGTGGCGAGGAGTGCGGTACGGCGCATGGTGGGGGGCCATCCGTTCTCGTATGTGAACGATGAGCGCCTGCATGAACATAGGCGCTGGGCCGAGACCATAGGTACAGACCAACTGCCCGTCAAGGGATCGCGCACGAGGAAGGGCCGCACCCCGTCGAGGGGTGCGGCCCTTTGAATCCGTACGGTTGTTCTGCCCGCGGAGCGTTCCGCGAGCGGCGGCTAACGGACCTCGGTGATCTCCGGTCCGCGCTGCAGTTGTCCCATGCCTCCGGAGAAGCGGGAACCGCTCTGCTCCTCCTGCTGGACACCCTCGGGCACCATCTGCGCGTCGTTCGGCAGCTTCAGGACGATCGGGTCGCGCGGGGCCATCGGACCCTCGCCACGTACGACGACCGTGTCCCGGAAGATCTGCTCCAGCAGGCCCGCGGCCTGCGGCTGCACGGCGCCCTGCCCGGAGATCACTCCACGCAGGAACCAGCGGGGCCCGTCCACGCCGACGAACCGCACGACCTGGAAACCACCCGTGCCGTCCGGCAGCTGCACCGGCACCTGCGCCCGCAGCTCCCAGCCCAGCGGGCCCTCGACCTCGTCGATGACACCGCCCTGCTGGGTGATGCCGGTGGCGATCTCCTCGCGCACCTCGCCCCAGATGCCCTCACGCTTGGGGGCGGCGAAGGCCTGCAGCTGGATGGCGCTGTCCTTGAGGACGACGGTGGCCGCGACGATCGCGTCCCCCGCGACCTCGACCCGCAGCTCCATGCCGTCGACTCCGGGCACGAAGAGACCACCCAGGTCCACGCGGCCCTCGGCGGGGTCCCGCACCTCCGAGTCGTCCCAGGGTCCGTCGGGCCGCGGCTCCGGCTCGAGCCTCACGCGCTCCCGCTCCGCCTCGTCCGCCTCAGTGTCGACACTGTCGACGACCTGCTCGGCCTCGCCCGCCGCGTCCTCGGCGGCACTGCCCTTCTTGCGACGTCCGAACACGTCACTGTCCTTCCCGGTCGGATACGACCGAAGCGTATCGATTCCCACCCGTTGTGCCGCCCACGGCGGCATGACCGCCAGTGGACCCGAAGCCCCCTGCGGCCCGCGCCGAGTCGGGAAGTTCCGCGACCTCCTGGAAGCGGACCTTCTCGACCTGCTGGACGACCAGTTGAGCAATCCGGTCGAAGCGCTCGAACCGCACCGACTCGTGCGGGTCGAGATTCACCACGATCACCTTGATCTCCCCACGGTACCCGGCATCAACCGTCCCCGGGGCATTCACGAGGGCGACACCGCAGCGGGCGGCAAGCCCGGAACGCGGGTGCACGAAGGCCGCGTACCCCTCGGGCAGCGCGATGGACACACCCGTGGGCAGTACGGCGCGCTCGCCCGGCTTCAGTTCACGGCTCTCGGTGGTACGCAGATCGGCTCCCGCGTCACCGGGCTGCGCGTACTCGGGAAGCGGTACGTCCGGGTCGACGCGGCGGATCAGCACGGCGAGTTCTTGACGGGGCTCGCGGGTCACGGGTTCACCTCGAAGGCACGGACACGGCGGATCTGGTCCGGTTCGTTCATGGCGGCCCGGATCTCCTCCGGGCGGCCGTTGTCGATGAAGTGGTCGACCTTGACCTCGACGAAGAGGGCGTCCGCGCGAACGGCGACGGGCCCGTCGGGGCCACCGATCCGCCCGGTGGCGGTCGAGTAGATCTTGCGGCCGGCCACCGCCGTGACCTCGGCCTCCAGGTACAGCACCGTGTCCACGGGGACGGGCAGGACGAAGTCGGTCTCCAGGCGGCCGGTGACCGCGATGGTGCGCAGCAGCCAGTTCAGCGAGCCGAGCGTCTCATCGAGGGCGGTCGCGAGCACTCCGCCGTGGGCGAGGCCCGGGGCGCCCTGATGGGCGGGCCGTACCGTGAACTCCGCCGTGACGGTGACGCCCTCCCCCGCGCGGGCCTCCAGGTGCAGTCCGTGCGACTGCTCCCCACCACACCCGAAACACTGTTCGTAGTGGGCGCCGAGGAGCTCACCGGGGGCGGGCGCGTCGGGGTGCCGCACCGGCGCGACGGCGTCGGCGGGAGGCTTCAGAGCTGCGGAAGTACGACTCACAGCCGCAGACCTTACCCGCGCGTCCACCAAGTCTTCGCACCGTGCCAAGCTTGGCTTCATGCAGCTCTCCGCCTCCCCGTACGAAGAACGCCTCACCGCCCCCCGCAGCTGGTGGGCGATCTGCTTCCTGATCGGGATAGCGATGGCCCTGGTCTTCCTCCCCTTCGGCACGCTTCCGCTGCTGGGCGCGCTGGTCGGCGGCACCGCGGTCTCGGCGGTCGTGGCGAGCGCGTACGGGTCGATCCGCATCCGGGTCGTCGGTGACTCCCTGATCGCGGGCGAGGCAAAGATCCCGGTCGCGGCCCTGGGCGACGCGGAGATCATGGACCAGGAGGAGGCGCGCGCCTGGCGCACGTACAAGGCGGATCCGCGCGCCTTCATGCTCCTGCGCGCGTACATCCCCACGGCCCTCCGCGTCCAGGTCACCGACCCGGCCGACCCCACGCCGTACCTGTACCTGTCGACGAGGGAGCCGGAGCGCCTGATCGCGGCGCTCGATGCGGCTCGGGCCACGGCGTAGCCCGCTGCGAAGAAGGAGTCGCGCCCCGCACCACCACGGCGCGCGCCGGTGCGCCTTCGCGTAGCGGTTACGCACCGGCGCACACCGCTCCACGGGCAGTGCGCCTCCGCATCCGGTGCTCCCGGCCCACCACGAGCCGGTGACTCCCACGAACCGGTGAACCCCTGCCCCGCCGCTCGTCTCGACTCGGCGGGCGGCCGGTGCCGGGCGGGGCTCAGTGCCCCAGTTCCTTGGGGATCTCCCCGATCCGCAGGGGATCCGCCGGCTTCTCCAGGGGCGGCAGCTCCGCAAGCGCGTCCCACGGCACCTGGGACTTGCGCAGGTCCTTGCGGATACGCGCCGCCAGGCGTTTGGTGTCCCGGCGGTTCATGACCGCCCCCACCGCCGCGCCCACCATGAACGGCATCAGGTTCGGCAGATCCCGGACCATGCGTTTCATGATCTGCTGGCGCAGCTCACGCTTCATCTGGCCGCCCAACGCGGCGTTGATCGTCGACGGTTTGGTCACGTCGATCCCGCGCTCGGAGGACCAGGAGTTCAGATACCCGGTACTGCGCTGTTTGAGGTTGCCCGGCGGCCGCAGGCCGTAGACCTCGTGGAGCTCGGCGATCAGCTTCAGCTCGATCGCGGCGACGCCGGTGATCTCCGCGGCCAGCTCGGTCGGCATCGCGGGCGGCACCGGCAGCATCGCGGCGGCACCGATCCCGGCGCCCACCGTGGACGTCGCGTTGGCCGCACCCGCGACGAGCTTGTCCGCGAGCTGTTCGGGGGTGAGTCCCGGGAACTGCCTGCGGAGGGTCGCGAGGTCCCGCACGGGGACGCGCGGCGCGATGTCGATGATCCGGTCGGCGAGGTGGGCCAGGCCCGCCTTGGCCCTGTTGCCGCCCTTCTGGACGCCCTTTCTGACCCCGTCCCGAAGGCCGGCCGCACGGCGGCCGGTGGCGGGAACGGCGACGTCCGCCGGAACCGAACCGTCGGACGGTTCCGGATCGTCGGCCGGCTTCACCTCGCCGGCCCGCTCGAAGGCGCCTGTCGGCGCTGTGGCGGGCGCCCGCTCGAGCGAGGCTGATCCTGGTCGGGAAGAGCCCCGCTCGTCGTCACGCACGCCTTCAGGGCCGTCTGAGGGCCCTTCGTCCGCTGCCCGTGAAGGGAAGCGGCGCTTCCAAGGTGGGGTCGAGCCAGTCACGGCCGACCCTGCCTCAGTCGCAGTCGCGGCAGATCGGCTGACCGTTCTTCTCGCGGGCCAGCTGGCTGCGGTGGTGCACCAGGAAGCAGCTCATGCAAGTGAACTCGTCCTGCTGCTTGGGCAGCACCCGGACGGCCAGCTCCTCGTTCGAGAGGTCGGCTCCGGGCAGCTCCAGGCCTTCTGCGGCCTCGAACTCATCTACGTCGACCGACGACGTCGACTTGTCGTTCCGGCGAGCCTTCAGTTCTTCAAGGCTGTCCGAGTCGACGTCGTCGTCGGTCTTGCGTGGGGTGTCGTAATCCGTTGCCATGTCGCTCTCCCCCTCTGGGTGTCTGCGGTGTCTCAGCGCACGTAACGCGTGAGAGGCCGGACTTGTGCCCGACCTGAGGCGGAGATTTTGCCTCACATCAAGGTCTGTTACTCAATCGACACCCAACCGGACTCCTCATGAGTGATCGGCTTGGATGGCGATGCGGACCGTACACGGTCCGAAGGGCCCACTTCAAAGGCGTCCCACCGTGTACTTCCCGTGATCTAGACCCCCGAAAACCCGGATTTTCCCGGCTTTACGACAGCCTGCGTGACCACGGAGAGTAGATGGCCGGAAATTCGCCCTTGTGATCGATCACACACGAGTCTCCCGGATGGGCGACCAGAAAATTCCGCGCAAAGCGAACATCGCCGCGTGTCCGCGACATGTTCTCAGATCGGCAGGGTGACGCGCATCACGAGCCCACCCCCCTCGCGCGGCTCTGCCGCGATATGGCCCCCGTGTGCGCGGGCCACCGACCGGGCGATGGAAAGGCCGAGGCCCACGCCCTTGTCGCTGCCCGTGCGCTCCGTGCGCAGCCGCCTAAAAGGCTCAAAAAGATTGTCGATCTCGTACGCGGGAACCACCGGACCCGTGTTCGTGACCACCAGTACCGCCTGGCCGTGCTGAACCTGCGTCGTGACCTCGACCCAGCCGTCCTCCGGCACGTTGTACCGCACCGCGTTCTGGACGAGGTTCAGGGCGATCCGCTCCAGCAGGACGCCGTTGCCCTGGACGACCGCCGCGGCGCGCTCCCCGCGGATCGCCACGCCCTTGGCCGCGGCCTCGGCGTGCACCTGGTCGACGGCCTGTGTGGCGACCTCGGCGAGGTCCACGGGCTTGCGCTCGACGATCTGGTTGTCGCTGCGCGCGAGCAGCAGCAGGCCCTCGACGAGCTGCTCGCTGCGCTCGTTGGTGGCGAGCAGCGTCTTGCCGAGCTGCTGGAGCTCCACCGGGGCTCCGGGGTCGGACAGGTGCACTTCGAGGAGCGTGCGGTTGATCGCGAGCGGGGTGCGCAGTTCGTGCGAGGCGTTGCCGACGAACCGCTGCTGGGCGGTGAAGGCCCGCTGCAGCCGCTCCAGCATGTCGTCGAAGGTGTCCGCCAGCTCCTTCAGCTCGTCGTCGGGGCCGTCCAGCTCGATCCGCCGGGACAGGTCCGAGCCCGCCACCGCGCGCGCGGTGCGGGTGATCCGGCCGAGCGGCGACAGGACGCGGCCCGCCATCGCGTAGCCGAAGGCGAAGGCGATGATCGCGAGGCCGAGCAGGGCGAGCAGGGAGCGGCTGAGCAGGTTGTCCAGGGCGGACTGGCGCTGGACGTCGATGCAGTGGCTGATCGCGGCATTGAAGGCGTCCAGCGACAGGCCCGAGTTGACCGCGGGGCAGTTGTCGCTGGTGACCTTGATGTCGGTGCCGCCGGCGATCCTGAAGAGCGGCTCCGCGCCCGTGTTCAGGGCCTGCGCCGCGAGCAGATAGATGATCGACAGCAGCATGATGCCGGCGATCAGGAACATGCCGCCGTACAGCAGCGTGAGCCGTATGCGGATGGTCGGGCGCAGCCAGGGGAACGGAGGCTCCGCCCTTCTGGGGTCCCAGGTCGGCTTCGGAGGCGCCGTGGGGGGCGCGGGAGTCGTGGCCACCGCCGGTCAGATCCGGTAGCCGGAGCCGGGCACGGTGACGATGACCGGGGGCTCCCCGAGCTTGCGGCGCAGGGTCATGACGGTGACGCGGACGACATTGGTGAAGGGGTCCGTGTTCTCGTCCCAGGCCTTCTCCAGGAGCTGCTCGGCGGAGACGACGGCGCCCTCACTGCGCAACAGCACCTCCAGGACGGCGAACTCCTTGGGCGCGAGCTGGACCTCCTTGCCGTCGCGGAAGACCTCGCGCCGGTTGGGGTCGAGCTTGATCCCGGCGCGCTCCAGGACGGGCGGCAGCGGCACGCTCGTACGACGCCCGAGAGCACGCACGCGTGCCGTCAGCTCGCTGAACGCGAACGGCTTGGGGAGGTAGTCGTCGGCGCCGATCTCCAGGCCCTCGACACGGTCGCTGACGTCGCCGGAGGCGGTGAGCATCAGCACGCGCGTGGGCATGCCGAGCTCGACGATCTTGCGGCAGACGTCGTCGCCGTGCACGAGCGGGAGGTCGCGGTCGAGGACGACCACGTCGTAGTCGTTGACGCCGATGCGCTCCAGGGCGGCCGCACCGTCGTACACGACGTCGACGGCCATGGCCTCCCGGCGCAGTCCGGTGGCCACCGCATCGGCGAGCAGCTGCTCGTCCTCGACGACGAGTACGCGCACGTCGCTTGTCCTTCCTCTGTCCACCCGCGTAGCGCCTCTTCGGCACACGTGGGCAGGGGGGTCTGTCATGGGTATGGCCTCCATCCTGCCCTTTTCGGCCATAAACCGGCTGTAAGACGGGTGAGAGGCGACCGGTACGACGGTCTCGGGGCCCGGGAATACGAGATTTTCTCGTCGGGTTGAGGTTTCCACGGAAGGGAGCGGGGGGAGGACGGCTTTACACCCCGCGATCACGCTCTGCATGTGGCAAGCCACCTTGTGGTACGTCCAACCGCTTCCGCAGAGCGGGCGTGGGTGTCCGGCACCGTCGCCGCCCAGCCCGGGCAGCGCTGGGCACCCTCTGGAGACGTGATCGCCCCTTCCCAACGGCACACCCCCGTGCCACCGACCCACGACCCAGGACGAGGGGGCGCAGCATGGACGCATTCACCGCAGGACTTCTGCAGCGCATAAGGGCGACCGAGTCCGACCTGACGCGGGCTCGCGAAACAGGCGACGACTTCCTCGCGGAGGTCGAGCAGGCCGAGCTCGAGGACCTGCGCCGCCTTGCCGCCGAGCACGGTGTGGAGGTCGGCGCGTCGCGCGTCTGAGCAGTTCGTACGAGAGCGGGGCCCCGGCATCGATCCAGTGCCGGGGCCCCGCTCCGTTGTTGTGCGTACCGAATTCCGTAGCCGCTGTACGCACCGGGAACAGCGGGTGGTGCCGTACGTACCGGGAACGGTGGGTGTCCTCAGTCGTGCCAGGCGCCGAACTCCTCCAGAAGCCGCTGGAGAGGCTCGAAGACGCCCGGGGATGCCGCGACCGCCAGATCGCCCCCGGGGCGCTCTCCGGGGCGTCCACCGGTCAGGGCACCCGCCTCACGGGCGATCAGGTCACCCGCCGCGAGGTCCCAGGGATGCAGGCCGCGCTCGTAGTAGCCGTCGAGGCGGCCCGCGGCGACGTCGCACAGGTCGACGGCCGCCGAACCGCTGCGCCGGATGTCGCGCAGCAGGGGGATCAGCCGGTGGGCGACCTCGGCCTGGTGGACCTTGACCTCGGTCACGTAGTTGAAGCCGGTCGAGACCAGGGCCTGATCCAGGGGCGGCGACGGGCGGCAGGCCAGCCGGCGCTCGCCGACCCAGGCCCCGGTGGCCCGGGCACCCCTGCCGCGCACGGCGCTGTAGGTCTCGCCGCGCATCGGTGCCGCGACGACTCCGACGACGGTCTCGCCGTTCTGTTCGGCCGCGATGGACACCGCCCAGGTCGGCAGCCCGTAGAGGTAGTTCACCGTGCCGTCGAGCGGGTCGACGACCCAGCGGATACCGCTGGTGCCTTCGCTGGAGGCGCCCTCCTCGCCGAGGAAGCCGTCGTGGGGGCGGTGCTGGGAGATCAGGTCGGTGATCAGCTTCTCGGCGGCGATGTCCATCTCGGTGACGACGTCGATCGGGCTGGACTTGGTGGCGGCGACCCTGAGGTCCGCCGGGCGTCCGTCCCGCAGCAGCTCGCCCGCGCGGCGGGCGGCGTCGTGGGCGAGCTGGAGCAGTTCGGTGTGCAGGGGCTCGATCAAGGGGCTCCTCAGGCGTACGGGCTGTCGGCGCCCGCGGCGGCGGGCTTGGGGGCGCGGGCCGGGCAGCAGCCCACAGGGCACAGGCCGTGGCTCGCGCCGAGCGCGCCCAGGGCGCAGGGTGTCACCTGCAGCCCGTTCTCTGTCGCGGCGCGCTCCAGGACGAGGTCGCGGATCGCCGCGGCGAAGCGGGGGTCGGCGCCCACGGTGGCCGAGCGGCGCACGGGCAGCCCCAGCTCCTCCGCCTTGGCGGTCGCCTCCGTGTCGAGGTCGTACAGCACCTCCATATGGTCCGAGACGAACCCGATGGGGGCCATCACGACGGCCGGGACCCCGGCCCCGTGCAGCTCCTCCAGGTGGTCGCAGATGTCGGGCTCGAGCCACGGGATGCTCGGGGCGCCGGAGCGCGACTGGTACACGAGCTGCCAGGGGTGCTCGATCCCGGTCTCCTCGCGCACGGCGTCGGCGATCAGCTTCGCCACGTCCAGGTGCTGCTTGACGTAGGCGCCGCCGTCGCCGTGGTCCTCGGCCGGACCGGAGGTGTCGGCGGCGGCGGTGGGGATGGAGTGCGTGGTGAAGGCGAGGTGCGCGCCCGCCCGTACGTCCTCGGGGAGCTGGGCGAGGGACTTCAGGACGCCCTCGATCATGGGCTCGACGAAGCCGGGGTGGTTGAAGTAGTGCCGCAGCTTGTCGATCTTCGGCAGCTCCAGGCCCTCGGCCTCCAGGGCCGCCAGGGCGCCGGCGAGGTCCTCGCGGTACTGCCGGCAGCCCGAGTACGAGGCGTACGCGCTGGTGGCGAGGACGAGGACGCGGCGGCGACCGTCGGCGACCATCTCGCGCAAGGTGTCGGTGAGGTACGGCGCCCAGTTGCGGTTGCCCCAGTACACGGGCAGGTCCAGGCCGTGGTCCGCGAAGTCCTTGCGGAGGGCGTCGAGCAGGGCACGGTTCTGCTCGTTGATCGGGCTGACCCCGCCGAACAGGAAGTAGTGCTGCCCCACTTCCTTCAGCCGTTCCTTGGGGATGCCTCTCCCCCGCGTCACGTTCTCCAGGAACGGAACCACGTCGTCCGGGCCTTCGGGGCCGCCGAACGAGAGCAGGAGCAGGGCGTCGTAGGGGGTCGCATCGAGCACATCTGGCATGTGTCCGATCCTGCCATCCGTCGCTGACAGCCGGACAACAGCCACATGACACACATGACAAGCGGAATCGGGGAGCATGCGAGGGAGTGCATTAGGGTCCCCTAACCCGTAAGCTGTATCGGCCATCTACACGCCTTACCGGAGTCCGACCGCACGCGGTGACCGTGCGGCCGGGCCGAGCCCACCGGAGACCCTTCGTGCCCAGCCCGTACCGCGCCCTGTTCGCCGCCCCCGGCTCCAAGGGCTTCTCCGCCGCGGGTTTCCTCGGCCGGATGCCCCTGTCGATGATGGGCATCGGCGTGGTGACGATGATCTCCCAGCTCACCGGGCGGTACGGGCTCGCGGGCGCGCTGTCGGCGACCATGGCGCTCGCGGCCGCGGCGATGGGCCCACAGGTCTCCCGGATGGTGGACCGGCACGGCCAGCGGCGGGTGCTGCGCCCCGTCACCCTGTTCGCGCTCGCGGCGGCCGCCGGGCTGCTGCTGGCCGCGCGCTTCGAGTGGCCGGACTGGGTGCTGTTCGTCTGCGCGGCCGGGATCGGCTGTGTCCCGAGCATCGGCGCGATGATCCGGGCCCGCTGGGCGGCCCTCTACGGAGGCACCCCGCAGTTGCACACCGCGTACTCGTTCGAGTCCGTGGTGGACGAGATCTGCTTCATCTTCGGGCCGATCTTCTCCATCGGCCTGTCCACGGTGTGGTTCCCGGAAGCCGGGCCCCTGCTCGCCGCCTGCTTCCTGGCGGTGGGCGTCTTCTGGCTGACCTCCCAGCGCGCGACCGAGCCCGTGCCACACCCGCGTGAGCACCACACCAGCGGTTCGGCGCTGCGCGCGGCCGGACTCCAGGTCCTGGTGGCCACGTTCGTGGCGACCGGAGCGATCTTCGGGGCCGTGGACGTGGTCACCGTGGCCTTCGCGGAGGAGCAGGGTCACAAGGGCGCCGCGAGCGTGGTTCTGGCCCTCTATGCGGCGGGTTCCTGCACGGCGGGAGCCGTGTTCGGACTGCTGCACTTCAAGGGGACGCCCGAACGTCGGTGGCTGCTGGGCATATGCGCCATGGCCGTGAGTATGATCCCCCTGCTACTGGTCGGAAACTTGCCGTTTCTGGCCGTGGCGCTGTTCGTTGCGGGCCTGTCCATCGCTCCCACGATGATCACGACGATGTCCCTCATCGAACAGCACGTACCACGCGCGAAACTGACCGAGGGCATGACCTGGGTGAGCACCGGACTCGCGGTCGGGGTCGCGCTCGGCTCCTCCGTGGCCGGCTGGGTGATCGACGCCGCCGGTGCGAAGGCCGGGTACGGGGTTCCGGCGGTGTCCGGAGCCGTCGCGGTCGCGGTCGGATTCCTCGGGTATCGCCGGCTGAGCAGGCCGGTTCCGCAGCGGGAGGGGACCCATGAGCACCACAGTGAGCGGGAAGAGCGGCACGTGGCGTAACTGGGCGGGGAACGTCACCGCCCGTCCCGTACGGGAGGTCGCCCCCGCTTCGGTCGAGGAGCTCTCCGCGGCCGTACGCAAGGCGGCAGACGATGGTCTGAGGGTCAAAGCCGTCGGCACCGGGCACTCCTTCACCGCCGCCGCCGCGACCGACGGCGTGTTGATCCGCCCTCAACTGTTGACCGGCATCCGCAAGATCGACCGCGAGGCCGGGACCGTCACCGTCGAGGCGGGCACCCCGCTCAAGCGTCTCAATGTGGCTCTCGCGCGCGAGGGGCTGTCGCTCACGAACATGGGCGACATCATGGAGCAGACGGTCTCGGGCGCGACCAGCACCGGAACGCACGGCACGGGCCGCGACTCGGCCTCGATCGCCGCGCAGATCAAGGGACTTGAGCTGGTCACCGCGGACGGTTCGGTCCTCACCTGCTCCGAGGAGGAGAATCCCGATGTCTTCGCGGCGGCCCGGGTGGGCATCGGCGCCTTGGGGATCGTCACCGCGATCACCTTCTCCGTAGAACCCATTTTTCTGCTCACGGCCCGCGAGGAGCCGATGACCTTCGACAAGGTCACCGCCGACTTCGACGAACTCTTCACCGAGAACGAGCACTTCGAGTTCTACTGGTTCCCGCACACCGGCAACTGCAACACCAAGCGCAACAACCGCAGCGCCGGCCCCGAGAAGCCGATCGGGCAGATCGGCGGCTGGATCGAGGACGAGTTCCTCTCCAACGGGGTCTTCCAGGTGGCCAATCTGGTCGGCCGCGCCGCGCCCGTCACCATCCCGACGATCGCCAAGATCTCCAGCCGGGCGCTGTCCGCGCGGACCTACACCGACATTCCCTACAAGGTCTTCACTTCACCGCGCCGGGTGCGCTTCGTGGAGATGGAGTACGCCGTTCCGCGCGAGGCGCTCGTCGAGACGCTGCGCGAGCTGAAGACGATGGTCGACCGCTCGTCCCTGCGGGTCAGCTTCCCCGTCGAGGTGCGCACGGCCCCCGCGGACGACATCGCGCTCTCCACGGCGTCCGGGCAGGAGAGCGCCTACATCGCCGTCCACATGTTCAGGGGTACGCCCTATCAGGCGTACTTCACCGCGGCCGAGCGGATCTTCACGGCGCACGAGGGCCGCCCGCACTGGGGCAAGGTGCACACCCGCGACGCGGAGTACTTCTCGAAGGTGTATCCGCGCTTCGGCGAGTTCACGGCGCTGCGGGACCGTCTTGACCCGGATCGCCGCTTTGGGAACGACTACTTGCGTCGGGTGCTGGGCTCGTAGGCGAACCGTCCGTGGGCGCCGGGGTGTCGGCCGGCGCCTGCGAAGCGGCACTGGAACTCGGCGTCGGCGTAGGGGATGTGGCACGGCCGTCACCCCGAGTGGCGCCGGTGCCGGAGCCGTCTTCGGTGCCGGAAGTGCTGTCGGTGGCCGACGGCTCCCTCGACGAGGACCCGCTCGAAGGCGTCGTACCGGGCCTCAGGTTGGAGCCGGAGCCGCTGCCCTTGAGGGCGTCACCGACGGTGGTGCTCGTGCCGTCGCCGCTGAAGCTCTGCCCCGACACCAGCTCGTACGTCGTGATCCCCGCCATCGTGACGCCGAAGACGAGCGCCGCCGCGACCACCGGCCGCTTCCAGCTCCTGACCCGGGCGCGATAGACGGTGCCTTCGGTGAACGCCCCTGGTACCGGAGCCTGCTCGGGCCTCGGCTTCGCCTGGACCGTGACATCGCGGAGCTGTTCGCCGGTGCGCTTGAAGAAGTGCTGGAAGACGGTGCCTCCACAGGTGGCGATCGCGCTGACCACTCCGGCGCCCAGGATCGTCCCGTACACCCCGAAGTAGGAGGCGAGTTTGGCCGCCACCACCGCGGCCACGGCGCTGCCCGCCACTTGCGGAAGACTCAGGTCAACCCGCTTCCTCCTCGGTGCCCCCTCCTTCGCTCCCGGTTCCTCGCCCGTATCCGACTTCTCACGCATCCCCGGACCTTGCCTGCCTTTCCCGTACTTCTCTACCGCTTGCACGAGAAAGGGACGGACGGGCGAAACGTTTAGTTCCGTTTCTGGCGATTACGTGAAGTACAACACGTTTCAAGGTCACGAATACGGCACAGTGGACGGCCAACTACCACCCCTCACTAGAAGTTGGGCGGCGTGCCGATCCACGCACATGGCCCGAATGGAGTACTGTTGCGAGCCCTGGGTCCGGACTCCCGCCAGGGTGTCCGGGGCCTGACAGGACCGCCGGGAGGGGGCTCGTTGCACAGGGTGATGGAGTTCGTCACTTAGCGTTGCGAATAGGTAACCGTGCCATAACGGCGACCCCGGGCCCGTGCCCGACACGCCGGGCAACTCGGCAAGGTTGTGGCAGGCTGCACCCGGGCAGGCCACACTCGACTAGCGGAAGCAGCGACGCACGTGACGTCGGCAGGCACCACCCGGGAGGTCCCCATGCCCGAACTGCGTGTCGTGGCCGTCTCTAACGACGGCACACGGCTGGTGCTGAAGGCTGCGGACAGCACGGAGTACACGCTTCCGATTGACGAGCGTCTGCGCGCCGCTGTTCGCGGCGACCGTCCCCGCCTCGGCCAGATCGAGATCGAGGTGGAGAGCCATCTCCGCCCCCGAGACATCCAGGCGCGGATACGTGCCGGCGCCTCCGCGGAGGAAGTCGCCCAGCTCGCGGGAATTCCCGTCGACCGGGTGCGTCGCTTCGAGGGCCCCGTGCTCGCCGAGCGTGCCTTCATGGCCGAGCGGGCCCGGAAGACTCCTGTCCGCCGCCCCGGTGAGAACGCCGGACCCCAGCTCGGTGAGGCCGTCCAGGAACGGCTGCTGATCCGGGGCGCCGAGAAGGACACCGTCCAGTGGGACTCGTGGCGTCGTGACGACGGCACGTGGGAAGTGCTGTTGGTCTACCGGGTCGCGGGCGAGCCGCACTCGGCGAGTTGGACGTACGACCCGCCCCGGCGGCTCGTCCAGGCCGTCGACGACGAGGCGCGCTCGCTGATCGGCGAGTCCGACGACCTCGCGGCGCCCGAACCGAGCTTCCCGTTCGTCCCACGCATCGCACGGCTGCCGCGCGACCGCCCGCTGGACCGTGCCCTGGACCGGCAGATGGAGCGCCCGAGCCTGCCCGGGCCCTCCCCCGAGCCGATCGAGGAGAGCGTGAGCGACCGCGACTCGCTCACCAGCCTCCTGGAAGCGGTGCCCAGCTTCCGGGGCGACATGGTGGTGCCCGAGCGACCCGCCGCCGCGGAGCTCCCGGCGACGGAGGAGCCACCCACCGAGCCCGAGGCGGAGGAGCCCCCGGCCCCCGCGGCCTCGGCCGGCGCCGGATCCGCCTACGCGGACGTGCTCATGCCCCGCTCGGTCGGCAGCCACCGCGACCGTCTCGTCGGCGCGACCGACCGCCAGGCCGAGGCCGACGGCGTCCGCCCGGGCCGCAGAGCGGCGGTCCCGAGCTGGGACGAGATCGTCTTCGGGACGCGACGAAAGAAGCAGGACTAGTCAGTTGTACGACATCGGGGCCCGCGCCACGCTGGAGCGGGCCCCTTTGCCGTTGCTCGGGGGCGGGGCCCACCGCGACTCGCCGTTACTGGGGGTCGGGGCCCACCGCGACCGGACGGCCGCGGTCCCTCGACCACTCCGACCAGGAACCCACGTACAGCGCGGCCGGGATGCCCGCGACGGCGAGTGCCAGTACCTCGTGAGCGGCGGACACGCCCGAACCGCAGTAGACGCCGACCTCCGAAGTGCCGGTCACGCCGAGGGACTTGAAGCGCTCCGCGAGCTCGCCCGATGGCCGGAACTCGCCGGTTTCCGTGACGTTCTCCGTGGTCGGCGCCGAGACCGCGCCCGGGATGTGCCCGCCCACGGGGTCGATCGGCTCGACCTCGCCCCGATAGCGCTCCCCGGCCCGGGCGTCGAGCAGCAGCCCCGTACGGGCGAGCGCGGCGGCCCCGTCCGCGTCCAGCAGCGGCCGAGCGCCCGCGACCGGCTCGAAGGTTCCGGGGGCGGGCTCGGGGACCTCCGAAGACACCGGCCCGCTCCAGGCGGCCAGCCCGCCGTCCAGCACGCGCACCGACGGATGCCCCGTCCAGCCCAGCAGCCACCAGGCCCGCGCAGCGGCCCACCCCACGCCACCGTCGTACACGACGACATCCCGGTCCGCCGACACCCCGGCGGCCCGCATCGCCTCGCCGAAGGCCTCCAGGTCGGGCAGCGGATGGCGGCCGCCCTCGCCCGGCTCCCCGGCCAGTTCGGCATCCAGGTCGACGAAGACCGCGCCGGGGATGTGCCCTGCCGCGTAGGCGGCCCGGCCGTCGAAGGGGGCGGCCCCGGCGGCCGTCGCCATGGAGAGCTGCCAGCGGATGTCGAGCACGACCGGCGGGTTCGGTCCCACCAGGTCACTCGCGAGTTCGGATGCGGAGATGATGGCGTTCATGGCCACCATCCTTGCGTACGGGGTGGCCCCGGCGTCCAGGTCCGGCTACTCTGCTCGGCCGGACAGGTCCGATCACCAGGCGTACTGGATCGGGCACATGCTGTACAGCCGATGGACACTCCCCGGCAATCGCGCGGAAACGGATGGGAAACGGCTCATCGGGCATTCTCCGGCAGTGGACCACTACACGATGACGCCGCCGGGGCGCGCAGGGTGACGGGTGGTGCGAGCATCGGCACGGGGCGTACACGCGCGCGATTGCGGTACGCGTGTTGGTAGGCGGAAGGTGAACGGCCACCGCGAGGGGCCGAGAAGAGAGTGACGATGACGGAGGCACGGGAGCCGGCCGGCCCGAACGGCACCACGAACGCTCGACACGCGCCCGGCGTGCCCTGCTGGGTGAGCCTGATGGTGCACGGGTTGGCCACGACCCAGGAGTTCTACGGAGAGCTGTTCGGCTGGGAGTTCCAGCCGGGCCCACGGCAGCTCGGCCCGTATGCGCGGGCCCTGCTCGACGGCCACGAGGTGGCGGGAATCGGACAGATGCCACCCGACCGGCATCTGCCGATCGCCTGGACGCCGTACTTCGCCTCGGAGGACGTGAACCACACCGCCGAGTCGGTACGGCACTGCGGCGGCACCGTGGGCGTGGGTCCCCTGGACGCCGGAGAGGCCGGGCGGCTGCTGATCGCCTCGGACCCCACGGGCGCCGTCTTCGGGGTCTGGCAGGCGGCGGCGCATCTGGGAACGGCGCTCCACGGGGTGCACGGCACCCCCGCCTGGATCGAGTTGGTGACCCGCGACACCGAGAGCGTCGTCAAGTTCTATCAGGGGGTCTTCGGACACGAGCCGGAGCCGGTCGTCTCGGCCGACTTCGACTACATGACCCTGCACATCGACGGCCGCCCGGTGGCAGGCATGCACGGCGTCGGCCACGGCCTGCCCCGCGACCGCGGCCCGCACTGGCTGACGTACTTCGAGGTCGCGGACGTGGACGAGGCCGTCGCCCAGGTCACCGACCTCGGCGGACACCTCCTCAAGGCGGCCCACGACTCGCCCTACGGACGGGTGGCCACGGTGGCGGACCCGGAGGGCGCGGTGTTCTCGGTGATCCGCACCGAGCGATGACGCACGCAGCGCGCTGAGAGTCAGGCGGAGGCGATCGGCAGTACGTCGGGCGAGAGGGCGCCCGCGCGGGCCGTCGCCGCCGTCATCCGGCGCCGGTGGTGTCGACGGCACAGAACCTCGTAGCCGATGTCCTCCGCCTGATTGACGTCGCCTACGACCACCTGGGCGCCCTCGATGACCATTTCGCCGCCTATCGTGCGGGCGTTGTGGGTGGCACGGGCGCCGCACCAGCACAGGGCCTCGACCTGGAGGACCTCGACCCGGTCAGCGAGTTCGACGAGGCGCTGGGAGCCGGGGAAGAGCTTGGAGCGGAAGTCGGTGGTGATGCCGAACGCGAAGACGTCGATCCCCAGGTCGTCGACCGTCCGGGCCAGTTGGTCGATCTGGCCGGGGGCCAGGAACTGCGCCTCGTCCGCGATCACGTAGTCCGCCCGGCCGCCCTGGGAGAGGTGGTCGACGAGGTACGCGTAGAGGTCCTGGTCGTCCGCGACCTCCACGGCGTCCGTGACCAGGCCGAGGCGCGAGGAGAGCTTGCCCTCCCCCGCGCGGTCGTCGCGCGTGAAGATCATGCCCTGCAGGCCCCGGGCCGAGCGGTTGTGCTCGATCTGGAGAGCCAGCGTCGACTTCCCGCAGTCCATCGTTCCGGAGAAGAACACCAGCTCGGGCATGGGGAGTTGAGCACCTTTCGGCAAGAAGGGAGGCGGGCGGAGGAGAGACGGGCGGGCAGGGGTCAGGTACGTACTTCCAGGAGCGGAACGTGCTGCTCCACCGGTGCCATCGAACCGTGGTTGCCGACCATCGCCGACTCCTTCGGCTCCCGCTCGGTCGCGACGATCAGGACGTCGTCGCAGGCCGCCGCCACGACGTCGCCGATCCGGGCGTACACCCGTTCGTCGACCTGCGGCCCGAACCAGCCCGCCGCGATCGCCTCGTCGCGTGAAGCCACCCAGAACTGCTCGCCGAGGACCTCGCGCCAGCAGGTCAGGACGTCCGCCTCGGCCCCCGGGACGGCGTACACATGCCGGGCCCGGGCCTCGCCGCCCAGCAGGGCGACTCCCGCGCGCAGCTCCCAGTCCTCGTCGAAGTCGATGCGGTGCTGCTCGTCGAAGGGGATGTCGATCATGCCGTGGTCGGCGGTGATGTACAGCGCCGCGCGCGGGGGCAGTTGCTCCGCGAGGCGCTGGACCAGGCGGTCGACGTACATCAACTGACCGCGCCAGGGGTCGGAGTCGACGCCGAAGCGGTGGCCCTTGCCGTCCACCTCGGCGTAGTAGGTGTACACCAACGAGCGGTCACCGGCAGCCAGTTGTTCGGCCGCGAGGTCCATGCGCTCCTCGCCGGACAGCCGCCCGTGGAACGTTCCGCCGCTCAGGGCGATCTTCGTGAGCGGGGTGTTCTGGAAGGTCGGGGACGAGACCTGGGCCGTGTGCACGCCCGCCGCGTCCGCGAGCTGGAAGACGGTGGGGTACGGCTGCCAGGCGCGGGGTTCCGTCCAGGGACTCCAGCGCAGCTGGTTCATCAGCTCGCCGGTCCTCGGGTTGCGCACGGTGTAGCCGGGCAGGCCGTGCGCGCCGGGCGGCAGGCCCGTGCCGACGGAGGCCAGGGAACTCGCGGTGGTCGCCGGGTAGCCGGCGGTGATCGGGCGGCCGGTGCCGCCGCGCGAGCTGCCGAGGAGGGAGCTCATGAAGGGGGCCTCGTCCGGGTGCGCCTTCAGTTGCTCCCAGCCGAGGCCGTCGATCAGGAAGACGCAGTTCCGGTCGGCCTCGGTCAGTTCCGGTATGGCGGTGGTCATGCCAGGGACGCCCATGCCGGCGGCGAGCGTGGGCAGCAGATCGGCGAGCGAGCCCGCGCCGTACTCGGGGACGGGCGCGGAATCGATGGCCAGCGGTTCCGGGTGGTCCCAGGTGGGCAGCGCCATCAGCGGGTGATGTCCGCGGTCGCCTCGGAGAGGGACTGCGCGAAGGCGAGGGCCTGGCGCACCGTCTCCGGGCCGTCCCCGGCCTCGCTGACGCGCAGGCTCAGGTCGTCCGCCGTCGAGTTGCCCGTGTAGCCGTGGTCCGCCTCGCAGTTGGGGTCGCCGCAGGCCGCGGGCTCCAGGTCGATGCGGGAGACCGCGCCCCAGCCGATGGTCAGGACGACCTCGC
Source organism: Streptomyces sp. NPDC111656 (assembly GCF_055656965.1). Lineage (NCBI taxonomy): Bacteria > Bacillati > Actinomycetota > Actinomycetes > Kitasatosporales > Streptomycetaceae > Streptomyces > Streptomyces sp. NPDC111656. Next base: position 42,599 of record NZ_JBVKCA010000037.1, read on the forward strand.
GGGGCAGCGCGCCCGGCGTGTACGACTCGGGGTTGGCGACGACCCGGCTGACGACGACCGACGAGATCCGGCCGAGCTTCACGGACTCGGTCGAGGTGGTGGCGTACGGCGTCGGTGAGGTCGTGTCCGCGTTCTGCTCGTCGGTGTGGCTCACGATGAAGCGGTTGCCGGTGAGGACGAGCACGGTCACGTGCCGGCGCACCTCGTTGGCGTCGAACGTCGTCTCCTGGTGGACCAGGTACGACCGGATGGTGTCGCCGCCGATCGCGGCCTCCACCGCCTCGGCCACGAGGGCCGGGTAGTAGCCGCTGCGCTCGATCGCCGCTCGCAGCCCCTGGGTCGTCGTACTGGTCTTGGCCATGACGTCCATCCTACGGTGGCCCACTGACTGCGAGGCACCGCTCGCGGGTGTCTGTCGTGGACGGATCAGAACGAATCGTCGACGGCGGCGGGCGCCGGTACGGCTCGGACGACGGGTCGGCACGGTACGGGCCACCGGACCGGCGGGGCTCAGACGACGGGAAGCGTGCGGGGGCCGAGGTCGTCGCGGGCGGGGGCGCGGGCCAGCCGCACGGTGGCGCCGAGCACGCTCAGGCCGCGCGGGGCGACCACCACCGGCTCCAGGGAGACGGCGACGACCTCCGGGTGGTCGTCGACCAGCCGCGAGACGCGCAGCATCAGCTCTTCGAGGGCCAAGGTGTCGACCGGCGCCGAGCCACGCCAGCCGAACAGGAGCGGCGCCGTCCGGATCGACCGGACCAGCGAGCTCGCGTCCCGGTCGGTGACCGGTACCAGCCGGTGTGCCGTGTCCCCGAGCAGCTCCGACGCGGCTCCGGCCAGGCCGAACGAGAGCACCGCTCCGGCCGCCGGGTCAATGACGGCGCGTACGACTGTGTCGACCCCGCGCGGCGCCATGCCCTGCACGACCGGGCGCAGCACTTCCGGCGTTCCGAAGAGGTCGGTCAACTCCGTGTACGCCCTCCTCAGTTGCGTCTCGTCCGTCAGGTCCAGGCGTACGCCGCCCAGGTCGGCGCGGTGTCTCAGGTGCGGTGCGGTGGTCTTGAGGGCCACGGGGTAACCGAGGGTGCGCGCGGCCGCCGCGGCCTCGTCGGGTGTCGGCGCGGGCAGTGCCCGGTGTACGTCGATGCCGTACCGCCCGAGCAGCACGCAGGCGTCCTCGGGGGCGAGCGTCAGGCCCGAGCCCCGGGAGAGCAGGTCGTCGATCTGCTCGGCGGCGCCCTTCTCGTCGATGTCCTCGTACTCGGGGACCTTGCCGGGGTCCGCCACCTCGCGCCGCCACTGGGCGTACTTCACGGCCTCGCCGAGGGCGCGGACGGCGCGCTCGGCGGCGGGGTAGGCGGGGATGAGCCGGGGGCTCGCCTCCGAGGGGCCGCTGACCGTGGTGGCCGGGCGTTCGGCGGGACGGGGTGCCTGGCTCGCGCCGGGTGCGGTGGACGCCGCCTGTGGTGCGGTGCTGGCCGCCGCCGACAGGGCCTCCGCGAGCCCGCCGAGCTCGACGTGCACCACGAGCACCGGCTTCGCCGGGGCCGAGGCCGAGGCCGATCGCAGGGCCTCCGCCAGGGCCGTGTCCTGGGCCGACGTCTCCCCCACCGCCGGAATGGCGGTCACCACCACGGCGTCGCACCTGTCATCGGCGAGGGCTTTCGTCAGCGCCCGGTGAAAGTCCTCCGCCGAGGCCGCCGTGGTCAGATCCAGCGGAGGAAGCGGTCGCAGTCCTTCGGCGAGGCACGCGTCGAAGGTCAGCAGCCCCAGGGACTCCGAGTTGCCGAGGATCGCCACCCGGGGGCCGGCCGGGAGCGGCTGGCGGGCCAGCAGAAGCCCGGCGTCGACCAGCTCGGTGATCGTGTCGACCCGGATCACCCCGGCCTGCCGCAGCAGCGCGGACACGGTGGCATGCGGCAGCCGGGTGGCCCGTACGGCATGCCCCTGGGGAGCGGCGGCGTGCCGCGCGCCCTGGACCACGACCAGCGGCTTGGCGGCCGCCGTCCGCCGGGCGAGCCGGGTGAACTTGCGCGGGTTGCCGATGGATTCGAGGTACATCAGGGCTACGTCGGTGTCCGGGTCGTCGTACCAGTACTGGAGTACGTCGTTGCCGGACACGTCCGCCCGGTTCCCGGAGGAGACGAAGGTGGACACTCCGGTCACACCGGTGACGCCGCCGCCGCGCCGGTGCAGCCGGGAGAGCAGCGCGATCCCGATCGCGCCGGACTGGGCGAACAGACCTATCCGCCCGGGGCGCGGCATCTCGGGCGCGAGCGAGGCGTTGAGGCGCACCTCGGGTGAGGTGTTGATCACCCCGAAGGCGTTCGGTCCGATGATGCGCATCCCGTACGTGCGCGCCTGGCGGACGAGTGCGCGCTGGCGCTCGCGTCCGGCGGGGCCGCTCTCGGCGTACCCGGCGGAGACGACCACGAGGCCCTGCACCCCGTGCTCGCCGCACTCCGCGACGACTTCGGGGACGTACGGCGCGGGCACGGCGACGACCGCGAGGTCGACGGGCTCGGCGATGTCGCGGACGGAGCGGTGGGCCGGGACGCCGCCGAGCTCCTTCTCCTGGAGTGCCTTGTTCACGGCGTACAGCCGCCCGGTGAACCCGGCCTCGCGCAGGTTGTCGAGGACGCTGCGTCCCACCCCGCCGGGGGTGCGGCCCGCTCCGATGACGGCGACCGAGCCGGGCGCGAGCAGTCGCTGTACGGACCGCGCCTCGGCGCGCTGCTCCCGCGCACGCTGCACGGCGAGCGAGCGGTCGGTGGGTTCGAGGTCGAACTCCAGGCGTACGACGCCGTCCTCGAAGTGCCGCTTCTGCTGGTACCCGGCGTCCGTGAACACCTTGATCATCTTGGTGTTCGCGGGCAGTACCTCGGCGGCGAAACGGCGGATGTCGCGCTCTCTGGCGACGGCCGCGATGTGCTCCAGGAGGGCCGAGGCGACGCCGCGCCCCTGGTGGGCGTCCTGCACGAGGAAGGCGACCTCGGCCTCGTCCGCGGGTAGCGAGGCGGGCCGACCATCAGCATTAATACGGTCATAGCGTACGGTGGCGATGAACTCGCCGCCGACCGTGGCCGCGAGTCCCACCCTGTCCACAAAGTCGTGGTGCGTGAAGCGGTGGACATCCTTGGCGGACAGGCGCGGGTAGGGCGCGAAGAAGCGGTAGTACTTCGACTCGTCCGAGACCTGCTCGTAGAAGCTCACCAGCCGCTCGGCGTCGTCGACGGTGATGGGCCTGATGCGGGCGGTGCCGCCGTCGCGCAGCACCACGTCGGCCTCCCAGTGGGAGGGGTACTCGTGCCGGTCCGACGAGGTCTGCATGGGCCCCAGAGTACGGCTCGCGTCCGACAACGGCGCGAGGCAGGCTGGGGGCACCGAAGTCGGATCCAGGCCGGGATCCGACGCGGAGTTCGGGACGGGAACAACACCCCGCCCGGACTCGCTTCACGTTGTGGAACACTGGTCTAGACAACCCTGAACACCTGAAGGGCAGCATCACATGGCTGAGCGCCGCGTCAACGTCGGCTGGGCCGAGGGCCTCCACGCCCGTCCCGCCTCCATCTTCGTCCGGGCGGCCACGGCCTCCGGTATCCCCGTGACGATCGCCAAGGCGGAGGGCAACCCCGTCAACGCGGCCTCCATGCTGGCGGTCCTCGGCCTGGGCGCCCAGGGCGGCGAGGAGATCGTCCTCGCCTCCGACGCCGAGGGCGCGGACGCCGCGCTCGACCGGCTGGCGAAGCTGGTGGCGGAGGGTCTCGAGGAGCTCCCCGAGACCGTCTGAAAGAGCCCTCGATCGGGGTTCCTCAATTGATGGCGGGAGTGGTCTTCGCACCAAGAGACCCCGCCCCGCACGCATTCGAAGGGCTCGCCCGAAAACATCGGGCGGGCCCTTCGCTTTTCCCCATTGCGGGCAGCAGAAATAATCCCCCTCGAATTACCCCTCTTTGTATACGGTGCCGGTGTTAATGACGCACGCCCGTCATGTTTACGGGACGTTGCGAAGTCCTCACACGCTCCGGACGATCTCCCCCGCCGGGAAAACGCAGCCGGTGCGCGACCGTCGCACGCTCGGCGTGCAGCGCCGTTACGGCCCGCGCCCGCTCGCTGTCGCCGCGCGCCACCGCGTCCACGATCCCGCCGTGCTCCGCCCAGGACTCCGCCGGATTGGCCGGCGCCTCGACCGCGTACATCCAGGCGATCTTGTGCCGCAACTGGGCCAGCGTGGAGGTCAACGCGGGGCTCCCGGAGGCCTGCGCGAGGGTCTCGTGGAACCAGCCGCCGAGCGAGCGCAGATCCTCGCTGTTCCCCCTCCTGGCCCGCTCCTGCCCCAGTCTGACCAGACCTCGAAGCACCTTGAGATGCGCCTCGGTACGCCGCTGCGCGGCCCTCGCGGCGCCCAGCGGCTCCAGGAGCATGCGCATCTCGAGCAGGTCCGCGGCCTCCTGCTCGGTGGGCTCCGCGACGCACGCGCCCGCGTGCCGACGGGTGACGACGAAGCCCTCGGCCTCCAGCGTGCGCAGGGCCTCGCGCACGGGGACCCGCGAGACGCCGTAGCGTCGCGCGAGCAGTTCCTCGGTGAGCCGGCTGCCGCGCTCGTAGACACCCGCGACGATGTCGTCACGGATCGCCGTGCATACCGAGTGCGCGGGAATGCGCATGACCGGACCTCCGCCTTAATCCCCGCGAAACGCGGTCGATTGACGCTTGTTCAGCGACTCTATTGCAGAGAACCGGAATTTCCGATGGCGGGCCGGAATCCATGGATATTTTTTGGACAGACAGCCGTTCGAAACGACGAAGCCCCGACTGGGGGAGCCGGGGCTTCGGAAGTGTTGACGCCGGTCGTCAGGCGTTCGGGGTGTGCGAGCGTCAGACGTTCACGCCGTGCGAGTGGAGGTAGGCGACCGGGTCCATGTCGGAGCCGTACTCCGCCGTCGTACGGGCCTCGAAGTGGAGGTGCGGCCCGGTGGTGTTCCCGGTGGAGCCGGAGAGGCCGATCTGCTGGCCCGGGGTGACCGTCTGACCCACGGAGACACCGATGGACGACAGGTGGCCGTACATCGTGTAGGTGCCGTCGTGCATCTTCAGGACGATCTGGTTGCCGTACGCGCCACCCCAGCCGGCCGTGACGACCGTGCCGGAGCCGACCGCGTGGACCGAGGTCCCGGAGGCAGCGTGGAAGTCGACGCCCGTGTGACTGCCGGAGGACCAGAGGCTGCCGCCGGTCTTGTAGCCGGTGGAGATGTACGAGCCGGTGATCGGCAGGACGAAGGTGTTGAGGCGCTTGCGCTCGGCGGCGCGGGCGGCACGCTCCTTGGCCTCGCGCTCCTTCTTCGCCTCCTCGGCGGCCTTCTTGCGTGCGGCTTCTTCGGCCTTCTTGCGCGCGGCGGCCTCGTCGGCGGCGCGCTGCTGGGCGGCGGCCTGCGCGTCGATCTGGGCGGCGACGTCGTCGCCGAGGGTGACGGCCTGGGTCAGCCCGGTCTGCTCGACGGAGGCGTCCGCGGCGAGTGCCGGGGCGGCCAGGGTTCCGATGACACCGGTGGTGGTGAGCGCGGCGACGCCGACGGCGTTCGTGGTGGAGCGCTTCACGCGGCTCGGACGGCGGTGTTTCCCGGGGCCACAGGTGAACGCCATGTAGGGGCTGATCCTTTCCTTCCCTCTCGCCTACCGGGTTAGCTGACGGGTTCGGAGCAGGAAGGTCTCCTACGGACTCCCTCCAGGGAGGGCGTCCGATTCACCCCAGGGACTACGTGTGGGTCCCCGGCTCCCCTGGCTCGCGCCGTACGGGGACTCGGCGATGACTGTCCGGTGCCGCGGGCGCGGCGCACTGCCTGACGAACAGCCGCACCGACGCTAGACGGGGCGTCTTTCAATCAACAAACGGATCACGGCTTTTGTAGTGCATGCCACAGGGCAGACGGGCAACCTCCCTACCAATACGGACATCTTGGGGGTGAAGTCCGAGCGAGAACCCGAGCGAAAACCCGATCAAAAAGGGGCCCGGGCGACTCTGCAGTCACCCGGGCCCCACGGAGTCACGCTCCGTTGAACCTCTACTCCGCCGGAACGACGGTCACTTCACCGATTCCGAGGGCCTTGACAGGCTCCTGGATCTGCGCGGCGTCGCCGACGAGGACGGTCACCAGACGGTCCACCGGGAAGGCGCTCACGGCGGCCGCGGTAGCCTCCACGGTGCCGGTCGCGGCGAGCTGCTGGTACAGCGTCGCCTGGTAGTCGTCCGGCAGGTACTGCTCGACCTGGTCCGCGAGCGTGCCCGCGACGGCCGCCGCGGTCTCGAACTTGAGGGGCGCCACCCCCACCAGGTTCTGTACGGCGATGTCACGCTCGGCGTCCGTCAGGCCCTCCGCGGCGAGGGTGCGCAGCACCTTCCAGAGGTCGTCGAGGGCCGGGCCGGTGTTCGGGGTGTCCACGGAGCCGCTGATGGCGAGCATCGCGATACCGGTTCCGTCCGGCGCGGCGCGCAGGACCTGGCCGAATGCCCGCACACCGTAGGTGTAGCCCTTTTCCTCGCGCAGGACGCGGTCCAGGCGCGAGGTGAGGGTGCCGCCGAGGCAGTACGTGCCGAGCACCTGGGCGGGCCACACACGGTCGTGCCGGTCGGCGCCGACGCGGCCGATGAGCAGCTGCGTCTGGACCGCGCCGGGGCGGTCCACGATGATCACGCGGCCGGTGTCGTCGGCGGCCACCGACGGCACGGGGCGCGGCTCGGCGGACGAACCGGTCCAGTCGCCGAGCGTCTCGGCGAGCAGCGCGTCGAGGTCGACGCCGGTCAGGTCGCCGACGATCACGGCGGCGGACGTGGCGGGACGTACGTGCTTGTCGAAGAAGGCGCGTACGGCCGCCGAGTCGATCTTCTGAACGGTCTCCTCGGTGCCCTGGCGCGGGCGCGACATGCGCGAGGTCGCCGGGAACAGCTCCTTGGAGAGCTCCTTGGCGGCACGCCGGGCCGGGTTGGCCGTCTCGTGCGGGATCTCGTCGAGCCGGTTGCGCACCAGCCGCTCGACCTCGCTGTCCGCGAACGCCGGTGCCCTCAGGGCGTCGGCGAGCAGCCCGAGCGCCTTGGGCAGGCGCGAGACGGGCACTTCGAGCGACAGCCGTACGCCGGGGTGGTCGGCGTGCGCGTCGAGGGTGGCGCCGCAGCGCTCCAGCTCGGCGGCGAACTCCTCGGCGGAGAGCTTGTCGGTGCCCTCGGAGAAGGCGCGCGCCATGATCGTGGCGACGCCGTCGAGGCCCGCGGGCTCGGCCTCCAGCGGCGCGGCGAGCAGCACCTCGACGGCGACGACCTGCTGGCCGGGGCGGTGGCAGCGCAGCACGGTCAGGCCGTTGTCCAGCGTGCCGCGCTCGGGCGCCGGGAAGGCCCAGGGCTTGGGCCGGCCCGCCTGGGGCTGCGGGTGGAAGTCCATGGTGGCGAGCTCGGTCACTTCGCCGCCTCCTCGTCCTCTTCGGTGGTGTCGGCAGCGACCGGCTCGTACACGAGCACCGCGCGGTTGTCGGGGCGCAGGCGGGCCTTTGCGACCTCCTGGACCTCCTCGGCCGTGATGTCCAGGACGCGCTGTACGGCCGTCAGGGCTAGCTGCGGGTCGCCGAACAGGACGGCGTACCGGCACAGTTCGTCGGCGCGGCCCGCGACCGTGCCCAGCCGGTCCAGCCACTCGCGCTCCAACTGGGCCTGGGCGCGCTCCATCTCCTCGTCCGTGGGGCCCTCCTCGGCGAACCGGGCGAGCTCCGCGTCGACGGCGGACTCGATCACCGGGACCTCGACGTCACCGGACGTCTTCACGTCCAGCCAGCCCAGGGAGGGCGCTCCGGCGAGCCGCAGCAGGCCGAACCCGGCCGCGACGGCGGTGCGGTCGCGGCGTACGAGCCGGTTGTAGAGCCGGGACGACTCGCCGCCGCCGAGGATGGTGAGCGCCACGTCGGCCGCGTCGGCCGCGCGCGTGCCGTCCTCCGGGAGCCGGTAGGCGGCCATCAGGGCGCGCGCCGGGACTTCCTCCTCGACGACCTCGCGCAGCTGCTCGCCGATGACCGCGGGCAGCGAGCCATCGCGCGGGGCGGGCTTGCCGTCGTGCCCGGGGATGGAGCCGAAGTACTTCTCGATCCAGGCGAGCGTCTGCTCCGGGTCGATGTCCCCGACCACGGAGAGCACCGCGTTGTTCGGCGCGTAGTAGGTGCGGAAGAAGGCGCGGGCGTCCTCCAGGGTCGCCGCGTCCAGGTCCGCCATCGACCCGATCGGGGTGTGGTGGTACGGGTGGCCCTCGGGGTAGGCGAGCCCGGTCAGCTTCTCGAAAGCGGTGCCGTAGGGCACGTTGTCGTAGCGCTGCCGCCGCTCGTTCTTGACGACGTCCCGCTGGTTCTCCATGGACTCGTCGTCGAGCGCGGCGAGCAGCGAGCCCATGCGGTCGGCCTCCAGCCAGAGGGCGAGCTCCAGCTGGTGGGTGGGCATCGTCTCGAAGTAGTTTGTGCGCTCGAAACTGGTCGTTCCGTTGAGGGAGCCGCCCGCGCCCTGCACCAGTTCGAAGTGGCCGTTGCCCTTCACCTGGCCGGAGCCCTGGAACATCAGGTGCTCGAAAAGGTGAGCAAGGCCGGTACGACCCTTGACCTCGTGCCGTGAGCCGACGTCGTACCAGAGGCACACCGCCGCGACCGGGGTCAGATGGTCCTCGGAGAGCACCACGCGCAGGCCGTTGGCCAGGCGGTGCTCGGTCGCTGTCAGGCCGCCGGAGCCTGCCTCAGCTGTGGCCGTGTGACCCATGGGCATGTACGTCCCTTCGATCGCGGAAACTGCAGAATTCCTGCCGGTCCTGCCACTGTATGCAAGCGCGCCGACAGGTGGCGAAGTTCCCGCACCTCGTACGCCGAGAGCGAGAATTCCTGAGGTGGGAGGCCGGACTTCCGTTCGCCGTGAGCGAGCGGAACGGGGCCCGGTGGAGCCTCTATGGACGGGTCGCGGTCGGCGTTGTCAGTGCGGCGGTCCACAATGGTGCGCGTCAGAACCCGTTCATGCCCCGGCAGAGACTGTGAAGGAGCCGCAGCAGCGATGGCCCGCCGCAGCACGAAGACCCCGCCGCCCGACGACTCGTACGAGGAGAAGATCCTCGACATCGACGTCGTGGACGAGATGCAGGGCTCCTTCCTCGAATACGCGTACTCGGTCATCTATTCGCGAGCCCTGCCGGACGCCCGTGACGGCCTCAAGCCCGTGCACCGCCGCATCGTGTACCAGATGAACGAGATGGGGCTGCGCCCCGACCGCGGCTATGTGAAGTGCGCCCGCGTCGTCGGCGAGGTCATGGGTAAGCTCCACCCGCACGGCGACGCGTCGATCTACGACGCGCTGGTGCGCCTGGCCCAGCCGTTCTCCATGCGCCTGCCGCTGGTCGACGGCCACGGCAACTTCGGCTCGCTCGGCAATGACGACCCGCCGGCCGCCATGCGTTACACCGAGTGCCGGATGGCCGACGCCACGTCACTGATGACCGAGTCCATCGACGAGGACACAGTCGATTTCGCGCCGAACTACGACGGCCAGGAGCAGGAGCCCGACGTCCTCCCGGCGGCGTACCCGAACCTGCTGGTCAACGGCTCGTCCGGAATCGCCGTCGGTATGGCGACGAACATGCCGCCGCACAACCTCGGCGAGGTCATCGCGGCCGCCCGCCACCTGATCCGCTATCCGGGCGCCGACCTGGACACGCTGATGAAGTACGTGCCGGGCCCCGACCTGCCCACGGGCGGCCGGATCGTCGGCCTGACCGGGATCAGGGACGCCTACGAGTCGGGCCGCGGCACCTTCAAGATCCGCGCCACGGTGTCGGTGGAGGACGTCACGGCGCGCCGCAAGGGCCTCGTCGTCACCGAACTGCCCTTCACCGTCGGCCCGGAGAAGGTGATCAGCAAGATCAAGGACCTCGTCAACGCCAAGAAGCTCCAGGGCATCGCCGACGTCAAGGACCTCACCGACCGCTCGCACGGACTGCGCCTGGTCATCGAGATCAAGAACGGCTTCGTGCCGGAAGCGGTCCTGGAACAGCTCTACAAGCTGACGCCGATGGAGGAGTCCTTCGGCATCAACAACGTGGCGTTGGTGGACGGTCAGCCGCTCACCCTCGGCCTCAAGGAGCTCCTCGAGGTCTATCTCGACCACCGCTTCAACGTCGTGCGCCGCCGCAGTGAGTTCCGCCGCGGCAAGAAGCGCGACCGGCTCCACCTGGTCGAGGGCCTCCTCGTCGCCCTCCTGGACATCGACGAGGTCATCCGCCTCATCCGCTCCAGCGACAACTCGGCGCAGGCGAAGGAGCGCCTGATCGAGCACTTCTCCCTCTCCGAGATCCAGACGCAGTACATCCTGGACACGCCGCTGCGCCGCCTGACCAGGTTCGACCGCATCGAGCTGGAGTCGGAGCGCGACCGGCTCAACGGCGAGATCGACGAGCTGACCGGCATCCTCGACTCGGACTCCGAGCTGCGCAAGCTGGTCTCCGGAGAACTGGCCGCGGTCGCCAAGAAGTTCGGCACCGACCGGCGCACGGTGCTTCTGGAGTCCGCGGGCACCCCCGCCGCGACGGTCTCGCTCCAGGTGGCCGACGACCCGTGCCGGGTGCTGCTGTCCTCGACGGGCCTGCTGGCCCGTACGGCCAACGGCGCCCCCTTCGGGGAGGCCGAGGACGCCAAGCGCACCAAGCACGACCTGATCGTTTCCGCGGTGCCTGCGACGGCGCTCGGCGAGATCGGGGCGGTCACGTCCTCGGGCCGCCTGCTCCGGCTGAACGTGATCGACCTGCCGCAGCTGCCGGAGACGGCGTCGGCGCCCAACCTCTCCGGAGGCGCGCCGATCACGGAGTTCCTGTCCTCCCTGGAGCCGGACGAGACGGTGGTCTGTCTGACGACGCTCGACGAGTCCTCGCCCGGCCTGGCGATCGGCACCGAACAGGGCGTCGTGAAGCGTGTGGTCCCCGACTACCCCTCGAACAAGGAGGAGTTGGAGGTCATCACCCTCAAGGACGGCGACCGGATCGTCGGCGCGGTCGAACTGCGCACCGGCGAGGAGGACCTGGTCTTCATCACCGACGACGCCCAGCTGCTGCGCTACCAGGCCTCGCAGGTCCGCCCGCAGGGCCGGGCGGCGGGCGGCATGACGGGCATCAAGCTCACCGAGGGCGCGAAGGTGATCTCCTTCACCGCGGTCGACCCGGCGGTGGACGCGGTGGTCTTCACGGTGGCGGGCTCGCGCGGCACACTGGACGACTCCGTCCAGACCACGGCCAAGCTGACGCCCTTCGACCAGTACCCGCGCAAGGGCCGCGCCACGGGTGGCGTGCGCTGCCAGCGGTTCCTGAAGGGCGAGGACTGCCTCTCGCTGGCCTGGGCGGGCGCGCTTCCGGCTCGGGCCGCGCAGAAGAACGGCACACCGGCCGAGCTGCCGGAGATCGACCCGCGCCGTGACGGCTCGGGAGTGTCGCTGGCGAAGACGGTGTCGGTGGTGGCGGGCCCGGTGTAGATCAACCGGTCTCTTCGAGACCGTCGGGCTCCTCGTCCTGTACGTGGCTGTCCTGCTCGTAGCGGTCTTGTACGTGGCTGTCCTGTACGTAGCGGAGGACGCCCCACATGCTGTGTTCGTCGGCGTGTGGGGCGTCCTCTTCGCACGCCTCCAACTCCTTGGCCAGAGCCGCGGTGTCGATGCCGGAGCCGATCAGCACGAGTTGGGTGAGACGCGGCTCGGCCAAGGCCCAGGGCTCCGGGTAGAAGCGCAGAAACCGCCCGACGGCATGCACGGCGTACCGGTTGTCCCGGTCCTGGACGCCGAAATCGACGTAGCCCTTGACGCGGTAGAGCCCCTCGGGCCTGCTGTCGAGGAAGTCCATCAACTCCCGGGGACCGAGCGGCACTTCGGAGCTGAAGGAGAGGGATTCGTAGGCGGAGTGCAGGTGGTCGTGGTGCCCCTGGGAACCGCTCTCGTCGTGCCGGTGGAGGTCGTCGAAGGACAGCTGCCCGATGCGCTCCTCGCTCGGCCTGCAGTCGAAGAGGAACTCGGGATCGACGCGGCCGTAGGTGGCGGGCACGACGGCGGCCCGGTCGACAAGCCCGCGTACGGTGCGCAGCACGCGCTCGCCGTCCTCGGCTCGGTCGATCTTGTTGACGACGACGAGGTCGGCGAGGGCGAGATGCCGGTCGATCTCGGGATGCTTCTCGCGCGTACCGTCGAACTCGGCCGCGTCGACCACCTCGACGAGCCCGCCGTAGACGATCCGCGGATGCTCACTGGCCAGCACCATCCGCACGAGCTCCTGGGGTTCGGCGAGGCCGCTCGCCTCGATGACGATGACGTCGATACGGGCCGAGGGCCTGGTCAACCGCCCGAGGTACTCGTCCAGCTCGCTGGCGTCGACGGCGCAGCACAGGCATCCGTTCCCCAGCGAGACGGTGGAGTCCCCCAGCGCCCCGGCCACGGCCATCGCATCGATCTCGATCGCCCCGAAGTCGTTGACGACGGCGCCGATGCGGCTGCCTCCGCTGCGGTGCAGGAGGTGGTTGAGCAGAGTGGTCTTGCCTGAGCCGAGGAAGCCGGCGAGGACGACGACCGGGATCTGCCGGGCGGAAGCTCCGTCGCCGTGGTCCTGGTCGCCGTGGACCTGGTCACCGGAGGCCTGATCGATCGGGACCTGCTGCGGGCTGGGCTGGCTCAACGGGCGACCTCTTTCACACCGACGCGTGCTCCGGCTCATGAACCGGCTCTTGGACGAGGACGGCTCGTGGACCGGCGCTCGTACGGGTAATGGCTGCCGACCAAGGATACGAGCGGGGGGAATCCCCGCGAAGTGAACGATTGTTAGCGGCGCTCGCGGGGCACACGTTGGGCATGGCGCCGGGAAACGCGACCCGCACTTCCCTCCGTGCGCCTCCTCTCCGCCTCCCCGCCGATCAGAGCCGCTCGGCAAAACTGGGAGACGGCAAGCGCGCCGCCCACCGCTCGCCGGTCCGCTCCCTGTCGCCCCACAACCGACGACCGGCGGAACGGTCGCCTGATTCGGGGGTTGACATGGCCACACAGAATTCCGCGATGCGGAGGCTTGGCTCAGGTACCTGGGCCAAGCTCGCCCTCGCAGCCAACGCCGTCGCGGAACGCAGCTCACGGCAGCGCAGGCGCGCCGTGCTCACCGAGCAGCACCGGCTTCATTTCGATCTGTTGTGCAAGGCCATGGACGATCCCGCCCTCGCCGCCGTCCTGAACACGTACGAGACGGAGATCAGCTCCGAGGAGCAGCGGCAGTACCTCTTCGCCAACGCGCTCTACATCAACGCCCTGTATTTCCACCGGATCGGGGCTCTGACGCGTGCGGAGCTGCACGGTCACTTCCGCATCATGTGTCAGAACCAGATCTTCCGGGCGTACTGGGTGGCGACGGAACACCACCGCAAGAGCCTGCCCGACTCCTCCAAAGAGGCCGAACTGGGCCGGATGATGGACAGCCTGATCCAGGATCAGACTGATTCCGACACCGACGAATGGTGGGTCGTGGGGGAGCCGGACGAAGAGACGCCCTGACCCCTGGTGCACCCTGCACACGGCCCTCGCGTGCCGTCAACGGAACATGCCGAGGTGCACTCCGCTGCCCATCGTCACCTTGCGCACCACGGGCAACAGGAGCCGATAAGTTGTCGCCCGTCCGAACCTCCGGGCACTCCGACGAACACCCTTGTGCTCGGAGACAGACCTCTTGCCTCCGACGAACATCTCCGCTCGGAGTCAGCCACGCTCCGAGGAACCACAACTCGGAGCCACCCATCATTCCGAGCCATAAGGTCGGTATCACCCCGTGGAGATCACGACGTATGCCGTGGCAGTCGTGGCTGCCATCCTGCTTCCCGTCCTGATAGCCGTACTGGTCGCCTGCCTCAGCCCCAACGCCGACCAACGCGGCCACGCGTACCGCGTCCTGGCGCGCATATGCAGCACCGTGGAAAAGGTGTTCCGGCGCGGGGCATGACGCCGCAGGTCACCGCGCATCCACGGGCGGCGTGAGCCGGACGCCCCGCACGCGCGGGGAGTGCGCCGCCAGTGACCTCGACGCGTACGTATCACCCCAATGCTACTTTTCGTCAAGGGGAGATGCCGAAGTTCACTCGACTGCTTGGTTGCTTTGCGCACCATGGGCAACAAGAAGCGCTAAATTGTCGCCTGCCCGGTCTACGGGCACTCCGACGAACACCCCTGCGCTCGGAGACAGATCTCTTGCCTCCGACGAACATCTCCGCTCGGAGTCAGTCACGCTCCGAGGACCCGCGGCTCGGAGGCACCCATCAGTCCGAGCCATAAGGTTGGTACCACTCCGTGAAAATCGTGCGACGTGTCGGGGCTACACCACGCGAGCGCGGCAGCGCCACTGGCCAGTCGTGCCCCGACATCTTCGAACTCAGTGACGGCAGCTTCGCTGTCATTGGGCGCGAGGCCACCAAGGAACTCGACCCCGAGCTTCCGCCCGACGCCGCACGAGCCGACTATGAGCGGATCGTCATCATCACGCGCGAGACCCTGCTCCGCGCGAAGAAGGACATCCCTGATGCTTGACGTCACCACCGCCAGGAACTGAACCAGGATCCGATCCGGGAACCGATCCAGGCACGGCTCCAGGAACCGATCACGGGCAACTGAAGGTCGGAGTTCCGCCCGGTACCCCTTGAGCCACGACGTCCAGGCCCGGCATCGACGTGATGCCGGGCCCTTCACGTGTCACGCCACTGGATCGCGTCAGCCGGCCACCGGCACCGCCACCGGCGGAACCGGCCCCACGTACCGCGCCGCCGGACGGATGATCTTCGAGTCCTCCGCCTGTTCCAGGATGTTGGCGCTCCAGCCGACGAAGCGGGCCGCGGCGAAGGTGGGAGTGAACATCTCCCTCGGGAGGCCGCACAGTTCCATGACCACGCCCGCGTAGAACTCCACGTTGGTGTGGAGTTCGCGGCCGGGCTTCAGCTCGGCCAGGATCGCCTCCACCCGGTGTTCGACCTCGACGGCGAAATCGACCAGAGAACCGCCGAACTGCCGGGCGATACCGCGGAGCATGCGGGAGCGGGGGTCCTCGGTGCGGTACACCGCGTGTCCGAAGCCCATGATGCGATCGCCCGCGAGGACTCGCTCACGGATCCAGGAGTCGATGCGGTCGGGAGTACCGATCGCGTCGAGGGTGTCCAGGGCCCGGCTCGGCGCACCACCGTGCAGCGGGCCCGACAGCGCCCCGACCGCGCCCACCAGGCACGCGGCCACGTCCGCCCCCGTGGACGCGATCACCCGCGCGGTGAAGGTTGACGCATTGAATCCGTGATCAATGGTTGATATCAAGTACTGTTCGACCGCCCGGGCCCGCGGCGGGTCCGGCTCCGAGCCCGTCAGCATGT
Source organism: Streptomyces sp. NPDC111656 (assembly GCF_055656965.1). Lineage (NCBI taxonomy): Bacteria > Bacillati > Actinomycetota > Actinomycetes > Kitasatosporales > Streptomycetaceae > Streptomyces > Streptomyces sp. NPDC111656. Next base: position 58,022 of record NZ_JBVKCA010000037.1, read on the forward strand.
AGAGGTAGTTCGCTGCGTACGGCAGGTCGTCACGCGGTTCCACCGGCTCCAGCCCCCGCCCGAGCCGATACAGCGCGGTGAGCAGCGTCGGCACGGCCGCGCACGCCGCGAGCGTGTCCGCGCGACGCCGGTCGACGTCGATGTCGTACACAGGGCGGAACCCCAACGACGCGCCGAGCAGTGACAACGCGGTCCGCAGTCCCGCGAGCGGTCCGGACGGTCCGGTCGCCGCGGCGATCGCCGGCAGCGCCACGCGTACCTCGTCCGGCAGCCCACGCAGTGCCGCGGTCCGGGCGGCGAAGGCGGCACCGCGCGCCGGGCCCGGCAGTTCACCGTGGACCAGTAGATGCCAGACGTCCTCGAACCCGCGGGTCTGCGCGAGTTCGACGGCCGAGTACTGGCGGTAGTGATAAAAGCCCTCCCGCCCCCTGACGTCACCCAGTGCGGTGTCGGTGACGACGACGCCCGAGAGTCCTCGCGGTACGTCGACAGGAGTCATGGACGGTGCGGTCACGGCCCGGTTGTTCGGCATGCTTTCCTCCCTGAACTTGATCCGACTGTCCATGCTTGACTGGATCCGTGTCAATATTGATTAAATCAATGTACCGATACACGGATACGGTGGCGTCCATGAGGGATCACGGACCGGCAGGGTCGACGCACGAGGGACACGAAGGACCTGGAGTGCCTGGAGGGCCTGGAGGGCGCGGAGGCCACGAGGGCCGGCGGCTCAGCACCAGGGAGACCGCCGAGCTGCTCGGCGTGAAGCCCGAGACCGTGTACGCGTATGTGAGCCGCGGTCAGCTCGGCAGCCGACGCGACCCCGGAGGCCGCGGCAGCACCTTCGACGCCAAGGAGGTGGAGGCACTCACCCGGCGCAACAGGCGGGATTCCAGCGGGAGTTCGAGCACCGGCAGCGAGCTGTCCGTCCGTACCCGCATCACGCTCATCGACAAGGACCGGTACTACTACCGAGGCGTCGACGCGACCGAACTGGCCGCGCGTCACTCCTACGAAGAGATCGCCGAATGGCTGTGGACCGGAGAGCTGCGCCCCGGCGTCACGTTCACCGCCCCGGAGGCGTCCGTCACCGCCGCCCGCCGCGCCGTGGACGCGCTGCCCGAGCACAGCGGCCCCACGGACCGGCTCCGGGTCGCCGCGATCGCCGCCTCGGCCGCCGATCCACTGCGCTTCGACCTCTCGGAGAGCGCCGTCCTCGGCACCGCGCGCACCTTCATCCCCACCCTCGTCGCCGCCCTCCCGACCCTGCGTCACGACCACCGCGACGAAGGCCCGCTGGCCCACAGGCTGTGGGGACGCCTCAGCGGCCGGACTCCCGACGAGGCGTCACTGCGCGTGCTGGACACGGCACTCGGCCTGCTCGTCGACCACGACCTGGCCGCCTCGACACTCGCGGTGCGGGTCGCCGCCTCGGCACGGGCGCACCCCTACGCCGCCGTCTCGGCGGGCCTCGGCGTGCTCGAAGGCCCCCTGCACGGCGCGGCCAGTGGCCTCGCCCACCGGCTGCTCCTCGACGTCCTCGACCAGGGCACCGCGGCCCCCGTGGTCGCCGACGAGCTGCGCGCCGGACGCCGTGTCCCCGGGCTCGGCCACCGGCTCTACCCCGGCGAGGACCCACGCGCGCGTGCCCTGTTCGCCCTCCTGGAGGAGGTCCCGGGCGCAGCGCCCGCCCTGGCGGCGGCCCAGGACATCGTGACCACCACCGCCCGGCACACTCCCCTGCACGCCAACGTCGACCTGGCGCTGGCCGTCCTCACGGTCTCCTCCGGCATGTCCGCCTCCGCCGGAGAGACGGTTTTCGCCGTCGCCCGAACAGCAGGATGGATCGCCCACACCCTGGAGGAGTACGAGGAACGCCCGCTGCGCATGCGCCCGAGCGGCCACTACGTAGGAGCGCGACCGCCGCAGCCACTCCCCGAGTGAGCCCCGGAGCGCCCCACAGCGCTCCGAATGCGCCCGAAGTACGCCCCATACTCACGGTCGGAAGTCGCCCTGGACGAAGTCAGGTTAGGCTCACCTCTGTGAGTACGTGCACGACCGCGTCCCGGGACCTCGACGAGCCCCTCGCAGGGACCGCGGCGACCGCGAGGACATGGCTGCTCCTCGAACAGCCGGGCCCCTGGGGTGCCAAGGCGCTCACGTCGAGCCACCTGGACCCGGCGCTCGGCCGCGCGCTCGAAGCCGCGGCCCAGGACACCGGGGTGCGGATCGCACTCATCCGCCGCCCCGGGCGGCACGCCGACTGCGGTACGCCCGCCGAGCGCCAGGTGTACGCGGCTCACACCACCCCGGGCAACGTGTGGCTGCACAGCGCCACGACGTGCGCTCCTGAGCGGTTGCTCGACCTGGACTTCACCGCGCTCGGTACGGGAGACCCGCGCACCTTCGACGCGGCTCTTCAGGGTCGGCGCCACACGGGCGACCCGCTCGCGCTCGTCTGCACCAACGGCAAGCGCGACCGCTGCTGCGCGCTCCTGGGCCGCCCCCTCGCTGCGGAACTCGCCGCCTCGGGCGTGGCGGGCGCGTGGGAGGTCACCCATCTGGGCGGTCACCGCTTCTCGCCCACCCTGCTCGTCCTGCCGTACGGATACGCCTATGGGCGGGCCGAGGCCCACGCGGTCAAGGAGATCCTCCAAGGCGTGCGGGAGGGCCGCGTCGTCACGGAGGGCTGCCGTGGCAATTCGGCGTGGGAGCGGCCCGGGCAGGCGGCGGAGCTGGCCGTGCGCAGGGCCTGCGGGGAGCACGCCGCGGAAGCCCTCGGCGTCGTCCGCACGGAGGGCGCGGCGCCGCGCTGGGGGGTGACCGTCGCCCACACCGACGGACGCCTGTGGCGCGTCATCGTCGCGCAGGGCGCCTCACTGCCGCCCCGCCCGGAGAGCTGCGGCTCGGCGCTGGGCTCCCCGGCCCGGATGGACGTGGTGGCCGTACGGGAGATGCCCCGGGCCACGATCCCCGTAGCCTGCTGACCAGGACTCGTGAGCAGGCCGACCCCGACTCGCCGACCACAGCTTCCGCACACGCCACTCAAGAGATCCACGCCACACTCCCTTCGGCCCGGCGCGCGCTCCCCCGTACCGTCATGGGTATGAGCCCCACTCCCCCCGCACGACGACTGCGCCTCGGTCTGCCGCGGCGGGCGTTCTCTCAGGTGCTGCTGATGCAGGTGGCGATAGCCGCCGGGGTCGCCGTACTCGCGACGGGGCTGTTCCTCGCCCCGCTCAGCGCCCAGCTCGACGACGAGGCCATGCACCGAGCACTCGCGATCGCGCAGACCACGGCGGCCCAGCCGCAGATCGCCAGGGACCTGCAGACGACCCTGCCGTCCGTGAACGGCCCCGTACAGGTCGCCGCGGAACGGATCCGCAAGGCCAGCAAGGCCGAGTACGTCGTGGTGATGAACACGCACTGGGTGCGCTGGTCGCACAAGGACACCTCGCAGATCGGCGGGATCGTCTCCACCAGTCCCAGACAGGCCCTGGCCGGCAAGGACGTCATGGAGATCGACAGCGGCACGCTGGGGCGTTCGGCCCGCGGCAAGGTACCGCTGCGCGACGCCGACGGGCACATCATCGGCGCGGTCTCCGTGGGCATCGAGTACGACAGTGTGCGCGCCCGGCTGATCCACGCGATCCCGGGACTCCTCGCGTATGCGGGCGGGGCCCTGGCCGTCGGCGCGTTCGCCGCGTACCTGCTCTCCCGCCGGGTCCAGCGACAGACCCGTGACCTGGCGTTCTCCGACATCTCGGCGTTGCTCGCGGAGCGCGAGGCGATGCTGCACGGCATTCGGGAGGGCGTCATCGCCCTGGACCGTGTCGGCCGCGTACGGCTCCTCAACGACGAGGCGCAGCGCCTGCTCGGGCTCGACGCGGAGGCCATCGGGCAGCCGCTCGACGACGTGCTCGGGCCGGGCCGCACGACCGATGTGCTGGCCGGCCGGGTCACCGGCACGGATCTGCTGACGGTGCGCGGTCAGCGCGTCCTGGTCGCCAACCGCATGCCGACCGACGACGGCGGCGCCGTGGCCACCCTGCGTGACCGCACGGAACTGGAGCAACTGGGCCGTGAACTCGACTCGACCCACGGTCTGATCGACGCCCTGCGCGCGCAGGACCACGAACACGCCAACCGGATGCACACGGTCCTTGGGCTGCTGGAGCTGGAGATGTACGACGACGCCGTGGAGTTCGTCGGCGAGGTGGTCGGCGACCACAGGGTCACCGCGGAACAGGTCACCGAGAAGATCCACGATCCGCTGCTGGCCGCCCTGCTGGTCGGCAAGGCCACGGTGGCGGCCGAGCGCGGGGTGGCTCTCTGGGTCGCGGACGGGACCCGGCTGCCCGACCGGCTGGTCGACCCGCGAGGGCTGGTCACCGTCGTGGGCAACCTGGTCGACAACGCACTCGACGCCGTCGCGGGCACCCCGCACGCGCGCGTAGAGGTCGACTTGCGCGCCGAGGGACGCACGGCCGTGCTGCGCGTACGGGACACCGGGCCCGGAATTCCGGCGGAGCGGCGGGAGCTGATCTTCACGGACGGGTGGTCCACCAAGAAGCCACCCGCGCACGGCAAACGCGGCCTCGGGCTCTCCCTGGTGCGCCGGCTCGCCGAGCGGCAAGGAGGCAGCGCGGAGGCGGCGGAGGCCGACGGAGGGGGCGCGGAGTTCACGGTCGTACTGCCGGAAGCGCTCACGGAGGCCGGTCTCGGGCCGGCGGAAAGCCTGGTGCCGACCGAGGGCCTGGTGCAGACGGAAGGTCTGGTGCAGACGGAAGGCCTCATGCCGGGCCCGGAGGGCGAACCCGGCCGCGGGCCCGCACCGGAACTCGTACGACAGCCGGACACGTTCTCCCAGAACACCACCGGCGCCACCGCCGCCACGACCGCCGAGGAGGAATCGCGATGATCGAGGTCCTGGTCGTGGACGACGACACGCGGGTCGCGCGGGTCAACGCCGCGTACGTCGACAAGGTGCCCGGCTTCCGTGTCGCCGGCGAGGCGCACAACGCCGCCGAGGCGCTGCACGGGATAGAGACGCTGCCCCACCTGGACCTGGTCCTGATGGACCACTACCTGCCCGACGAGACGGGCCTCGCGGTCGTCCAGGAGATGCGGCGGCGCGGCCACCAGACCGACGTCATCATGGTGACCGCGGCCCGCGACATCTCGACCGTCCAGGCGGCCATGCGGCAGGGCGCCCTGCAGTACCTGGTCAAACCGTTCGCCTTCGCGGGCCTGCGCGCCAAGCTGGAGGCGTACGCGGGTCTGCGCCGCACGCTCGACGGCGGCGGCGAGGCCGAACAGGCCCAGGTGGACCGGATTTTCGGCGCCCTGTCGGCGAGCGCGGAGCCGGACCTGCCCAAAGGGCACTCCCCCACGACCGCGGAGCTCGTCCGGCGGGCCCTGGTGACCGCCGAGGGGCCGCTGTCGGCCCAGGAGATCGCCGAGGAGACCGGACTGAGCCGACAGACCGCCCAGCGCTATCTGAAGCTCCTGGAGCGCACGGGACGGGCCAGGCTGACCCTCAAATACGGCGACGCGGGCCGCCCGGAGCATCGCTACGTCTGGGCGACCCGCGCCTGAGGACACGGCCGAAGAGGGGGAGATCCCGAAGGCGGGTCCACGGGGCGGGGAAGAGGCCGCGCCCCGCGCTGGACCTGGACCAGGACCTGGAGCGAGACCAGGACCAGCGACGGCCTTCATTTCTCCGCCAGCGGTGGCCTTGGTGGCCTTGGTGGCCTTGGTGGCCTTCTTCCTCAGCCAGTGACGGCCTTCTTCACGAACTCCGTGGTGTACGTCTTGCTCAGGTCCACCTTGGCGTTCTTGATGTTGGGGTTGAACGCCTTGAGCACCTTCTCGACGGTCTCGGGGCCGTCCACGGGCATCACGCCGTCCTTGGTGAACATCGGCAGCGTGCTCTGGATGGCGGTCGCGTAGAGCGTCTTGTTGCCCTGGGAGTAGTCGGCGGGCATCTTGGCGGCGATCTCGGAGGCGCTGTGCGTCGACATCCACTTGAGGGTCTTCACGAAGGCGTTGGCGAGCTTCTGGACCGTCTCCTTGTGGCCGTTCACCCAGTCCGTCTGCATGTAGAGGCTGGACGAGGGATACGGACCGCCGAGCGCCTCCTGCGATCCACTCGGCGTACGCATGTCGACGAGCACCTTGCCGAGGCCCTTCTGCAGGACGGTGGCGACGGTCGGGTCCGTCGTCATGCCGCCGTCGATGGCCCCCTTCTGGAGCGCCGAGACGAAGGTCGGACCCGCGCCGACGGCGACCGGCGCGAACTCGCTGACCTTCACACCGTTCTTGACCGCGAGGTACTTGGTGAGGAAGTCGGTGGAGGAACCGAGCCCGGTGACGCCGAGCTTCTTGCCCTTGAAGTCCTTGGGCGAGGTGATGTCGTCCGCTCGCTTGTTGGAGACGATCTCCACCTCGCCGGGCGCGTGCGAGAACTGCACGACGGACTCCACGGCCTTGCCCTTGGTCTGCAGGTCGAGCGTGTGGTCGTAGAAGCCGACGGCTCCCTGGACCTGTCCGGACACGAGTGCGGTCTCCGCCTGCACACCGGCCGGCTCACTCAGGAGTTCGACATCCAAACCCTCGTCGTTGAAGTAGCCGAGCCGCTGCGTGAGCATCGCCGGCATGTAGATGACCTTGTCCAGGCCACCGACCATGATCTTGACGTGCTCCCCCTTACCGCCGCCCCCGTTGCTGCCGGAGTCGGCGGTGGTGGAGGCCGCGTCGTTGGCGCAGGCGGTGAGCGAGGAGAGGGCGAGTAGACCGGCGGCTGCCAGCGCGGAGTATCTGGCGGTCTTGCGCATGATGGGTCACGTCCTTGTGAGAGGGCAGTGCGGGAAAAGGGGTGCCCTGGGGAGCGTTGAGCGGAAAGGGAGCACCCTGGAGAGCGTGGAGAGGAAGTCGGACACCTTGGAGAGCCCTGAGAGGAAAACGGGCACCCTGGGCGGGTGTTGTCTGCCGATCAGCTCTCGGAGTCCGACGGCTTCCAGCGGAAGATGCGGCGCTCGGCGAAGGTGAGCAGTCCTTCGGCCAGCAGGGCGACGACGGCGAGGATGACCATCGCGGCGTACACACCGGCCGCGTTGAAGGTGCCCTGGGACTGGGCGACGAGCAGGCCGATGCCCTTGGTGGCGCCGATGTACTCGCCGACGATCGCACCGATGAGGGCGAAGCCGAAGCTGACGTGGAGGCTGGTGAAGATCCACGAGGTGGCGGAGGGGATGACGACCTGAAGCGTCACCCTGCGGTCGCTCGCCCCCAGGATCCGGGCGTTGGCGACGAGGTTCCGGTCGACCTCGCGGGCACCCTGGAACGCATTGAAGAAGACCGGGAAGAAGACCAGGACCACGGCCGAGGCGACCTTGGAGGCCGGCCCGAGCCCGAACCAGATCACGAAGATCGGCGCGAGGACGATCCTGGGTATGGAGTTGAGCACCTTGATGTATGGACCAAGGACATCGGCGAGGAAGGCGATGCGGCCCAGCGCGATACCGAAGACCACGCCGGCCACGACTCCGATGACCCAGCCGAGCAGTGCCTCTTGGAGCGTGTACCAGACCTGCTCGCCGAGTGAGCCGAGCGCCGTCCCGTGGGTCACCCAGGTGTAGATCTGGTCCCAGATCTTCGACGGCATGGAGAAGTTGAACGGGTCAATGATCTTGGCGCGCGCGAACACCTCCCACAGGCCGAGCACGGCGACCAGGAGCACCGCACGGGCGGCGGCGACGATCATCCTGCGTCTGCGGGCGGCACGAGCACGGGAGTGGGCGCGTCCCGGCTTGGCGGGCTCGGTGGCGGTCGCCGCGACGATGGTCTCGGGCATGACGTCAGGCGACATTCGCGGCGCCCCTCTCTCGGGTGATGCGGACCTCTTCACCGAGGGACTCCCAGATCTCACGGTAGATCTCGATGAACCGTGGCTCCAGGCGCACCGATTCGACCTTGCGTGGCCTCGGCAGATCGATGTCGAAGACGTGCTTCACGGTGGCGGGGCCCGCGGTCATCACGACGACCTTGTCGGCGAGCGCGATGGACTCCTCCAGGTCGTGGGTGACGAAGACGACCGAGGCGCCCGTGCCCTCCCACAGCTCCAGCAGCTCGTCCGACATCAGGGCCCTGGTCTGCACGTCGAGCGCCGAGAACGGCTCGTCCATCAGCAGGATCTCGGGGTCGTTGACGAAGGTCGCGGCGAGGGCGACGCGCTTGCGCTGACCACCGGAGAGCTGGTGGGGATAGCGGTCCTCGAAGGCCGACAGACCGACCCTGGCCAGCCATTCGCGGGCCCGCTGCTTGGCCTCCGTCTTCGGAACACCGCGAAAACGCGGGCCCGCCATGACATTGGACAGGACCGTCCGCCAGGGGAAGGTGGCGTCCTGCTGGAAGACGAAGCCGACCTTGTCGCCGACGCCCGCGACCGGCTCGCCGGCCACCAGGACCTCGCCCTCGGTGGGCTCCTCCAGACCGCTCACCAGGGTCAGCGTCGTGGACTTCCCGCAGCCGGTGGGGCCGACGACGGCCACGAACTCGCCACGGCCGATGGTCAGATCGAGCTCCCTGACCGCCGTGTGCAGACCCCCTGACGGGGTCTTGAAGATCTTGCTCGCGCCCCGCAGCTCAATGGCGGGGCTGGTGTCTGCGCTCATGGGCCGGGACCGTAGATGTGGCGCGGGCCACAGCATCAGTCTTCTGGGCGCAAGGCCTTCTTATGCTTGCAAGAGTCTGTTGTGCTCGTTTTGCTCGCGCTACAACAGCGGAGCCGAAACACGGGCTTAACGCTCGCCAGGCCTTGAGAGAAAGAGGCCCGATGATTGACGTCCTGGTCGTGGACGACGACTTCCGCGTCGCTGAGATCAACGCGAAGTACGTGGGGAAGGTTCCCGGGTTCCGGGTGGCCGCCCGCGCGCACAGCGCTGCCCAGGCCCTGGCCGCCGTGGAGCGCGCGCCCGTCGACCTGGTCCTGCTCGACCACTATCTGCCCGACCAGACGGGCCTCGAACTGGTGCACCGCATGCGCGAACGCGGCCATGGCACCGACGTCATCATGATCACCGCGGCCAGCGATGTGACGACCGTGCAGGCCGCGATGCGCCTGGGCGCCCTGCACTATCTGGTCAAACCGTTCACCTTCGCCGCGCTGCGCACCCGCCTCGACTCGTACGCGGCCCTGCGGCGCACCGTCGACCGGGTCGGCGGGCGCGGCGTGGCGGGTCAGGAGCAGGTCGACCGGATCTTCAGCGCCCTGCGCACCACGCCCGTCCCGTCGTCGCCGGGGCTGCCCAGCGGTCACTCGGAACCCACCACCGACCTGATCTGCGGTGTCCTCCACCGCGCGAACCAACCGCTGTCGGCCCACGAGGTCGCGGCCGAGACCGGGCTCAGCCGCTCCACCGCGCAGCGCTATCTGCGCCACCTCGAACAGGCGGGACGGCTGCGCCTCTCGCTCAAGTACGGCGACACGGGCCGCCCGGAACACCGGTACGCCTGGGTGGCGCCCTAGGTGTATTGACCTGTGAGGTTGGGGACGCGGCTGGCGGGTGGTTGACCTTTCAGCGCGGTGTGTCCGCGGTGGTGATTGTAGGTGTGCAGCCAC
>NZ_JBVKCA010000038.1:0-65459 GCF_055656965.1 Streptomyces sp. NPDC111656
GAGGGCCAGTAGACGAGCCTTCGATGGCACGTGCTCAAGGTTCGCTGTCTCCGAACGCCCATCGGCAAGATCACGATCTACAGCTGGAGTACTAACCCGGCTCGCGGTCGGGCGGCACCCGCATTGGAAACTTCGCCCGTGACCTGCCGAGTTAATCCGCATAGACCTTTGCCGACCGTGACACATTTGAGGCGTTGCCTGCTCACGTTATGCATTTGCAGCTGCATGGCACTGCGAGGTGTGCGCCGGAGCGCGGAAGGCGCGGAGAGTTTACCTCACAGGGCGACGGGTTCGGCTCGCGTTGCCAAAGGGGTGGAACAGACGTGGCGGCGCGCATAAATGCGGTCGCCGTCCGCCCGGTGGCGCGCCGAACTGCCAAGCGATACAGAGTGTGACGCTTCAGATACGAAGCCTGATCACTTCTGACCGTTTTCGCAGCGGGGCTGTAGTTTCTGCAATTGCATTCGGCCTTCCGTGGTTCTTACGCGTCCTTTATTCGTCTTCCTGGGCGCGGAACCTTTGCTTAATGAACTGAACCGGATGGCGTGGGAGTGTGGTGGGGCGCTAGCGTCCCTTGACACGAGAAGACCCCGGGCGGCCTACCAACCAACTCCGGGGTCCCTCATATGTGTTGACCAACCCAGAGGAAACGAGGCACCTCCGTGATTGACCCCTTTCCCGTCGCTGGCTGGCTTCAGCAGCCTGCAGCGGGCTTCGACGCTAACATTCCGTGTGGTCTGCGCGGCCAACCCCGCTCTCTTGATGCCTGGGCTGGCACGGTGCAGCTGAGCGTCTTTCTGGCGCTCGTGGTCCTGCCTCTCGTACTGGTGACCGAGGTGGGAGGGGCCCCGGCAGGCGCCGCGGCAGTGGCCCTGTCGCTGGCTGCGGCCCGGCGTTCCAGCCTTCGCTACCTGCGCGTCCGGCTCACCTGACAGTCCTGTGCCCGTCGGCGGCGATGGCCACGCCGCCGGCGGGCACGGCCCGGCTCCCTTTCCCGCAGAGATCCGGATCCTTTCGTTCCTCTTCAGGGGGTGTTGAAGATCTGCGGTGATCGGGAGAGAAATACAGCCCGTGCGTTCCCGGAGGAATTATGGCGACCAGCGGTCCCCAGTACGGCAGATGCCGGTACTGCAAGCAACGCTTCAAACGGGCTGACAGGCCCGGCCGGAAGCAGGAGTACTGCGACCGGAGATGCCGCCAGCGGGCCCAGCGGGAACGGAGCCGCAGCACCCCGGAACAGCCCGACGTTCCCCTTCCGCTCGGCCGGAACATCGCCGAAGCCGTACAGGCGCTCGCTGAGGGCCTACTGGCGGCCGAGTACGCCGAGCAGAGCCTTGACGTCCTGCTCCAGCGTGCGGCCGAACTCAGCAAGGAGGTGGAGTACTACTTCTCCGCCGCGGTTCATGACGCACGGATGAAGGGTGCGAGTTGGGAAGCGGTGGCCGAGGCTGCCGCGGTGAGCCCTGCAACGGCGCGGTTCCGCTGGGCGGAGAAGACCGTGAAGCGGCGGCTGACGCGCCGCGCGTCCGAACGGGCGGCACCCCAGCAGCGGGACACGACGGCCCATCCCGTGCAGCTCCGTGGGGATGACCGGGACGTGGGGAAGCCGGCCGAGCGTGCCTCCGGCAAGCTGGCGGCCGCGCTGTCGCATCTGCACCGGGGCAGCGGGCTGACGATTCGCGAAGTCGCGGAGCAGACAGGACTGTCCGCGTCCTACGTGTCGCGGATCCTGTCGGGAGAACGCCTGCCCGCCTGGCCCGTCGTTGCCGCGCTCGCGGATCTCTTCGAAGGAGACCCGGGCGAGCTGAAGGTGCTGTGGGAGAGCGCCCACGGAATGAACCCGCCAGCACGTCAGCCCATCCCGGACGCGACGGCCCGCCTGCGTGCGGCCCTGCGGGGCCTGTATCTGGCGGCATCCTCTCCCAGCAATGCCCGTATTCACGAGGCGAGCGGCGGCGCGCTCAGCGAGGTCGTCATCAAGGACATCCTGAGCGGACGGTTTGTCCCCGACTGGAAGACCACCGTCGCCTTCGTCCGCGCCCTCGGCGGAACACCCGCCGACATCCGCCCCGTGTGGGAGGCCGTCCACTACGCCTTCCTTGTCTATCTGGACCCGCCGGACACGACCGGATCGCCGTTGCCTGCATCGGACGAGAACGCAGACGAAGAGCCCGGAAACCCTCCGCGCCAGGAGGGATGACACCCATGAACCGCCCCCGCTCAGCAACCAGGAGCCCCGCGATGGCCAATCTGTTGGGCCCGCGCCGCAGTGCAGCCCTCACCCGCCCCCGACAGCCCCAGCACACTGCCGTACCACCGGTGCGACCTTCGGATCTGGCCGTAAGCCTGCCCGTTGAGTACACCGCCTTTTGCATGCTCTACCAGGACCGCTATCTGCGCTACACCCGTGTACGCGTCGCCGATGCCGGCCTGAGCCGGCGGTTAGTCGAGACCGCTCTGGGCAGAGTGGCGACCAACTGGACCAGCGTACTGGCCAGTCACTGCCCCGCAGCGGAAGCGTGGAGCATCCTCGGCTCGCTGATCAGAACGGCCGCATACGGGCGGGCCTCTGCGACAGCGGGATCCTGCAGCGCCGTGTACCGCGTGCTCTCGCCGCTCCAGGCGGATGTCGTCATCCTCCGCCACCGCCTGTCCCTCAGCGATGAGCAGGCAGCCGATCTCATGGGAGTGGAAGAGCCGGTGGTGGCCAGTCAATTGCGGATGGCGCACCGCAAGCTTCCCCGTGAGCTGGCAAGTTCGCTGCCTGTCGCCCCCGGCGCAGGGACTGATCCAGGCGCGTGAGCGTGCCGCTCGAGCCGATCAGGTTCCTGCGCAATGCGCAGAGCAACTTTTCACCATACTGCCCCACCTGGCCCCCTCGTTGGATTCTGGCCCACGTCACCGACATCTCTCTACGATGGAATTCGCAGTAATCCGCGTGCCGTGTTGACACGGCGGTGAGGGGCCGGATGAGCCACAGAGAGACGCCGCTTTCCCACACCATTGACGTCACGCAGCCCAGCGTGGCCCGCATGCACAACTACTACCTCGGCGGCAAGGACAACTACCCGGCCGACCGGGAAGTGTGCGAGCAGCTGCTGGAACACGCCCCGAGCGCCCAGTTGCTGACACTCAACAGCCGCAGATTCCTCAAGCGTGTCATCCGCTGCCTCGCCGTGGACTACGGAGTGTGTCAGTTCCTCGACTACGGATCCGGTCTGCCGGCCCAGGACAATGTCCACGAGATTGCCCAGCGCATCAATGACGGTGCCCGCGTCGTCTACATCGACAACGACCCGATGGTCCTCGCCTACGGCCGGGCGCTCCTGGAGGACAACGACCAGACGGCCGTCATTCAGGCCGACCTGCGCGATCCCGACGCCATCAGGGACCATCCCCGCGTTGCCGGGCTCATCGATTTCACGCAGCCAGTAGCCGCACTGTTCGTCTCCGTTCTCCACTGCATCCCCGATACCGACGCCCCCACCCAGTTGATGCGCCGCGTGGCCGCGTGCATGGCCCCCGGCAGCTTCCTCGTGATCAGCCACATGGTCAGCGAGGACGCCTCGACCCGTCAGATCATCAGCGACTTCATGCGCCAGAGCACGGCCGGGAACTGGGGACGTGTCCGGCGCCGGCAGGACGTTGACCGCTTCTTCACGGGGCTGGACATCCTCGAGCCCGGAGTGGTGGACGTGGCGATCTGGCGGGCGGATACGGAACTCGTTCCGCGTCAACGCACCCGCGAGTGGATCGAGTACGGAGGCATCGGCCGTGTCCGCTGAAGTACATCCGCCCGGCCGCGCCCACTGCTCTCGGTCCCTTCTCGGCTACCGGTACCGGGTGACCGCGTCATGAATCCGCTGCAGCGAGGCGTCCGGAGACTCGGCCGAGTTCAACAGGCCGTCCAGGATCGACCGGTACTGCTCCGTCTCGCTCCGCTTGTCCAAGTAGACGGCATTCTGGACATGCTCGAGATACACAATCTCGGGAAGCTCTGTCGGTTCGAAACGCAAGTGCGTGATCGGGAAGCCCGGTGTGACGCCTTCCGGCGAGCTGAACGGGATGATCTGGACTTGCACATGGGGCCGCTCCGCCATCGCAGCCAAGTGCTGGAACTGCCGACCCATCACCGCCCGCTCGGCCACCTGCCGGTGCAGCACCGCCTCCTCCAGCACAGCCCACAGCTTCGGCGGATCGGGGTAGTCCAGCAGTTCCTGCCGGGCCAGACGCAACTCCACCCGGCGTTTGACGACTTGCTGCTCCATCTCCGTGGCCTGCCATCGGCCCGCGGAGGCCACCGCGCGCGCGTACTCCGGCGTCTGCAGCAGACCGGGCACGAGGAGTACCTCGTAGGTGCGGATGAGGGCCGCAGCTTCCTGCAGCCCGACGAACTTGTCGAACCACTTCGGCAGCACGTCCTCGAACTGGTGCCACCAGCCCGACTGGTTCGACTGCCGTACGAGCTCGATGAAGTCTGCGGCGTCCTCGGCGCCTATGCCATAGAGGCACAGGAGGTCGGCGACGTCGCGTTCCTTGAGCTGGACCAGCCCTCGCTCCAGGCGGCTGATCTTGGAATCCGAACACCGAAGGCGGTCGCTCGCCTCAAGAGGAGTCAGGGCGGCAGCCGTGCGCAGCCTGCGCAACTCCGATGCCAGTATCAGACGCAGAGCTGTCGGGCTGTGCCGGGGAGGAAGGAAAGATCGTTCCAGCTTTGGTAAACGTTCTGGTTGAACAGCGGACATGCGGGCTCCTGCAGGGGACCATGAAACGAGTGCAGTTTCCCACCACAGAGCCCGCAGTGCACCGCAAGGGCGGTTTGTCCCTTCCGGCTTCAGCTGCCCAGCGTGTCGAACTCGCCACCCCGTGCCCCCGCGAGGAAGGCGGCGATTTCGGCACGCGTGTAGATCAGGGCGGGCCCTTCCGGATCGCGCGAGTTGCGCACCGCGACTTCTCCGCCTGGAAGCGCGGCCAGCTCTACACAGTTGCCCTCGATTCCACTCTGCCGACTCTTGATCCATACAGCACCCTGGAGCGCCCCCGCCGGAACGCCATTGACGACCTGCCGCATTATCGCCTTCTCTCGCTAACGTGTCCGAATGCTCTCTTTGCTGACGGCGCGGAAGATGGTCACGGTGGGTACACGTGTTCCCCTTTCGTCCGGGGCGTGCAATTTCCGTCGCAATTGCATCAGTGGGCGGGTGGCGAGGATACTGGCTTGGAGCAGGCATTCTTGAACGCCGCCCGACTGGGCATCTCGCGGGGAGATGAGCAGTGCCGACACATGCGATGACTACAGCGTGTCACGTCGAGAATGTTGACGATGCACCGGAACCGGACGAACCTTCTGCGCCTGGCATCGGGATGCCAGGCCTTCCCAGTGGTGGCGACTGGGGCCTGATGCTCGGGATCAGTGCGGCGGAGTTTTCGGCCCGCAGTTTCAGCGCGGACTCCTCGGGCCTGCACGGCGCACGCCATTTCGCCAGAGACGTCCTGGACGGATGGGGACTTTCTTCGCATATCGATGACGCTGTCATCGTGATCGGTGAGCTCATCGCCAACGCTGCCCGGCATGCGCTGGAGTCCAACGGCGGCGATGAGACAGCCGCCACGGCCTGGCTCGGGCTCGTGCGCAGGCATCAGGCTGTCATATGCGCCGTGGCGGATCCGAGCCCTTGCATTCCGGAGCCTCAGCACCCAGGGCAGTTCAGCGAGTCCGGACGCGGCCTCCAGATCATCGAAGCGCTGAGCTCGTCATGGGGCTGCTCACCGCCTCAGAACTCGGGAAAGATGGTCTGGGCCCGAGTCTCGACACTGCCGCAGTCATAGCTCTGCGGATAGGAGTTCCCACGGAGGAGTGACTTTCGCCAGCGTCTTCTCCGCGGCCAAGCTGAGCGGCGTGAGGGAGGGCTCTCCCGCCGGGCAGCCAGGATGAAATCCGAAAGTGTCGTCCTGGTTGCACGCGCTGCCGCCGCGGTGACCGTCAGCACAGAGCCCGTTGATGAAGACGACGCCACGAAGCGCCGCCATGTCGGCGGCGGCTGAATTCACCCGTCGCCGACAGCCAGCTGCTGCGTAGGCTCTCGCCGCCGGACCGACCGGTCGGCGCTCGCCGCGCTCAACGACACCCGATCCGCCGGCGTCCTGCACATCCGTCGCCGCCCCGGCCACGGCCTAGATGAGCTCCTCAGCAACGGCCCCCGGCTGGCTTCACGACGGACACCGATCGCACCACGTCGCTCAAACCTTCACCGTCCGCAGGGAGTCCCGCCGATGGCCGGGCGCAATCCCCGGAAGCCGCCGCCGACTGCCCGCCGGACCGCCCGGTCCGGCGCCTCGGCCATGCCGACGCGTTCGCTCGGGCAAAGGAGGGTGTGGTCTACGGCCAGACCGGGCCCTGCCCCGTACCTGTCCCTCGGGCCCCCAGCGGGTGCCAAGTGCTCCCACGAAATCCCGGTGCGCAGCAGGTACAGACTCCCGCTACAGCGCCTGCGGGCCCGGCCACCGCCGACGCCCGTTTGACGGAACCCTGCGTTCAGGCTGCAGCAGCGCAAGAGGGTCCGCGGCAGCACTCAGCCGGACAACTCGACTGCCGCTCAGACACGGCCGCTGCAACGCAACCATCCCGCTGTGCCGGACCCGGCCCGAGCAGTCTCAACCGCTGCAACCGACCGAGAGTTGTCACCCTGGGGGCGCTGGCTGCTGCCGCACCCCGCCGCCCCTCTCCTCAGCGCGGCCGCCACGTACGGATCTCCAGATGGATGATGTGCGCATCCGGACGGATACGGCCGGTCTCCACCAGCCACTGGTGCACGGCCGCAGTGACGTCACCGCCGGCGGCATCCACGCGGCGGGCGAAGTCGGCGGCGTCGAGGCCCCCGGTCTGGGCGGAGCCGTAGGAGCGTTCTTCGGTGTGGTCGGCGCGCTGGATGACGTCGCGGCGGATGCCGGGTGAGTCGGTGCGGCTGCCGGAGGGGTGCAGGTAGGCGGTCTTCGCGAGGCGGACGGTGAAGGCCAGGCGCAGGCCCTGGCTGGCGGCTCCGGCGATCAGGGGCCGCAGGCGGGCGGAGCCGGAGGCGATGGCCTGGGCTCCGACGCGGCCGGTGCCGGTGCCGGTGGGAGTGATCAGGACGGCTTTGGTGCGGACTCGGGCGCGGGAGCCGGAGGAGGTAGTACGGCGGGTGATGTGCCGGGCGGCGATCTCGGCCAGTTCGGGCAGGTCGGTGATACCGCCGGTTTCGACGGCGGCGAGGACGTCACGCAGGGCGGTGACGAAGGCCGCGCCCTTGTTCTTGGTGTAGAACTGCGAGACCAGGGACGGGTCGCGGTCGATGATGCGGGCGATGTCGCGTTTGGTGTAGCCGGCGGACTGAAGCCGGTCGGCGAGGCGGGCAGCCTCGTTCAACTCGTCCTGGTGTCCTGGCCGGTTGCGGCGGGGGCGGGGCGGCATCACGCCTCCTGGCCGGTGGTGAGGGCAGCGCGTCCGGCATTGCGCGCGGTGAGGAGTTCCTCTTCGGTGGTGGGGGCGGGCAGAGGCCCAGCAAGGTGGCCTTTGAGGAGGTAGTCGCCGGGCTGGTGGTGGTAGGGCCAGTTCTGGGGCTGGGTGAGGTAGAGGGCGTCGGTGCGGAAGGCGATGACGCTGCCGGGCGGGGTGTGCAGAGCGCCGGCGTAGGTGTCGTCGTCACGGTGACGCTGGCTGAGCAGGGCGGCACGGGCACCGGACCAGATCGCGGCAGCCCATTCAGGATGCGCATTGGGGTCGCGGGCGAAGCCGGTGGGCTTCTGCCAGGTGATCAGTTCGTCGTCGAAGCCGATGATTTCGGCGTCCGGCGGGACATCGCGCTCCAGGGTGCGGGGGGTGGTGCCGGTGACCATGCGGGGGCGCTGGGCGAAGGAGCCGATGCCGTACAGGAGGATGGAGCGCACCGCGCGGGAGGCGAGGTGGGCGGCGCGGGCTTGCTGGGGATCGCCCTGGAAGTGGGCTTGGGCGGAGAGGTTGCTCCAGGTCTCCTTGAGTTTCTTGGCCCAGTCGTCGAGGGGTTTGCCGTCCTCCCACAGGATGCCGTCGAGGATCTCGACCTTCCACGGCTGGATGGGGTTGGCCAGGGCGGTGTGGATTTCGGGGCCGCCGACCCAGGTGGTGAAGGTGGTACCGGGCTGGCTCGGGTAGTGCCAGGCGCGGTCGCCGGGGGCGGGAGCGGGCAGCAGGCCGACGTGGTCCCAGGTGTCGGGAACGGTCACGCGTACCTGCCAGTGCCCGCACCCGTACAGGGCCCGCATCTGCTCCTTCTGCGGCCAGGAGGCGAAGGCGGCCGCGGTGACGCGGCGGGGGGTGCCGACCGGGGACTTCCAGGTGTGCTTGGCGTAGGCGAACGTGCGGTCGTATTCGACGAGCTGGGGCAGCTGCTCGGCGACCCTCGGCGGGGTGATGAGCTCGTTGCGGCCCTGCCCGGCGGTTGCGTGCAGCAGGCTGCGGAGTTCTTCCGACAGGACAGGGAAGCCCTCGGCGTACTGGCCGCGGGTGGGGATGGTGCGGGTCCACAGGTCACGGCCGGTCTGCGAGGGGGAACCCATGAGGACCGCGTCGCTCCAGTGGCGGCGCAGGGCCTGCCACAGCAGCACGAACGCGTCGCGGACAGTGGCCGGGTCGTCGCCGTCGACGTCGAACCACTCCCCCACCGAGCGGATCTCCACATGCTGTTCGCCGTTCGCGCGCTGGTAGCGGCCGACGGGGTTGCGGGCGTGGATGAAGTGCCCGGCCATCCGGTCGCGGCCGCGGCCGGTGTCGGTACGCCAGCCCGGGATGGGCGCGTTGAGCCAGGCGGCGACGGTATCGCGCAGGTAGGGGTATCGGTCGGCGTCGCGGCGCCAGGGGTCCCCGGCGGTGATGTAGATCCGCTCCACGCCCTCGGGGACCGTGTGGAAGACCGCGGTGAGGATGTCGGCGGCCGAGGCGGCACCGAGGTCGAGGTGGTGGGTCTGGTTGCGGTGGACGAGGATGCCGGTGGCAGTGTCGAGGAAGACGGTGGAGCGGGCCTGCTGGGTGAAGTTCGGCCGGGTGGAGGCGAGTCCGGTGGTGTGGGAGAACCAGGCGTCGCCCGCGGCGCCGTCGGGCAGGGAAGGAAGGCTGGGCGTCGTCGAGGAAGCGGCCGGGACCGTGGTGGGTGCGGGAGCCGGCGCCGTCGCGGCATCCGGGGAAGGCGAGTGGGCCGTGGCTGTCGCAGAGGAGGCACGTTCTGGCTGCGGGGGCTGTTGCGCGGTCGGGCCGGGGGCCGGAGTCTGGGGTGGCTCGCCGGCCGGGGGCTGCGGTGCGGGGGTCGTGGCCAGCCGGTCGGGTGCCAGGGCCGGGGCCAGGGAGACGACGTCGGCCACGCTCAGCCCGGAGGCCGGGGCGATCCGCTCCGCCTTCGCCTTCTCGTAGGAACCCAGCTGGACGACCCGCTTGTCCCGGTCGGCCTCCAGTCTCGCCAGTTCCGCCCGCGCCTTCTTGATCGCATCCCGCACGGTCCGCAGCTCGGTGAGCGCGACGCTGTAGCTCTGGGCGTCCATCGGGGCTTCCTTGTCCGGGCGGCTTCAGCCGGTGGTGTGGGTGGTGACGTAGGCGATGGCTCCGCCTGACTGAGAGGCGAGCCGGGTGCCCAGGAGGAGTTCGGCGAGGCGGCGGTCGTCGTCCCGGTCGGAGGTGATCGCGGAGTGCGGGGTGGCAAGGTCGGTGACGTATCCGGCCAGGCGTGCATCGGGGAAGGCAAGGCGGCCCTCGCTGTTCTTCTCCCACCGCGCGAGCCCGGTGAGGACAGCGACCACGTAGCCGGACAAGGTGACCGGGAGAACTCCCCCAGCCGCAACGCTCGCTGCATCACACCGCCACCAGCCACGCAACGCCTTGAGCAGATCCTCGGGTGGAAGGGTAGCCGCGAAGCCGAGCCAGGAACGCTCCACTTCCTGCACCGGCCGGGCCGTGTCGACGCGCAGTACTCCGATTTCCCTGGCCGGCAGCCGACCGATCGGCGCCTGCTGACGTACCCGCAGGGCCTGGACGACTTCGAGCGGAACCATGACACGTACACCGCGGCGAGATAGGCCCGGCAGCAGTCCGGCAGAGATGAGGCGACGGAACGTGGTAATCGCGCATCCGAGCTCTTCCGCGGCCTGTCCGGTCGTCAGCAGCACCTCATCCTCACCTCATCCCCGCTCAGATATCTGATTCGGCATGTAGCGTAGTTCGGAAGACGGAATGGCGTCAAACTCTTGCTGGCATGGCGTGGCCAGATGCGCCGGCTCAACCAGCAGACGGTGCGCACACCGGACCATGTCCCAGGCCGTCCGCTGCCAGGCAGCGCAGGCGTCCTGCCGGCCGCATCGGCTGCGACCTTCGGCTCTACCTCGGCGGCCCGCCGCAACAGCGGCTGACAGTCGGGGAGTTGCCCGAGAGCTGCGGTTCGGCAACGGCCGAGACCTGAGGCAGCCACATATCGCCGGTTCGCCGGGAGGGCTTACCGGCCAAGCGGGCGCCTGATGTTCTCTGGTCTCGTCGGTCCCGGTCAGATGGAAGAATCGAGTTGGTCGATCCATGCGCGGGCGGCACTGGCTGCACGGCGGATAACCTGCTCATCGGCACCGACCCTGCTGATCACTCCGATCCTGCGGTTAAGGCGTGCGTTCACTTCCCGATGTGTGGCACCCGTCGCTTTGACGAGATCGTTGACCATGGCCGTCAGTCGGACGTGGGGGTCTGGCCCGGTATCGGCTTCACCGTCATACTGTCGCTCCCACTCGGGTTCCGGGTCCTCCAGTGACTCGCGTTCCGAGCAGTCGGCGCAGAACTCTAAGACTCCCTCGACCTGCGCTTGCCCGCAGCTGACGCAGACCCAGCTGTCGCAGTTCGCGCACGACATCGAGGCCCCGTCGGAGTCGTGTCCCCAGGCACGTTCCTGCGACGTGCACTGACCGATGCACGGCCGCGACGCAAAGGAGGGGTTCGCTGCAGGTTCTGGCACTCCGTCGTGGGCCTCGCGAGCAGCCAGTTCTGCCCTCCAGCGGGCACCGTTTTCCTTTCCATGCCGATGGCGTGCCTGCTCGAGGGCTTCCCTTTCTTCAAGCGTGAGGTGGCCAGCGCATGCGGCTACAGGAGAAGGGAGGTCATCGTAGGCTGGCCATTCGGCGACCGGGCGGCGGCATCGGCGACCAGTGGTCTTGCCGTACCGGGTACATCCTGACGCCTGCCCTTTGGGGAGATCCTCCCGGCCGACGGCGGAGAATGCTTCCTTGGTGTGCGTCTTGGACGCCTGCTCGGAGGCCGCCTCCTTGTCCAGCTCTGCCTGCAGGATTTGCCGCCAGTCGTCACCGATCTCGGGAAGCGCAAGAGCGGCACTGACGCCATCGACCTGCAGGCCATGCCGTCCCGCCACGTGTACGAACACCGGCTGAATGACTGCGAGGACCTCATCGGTGAATTGGGGGACGAGATAGGGCGACACGATGAGAACGGCGTCTGCCCGCCCCCCGGAGCGGTTGCCCGGTATCAGTTCCACGTTTCCTACATCCGCCAGCAGGGCAGCAGCCGCGCTATTGCCCTGCTCATATATCAAGAACGCCGTTTGACCCAGCACGCGATGCAGGGTGGATGCCGCTGACGTGGCCAGCCGGGGTGGCAGGGCAGCAGTGGCGGCAGGTGCATGCGCTGGCACCGCCGTGCTTGCCGGCATGGAATACAGGGGCGCAGGTGGCGTTTGCTTGAGGGCCGACTCAACGGCGGCTGGACGGCCGAGAACTTCCTCAAGCACCGCCTCGAGCACGGGCACGGAGTCCGAACTGACGAAGTTGTCCACCGCGCCCTGGTTGACCCAGCCCAGTGTCAGCGTGGCCCCGTCGTAGAAGGACACGTTCGCGTTCTGACTCAACAGAATCCAGGTGAACCGCCGCCGTTTCTTCACTGCTTCCAGCACCTGCGGCCATAGCTCCTGCACGACCACCGTCTCGTCCGCCATATCCGCTCCCCATGTGATGCGCTTTTAGCAGCGTAGAAAGAGGCACTAACAACTAGGTTCATCGCAAGAGCAGTTGGCTTGGCCTCGGCAACCGTTGCTAACCCGTCATGACATCGCTGCGTGCGACGAGGCAGAAGCCCTTGATCCGCAGCGCGGTCGGTGCCGGGTGGTTCCGGTCGACGGTACCGGGCACTGGATCGAGTTGATGCACGCGGAGGCCACCGGCGGAGGCACCATAACTCGGGCAGGGCCGGGTTCAGCCATCAGGCGTGCTGCGGCTGATATGCCTGCCACAGACGGCGCGTCGAACACATTTCGAACTTAGAGGGGGCTTGTACTCAGCAAGATTTTTTCGGTCATTAGTTCCCATGCCGTGGCCGGGATGCAACGCGAGTAGCGCGCGGTCGTCTTCCTCTTCCTTCCTGTCGTCGGCTGCGAGCTGAACGTCCGCCGCATTTTACCGTTCGCAACGACTACGCGCAGCTTGGAGCGTCGCGCCTGCAGGCACGGCGCGTGCCGGGGTACCTCGTCTTGGAGCAGAAGGCGGGGCAGTGTAGAGCGGGGGTCTGACAATGCACCCGCAACCGGCGCAACGGAAATGGCGCGAAGTCTCGGCTACCGTCTGGTACTGAGATTGGGCGCCTCAGGCTCGGCCGGACAGTGCGTCAGGATGCGCTTATGAGTCACCCTTCGTCTTTCAGGGAACAGACGGCGGCGATGCCGCGCGTCCATGCCCCACTTCTGCCTGGCAGCATCGAGCGCTTGGACATGTCCGGCCGAATGCCGCAAACATCGCGGTGATCTGTTCGGGGGTTGCGGTGTCAGATCTTCTTCCGACCTCGCCTACTTTCGCGGCCTGAGCGCGTCATGACGGCCCGACTAGTCGTCGTAGGCCAGGCCGGTCCTTGCGCAACACGTGTTCCAGGCACCTGTCCTGAGTCCAAGCGGTGCCTTCCGTCCTGCTTTCCCTTTCAAACTGGAGAGTTGTTCGTGACCTCCCTGCCTTTCTCGGCGCAGGAGCAGTCTGTCCTCGCGCCGCTCCTGAGCGCTGGCCGTCATTCCGCTGACCCGGCGCGCATGATGGCTCGGTTCGTGGATCCGCTCGGAGTCGAGCGTGAGGTGCCGTGGCTGGAAGCTGCCGGAGAGCAGGCGCTGGAAGAGTGCCTGCCGATACGGCAGTTTCCAGTGCTCAAGGGCCGCCGTACGGCACCGGGTTGGTGGTGGTCAGCGACTGACCGGTGTTTCGTGCCCTATGGATTCAAGGCCATGCGCACACAGGTCATGATGCTGGACCATAACCCGCGGGTAGTGGCTCTGGCCTGTCGGCCGGTGGAGCTCCTGTGGCATGGCCGGAGCGGGAAAACCCTCTCGCATGCGCCGCATCTGATGGCGCGTCTAGCAGACGGCAGTGGACTGCTGGTTGATTGTGCAGGCCCATTCGGAGCCGGGCGGCGGCTCGTCCGGCGTGCTGCGCACCTCGAGGCCGCGGCCACGGCGGCAGGTTGGCAGTACCGGTTGGTGGGGCCACCGGCGCGTGTGGTGGAGGCTAACGTGCGCTGGCTGGCCGGCTACCGGCATCCGCGCTGCGCCGGGGGCCGGTTGCCTGAGGTAGTCGCATGCTTCCGCGCCCCGTTACCTCTGATGGAGGGAGTGCGGCTGTTGGGCGATCCGATCGCGGTGTGGCCGGTCGTGTTCCATGCGCTGTGGACTGGCGTGCTGAGTGTGCCGCTGGAGCGTGTACTGCACGAGCGCGTGGTCGCGGTTGCTGGGCGAGTGGGGGTAGCACGATGAGCCGGTCGATCCTTGCGATAGGTGACGCCTTACGGCACGGCGGCCGGGAGTGGACCGTGGCCGGGATCGAGGGGGTCATGGCGTCCGGGACGCGGATCTGGCTGACCGACAAGAACGGGGACGGCTCCTTGGCCGTGTTCGCTCTGTCCGAGCTGCTGAGGGATCCCGGCTTCGGCCCGATGGCCGGCTCGCGTCTGCGGGTGCCGCAGGTCGGACTGTTGTCGACGGTGCCTGAGGATCAGCAGCTGCGTGCGCTCGATCTGGAGCGGCACGTTCGCGAGGTGGAGACCGGATACCCGACGCCAAGCGGCAAGGGGCTGCTGAAGCCTCAATACGACCCCGCAGTTACGACGCTGGCTCAGCGTGAGCAGGCGAAGGCCGATGAACTGGCCGCGCAGGGCTGGCCGCGCGTGAGCCGGGCGACGGTGCGCAGGTGGAGGGCGCGCTACCACGCGGACGGGGTGTGGGGGCTGGTCGTCAAGCGACGCGGCTCGACGCGGCTGGAGCGGGCCGATCCCCTGGTGGTCGAGGCGCTGCGTGCACTGCTGCCTGAGGAGGCTTTGCGTTCGCGTTCGCGGGGGTGGAAGAAGCGGATGCGGCGGGAGGCGCAGTGGTGGCTGGATGCACGGCATGGTGAGCAGCAGGTGGAGGTGCCGGCCCTGTCCACGTTCAACAAACTCCTTGACGCTGTGGAGAAGTCCCTCGGGTTGCAGGGGACGGTGGCGCAGCGGCGTGCCCGTGCCGCGCGCCCGGCGCCGCCGTTCAAGCCGACCCTGGCGCTGCGGCCCGGCGAAATCGTGATGATGGACAGTTCGCCGCTGGATGTGCTGGTGGTCCTGGACGACGGGGTGGTGGGGCGGCTGGAGCTGACCACCGCGGTGGATTTGGCCGTGCGCGGGCTGTGGGGGGTGCTGCGGCCGGCTGGGACCAAGCTGACGGATGTGGCGGTGTTGCTGGCGCAGATGATGACGCCGGTGGTGATGCGTCCGGGTTGGGATGCGGCGCTGTCGATGGCCGCGTCGGTGGTGCCGTACGAGCGACTGACCGCTGTGGATGAGCGACTGAAGGACGCGGCGGCGCGGCCGGTGATCGTGCCCGAGATGGTGGTGGTCGACCAGGGCAAGGTGTTCATCTCCCCCGCCACGCGGGCCGCGTGCGAGAGCCTGGGCATCTCCCTGCAGCCGGTACCTCCGGCCAATGGACCGGCCAAGGGGCATGTGGAGAGGGGCTTCGGCTCGATCGGCACTGAGTTTTGTCAGTGGCTGCCTGGCTTTACCGGCTCGCGTGTGAGTGAGCGCGGCTCACGCGTGGAGCAGGAGCGGCTGTGGACCGTGTCCGAGCTCCAGGTGCTGTGGGAGGAGTTCCTCGTGCACTGGCACCACCGCCCGCACGAGGGCCTGCGACACCCGTTGATGCCGAAGAAGGCCCTTACGCCCAATCAGATGTGGGCGGCGCTGCTTCCGGTGGCGGGCTACGTACCGGTGCCGCTGTCGGCGGACGATTTCGTGGAGTTGCTGCCAGTGCGCTGGCAGCCGATCACGGATGCCGGTGTCCGCTTCGACTACCGCACCTACGACGACTCTTGTCTCAACGGCCACCGCGGGCAGGACTCCGGGGTGGCCTCGAAGAAGGGTCTGTGGGAGGTGCACTACAACCCCTACGACCCTGTCCGGATCTGGGTGCGGTTGCCGGAAGGGTTTCGCGAGGTGGCGTGGATCCACGCCACCTCGGTCGGTCTGCCGTTCACTCACCACGTGTGGGAGCACATGTGCAAGGTGGTCGAACGCACTGGCTCGCGGGAGGAACACGAAGCCGAATTGGCCTTGGCCCTGGATGGCTTCCTCAAGCGGGCCGCTCGCAAGGAGAAGCTGTCCGTTGCGGAGCGGCGGGTGGTCGCGAAGTCCCGTGCCTCGGGCGCGGTGCCGGTGCCCGCAGGAGAGCTCAACGTGCTGGATGTGCCCGCACCGTCGTTCGGGCTGGCCGGCGTGTACGCCGTGCCCGGCCTCGACGACGACACCGTGCCCGACGCATACGACAGCGGGGACGAGGGCGAAGACGTCTTCGGCTCCCCTGACGATGAGTTGGAGGCCGGCCGGTCCGCCCGCGTCTATCACGTCCTAGGTGAAGACGCTGAGGGGGACCCGTGGCTGCCGTAACCACCGCCGCAGACGACGGCTTCTTCGACGACGAGGTTGCTCCCGGTGCGGTCACGAACGGCCTCCTGTGGCAGGCCGAGGTATCCCGCCCGCGTGTGCCCGCACCTCCGGTGGGCGATCTGTCCTGGAGCCGCAAGCGGCTGCTGGACTACCACTCCGAGTTCGTCACTCTCAAGACCCCGTTCATGGAGCAGGCGCTGACCCAGCTCAGGCTGACGCTGCTGGTGAACAACCGGCAGCGGGGCACCGCCCGGCGTGGCCTGATCGTGTCCGGGCCTCCCGGGGCGGGAAAGTCGACCACGCTTGCGGAACTGGGCCGGTCCTTCGAGCTGAGTGAACGACGCCGCCTCGGGGGCCGGGAAGGCTACATGCCCGTGGCGTTCGCTTCCATCCCGCCGACCTGCACGCCCAAGAGCCTGGTCCAGGTCCTGGCCCGGTTCGCCGGTATCCCTGTCCACGAGCGGATGACTGAGAACGCCATCACCAATGCCGTGTGCCACGTGCTGTGCGAGCGGCGCACCCGGCTGGTTTTCCTTGACGACGTCCATCTGCTCAACACCCGCACCCGGCCCGGGGCTGACACCTCCGACCAGGTCAAAACCCTTGCGGAGCGGGTACCTGCAACGTTCGTGCTGGCCGGTGTTGATGTGGAGCACTCACCGCTGCTAGCCGGCCCGCGCGGCGCTCAGCTCGCTGCCCGCTGCAAGATCCTGCGCACTCCCCCACTGCTCAACGGCACCCCCGCGCAGAAGGCGGAGTGGCGGGAGCTTCTGCAGGCAATGGACGGGGCGCTGCGGCTGGCCCGGCACCGGCCCGGAACGCTGGTCCGTCACGCCGACTACATCCATATGCTCACCGGTGGTGTGATGTCCAGCCTCTCCCTTCTGGTGCGGGAGGCCGCAATCCGCTCCATCGTCGACGAAAGCCACGCGGTCACGAAGAAACTGTTGTCGCAGGTGGTGCTCGACGTTCAGGCCACGAACGCGGCACGTGCCAGGCGCAGGCAACGCAAGGGCGGACTCGCCACATAGCGCGGTGCTGCGGCTTTGACGCCGCACCACCGCGGGCCGCTCGTGTCAAAGGACTCCAACTGCGGCCCCGGCGTCGAAGCTCTCGTTCCTGTCTGCCGCAAAGGACCATGCTCGTGCAATTCCCTCATCCAGCGTCTACGCCCGCTCGCCTTGCACCCGTCGCGCAGGAGCTGACCGGCTCCTGGATTCGCAGGATGACCGCCGGATTCGGGCTGTCGGCCCAGGACTTGCTGCGGGCAGTTCTGGGCGGTCCGCACGGTGTGCACGTGACGGGCACACCGAAGACCGGACTGGAGCTGTTCCTCAACGCACCCGCGCAGGCAGCTCTGGCTCAATTCTCCGGCATGCCCCTGTCCCGGCTCACCGCCCTGCTGCCCAGCCTCGACGTTTGCCACAGCCGTCTCGAAGATGTCCCGCTCCGGCTGGCCGCCTGGTACACACCAGGCACGGCGTGGGTGGCGGCCTGCCCACCATGTACCGGACGGGCCTGGCTGGCGGGGCCGGGCGTGCAGGTGTACCCGGGAGCTGCTGGGCATATCTGCCGTCGCCACCGGCGGTGGCTTCTCGCGCGCGCCGGGAAACCAGCAGGCATTGCACTGCAGAGCCTGCCCGAGATCATTGCGGCTCACCAGCGCCATGTCGCTCTCGTACGGACGCATCCGCGCGGAGGGGACGTGGTGGCCTTCGCCGCGACGGTGGTGTGGTCGTGGCAGGTACAGCGATGGAGATCGGAGACCATCTGGCAGGACCGGGTGCGCCGACTCGCCGCAGTCACGGGGTGTCCGCCAGCGGCCATCGTGCCTCATGCCCTGCTGGCCTATCCGGAAACGATTGCCGTCGCCCGGCTACTCGGGGACGGCCGCTGGCAGCGGCGCCTGCGCTCGAGCGTGGCAACTGCAGGCGCTGCTGCCGCCGAAAGGTTGCTCCTCCAGGAGGTCGGCCTCCGCATCGGCAGGCCGTGGCTCGCGGACTGGTTGGGTGCCTGTAGCCGTGCCCGTAGCCGGGAAGCCGCACGAGCGGATCCGCTTCGGCAGTGGCTGCTCACCGTGGCAGACGGCGCCAGCGATGACCGCTTATGGATGGTGGACCAGGCCGTGGCACGGCCTGCCGACTACAGCGACCGCGCCGCTCTCCTCAGCGACGGTCGTACTCGCGCCTTGTCGCAGCAAGCCAGAGCAGCTTTCTTGATCAGCGGGTGGGAACCCCTCCCCCGCGACGCCCAGTGAGAACACCGTACCTGTGACGTCCTCTGGAGCACGGCGGGTTCATCCGCTACCAGTGGGGCGCATGCCGAGCGGCATCGTCGGCCGTGGACCGCCATGGGCGGCTCTTCCCCTGCGATCCCCCACCCTTCCTCAACGCGTGCAAGGAGAGATACATCATGCCGCTGATCAGCCCCGAATTCGCGGGCCAGTTGCTGAAGGAACTGACAAAAGGCTGCCCCGTTCCTGCAGCCCCTGCAGACATGGCCCGCTACGCTTTCCAGACCCGTGACCACGTGCTCATCGGAGATGTCGCCGTCCGCGGCTACAAGCACAAGAACAAGTGGCGTCTGGACGAACGGGACATCCGCAAAGCCGGCGAACAGCTGGCCTCGCTCGCGATCGATCTCGACGATCTGGTCGATGCCCGTCCCCTACCCACCGACCGCGGACACACGTGGCGTTTACAGATCATGAACTGGTTCGAACAAGTCGCCTACGAGGACCAGACTGCTAACGGCTGCCGCTGCGAAGGCCGACAACCATGCGACCGCACCCGGCCGAACCAGCACGGACTGGGGTGCGGGGCAACCTGGGAACAGGTCGAAGCACGCTACGGCCAACGGAGTATCGCCTCCACCCGCCCGCTGCCGCTATTGACGTGGTCCGGTGCGATCTGGATGGTTCCGCGTGCCTACGCCGCCCTTCTCGACCGGGCGGAGCAAATCACCGCCCAGTTCGCTGAAAAGGCCGCCCGCTGCAGCCGGTGCGGGGCCCAAGGAGACATCTGGGAATGGCGTTCCTCCAGCACTGCCGGCTACACCACACTGTGTCCCTCATGCACCAGCGCTGCCGCCCGCCGGTACAAAGGCCACCTGCGGGGAAGGCGGTACAAGTCGATTCCGAAGAACTCGCAACCGTACGCATTCCTGTGCGTCTTGTGCCCTGGCCCGCGGCAGGCCATGTACTGGGACCACTGCCACGAGCACGGCTTCGTCCGTGGTCCGGTATGCGCCAGCTGCAACACGTACGAAGGCGGCGGCCACCAGTTCATCAACCGCCCGGGCGCGGTACAGCACCTCTTGCAGTGCGACGGCTGCCGTCGTGAACGAACGGTACCGCCGCGGCACCAACCCGACGTCGTGCTCCGCACATTCGTGCTCGACCCTCACGGCTCATGTTCACAGCCGCCTCGATATCCGCGGGGTGCGGTGGAGGCAGATGGGTCGGTCCGCTTCCATCTCCATTGCTGGCACCACACGCCCTTCTACCGGTGGGAACAGGCCGTGCCCGCTTCCCACGTCAGCCTTCTGGTGGGTGAGTTCGTGGACAAGGCTCTGGCAGCTGAGACCGATGATCCCGACTGACGTCCTGTCACAGTCGCTCTGCTCGTCTGGTTCCTACGCTTCCCCCGGCCGGGCGGCTGCCCCGCGCCGGGGGTCTCCAAGCAGAGCCGGTGCGCTCTTCATACCGGTCACGCACCGTGCCGTCTTGACCAGTCGGTCTCCGGGGTCGCCCGGGTTACGCCGTAGCGACCAGGAAGCAAGAGCGAATTGGGCGGAATTCGATGCTGTGGAGGCGGTCCTGCGGGTGACACCCCTTCCAGGGGAAACGACGTGGTCTTTTCTGCACCGGGTGGCGTCCGCCTACCGGCTGCAGGTAACCGACCTGACGGCGTGGTGGCAGTGGGCAAATCCCGTGCATCAAAGGCATGGTGTGCGTCCCGACGGTGAGATGCTCCTCGACGCAGTGGCGCAGGGGCAGTTGGCCGGGTGGTGCCGTGTGCCGGCAGGCCATCTCGCGCGGGCGTTGCCGTCCTGGACGGCAGGGCCGACACAGCTGGCTGGCCGTGGCGGGGACGGGCAGGGGTGGGCGAGGTGGCGGTCGGGGGCTTCGGAGTGGGGGTCGGTGGTGTTCGGCTGCAGGTTGTGCGCGGCCCGGCGTGGCAGCGGTGGGGCGCCGGTCTGGGCGTACCGGCCGCAGTGGCGGCGGCTGTGTGCGCGGCATGGCCGGTGGCTGCTGGAAGTGGGCGAAGGCCATCCGGTGGAGTTCGTTGATGCCGGGGATCTGGTGATGGAGTTGATCCGGGCGCAGCGTCAGTGGGGCCGGGTGGAGCGGATAGGGCAGGCGGCCGACGCGGCGCCTCGTGAGGTGTTCGGGCTAGCGCGTGCGGTGGTGTGCGGGTGGTGGGGGCGGGAGGATTTCTGGGAGCGGGAGACGGTATGGGGGCCGCGCCTAGAGCAGCTGGTGGCGGCTACGAGCCGGTGGTGTCCGGATCCGGTGGGCTGGGGCGTGCAGCAGTGGCGGCTGCTGGTACGGGACGTGGTGGTGTTCCCGGAGGTCGTCGCGGTCGCGGAAGCTCTGGTGGACCCGCGAATGCAGCAACTGGTCGCTGAGAACCGTTCGGGTGCTCTGGTGCGCGGCCGAGGTAGCGGTGAGCGGTTTGCTGCCGCCTTTGGCAAGCGGCTGGGACGGGAGTGGCTGGTTGAGCTGGAAGCGGACGGCCATGGCGGCCCGTTGGCGTCCTGGGCTCGCGCGGCGGTCCGTGAGCGGCGCCGTCCGGCGGGGTCGCCGCAGCAGCAGGGGCGGTATGGGCTGTGGTGGGTGCACAGCGCGCACCGGCCCGTGGAAGTAGGAACGGGTCTGCGCCGGCTGGCAGACCCTCAGGGCGCAGACCCAGGCTCCCGTGAGGGTTCGGGTGCAGCAGGACGTGGCGTACCGGCGGCTCGAGGGTGGTGGGTGGAGTTGGCGGTGCCGCGGCGGACCGGGCACGGCCGGGGCCTGGAACAGCGGCATGCACAGTTGTTTACCGAAGGACTTGAGCAGGCCCGTCTTCATGTGGAGCGGTTCGGGCATCTGGCCGTCGCGCACACCGACGACGGGGTGCGGGAAGGGTTCGATCTGGGGCGGTGGCTGGCCAACCGGCGTGCCGACGCGGCGTCACTGACCGTGGAACAGACGGAACAGCTTCGACGCCTGGATGCATGGTGGAACCCGCCCTGGCCCGTCGACTGGCAGCGTGCCTGGTACCGCGCCCGCGCCCATGTGCACGAGCAGGGGCCGGTGCACGGCGGCGACAACCTGGCCGGGCTGCCCGACTGGCTTCAGCGGTGGCTGCGCCACCAGATCGCCGGCTACGGGCAGTTGCACGATGACCAGCGGGTGCTGCTGGCTGAGCTCGGGTTGTCCACGGGCGAGGTCGAGGTGTTCCACACGTGGTCAGGGCGGCGGCGTCCGGTCGCCGATGGCCTGGCTGTCGCGCATACCTACACTGCTCGTCACGGCCACCTCGCCGTGTCTCAGCCCACCGTCGTTGACGGTTTCGCGCTGGGGACCTGGCTCAGAAATCAACGCCAGCGGCAGCGCAGCCTCGGCCGGCTCACCCGGCTGGGGCACCGTCTGACGAACCTCGATGCATGGTGGAACCCGCCCTGGCCGGTGGCCTGGCAACGCATGTGGTGGGCCTGCCGCTACCACCTGACCGGGCTCCCGGACGGTGTTGAGTGGTGGCCCGACGCCCCGAACGACGAGCACGCCGCCACCTGGCTGCGTGAGCAGACGGCGCGGAGGCCGCTGCTGCAGCCAGGGCAGCGACGGTTCGTCAATGAGCTGCTGTCACTGGCGGGGGAGGTACCGGAATGGCAGCCACGGATCAGCGACACCGCCTGGCAGGCCCTGTCCGGAGTGCTGCCCGCACCGTCGCACACCGGTGGCCGTCCCCGCAGCGAACGGCAGATTCTTGAGGCCATCGTCCACATCGCCTGCACCGGGCAGGCATGGACGCGTCTTCCACCAGCTCTCGGCCCCTTCCAGGCCTGTCGGCGCCGTTTTCTCCGTTGGCGTGACGACGGCACCCTGAAGCGCATCTGCCGGGCTGCCCTGTCGGAACAAGACACCGGATGGCAGCAGCAGCTGGCCGCCTACGTCGATTTCTCTGCCTGACGTGCCTTGCACCGGGTCAGCGCGCCGTTTTGGGCGGACAACCGGGGGGTATCTCAGCATGTTTCGCCGTGGTGCGGGGCGGCCGGGAACGCGACGCCAGGGCCGCCAAGCCCAGGGAGATGGATCAGTGCCGGTCCACTGGCCGTGCCTGTCATGTCAGTCTGTCTGGGCACCGGGTGGCCTGCAGTCGAGGACTTTGGCGCGGACCGCGACGTCGTGCTGGGCGGCCAGTTGGTCTTGCTCGTACGTGATCTGCTGCCGGGTGTGACGGGGTGAACAGCGCCGCCGTGCCGATGAGCTCCACTGGTCGCAGTCGAAGAAGCCGACCAGGAAGATCCCTGCGGTACGGGGTCGGCGTAGGTAGCGGTCTACCAGCTGATCGGAGAGTGCCGTAGGTAGTTCCTGGTTCCAGCAACCCTTGGATTCGATGATCACGGTGAAGGGCTCGGTGTGGTGGGAGGGGTCTGCTGCCTGGATGTGGATGTCGGTGCGTCCTCCTCCGATGCCGGGGCGGTCGACTTGGACTTCACGGTTGAGGATGACGCGGTGCTGCCCGCCAAGTTGGATCTTCAGCAGGCCCATGACGAGATCGCTGAAGTCCTCCTCCCACATCGGCCATAGCGCGGCATCGCCCGCTGCAGCGCGGTTCCACAACAGGATGGCCATTCCGTTGGGGCCCGACAGCGCCTGCTGGACTCGGTCCAGGGCCTCCATGACGACGTCGAGGAGGTGGGCCTCGTCGGCGACCACGCGCAGGCTGTGGTCGGCTGCGAGTTTCCTCAGTTCGTGCGCGGGCAGCGGGCGGCTGTGACGTTGGGCTGCCTGGCGGGCGGCGCGGCGTGCCAGGCGTCTTAGCCGGGCAGGGTGTCGGGAGGTTGATGCGGAGAGTCGGGTGAGGTGGTCGGCGGCTCGGGTGGTGCCTTTGCCGGCGATCAGCTGGGGCAGGGCGTCGGCGAGTTCGTGGAGGGTGTCTCGTCTGGTGATCTGGTAGGCGACACCTGGCTCGTACTCGGGGCGGGGGTGGCTGAGTTCTTCTCTCGCGCACAGGCGCTCGTACAGGTCGCAGAGGTCTGCTTCGTCGAGTCCTTCCACGCCTGCGGGCCAGTGGCCGGTGCCGAGGGAGGCGATGCTGTCGGTCAAGGCATTGAAGAGCTGGGGATCGTGGAATGCCCGGCGGATGTGGGGCCAGTGCTCGCGCAGGTCCGCCCGGGGCATGAGGGTATAGGCCGCGGTGATCCACCGTTGCGGGTCTGCCGTGGATATCTCGCGGGGCCGCGGGCCGGCCGCCACGGTGTTCTTCAGCAGGCTCTGGGCGACGTCGTCACCGAGGGCGAAGAGCGTGACCACCACAGCGGACCAGGCTGCGTCTGCACGGCCGGGCGCCGTGGCCCAGTCCCGTATGAGGCCGATGGCATCGTGCGCCTGGTGTGCGTGCAGGAACTGGACTAGTTCTGCGACCCGGTGAGTCTCCAAGCGCTCCAGGCACGCCATGAGTGCGGCCTTGAACGTGGCTCCCGCATGGCGGGCGGATTGTTCGAACAGCCTGCTGTGCAGGGCCGAGTCCTGTTCAAGGGGCTGCATGGTAGCCAGGGCCAGTGCCCAGCCTGCCCACCGGCGGGCGTCCGCGCCCGCTGCCGCCTCCCATTCGCCGGCCGGCAGGAACGCGGCCGCGGACAGTTCCGGGACATCGCCCCACGCGGTGCCCCAGGCAGTCACCTGATGCGCTGTGTACACGGGTGCTGTCGCCAGAACGTGCCGGGCGGCCGCGGTCAGCATCTTGTTCAGGGCGCTGTTCCTCAGCGGGCGTGTCGGTGCTGCGGCGACCATGCCCAGCTGTGCAACCTCTTCAGCCGGCTGGCCATCGCTGGTACGGCGGAGATGGTCCAGGAGGACGGCGAGCCAGGCCACGCGCACGGTGTCCAAACCGGCCGCCTGTACCGCATCGAGTGCGGCGATGAACTTGCCCTCGTCGAAGGTGTTGCTACGTCGCCGTTCTTCTTCCTCTTTCTGCCTTCGCAATTGCCACTCAGGAGGTGGAGCGTCCCACCAGGCGGTGGCGTCCCGGAGTTCCTCGTCCGCCTGCCGGGCTGTCTCGACGGCTGTTTTCAGCGGCTCGTCCTCGGGCCGGGGGCGGTGGCTGAAGAGCGGCTGGGCGGTGCGCCGTACCTCTGGCGGGAGATCCGGCCACCGCTCCGCCCAGTACTGCAGATCCTCGGCCGGGAACAGACCCACGTCAGGGGTGGTGAAGAGGAGGTGCAGGACGTGGTCCGGGCTGCTGTGGTGCAGGACGTGCTCGGCAAGTCGGCGGCGCAGAGCCGGGGCACTGTCCAAAGCGTCGTGCAGGTACTCGAAGGCGGTGCGGGCTTCGACAGGGTGGGACAGCTCGGGCTGTTCCGCCACGGCGGCCAGCGCCCGGCCCGCAAGCGCCTCGCGGGAATCCGGGCTCAGGCTTCGTTCCTGCGACTGGCCGAGGATGTGAATGCCCTGGGCCAGCAGGACGAGAGCGATCAGTGCTTTGGGGCGGCGTTCACTGAGGGTCGTGACCGACCAGGTCAGGGCGTCTTTGAGATTGTTGTCGGTGAGTATCTCGATGTGCGTGAACCGCAGCTTGTAGGTCAGCGTCTGCCGGAGGGGCAGCAGGTCGGCGTACTCGGTGATCGTCAGATGCTGCGGCCATAGCTGCTGCAACGCTGCCTCGACGATGTCTGGTTTCGCGTCGGCGGCCAGCAGGCGCAGCCGTGCGACCGTCCCGTCGTCCTTCGGGTACTCCTCGCCCAGCGCGTGCAGGGCAAAGGACCTGAGCCGCACGGGCAATGCGGTGTCCTGCGCCACCGAGAGCAGATCGGTTGCCAAACCCGCCGGGTGGCACTGCGCGGCGATCCACAAAGCCAGGTACATCTGCTCAGGGGGTGTCCCCGGTGCGAGGAAGGGCCTGAGTTGTACGGCGAGAGCGGGATGATCGAGCTTCTGCAGCAGCGCGTAGTCGAGGCGCTCGAAGCCGTCGCGGACGACCTCGTCGAGAAGGGTCTGGGTGACCCGCTGACGCTGTGCATCCGGCAGGACAGGAATATCGGCGAGCAGCAGCACCACAGGCTCATGGGCAAGCAGGTCTTCGAAGAGATCCGCGTCGATGACCGCGAGACGGGCGGCGATCTCCTGGTGCTCCGGCCGTACATGGCGTGCAGGGCCGCTGCCCGTCCACAGCAACTGGGCCCGTACGGCGGGGGCGATCCGATCATGGAGGTACTCCGCCGCCAAGTGTTCCTGGTAGCTGCGGTGAGCGAAGACCCAGCGGCGTCGGCCCACGGGCGTGAGCAAAGCGGACTCGGTCAAGTGCAGCAGTTCGTGGCGCTGGCACGCCGGTTCGGGGACAAGGCCGGGAACGCCTGGGCCGGACAGGCTGTCGAGATGCAGTTCCTCCCCCGCCGCCGGCTCACCGTCCGTCAGGGCCGGGCTACGGCTGAACTGGAGGGCTGCGGCGGCCCAGCGAGCCACCTCCAGCAGGTGATCCACCGCCGGCCGTGTCTGACGCCGGGCAAAGTCCTGGAACCAGGTCTCGGTGCACAACGTGCGGCACGCCTGGTCGTAGGCCTCGACCACTGTCTCGGGGAGCTTTTCCCCTCGTGCCTGGGCCTCCAGCAACGGATGGAGGGTGACCGGCTGCTGGGCCAGGGCCTGCAGGCCGCGGCCGGTGATCTGCTCGACGAAGGCGGACGCGTCCAAGCCCCGTTGCTCGGCCGCACGGTGCATGTCGTTCCGACTGAGCGGAGCGAGCGTCATCAACACCACCTGGCCCGGCTGCGGCCACAGCTCCCGCAGTCCGACCTCCAGTATCTCGGACCAGCGGCTGGTACGGCAGGCGATCCGAAGCCGCAACCCCTCACGCTGCGACGGCTCCATGTCCCGCAGCCGGTGCAGGAGGACTTTGTCGAGACCGGGGATGTCGCTCATGCCCTCGTCCAGCCCGTCCAGCAGCACATGCCGCATCTGCCCGTGCCACTGACGCAGACGCTCGTCGACGGCGGTGCTCACGGACGGCAAGTCGAAGGCCTCCCGGCCCAAGTGCAGAAAGGGTGCAGCCTGTATGCCCTCCTCGCCCAGCAAGACGTGCTCCTGTTCCAGGGCCACGGACTTGCCTGCGCCGCGCTCCCCCAGCATCACGACGACCGGCACGCCCCGAAGTTCATCCAAACCCACCGCACCGTCGGCTTCGAGACGGTCCTCAAGCGGATCAGGCTCACTGTCCATGTGGACGGCGAGCGGGCGCAGGGACCGTCGCCACGCATATCGCATTGGTCTATTCTCCCCGTTCCGATTCCAGCCCGGCACCCTGCGCTGGCCCCCAGCCACCTGGGCACGCCCGTGGCCGGGGCGGACTTCGAACTCATGACGGAGTGAGACCGCTGTGTCGCTCCCAGCGGCCCCCGACGCGTCCGGGGGCTCTGGCCGCCGGCCCGGTGTCCCGGATACTCAAGCCTGATGGGCCGTCTGTCCGCCGGTCACCGGCATAATCGACGCGGCCGCAACAGCAGGACAGGAGCTCGGTTTGGTCAGCACGCCCGACGTCCCCGACGCCTCGATAAACGCTGTCCCGACCCGCTACGGTGACACCACGTTCCGCTCCCGGCTCGAAGCCGACTGGGCCGCCACCCTCGACGGCAACGGCATCCGGTGGGAGTACGAACCCGAGACGATCACACTGGACTCCGGCACCCTCTACCTCCCCGACTTCTGGCTGCCCGAACTCGGCACCTGGATCGAGGTCAAAGGCCCCGGCATACCGCGTACCGAGAAGACGCTGGAACTGGCCCGCACCCGCGCCTGCCGGTGCGAAACCTCCTGCACCTGCCGGTGGCCCGGTGGCGAGTTCGTCCTTTTCGGCAAGCCGTCCCTGGCCTCCGACTGGAACGAGCCCGGCCACCGTCCCCGCAGCGGCTACGCGAATTGGGCCACTGCCGTCGGGCCGGCAGCGTACTTCGTGACCTGCCCCGCGTGCACACGGGCCCAGTGGATCACCCTCCGGCGGCCGTGGCGCTGCCGCGCCTGCCACGCACTGCTAGAGCGAGAACAAGTCCACCGGTCCGTCGACCGGTTCGTCCGCTTCGTCGAGACCAGCACCCGGACAGGTCTCTTCGCGATGCCCGACCTGGGCGAGCCTTTCACCGACGCGGAACTCGGCCTGCCCGACAGCTCCGAGGACGACGCTCTGTGATTAGTACGCTCTCGAGTTGGATCAGCTCGCGGCCAGCCGCTTGCCGTACGCCGGCAGCGAGAGGGCCGGCACCGGCCGTGGTCGGTCTCGCGCGGCAACGCGAGGACTGAAACGTCCCTGTTCGGCCTGTGGTTGGAGTCAGTAACGCTCTGGGCGGGCCCGCCGACGCCCGGACGATCCGGGCCGTCCGGGCCACCGGCCCTGCGCAACCTTCGGCTGGCTGAGCGCTTTTGTGTGAAGGGGTTGTCAGTCCCTGCCGGTACGTTCGAGCCGTGCGGTCGGCGACGGTGCACCGCGCGGCGTGACCGTGAGGAACAACTCGGCGGCTTCTGCGGCATTTGCAGTGGCCGACAGCATGGGCTGGCGGCGAACGAGGAGTGGGGTGCGGTGAACGAACACCGGTGGGAGCAGCTTCTGGAGA
Source organism: Streptomyces sp. NPDC111656 (assembly GCF_055656965.1). NCBI lineage: Bacteria > Bacillati > Actinomycetota > Actinomycetes > Kitasatosporales > Streptomycetaceae > Streptomyces > Streptomyces sp. NPDC111656. The sequence goes on from NZ_JBVKCA010000038.1 coordinate 27,743, forward strand.
TGGGGCATCGCAACCGCGAGATCATCGAGTTGGCCCATCACCACTGCACTCGGATGCAGTTCCGGCTTTCCGGCGGGCACGGCATGGCAGAGGCGGGCAGCGGGCTGCCCATCGACATGCGTGAGATCTACTGCGAAGTCGGCGGTCATGGTTCCATGGCCAGCAATCTGCGGTTCATCGCCGCGGACTATGTCCGTGAGCGCTGCCTTGAGTGCCCCTCCCGCGCGGCAACGGGCCGGATGCCTAATCTGCTCACCGTCGTGGCTGCCGAGGATGCCGCGGCTCAGCGCCTGCAGCGGGAACGTGAAGCTGCCGAAGAGGAGGCGGCGCGACGAGCACGGTGGCGGCGCGATACGCGGACGGCGCTGTTGGCGGCGAGCGGTGCCAACACGCTCCAACTGCAGGAAGACCTCAACATCATTGACGCTCCGCGTCTCGCCGACCGGGTCGGCGCGCTCACGGCGGCACATCGACGGCTGACCGCTGTGTCCCGCCACGCGCCGGAGCTGTTCTCCGGCGAGTTGGTCGGACAGTTCTTCGCCCTGGTGCGTGAGCAGGGTGAGGACAGGCTGCTGACCTCGCTGCGGTTTCTGGCACGTTCGGGAGCCACGCCGGCGGACCAGGTGGCGGCGCTGGCCTGCGAGGTCCTCGCCCTACGGGCGTCGTCCGAGGCCGCCGCGTGCCTGATTGACTTTCCTCGCTCCTACCGGCCGCAGGACATCACGCGTGGGGTGGTCATGTCCTGTGTGCGGCTGGTGGCCGGGCCGGTGTTCACCCGGACGGGGCGCCGGGAGAGCCCCGAATCCGCGGATCCGGCCGGGTTGATCGCAGCGGCCGACGCCAACCTTCCTGCGGTGCTGGCCCTGGTCGCCGAACTGCTGACTCTGCCCGCGACCGACCGGCCTGCGTTGGTGCTTCCGCCCGGAAGTGCCCAGCGCACCACCGGAGAGGCTGCCCGGCCGGTGCGGGATGCCGAGGCCCGGCGGCATCAGGGGGGAGTGGCGGCCCGGCTGTTGCTGGCTGGCGGCCGATGCGCGTGGAAGCACCTGTCCGGGCCGCTGCTTGATGCACTGGCCCAGCCGGACGCCGACCATTTCGATCTGCTGCCCTCCTATGAAGTGGCCGCGGCGGTGGCGGAGGCCATGCTGGGTGAGTTCGATGTGGTCTTCGCCGCCCTGGCCCGTGTCGCTCCCCGTTCCGCCGATCATGCGGAGCAGTTGGTGAAGTGCCTCGACCACTGCCGGCGGCTGCTGAGTCGGGACGACCCGTTCTTGCGCCGGGAAGTCCCCCCGTCGGTGCGGGAGAGCGTGGCACCTCGGCTGTGCCAGGCAGCCGTTGCTCTCCTGGACGACCGATGGGGATTCGAGGCCAGATTCAGTGTGGCCACTTTGGTGGACGACCTGGCGGAGCAGTTCCCGGCAGTAATGGCTGTCCACGCGGACGCTCTGCTGGGCCACATGCTGCTGTCGCGAGCCCCGTCGGCGCCGCTGAGCGTCCTCGTGCACCCCTCTCCCTTGAAGGTGCCCCCCGCGTTGGAGCGCCTGAGCCAGGAGCAGACGGTGCAGGCGAGCTCGCGGGAAGTGCGCAGTGCCCTGACCCGTTGCGCGTCGCAGAATCCGCTGCAGGTGCTGGAAGCGGTACTGGAGGCGGACGCCGCCGCAGACCAGCCTGCTCACACCAGCAAACAGGAGGCACAGCACGCCCGCCGGATCCACCAGGACTGCCTGGAACTGGCGAGCCGGATCGCCAGCCAGTACGGGCAGCAGCCCGGTGTCGTGGCCCGAGTGCTGCCGCTGCTGTACCGGCGCCTGCTCGGCGAAGACATTCTGCTGCGGGCGGCGGCAGTGAGGGCCTGGGCGTCCCTCGCCGCACGACACCCGCTGCCGGGCAGCCTGGCCGACTGCGGCCCCGTACTGCTGCAGGACCCCTACCTGGCCGTCATCCGGGCCACGCTGACCCATGGACGGTCGCTGCTGCATGACAAGCACATGTGGCTGCTGATCACCCTGGCCGCACAGATCGCCACCGCCTACCGCGACGACAAGGACCAGCACGGTCTCGTGCTGGCGGCTCTCGGCGTCCTCTACAGCGAACGCATGCGCTGGGATGCCGATCAGGTCCCCCAGGTCGAGCTGTGGATTCTCGACCGTGCCGCAGCGCTGCCCGCGCGTGAGGCCGAGCGGCTGGCGGGCTGGGGCGGATGGAGCAGCAGCACCGCGCACAGCCAGCAGATGGCCGTCGTGCGGATGGCCGCGCTGCACGATCCCTCTCTCAACAGTCAGTTCAGCAATGGCGACGACCTGCGGTACGTGCGCCTGATGGAGACGGCCGACGGGGGTGTGCACCTGCCCTATGAACGATTCGAGGAGCTGGTGCGGCCGGACTGGATGGGCAGCACGGTACTGCTGGTGGAGTGCCTCCAGCGGTTCGGGCGCTGGAGGGAGGCAGGCGTACTGGCCCGCCACCTGCACGAGCAGCTGCCGCCGGTGCCCGCCTACGACGGCCATCGGGATCTGCTCGAGCCCGTACTCGAGCACACCGCCCTGCAGGCCGATCCTTCACTCCCCTCCGGACGCACACTCGCGTGGCCGGTCCCGGCGCCCGAGCCCGGAGAGCGATTCGGCTTCGCTGCCCAGCGTGACCTGGTGGTCCACGCTCGTCTGGCCTTGCGCGGCGAACTGCCTTATGAGACCGCTGCGTCGGGGGGAACGGATTCCTCCGCCCGGCGTCTCCTGCTGGCGTCGCAGCGGCTGGACGAGATCGCCGCCCTTGTGGAGCAGCTGCATCAGCCAGCCACCCCCACGGCCGGATTCTTGCGCGCCTGGGCCGCGTCCCTGCGGGTGGCCGCGCACCTGATGCGGGCCCATGAGGCGCTACGGCAGGCGGACGCGGACCGGGAACGAGCACATCGTCAGGCGGCCCTCCTTCGCGCGGAGGATCTACAGGAAAACCTGGACGCCTGTGATCCGCTGCACAGGCCGCTGCTGGAATGGCTAGAGCAGGTTCACGTGGCGGCCGTGCGAGGCGACCGTCTCGCGGCCGCGCTGGCCGATGTGCCGGTTCCGCTGCAGGCGGCACGCGGCCGTTCCAAGATCAGTGGTTACGGTCCGGCCGAACCAGTGGCGGCCGGTGAAGAAAATCCTGTGGTGGTGTGTCTGCTGTGGCTCGACAACCGCCGCGTCACCCACGGGCAGGTCGTCCACCCCTCGCGGGCCTACACCCTGCGCGTCGAGTTCCGCATGGACGTCTGGCCGTCCTGGGCCGACCGTCTGGACGTCGAGCTGCTGTCGGTACTGGGCCCTGACGAACTCGTCGTTCCCTCCTTCAGTCTGCCCAGCCCCACGGTCACCGGCCAGATAGGCCAAGAGGATGGGGGAGGCATATCGGTGTGTGGTGAGGGCACGCTGGTGGTGCGCTTCACTCTCGGCGCTGGCCAGCCTGCCCAGGCCGTCCGGGTGATGGCGCGCTTCCGGTCGGCGGACGGCAGCAGAGTCTGCACTGCGGACCTGGCCGGCTACCCCGAGCTGCGGCTGCGCCCCTTCGACTCCACCCGCGACGCACTCACCGCACTCCCCCAGGTGGACACTCGTCTGCTGGCCCTGCACGAAAGGGTCCTGGGGTTCACCGACGACGAGGAGACCCTGCAGGCATTCGGCCGGCTCCTGGCCGCCGTCACTGCCGTGGCCGCCGAACTCACCTACGACCAGTTGTTCCGGCGCGGCCGGAACGTGTCCGAGGCCCGCTTCCACGACGAGGTCGACCGGCGCCTGAAACAGGACCCGCTCCTGGGCGGCCGGGTCTCCCGCGCCACCCGGCAGGGTCTGGGCATCACCGACGTCGTCCACGACAACGTGACCTGCGAGCTGAAGGTCGAACGCCACAAGCCCTTCGACGTCGACCGCTCCCGGCGGTATCTGGGCCAGCCCACCCAGTACGCGGCGGCCGTCCAGCGGCAATTGTCCATCCTGCTTGTCCTCGACCTCACCAAGAAGCAGCAGCCGGTCGGCGTGCAGGAGAACTACCTGTGGCTGATGCGGCCCGAACTGCACGCGGCCGAAGACGCCCCCGCGCCCGCTCTGGTCGCGGTGGTCGTGGTCAATGCCGGGCTCATCGTGCCCAGCAGCTGGTCCCGCCGCACTATCACCGCCGAGGAGGTCGATCTGCACACACCTCAGATCCCTCCTGCCGTGTCGCCTCAGCCGGGGGCACAGCCATGACCGCTTCCGCGTGAAGCGGGGCCCGCCGTTCGCTTGGCGGTGGTGTGTGGACGAGCCCCCGTGGACGGGACACCGGCGCGCAGTGCTCCGCCATCCCTTCTGCCGCCCGCGCGGTGGTCGAGCCCAGGTTGAGTCAATGGCGGTGCTGGCGCGTCAGCGGCGTTTTGCCCGGCTGGTGTCGGCTCTCGCGAAATCCTCGGGTGCTTCGTCCATAAGGATGCCGCCCGGATCCACCAGTGGTGCGACGACCGGGTGGAGGTCCTGTCCGGCAGGATCGTCCTGGCCGTCGTGCCACCGTGCCACCGCCCGGCCCGCGCCCGCCACCAGGTCGGCGAGCTGGAGGGAGGGGTGGTCCACCGAACGGCCACGGACCAGGTCCTGGAGGTGGTTGTCCCGGATAAGGCCGTGGACCACTCCCACGGCTGTGGCCCCGCGTTCCAGGACGTCGAGTTTGTCGTCGGTCAGCAGCCGTTGGTCGTCCGCGAGGACCTCGAGCTTGCCGCCGTAGCGTGTCGATGCGTGGAGAATAACCATCGGCACGGCGGTGATGAGGGGGTCCATGGAGTCGTCGAGCAATCCGTGCTCTCCGGTCGGAGTGGCCTCGGCCGGACGCTCACGGGCGAAGGCTTCGGCCTCCGGCCGGGTCTTGCGCAGCATTTCAAGGACCTGTGCCGCCTTCTTCGCCTGAGGGGCCTTACGGCGTCTGGCGTAGGCGTGGGACTCCTGGATGACGGTGAAGAGGTCGTCGACGGTGACGTGTTCGCTCGTGCGGTTCCTCTTAGAGAAGAAGCCCACGGCGGTGGCGATGAGCCGGTCGAAACCCGCGCGGCCCAACGCCCGGGGCCCCTCAGTGGCCAGATCCACGGCGAGCTGCCGGGCCACACCGTTGCTGACGATGTCGTAACCCATGGCGTTGAACCGCTCCTCCAGCAGGAGGTCGACGAGCTTGGCCACAACGAAGTAGTGCTTGTCGATCACATACACCGAGGCACGCTCGTGCAAGGGTCCGCCGGGTTCCAGCAACTCCCCCAGGAGTACGCGGCGCCGTCCAGCGGTTGCGCCGGCGAACATCTTCTGGAACTTCACCTCTGGCGCGGACTTCTGGATCCCCGTCTCGCGCCGCAGGGTGTCCAGGATCGCGGCGGCATCGATGTCGTCGATGGCCACCGACCCGAGGATCATGTAGCGGTCGCCGTTGTGGAGTTGATCACCGTCGTAGCTGGACTCGTCGATGGCGATCCACCGGCCGATCCCGGCACGGTCGTCGGTGGCCTCCTGACGGTTGCGGCGGCTGAAGTTCGCTCCGAGCAGTCCGGTCCCGAGGTTCGGCGCATGGTCACGTTCGATCATTCCGCCATACTCGGTGCCCGGACCTGAGCAAACAAGCTGCCGAACGCACTGTCTCCTCCGCCCAAGCCGCCCGAGGATGCGTCGCTGAAGCGCCTGCCGTGGCTTGGGTAGCGTGCCCGACTCGCCGGCGCTTCAGGCCACTGCTGAACGGATGGCTCCTGCCCCTCTATCGCCACGCGTCGGGATCTTCCTTCATCGCCAACCGGGCCGCCTGCAGGAACGCTTGAGTCTGCCGCTCTACGGGCGCGGGTCCCAACGCCCTCAACGTCTCTGCGTCCCCGTCTGCCGCCATGCGTTGGTGCATCTCAGCGCCTGCGGAGAGGAGGTCTTTCTCTAGCGCGTCCGCGAACGCGGCGGGCGCCTCGCGGACGTCCTGAACAAGCACCACGACCAAGCGCTCCCGGGCGTAGGCCAGGGTCCGTACCCGCCATCCCAGTTGCCGTGCCGCACGGCGCAGCGCGGCCCGAGCGGTGCCGGCACCGCGACGGCCCCCACACGTCAATCACCCCGCACACCCGGCACCTGTGTGCCAGACGCTCGTACGTGCTGTTCGCCCCGGCCACCGGCACAAAGGCCAGCAGGAAGACATTCGAGGTGAGCGCCGGACCGGCCGATCACAAGTGCCGAAAGGCGGCACGGTAGCCCCCCCTGCGAAACAGGACCGGGCGTCATGTTCGCTGAACACCGGTAAGCAATAACTCTTCGTCCGCGGCCGGGCATACCTCGTATTCTGAGCGGTATATGACGGAACAGCCCTTCTGGCCTGCTGCCAGGACCGCACGAGAGGCAGGCCCAAGGTGATGACCGACTACAACGTCAGCGACCACTGGTCCGCTGACGATCCCGACTGGCTGAAGTCCCTCGTCTCGTCACTCGACCGCCGCCACGGCGTCAGCACCGTTCTGCCGCTCACCGTGATTGCAGCGGAGTTCTTGGCGTGGATCGAGCTTGCCAGCGGCGAGGCATGGAACAAGGCAACCCGAAGGTCGCTCGGGCTCGATCTCGACGAGTCCGTCGGCGCTCTCGGCGCATCGCTTAGAGCACACATCGCTGCATCACTCGCCCGGTTCCGCACCGCCTTCACGCAACTTGACCGCAGCCCAAGGACGGTCTGGAAACAACCACCAGGCACCCGCACGGACACCGTCTGGTCCGACGTCACCACGGCCGCAAAGGATCTGCTCGAAGCGCTAGGCTCGGACGCAGCCGTCCGCGCCAGCTGGGATGACCTCGTAGCAGCGGCCCGGGACCAGAAACTGGAAAACCGTGAGTACCGCCCCATCGCTGAACTGCTCTTCGAGCAGCTGTGCAGGCGCGGCCTCGATGCGGAGCGGATCTTCCGTGATCTCGTCTCGATGATGGCCTTCGGCCGCGATCCTCACGACATCCCCCTCGGCCAGAAAAGCCTTCTGCTGACGGAGCGGATCGCTAAAGCCCGCACGCATGTCAGCACGCCGGCCAAAGTGGAACCGATCGTGGTGTGGCTCGGCTACCTGGGCGGCCAGGCTTTCCCGCACCTCTCCGCTGGGCCGGTGTCCTTCATGAATGCCCACTGGGCGGTGCCCAACGCCGAGCCCGAGGGTCAGAACTTCGAGCACAAGGCAGAGCTTTGGGAACTGGTGAAGCACGGCGGCCTGTTCCGGGTCGCCGAGCTGGTCGACGAGCAGTCGGATGTGGACGTCCTGGTCCGCGTCGACCTCGGCAGAACCACAGCAGCTGGTGCCTTGAAGCGTGCGCTTCACATCATGAATACGATTCTTAACGTCTCGATCCACAACTCCGGAGGGATCCGCCTGCACCTTGCCCAGTCTGGAGTCCTGTGCTCCGGTCAGCTCGGCTCCGCCAATCTCATGGCCTCCGGGCGCGAGACGGGCTTCCCCGACGACCGCTATGGCGCGGAGATCACCGCGAGAGCGGTCGAGGAACACGGGCCGCGCATCGCCTTGGCACTGGCCAACGGAGAGCTTCCCCGTTTCCTTACGGCCGCACTCGAAGTGCAGACCACCGCCGATCATCCTTTCAGCCGCGACATGGCACTGCGTAGGCCTTCCGAAGCGGACATCAGCAGCGTGATCCCCCTCGCGGACCGCGTGGTGCAACACATCGCGGCGCACGCAGCGCTCGGTCCCGACGATTTGTTTGCTCTTCTGGGCAAGCGCTGGCCGCATGCTCGGTGGCGTGTCGATGTGCGGCAAGCCGTTCACATGTGCCTGCTCGGCGCCGGATCCCGGAACCCATTGCGCGACGAACTTCTCCACGAGTGGCTCGCGAGCAAGCCGTCGCGCCCTTGGCTTCTGTTCGTCGCTGACCGTTCAGACGATCTGCTCTCGCTCTGCCGCATCGAGTCCGAACGCGCGTGGATCAAGCGAATGCTCGCCAGCGTGAGCAACTACACCGAGTACAACTCCCTGATTGAGTACTACACCGCCGAAGGTGCCGTGCTGGAGGACAGACGTCGCCGTGTCCGCAACGCCTTGGTACACGGCAACCCCGCCAGCTTCGCGATAGTTGACTCGGTGCGCGAATACGCCCGGTTCCTCAGCCGCCACGCACTCAACCTCGGTCTCGAGTCCTATGTCGAGGGCACGGCACCCGCCGCCGCACTCGCGAAGCGCACTGATGAGTTCACCGCAATGCAGACAGGTCAGGACGCCGCCAGCTACTGGCAGCAGCAACTCGCCGCCAGAGTCACCACCAGTGCGGCCCCGTCGTAGGCAGGGACTTCGCCTCACCCAATGTTTCCTGCTGACTGGCTCTCCTCAGCATTTGATACGCCCGCGAACGGCCAGCGCGGCTTTCTTATACGCCGGGGGTGATGTCCGGGTCTCTCAGCCCCTTCATCAGCTCGGTGATGACCTCGCGGTCCCGCTCCTCGTCGCTGTACGGGCCTGGTGCGGCGGTCTCCTGACGGGGCGTGAAGCGTGGCACCTTGCGAAGCTTGGCGAACCGGTCGACCCACTTCTGGACGGTGGCGAAGTCCTCAGCGGACTCGTCGTCCGCGTCACCTTCATAGCCTTGTTCGAACAGAAACTGCAGCAGCGTCTCCAGCGGATGAGCGTCGAACAAGGATGCATCCTCACCGGCGACCAGGTGAAGCGCCTCAAGCGCGCACTCGACGAGAGCCTCCAGCAGGGGGCCGCTCAGCGAGCCGCCGGGAACCTCCTTCAGGTATTCATAAAGGCCGATGGCCCCGTACCAGTCGCCGTCCTCCACCTGCTCCGCCAGCTCCAGCCGGATTGCGTCCGCCACCTCACCGGCGAAGCGCGCCACGTCCTCCTGGGCGATGAGGCGGCTGCCTGCCATGGCATGCACCAGATTGACGAGGTGTTCGACGTGCTCGCCGTGCCAGTGGTCCGGGCCTCTCTCCTTGACGACATGCGCCGCCAGCGGGGCGGAGTCCAGCAGCTCGGCAGCCTCCAGGATCCACTGGAGGTTGGACGTCTCGCTCTCGTCTGCGACTTCAGGGGACCACTCGACGAATTCCGCCGTCTCCAGCACCGCCGACTCGGTCCGTGTGGCTTCCGCCTTGAGTTGCGCGAGAATGCCGGCCCCGTCCGCTATTCCGGCCGCGTCGATCAGGCTGTGAATCTGCACTGGGTCGAGCAGCGCGTCCAGGAGCGCGGCCATCGGGGCCCGTCCGGCGTCGAGATGGAAGCGGAGGTAGTCCGCGATCGACGGATTATGGAAGGACACAGCCTGCTGCTCAACGACGACCATCGTGCCGTCCAGCACCTGCAGCGCCCGGCGGAAGGTCCGGGCGTCTGCTTCCAGCCCACGCTCCTTGCGGTACCAGGACCAGGATTCGCTAAGCGTGTCCAGTGTGGCCGTGCGCAGGGTGAATAGGACTTCGAGCAGATGCACCGCTTCGTCGGTCAAATCGTTCTCCACGATCCGTTCCCAGATGCGGCGGGGATCGTCAAGGTTCTTTCGTACGGCGGCGGCGACGTCCTGCTCCTGCCGGGCGGCGAGCCGGAGCGTTTCCTCGATCAGCCGGGGGCTGAAGTTGGGGTGCTCGACGATGGGCTGCCACACCGCCCGGTCGGCGAACAACCTCTTCTGCTCGGCAGGCAGCTGCGCATGGTGGACGTGGTTGTAGAGGATCTGGCCCCTGACACCGAGGCTCAGGTCGGTGAGGTGGACGACGCTGGTCGCCTGTGAGACGTCCGAGACGCCGAGCCTGTCGTGCTTCAGCAGGGCGTGCTCCAGGATGTAGTCGCGGGTCGTCATCACCAGTGTCTTGTCCGGAGCCTCCTGGATTTCCCGGATGATGTCGATGAGGCGGGCGTCCTCGTTCTTGTTGAGCTGGGACTCCAGCGTCGTCTGGCCCAGGAAGTCGTCATAGAGGAACAGTTGGGGCGTGTCCTGGCGCCACAGCGCCGTGATCTCCTCGGCGTCCTGCGAGATCTCATGCACCTCGTAACCGTTACCCATGAGCCACGCAGCGAGCATCAGGGCTACCGTCGTCTTGCCCACCCCCGGGATCCCGGCGATGACGCAGACGTGCTGCTCGTCCAGAATGGCCTTCGCCCGGTCAAAGCCCTCGTGCGGGACGAAGGTGTCCGCTGCGCGCGGGATCCGCTTGCGCAGCCAGGACGAGCGCACGTACTTCTCCTGGTTCAGCACCGTCTGCAGTACGGCGGTGCCGCTCAGCCAGAGACGGAAGTGGCGCCGGACTAGCTCGGGTCTGCTCTGCAGTTCGGCGACGATCTCGTCCACTCCGTAGAGGTCGCCGGTGGTGTGCACGTAAGGAGCGAACGCATCGCGGATCGTGTCCTTACCGTCGACGGTCAGACCTACGCTCGTGGCGATGAGGTACCGGGCCGGCTTCAGCGCGACGACCTTGGGCAGCTCCTCCTTGACCAGGCGCTTCGTCAGCGTCGCCTGCGCAGCCTTGGGCCAGTGCTTGCACTGAACGACCGTCATCGTTCCGTCCGCCGCCGTGTGACGCAGATCGATCCCCCGGTCCCGGCCGCGTGGGAAGAGCTCCAGCGGCATGCCGAGAATCTCACCGAAAAGATCCCGGCAGACGACCTCGAAGTCATGGTCCGTCAGGCGTCCCAAGTCGAAAGAATCCATGCCGCCTTCGCACAATCGCAGTGGTGCCGTCGGGCCCCATTCTTCACCGGCCGACCACCACCACACCTCTGACCATCTCAGACGGACTCCACCCGCTCCGATTCCATGATCGTCAGGCGGTTCCTGGTAGCAAATCCGGGACGGCCGGGGCTGTTTCGTGGCTGCCTCGCCTGGAGGCTCGCCGCCGAGGCCACCGTGTGCACGGTGGCCGACCGCGTGTGGCGTCCATCAGATGAGGTTGTCGTCACCGGTGGAGACCCGGAACGCTTGACCCAGGCGGTGGGTGGCTTGCTGCCGCCTTGGGCAAGCGTCTGAGGCGGGAATGGCTAGTTGAGCTGGAAGCGGACAGCCTTGGAGCGCCGTTGGCGTCCTGAGCTGGCGCGGTGCGGGTCGGGAGTCATAGCAGGCCGACCATGGCCAGAGCGGATGCTGTATCTGCGGGCTGGGGATGGACGTGTCCGTGTTCGAGGCTCTTGAGGAGCACCCTGTCTTTGGGGACGAGATCGGCGTGGAAGGTCGACCATGTGCGGCACACGCGGCAGACCAGGCCGGTCAAAAACGGGCGTAGTAGGTGCAGATCATGCATGGAGTCCCAGAGATACAGGCTGCCGATTTCTAGGTCGTTCCTGGGCAGGGTGGCTGTTTTGGTCGGCACGACGGGATGATCTCCCATCAGTTCGCGATAGTGCACCTGGGCTGTTTGGGCAAGGCTGTCCCACTGGATCGCGGTGACATGCACAAGGGGCAAGTCGGCAAGGAATCGGGAGCGTTCGATGAGCAAGGTCAGATCGGCGAAGGCTTCCGTCACCGCGGGCGGGAGGTCGATGGGGTCAAGACGACGAAGATGGGCGTCGTCGTTGCGGCGTACACTTAGCCGTTGGCGTGCATCAGCGGCTTCCTCGCCTGCAAGCAGGGAACGGATGCCATGGATGGGGTGCTGAGGCGGCAGCGCGCGCAGTTTGCGGCTGCCAGCTGCTTCCTCTAGGACAGCAACCCAGTCGCCGAAGCCGGGGCCGCTGCGCCCGCTGAGGAGCTTTTCCTTGATCGCCGTGGTCGAGCCCAGAGGGATACCAGCTTCCCAAGCGAGTGCCAGCGCGAGCAACGCGCTGTAGCAGAGCAGGATTTCTGCCGCCTCCAGGACTGCGCTGTAGGCCGCCTGTTGATCGCCGGCGCTGATCCGAGCTTCGCTCTCACGCCACCGGTAGGCAACGGGATAGGGGAAGCGTGTGCGCACGGTGTGCCCGAGGTCGTCGAGGAGCGTCGCGGCTTCCACGCGCAGGCGCAGTCCACGGCCCTGGGCGACGATTCTGTCCCGGGCCTGCATCGCTGTCTTGCTGGTGAATGCGGACTCGAGAAGTGTCTCCGCGTCATTGCGCCAGGTCTCCAGTCGGTGGCGGGCCGCGTCAAGATCGTCAAGTGCCGCGGTCAGGACGTCGTCCGGCTGAGGCACGGGAAGCCCAAGCATTCGCTTCATCGTGATGTGCACGGAGGACCTGCCGACCAGTCTGTCCGCCAGCGGCGTGCGCAGAAACTGGGCTACCAGGCGGATCTGCTGTGGCGTGGTGGTGGCGCGAGGTCTGAGAGCAATCGTCGTGTGAGCGGGCGCGGCGGGGAGATCCTGCTCGGTAACCTCGGCGACGATCAGACCGGGCGGGTCGTTCCATCCGTGTATCTCGCGGACGATGAGATCGCCTGATTGCAAGAGGCACCCGGGCGGGGCTTTCACCCAGTAGCTTTCGTCCGCGGGTAGGGCGATGGAACCGCCACGCAAGACGTCCCGGCCTCCCAGGAGCCGGACAGCACCGGGTTGTTCCTCCGTGCTGATCCATTGTGAGTCTGCCGCCATGTTGATGCGCGGGACGGCCTCGTAAAGCTCGCCCAGCGTGGTGAGACTGCCGAAGCCAGCCAGGTCGGCTCGCTGCGACACGACGTCCGGATGGTGACGGTCAAAGTCGAGGCTCTCCTCGGTGGGCGGCAGTTGACGGGCTACGTATCCCCACCGGGTGCTTCCACCTCCGCGCTGCAACAGGACCTCGAAGTCCTTCTCAACAGAGGCGCCCTCGTCCGTGTGCGGCACCCGGAAGATCTTCATCGGCGGCCGGGATGTTTGCCTAGCCTTCAAAAAGGCGGCTGCCACGATGACAGACTGATGGATCTGCGGGATCACGCCCGTGCCGTAGAGGACGGCCAGCGTGTCCCAGTGGTCAGCCAGCGTCGCGCGCAGTTGCGCTGCGCGCGGCGATTCTGAGGTCCAAAGCTCGGCAGGAGTCAGAACCACCAAGACACTGTCAGCGTTGGCGGGACGGCATGCGTCAAGGACCTCGTCGTAGGCGAAGTGGGACGCATTTCGCTTCGCCCTCCCCCCGGTGCCGGTGTGACGCTGCCACGGTGGCACGAGGAGAAGCGGACCCTGCGCCAGAAGGCGCGTTGCGCTGACGCTGAGTTCCTGCCGGGACGCCCCCTGAGCGGCACGCCATGACGAGGGCAACTCGAAACGAGGCTGGTCCTCCTCTGAAGTGGTGGTCAGCACCGCCACCGGGCGACCCGGCGCCATATGCGCGAAGCCCATCGTGAGCAGTCGCTCAAACAACGGGCTGATCGGTCCCTTCCCCTCGGGCATCTTGACCCCTCCCCCCTCGGCGCCCTACCCGGAGGCCGACAAGCGACCCTGTCGCTTCCCACCCCTGGATACACAAGCGTGATCTTACTCAGGGTCGAAAGACGCCGAGGGGTGGACGCAGCAGTGGCGGATGAGGGCATGCGAATGAGGGTCGATGGCCTTCGGCCGCTCGCTGTGCGCGGCTCGGCGCGGGGCTGTTGAGGAAGGGTGGGCGTATCGGCCGCGGTGGCAGGTGTACGTGCAGCATGGCCGGTGGCTGCTGGACGCCGGTCAGAACCACTCGCTGCAGTGCGTCAATGTGGCGCGTCTGGCGGTGGAGTTGGGACGGACGCAGCGTCGGTGGGAGTGGGTGGCGCGGGCTGGGTGGCTTTCGGGACGGATCAGGGTGAGGCGATCGCTCCTACGGCCTGCACCAGTGCCACTAACTCGACCGCTACTACCGGCGGCTCCGCAACCCTGAGCAATCAACGCTCATAGTGCGCAGAACTCGGAAACTCGCAGGCCACACCGGCTCAGCCGACACACACCAACAACTTACCCATCAGTAATACTCGATGGGTCCCGCTCTCCGAACTGAGCAACGCACCGGTCAGCCTCGAAAGACTGCTCACTTTCAGGAAGGCCGCGACAGCCGCGAAGAGCACTGAGGCCATGCGGCGTCAGAGCGGGCTGAGCGGCCGTACGGGGTGGGTGGCTGGTTCGGCACGGTGGTCGATGAGCTACTGGCCCTCATGCCGCATCTGCGGGTGGGGCTGGCCGCCTACAACCTCCAGCACCCCGAACCCTTTCGCGCTGGCGCTGCGAGCCACCAAGAACAGCCTCGACCCGCACCACATCCCCAACCCGGGTGTTCTGCCCGGCTGACAGGCTGGCACGCGGAAAGCGAGCGCCCCGACGCCTGATCAGGCGGAGGCGAAAGCCTCCTCGGGGACATCGTCGAGGACGAATCCGTTGTCGAGCCGGACGCGGACCCTGACGCGGAGCATCCGTCGCTGGTAGGCGACCCACTGCTCTTCCAAGGCCCCCACCTGCTCCTCCAGTTGCTTTCTGCTCGCCGACGGCATCTGGTGGCCGAAGTCGTCGAGGAGCGACTTGAGGCGCAGGTACTCACGGACCTCGTGGCTCTGCTGCCGGTGATGCTCGTCCACACGCTCGACGGTGCCCTCGATGCCTGCTGCCAGGGCCAGAGAGGCGGCGAAGGCACCCGTCTCCTCCGGGGGCTCCCCGGCTGGGGTCACCGACCCGGCCAACCGGAGATCCGCCGCCAGTCGCACCCGTTGGCCCACATTCAGCGTCATCAATCCTTCGTCTTCCTCGTCGGTCACCGGCGATCCGGTACACGTGGGGCGTGAGTCGGCTTACGCAGCCCCACCAGCGCGGGCTCTCGCGGCCGCACACTGGCGTCAACAAGCGTCCGCCTCTTCATCGGCGATGACTTCGGTTGGTGCAGCACCAGGCCGCTGGCCTGCGTTTTGCGTACCTCCCGCGCTGAACGCACGAAGCAGTACAGCAGCATGCAGCTGACTAGTCACACCGGCCCGGTCGTGCAAGCTCTCCTATAGTCGTCTCCAGAGCGTCCAGGGCCGGCGCGAAATGCGGATGCTCAGCCCCATAGCCCACCAAACAGCCCGATGCGTCGAGGAATGCCCGTAGGTCCGTCAGAGAATCGACGCGTGGCCTGGATGATCCTGGTGGTGTGCACGATCGCAGGCGCAACCGCGCTGACGTGGATCGAGTTCAAACTGCGTCGCCAGCGCCGACGCGCGGCGCAGGAGTACGTCGTGCAGCGGTCGGCGTCCTCAGCGGCAGCGTGGTCGTCGGAGCCCTGACGATGGCCAACGCCCCCTGGGAGGCCGTGGTGGCCACCCTGGTCGGCACGCTCGTGGTGTCTCTCGTTCTGGGCCTGGCGCAGATCGTCATGCCGCAGGAGTCCGAGCACAAGCGGGACCTGTGGCTCGCGTGGATGAGACAGCGCGAGCGCCGGGCCCAGGCCGCTGCGCCTACGCCGCACGCCAGGGCAAGGTCCCGCCGGTGACCGGCAGCTCGGCGATCGCCGCGCACACGGTCACCAAAGCCCGTCTGATGCGCCCCACCCTCTCCATGGGCCCGTACGGGGCGGCAGTCCCGTGGCGTGGCCGGGCGAGCCTTGCCCCGCTCGGGCGGGACTGCGCCCAGGGCCTGTTGGCCTCCTGGGGTCCTGCTGGTGACGACCTAGTGACCGGGGGGCGCGGGCGGCCCGCCGTCCGGCGCCGGGCGCCCTTCCTACGACGTGCGGGGGCCTCCCGGCGCGACTGCGCCGTGCTTCGTTTGCCCAGAGTCGGGGCGATTCAGCCTCGCCCCGTGAGTCCAGATCTACGTGTGCCCGCTCCTTGCCCCCGGCGAGGGTGACAGGGGTGCGGCAGGGTGATCATCAATCCAGGCCAGGCCTCCAATGTCGAGCTGGCTGCGGGCCCATGCCACGACGTCAGCCGTGTGCGCGGCCTGGAGGCCGATAGGTGCGTGGGGCTGGACGAGGAAGGTTGCGGGGCCCCGGGCAGTGCGTTCTGCAGCCCAGGCGTGGTCGAGGCGGGTGAAGTCGTCGTCGATCCAGGCGGCGGGAGCGTCGCCCAGCCATGCCTCGACGTGATCGCGTTTCCAGAGGTAGCCGTTGGGGTGGCTGGTGGTGATCTGCGGGTGTGGGAGGTCTATGTACGGGAGGGGCGGCAGGCCGAGGAGCGGGCCGATGAGGGTGGTGGCGTTGTGGCGCCAGCTGGTGCACCAGACCGGGGTGAGCAGACCGGTGCGGATCACGTCCAGGAGTTGGGGGCCGTGGGCCGGGTTGAGCCAGACGGTGACCGGGTCGTTGGGGTCCCGGCCGGTAGGGACGACGTCGTGGCGGGTGTGGGTGGCCGGGGTGGTCCCGTCGGCGTCGGGGAAGGGGATGAGGACGCCGTCGATGTCGAGGAGCAGGTAGGGCTGGTGCATAGTTCCTCCGCGGGGAGGCGGGCGGGGTCAGAGTTTGCGGGCGGTGATCAGCAGGGTGGTGGGCCGGCAGCCGGGACGGGTGTCGTGGAACTCCTGGGCCGAGGTGAGCCAGAGGCCCGCACGGTCGAGGTGTTTCTCCCAGCGGGTGGCGTCGAAGTCCCAGCGGGCGACAGGCAGTCGGGCGCCATCGGGCAGCCTGACGATGTCGCGGCGAGGCCGGTCGTCGATCGAGGGGCGGAGGCCGTCGCGCTGGGGGTGGGGGACGGAGAAGGCGAGGGTGCCTCCGGGTTCGAGGCGCTGAGCGATCGGTGGGAGCAGGAGTTCGGGGGCTACCAGGCCGACGGCGCCGAAGACGGAGCAGATCGCGTCGAATTGCTCGGCGCAGACGTGCAGGTAGTGCAGCGCGTGGCCGGCGATGAAGGTCAGGTTGCTCAGTCGGCCGTAGTGGGAGCGGGCCCGGCGGATCTGCAGGCCGACCAGGTCGACGCCGGTGACCTGGGCGCCGTGGCGGGTGGCGAGGTGGGCGGCGTTGTGGCCGGGGCCGCAGCCGAGTTCCAGCACTCGTCTGCGACGCAGATCCGGGCCGAGGATCTCGGCGCCGGGGCCTTGGCCGGGTCGTGTGGTCCACTCCATCCGCTCGGGGACGGTCAGCGGCTCGGCCGGCCCGGCCGCGGTGCGCTGGAGGGCGTGCATGTACCAGGGGGAAGCCTGGGCGGGCACCTAGACCTCCAGGAGGTGGAGTACGTCGGTGAGGTGGCGGCGTACGGCCTTGAGGTAGGCGGGGTCGGTGGCCGGGTCGTTGATCCAGCGGATGGATTGCTCCATGAACCACTCCACTGCCCACATGCGGTGCCAGCCGAGCGCCCATTTCTCGGCGGGAAGCCCGCCGCGCGCGGCCAGAGCGTCGGGGGTGCCGCCCTCGGTGACGTAGGTGTCCAGGAGGGTGCGCAGGCGCACGGGGTCGGGGGTGTCGAGGGTGCCGTGCCAGCTGGCGAGGTCGAGCAGGCCGGGGCCGGTGAAGGCGCGGGCGAAGTCCAGCAGCCGCCAGCCATGTGGGCCGATGTGGAGGCTGGTGGGGTGGAATTCGGAGTGCACCCAGCCGAAGGGCGCCAGTTTCGTTCCGGCTGCGCGTGCCTCGGCGGCCTGGGCAATCTGGTCGAGCGCGTCCTCGACGTCGTCCGCGTCCTGCCACCGCTCGGCCTTGCGGAGTCGGCCGAGGTGCTCCAGGGCCCGGCTCGGCAGGCCGCGCAGCCCTTCCTGGTCGAGGACCGGCAGGGCGGCTGCCGTGCGGGTGCGGTGCAGGGCCACGGCCGCGGCGGCGCCGTCGAGGTCGTCGGCCTCGCGGACGGCTGGGCCGAGATCCTCCAGCACCATCCCCAGCCAGCCGTCCACGACTGCGGAGGCCTGGACTTCGGGCACCGGGACACCGAGGGTGTGCGCGAGGCGGAGGGCCTGGTCCTCGCTGTCGAACGGCTTCTTGGCGTACTTGAAGATGACGGTGGTGCCGTCGGTGAAGGTCAGGCGCTCGACGCCGGACATGGACCACACCCGCACCTTCTCGCGCACGGCGGTGGACCGGCCGGTGAGGGTGAGCAGGCTGTCCAGGAGTTCGGCGGTGAGGATCGTGTCCATAGGGGGCTCCAGTGCGGTTGACGGCGTCCGGGGCGGGCGGGACGTGCCTGCCCCGGACGTCGGGTCGGCGGGGCTATAGGGCAGGGTCCACGCGGTGGGTATAGATCTGCTTGATCCATCCGGTCTTGAAGGCCGTGAGGTCGGTACGGAAGGCGTTCATCGAGGCACCGTAGGGCGCGACGACGCCGCCGGACTGGTCCGGCACGGACTGGCAGCCGTGTACGAGGCGTCCGCCGAGGGCGGCGTGGGCCTTGATGGACTCGATGCGGCGGTGCTCGTTGAACCAGCCGCCGTGGTAGACCTCATCGAGCAGTCCGCCCATCTTGTCGTCCAGGTCGAAGACGACGGAGGTCGCGGCGGGGAAGAACCAGCAGGGGCCGACGTTGGAGATGTGCCCGTCCAGTTCCACCTTGTTCAGCGCCATCAGCGTGGCCGCCTCGCGCAGCATCCGCAGGTGCTCGGCGGTGATCTGCGGCAGGCCCAGGCTGGCGAGGTGTTCGTCGCGGAAGAGGTATGCGTACACCTCGTAGGCGGTGGCGAGCACCCGGGCTGCGTCCGAGGTGGGGGCGGCGTGGGCCTTGATGAAGTCGAGGGCGAGCTGTTCGACCGCGTTCTCGGTCGTCTCGTCCGTTTTCAGGAGCTGGGAGTTGACCAGCTCCCAGTCGGCGACGAGCCACGTGTGGGACTCGAAGCGGAAGAAGTACTCGGCCGGGTCGATGGTGATGCGCCGGCCGTCGACCTGGATGCCGGGCAGGCGGCTCCAGCGCTCGTCGAACGCCTCGGGCAGTACGACCGTGATGGCCGCGGTGTCGATGGTGGTCACCGTGTCTCCGTCTCTGATCGGCCGGTTCGGGCACAGGAATGCCCGAACCCGGAATGGACGTACGGAACTTGGGCGAGCCGCAGCGCCGATGGGGGGAGCCTGGTCGCGGTGTCGGAACCGGGCCGGGCGGCTGATGTTCAGTGAACCGTCCGTCACGCACAGTGGGTACGGTGAGAGGCGGTTGAAGCGGTATACGCGGTTTACAGCCCGAGGTCGGAGGCGGTCGTGGCAGCGCTGAGAGGTCCCAACTCCCGCCTGCGCGACACCATCGACGCGACCGGCTGCACGTACGAGGCCCTGGCGAAGGATGTCCGGCGCATCGCGGCCGAGAACGGCGAGATCCTCCAGACCAACAAGTCGGCCGTCTCCCACTGGGTGAACGGCGTCCGTCAGCCCACCGGCCGGACCGGCCAGTACCTCGCCGAGGCACTGTCGCGACGGGCGGGCCGCACGATCACTCAGACCGAGATCGGCTTCCGTGCGCCGGATACCGAGGCCGGGCGAGCGGGATCCTGTCCTGGCCGCAACCGATCTGGGCCGCGCCGACGTCGAGCGCTGCCGCTTCCTCGCGGTGGCCGCCTTCACCACCGCCGGCGTTGCCATGCCGCTCGCCTACGAGCACGAGGCCACCACCCGCATGCTCCGCGCCCGCACCGGCACGTCCGTGATCGGGACGGAGGACGTGGACGTCGTGCGCCAGATCACCGCAGCCTTCAGCGCGGCCGACGAACGCCTCGGCGGCGGCCACGGCCTGACCACGGTCACCGCCTACCTGGCCGACACCGCCGCCCCCATGCTCCGCGGACGATTCCCCAGCGAGGCCTTACGGCGGGCGGCCTTCGGAGCCGTGGCCGAACTCGCCTACCTCGCAGGCTGGAAGCACCACGACCTCGGACAGGAGGGTGCTGCCCAGCGTTACTACCAGGTCGGCTACCAGCTCGCCTGCGAAGCCGACCCGCACGGCCACGCCGCCTGGATGATGCGCGCCCTCGCCCACCAGGCCCTCAGCCTCAAACAGCCCCACCACTGCGTCGAACTCGTCGAAGGCGCCCTACAGCGGGGCCTCGGCCACGTCGACGGCCAGACCGAAGCCCTGCTCCACATCACCCACGCCCGCGCCTACGCCGCCACCGGTGAAAATCCCGCGGCGGCCCGCGCCCTGCTCGCCGCCGAAGACGCCCTGCTGCGCGACGACGGCCCCCAGCCCAGCTACTCCCGCGTCAGCGGTCCCGCAGCCGGCACCGTCGCCAGCCACACCGCCCGCACCCTGACCGACCTCGCCGACCACATCGGCACCGAACAGCAGCACAGGGACGCCCTGGTCCGCTGGGACCTGGAGAAGTACAAGCGCGTCCACGCCCTCACCTACGCCGACCTCGGTGACAGCCTCGCCGCCCAGGCCCGTGCCGACGAAGCCGTCGCCACCTGGTCACAGGCCCTGACCCTCATGGACGGCATGACCTCCGACCGCACCCGCAAGGCGATCATCTCGCTCCGATCGGCCCTCTCCATCTACCAGCGCCGCAAAGTGCCCGGAGCCGCCGAACTCGCCCGCCGCGCACGCGAAGCACTGGCCTAAGCTGCCCACCAACCGGCCGACGAAGGGACACCAGCCGTGGCTCAGCGGACAACCGACGACCAGCCCAAAGCCCTCAAACCCGCCCTCGAATCCATGACCCTGCTGGTCGCCGCGGTCATCGTCCACGACAAGGCCACCAACCGCGTCGTGCTCCTCCAACGCAGCCAGAACGCCAAGTTCGCTCAGGGCATGTGGGACCTCCCCGTCGGCAAGAGCGAACCCGGCGAGCCCGTCACCGAGACCGCTGTGCGCGAGCTGTTCGAAGAGACCGGCCTGACGGTAAAGCCCGAGGCCCTGAAGGTCGCCCACATCATCCACGGCGCCTGGGGCGTCGAAGCACCCAACGGCTTCCTCACCGTCGTCTTCACCGCCCACGAATGGACCGGCGAACCCGAAAACCGCGAACCACACAAACACGCCCAGGTCCGCTGGGTCGACGCCAACGCCATCCCCGAGGAGTTCGTGGACACCACCGCCAGCGCCCTCCACCACTACCTCACCGACGGCCCCCAAGTGTCTCTAGACGGCTGGCGCTAGGACTTGTCCGGGCGAACTCTGGGTCAACGGCTCTTCGGGCCTTCGACTCCTCCGTAGGAACTGCAGCGGTGGCGGCTGCGCCTGTACTGCGGACACGTCATCGAGGCGACCCGTATCCGGAAGAGCCCACGGCCCGACGGAGGGGTCTGCGACAAGGAGCGCTGCACAGAGTGCGGTCTGGACCCCGCCGTGATCATCGCCGATCCCCCAGCGGAAGAACCGCCTTTCAGCCGCCCGGCCGCTCCGCCCGGAGTCGGCCCGCAGCTCGGTGCAGCAAGGTCGAACTGGTTGCCGAAAACAACGCGCTGCGTGTGGAACTGGAAGGGCTGCGAGATCAGGCATCGACCGACCATGGGCGGGTGTCTCCGAGGGCTGAGGCGGCCTGGGGCAAGCGGCAAGCCGTTTGGCTCAGAGTTCGGGGCGATTCGGCCTCGCCTCGTGAGGCGAGGTCTACGTGTGCCTGTCCCTTGCCCGCGGTGACAGTGGCAGGCGTGCGGCAGGGTGATCATCAATCCAGGCCAGGCCTCCGACGTCGAGACGGCTGCGGGTACGGGTGACGGCGACGTAGGCGAGGCGAGCTTCATCGTCGTCAATCGGGCCGGGGCGGTCCTCCAGCTGGTCGCTGCCCTTGGGCGGCGTGAAGTCGTCAGCAATTTTCACCCGCACCCATTTACGGCCCTTGACCTTGTGGAGGTGGAGACGGTCACCTCTGCCTGCCGCTCGGGGACGAGTTGAGCAACAGTGCTGAGGATGGCGTCGGTGCCGTGGGTATCGACGAGGTCGACCAGCCGCTGCAGATCACGTCCAGCTGGGTCGTGGGCAGCATAGTCCTGCAGCTCACCCCAGGAGGGGAAGAGGACCAGTTCGGGATGGGTGGTGCGGCGGCCTTCCTTCAGGTCGTGGGCGGCCAGGGCCTCGATCTCTTACCCACACCTCATAAACAGCCCCTACCAGCAACAAAACCCCCACGACCAACTGTCTCTCACAACCACCGCCCGAGATCGCAGGTTGCGGTGGACGTGCCGAGGGCCCCGCTGGTGCATGCGGTGGGCCCATGAGACGTCACAGCCAGGCGCTCGGGCTCAGCCGGTTGTCTCCGGGAGCCGGTACTCGTACTTACGGGGCCTCAGATCCTCCTCGGCCGGCTCCCAGTCGGGATAGTGCGAAACCCTGCCCTCACTGGCGGTGTACGGGTCGGTGTGGGTGTCGACCTTAATATCGCTGACGACGTAAAGGTCGACGGTGTTGTTCTTGTCCCGGGCATGCAGGACCTCGTTGATGGTCAGTTCCACACTTGTCGGGGCCCCCGTCGTGCCCTTGACCTCGACGTGGCGTTCCTCGGTGCCGCGGGTGCAGCGCAGGTCGTAGGGCTTGCCCAGCTTCTCGACCGTCCAGCCCCTGGCCTCGTAGTGGGCCACCGCGTGGTCTTCGGCGTGCAGTTCTATGGTCTTGCGCTTCTTGGGGTCGGAGATGTAGCCAGCGCCGCGGCGGCGGCGCTGGGGTTTCTTCTTCCCTTCGACCTGCTCGGCGGTGAAGCCGGGTGACCTGTCGAGGGGGACGTCTTCGGGCTGGTCGGGGTTGAAGGGGATGCCGGCGAGTTCCAGGAGTCGCTGAGCGGGCATCTGGACGAGCTTGCCCATGCCCCGGTCAGTGCCGGAGCGGCGGATGGCATCGCTTCCGTCTTTGGTGAGCGGCCCGTCAGGGCCCAGGGGGACGTTGTCGAGCTTGGACAGGGGCTCGATGCCGAAGCGCTGGGGGTATTTCAGGCGCCGCTCGGCCTCCTCGTCGGGCCAGTGCCAGGACTCGCCCTCGTAAAAGCCTCCACGGACCTGGAAGAGGTAGAGGGTGGCGGTGTCCTGCAGCCAGTTCTCGAGTTGGACGCGCGGCGAGGCACCTGTGGCCAGGACCGCGAACTGCGGCTGTGCGCCCTCGTATTCGGGCTTCTTCTCTGGGAAGCCCCAGGAGAGCGTTTCGATGCCGTGCTCGAGATTGCGCTGTGCCTCGGTGCTCTGGCCGACGTGGACCATGACGAACGTCGAACTCTTCATGCAGGCCATCATAAGCATCCTCTTATCGAGCAGTCGATAGACTCTCAGATGGGGTAGCCTGCGGAGAGGTTGCGGGGTCCAGTCGTGTGCTCAACTCGCAGCCTAGGGAAGGCCACTGACAATGCCTCACCGATCGGCTTAGCAGCCGCACGGTGTGGTGCTGCGGGAAGTAGGGGGGATCCGCATGTCCGAGGAGTCGTTGACGACATCGGCGCACGGCGTCGAAGTGCCGCTGGCGCGCACGAGCGGTGCTGCGGTCCGAGAGCCGCTCGTGCGCGGCGTGCCGTGTGTGGCGGCGGGCCGGGTGCACGACATCGCGGCATCGACAAGTGACCCTGCATTCATCGACCGGTGCGTGAAGCGGTACGCGGCCGCGGGCTTCGGAGTACCGGACGAGGCCGAGGTGCGCAGCTGGCGCAATAGCTGGCCGCCGTTGCTGGAGGCGCTTATGCGGGCGGGGTTGTCCGATCTGTGGCTGTACCTGGAGTACGGCACTCCGGGTGGGGGTCAGCGCCTGGACGCTCTGCTGGTCGGCAGAGCGGCAGAGGGCGCTCTGGGGCTTGTGGTCATCGAACTCAAGCAATGGCACACGGCGCGGGTTCTGGACGAGAGGCGGGTGCAGCGTTCGGACGGGCTGGTCACCACGCATCCGGTGCAGCAAGTCCTGGCCTACAGAAGGTTCTTCGAGTTCTGGCGGCCGAAGTCGGCGCCTGCGCTGGACATCCGCGCGGCCGTGGTGCTGCACAACGCCGACCGGGATCAGGGCGAGGCTTTGCGGATCCGGGAAGGTGCGGGGGCTGGTGTGCCGGTGGTGACCGGGCAGGACCTGGCCGGCCAGGGCACCGCTCTGGCTGCTCGCCTGGGGTGCGGGGACCTGGCCTCTCCCGCGCCGGACGAGGTGGGCGCGTTCGAGCGGATCGTGTGGACGCCGTCGGCCCGGCTACTCGCCCAGGTCGGTGATGCGCTCAAGGGGCAAAGGACCTTCGCGCTCGTCGGTGACCAGCAGCACGCGTACGTAGAGATCCGCGCACTCGTCGCCGCTCTGCTGGAGGGAGACCCTCAGGGCGCGATCGTCACCGTGCGCGGCGGGCCGGGCAGCGGTAAGACCGCTCTCGCGGTGCGCCTGCTCGGCTATCTGATGCGTCACCAGGACAGGAGCCGACCGCGGTTCGTCACACCCTCGGGAACTCTGCGCACCCATCTACTCGAGGCCGCCGGCGGACACGCGCAGGCCCGGGACCTATTTCCTCCCGTCTCCTACCTCTACAGCGCCACACAGCACGCCGGGTCCGTCATCATCGACGAGGCCCAGCGCATGGCCAGGCCGGAGGGAAACATGGCGCCCGCCTTGACCGAGGCCCTGCGCAAGGTGCCGCTGGTTGTGGTGTTCCTCGACGAACGCCAGATCATCCGCCCCGACGAAGGCACCACCGTGGACGAACTGCGCGACGCCGCCCGGGCCATGGGACGGACCCACCACCACCTCGAGCTGACAGGCTCGTTCCGTTGCAACGGCTCCGCCGCCTACACCACCTGGGTCGACAACCTCCTCTACGGCACCCCTACACCGTGGACCGGACACCACGACTACGGCCTGGCCCTCAGCGACGACCCCTTTCAACTGCAGCAATGGATCGAACAAACCACCGCCGCCGGACACACCGCCCGCACCACCGCCGGATTCTGCTGGCCCTGGACCCGCACCCGCCCCCGCGGCACCGCCACTCTCCCCCTCGACATCACCATCACCGTCCCCGCCACCACGATCGGCCCGGCACGGACCTGGAACGCCGCTTGGAACGCCGCCGACACCCTCACAGCCCCCGACGGCACCCCCCTCGCCCCCCACAACCAGCTCTGGGCCACCCACACCGGCGGCCACCAGCAGATCGGCTGCATCTACAGCGCCCAAGGCCTCGAATACCACCACTCCGGCGTCATCATCGGCCCCGACCTCACCTGGACCGACGGCCACTGGACCGCCCACCCCAACCAAAGCCACGACCCCAAACTCCGCGCACTACCCGCCGACCAATACCTCCCCTACGCCCTCAACACCTACCGCGTCCTGCTCACCCGCGGCACCCACACCACCCGCATCCACGCCACCGACCCCACCACCCACCACATGCTCGCGGACCTTGTCCATCCCCGGTAAAGCCCCGCCGTTTACGCCATCACCGCGCAATCCCTCCTGGTAGCACCCGATCGGGCGCCAACACGAGAAACCCAACAGACGGCCAGAGGGAGTCATTGTCGAGGCAGTTCGAGGGGCTTTCCAAAAGTTGCCCACGTGCGCAACGCACCGCTGTCCACCAGCAAAATGCCGTACCTCGCAGCTGCCGCCTCCGCGTCCTGAGTGAAGCGTACGTTCGTCACCATGAGCGGATGCGTGGCCTGGTGATCGGGCCGGGCCGTTCCGTTGAACGTCTGCACCTCGGGTGATCCGATCTTGGCGGACGGAGTCCTGCGGAGCTTGCACTGGGCGACGATCCGCTCACCGCGTCCTCCTGTGGCGATGACATCCGCTCCCCTGTCGCCGGCGCCCCCGTGCGCGCGCTGCACCTCGTAACCATCGCGTTCCAGGAGTGAGGCGATGAGCACCTCGAACTCACGGCTCGTGAGATCGCGTATCGCTTCAAGCGAGACGCTGGCGCTGCCCTGGAGGTACTCCTGCCGCCGCTGTTCCTCCGCGGACAACTGCCGCAACTCGTCCCGGTAGGTCTCCAAACAACCGGCGTAGCGTGCTCGTGCCCGCTTCAACTCCTCGAGCAGCTCTCCCAAAGGGGCGGCTTTGGCAGAGGGGAACTGCGTGCGCCGCTCCCTGATTAGTCGGCCGAGGTCCGTGATGACCTCTTGACGGAGCTGTTCGCACCACTGGACGGCCTTGCCCGTTTGGGACACCAGCTGTTGCAGGTCGCCCTTGAGGATCGTCTCTGCCGCGCAGCGCCCGTACCGCACAGTGTCCTGCGGGACTGTCACATCCTCGAGAGCTCGAATGGCATCCCGGCAGCGAGCCAGTTCCACCCCCGCTTCCTCACCCAGTCCGCGCCAGTCAGCGAGAACCTCGTCCGCGAGACGCCCCTCCGACATCCACGCGAACGCAGCCTCCAGATCCACAGACGTAGCCTGCTCACGCGCCGACTCCAGCAACCGCCTCACCATGTGCTCCGGCGACGGGCGGACCGAATCCGTAGAAGGTTCCAGCAGGCTCATGCGAGCAGCCTAAAGACGAGCACTGACACCCCACTTCACCCAGCAAGAAGCCGGTCCACCGCAGGGGCACTGCAGAGCTGTGGTTGACGGCGCTGCCACATTCAGGCACCCGATCACCCGGACGCGCTGGGAGCAGGCGGTCGGCCGGATCCACCCCTACCGTAAGCCGTGCGGCGCCTGACGAAAGGGACGGCGCGGCTTGGTCACGAAGACATGCGCCGCTGTCTGCGTGGACAGTTCGCGGCTTCTCTGCCGCTGTTGATCATCACGCCGCCGGGCGATGACGTCACGTTCACGACCGCGCCCTCCCTGGCCCCGCTGGGGAGTCGGCCATGCGCGGCTGTCTCCGCTCTGACGGGCCGCACACGCCCCCTTTTTTTGTCCTCTCACCATCCGCACAGTCGCCCAGGCGGCGCAGGAGCAGGCTCCTTGGCCCGCCGCGGTACGGAGGCCGCCCTCGACGCGCAACCGTAACTGGTTTTGTTCACAGGCAAGAAGTGATCGAAGCCAGCCCGTCTACGGAGGCCGCAGCCGCGCTGCCGCCCGAAGCCGCAGGTGCAGGTGCAGGTGCAGGTGCAGGTGCATCGTACGAGCCTCATCACAGTGGCAATGGAGCAATGTCGCAGTCGGCTCGCAGATGGTGCCGCAACTGCACGGTGGCCGGGTGTGGGCCCTGCCCAGCCCGCAGCCGGGGCGTATCGAGCGTGCGCTCCATGCGCGCCAGGGTGTTCTCGCGCAGTGCAACCCCTTCGGCTTCGGAGCCAGTGGATGCCAGGTCCATCGACAGGTTGCCGGAACAGGCCAGGGTGATCGGGTGGTCCGTGCCAAACGACTCCGTGCACAGGGCCAGCGCGCCCTCGCTTTGGCGGCGTGCGTCCTCGTACTGGCCGACCGCAGCCAAGTCAGTGGCCAGGTTGACGGCATAGACAAGGGCGAGTGGGTGGCTATCGCCGAGCTGATCGGTGAGTGCGGCCAGGGCCGTCTCGTCCAAGCGCCGCGCCTCCTCCGGATCGCCCATCAGCCGCAGGGTGATGGCGAGACCGGCATCGGCGGACAGGGCGTGCGGGTGGTGCGGGCCATAGATCCGCTGGCAGTTCTCGCGCGCCGCAACGCCGCGGGTGCGGGCTGCTTCCAGATCGCCGTTGTAGCGCAGCGCCACCGATAAAGTCAGGGTGGCATTCAGCGATTGGGGGTGGGTGTCTCCGTAGCGGTGGGTGGACTGGGTATGCGCCTCGATGGCCAGCTCCAGCGCACGCTCATAGTCGCCCCACTTGAGGCAGGATTCGCTGAGCTGATATGTGGCTTCGATCGTGGCCGGATTCTGAGGACCGAACACGTTAAGGCAGGTGTCCCGCACAGTTTCGTGCAGCGCGCGGGCGCCGGTGTAGTCCCCCGTCTCGCGCATGTCGATGGCGACGTTGCTCTGCGTGGCCAAAGTTCTCCGGTCGATCACACCGAACAGCCGCAGTTTCAGCACCAAGGTGTGCTGGTCCAGCTCCAGCGACTGTTGGTAATGCCCCATCAGGCGCCGGCTTGCCCCCAGGCTGTCGCGGATGCGTACGACGATCGGATCGTCGGCGCCGAAAGCCTGGACGGCCTGTTCGTACGTGCTCTGATCTAGCTCCGAGGCGAGGGCGAACTTGCCCTCCGCGCGGCGTACGGTGGCTTCGAGCTGGAGGATGTCGACTGCATCATCCTCCATGTACTGACCATCGGTGCGCTCGTAGACCTCCTTGAGGCGGGTCGCCAGCCGGGTTGCGTCGCCGAACCGGCCCACCGTCCCGGACACGAAACACAGCCACTGCCCCATCCGCTGCGTCTGCCGATCTTCTTCGCTGAAGAGGGCAAGCCAGGATTCCCATGCCTGTTCGGCGAAGTCGAGCGACACATCATGATCTCCCCGGAGGAAGAGGTATTCGGCGATGTTCTGCACCAGCTCGCGCACCCATGGCTGGTCGGATTCGAGAGCGCCGGACGCGACCGCATGGCCGTACAACTCGGCGTAACGCGGCCAATGAGCCGGATCGTGGGGCACCTTGGGATCGATATTGGCCAGCAGGGCGTGAGCGCCGTTGCGCATGCGGGCCTGTTGATCCGGAGTCATGCGGTCGATGACAATCTGCTGGACTAGACGATGCATCTTGATCGAGTTGGTTCGGTGCTCCATGCCGGCGAGGGAGTAGCGGTTGATTTCCCGGATGGCCTGTCCCAGGCGCACGGGGTTGTCGAGGACACGGTCGAGTTCGGGGTCGATGCTCGAGCCCCCCAGCCCGGTGAAGATGGATCGGGGTATCGGGTCGGGGGCGAAGTAGGAGCACAGCTGGAGCAGACGCAGGGCTGCGGGGCTGCGGGTCTCCAGGTGGTCGAGGGAGACGTTCCACGCGGCCGCGACCGGAAGCCGGTAGTCCGGGGGCGGCGAGACCTCCAGCAGCTCGCTACGCTTGCGCTCGAACAGTCGCAGGTACTCCGCCACCGGCATCCCCGTCTCCGCACGCCAGGCCGCAGCCTGCTCCAGAGCGAGCGGCAGGTCGCCCAGCGCCTCGGCCAGCGCGTTGGCCTCCTCGTTGCTGCAAGGTAGCTCGGAGCGACACAGCAGTTGCGTGCTCTCCTCCCGGGTGAAGACGTCAACTTCGAGCGAGGGGCCCACCTGCGTCCAATGCCGGTTGCGGGAGGTGACGAGGATGGTGCCGCTGCCGCCGGTGGGGAAGTAGCCGCGGACGCGCTCGGGACTGTCGGCGTTGTCGAAGATCAGCAGCCAGCGGGAGTACGGCCGCCCCTCGCGCAGCGCCTCGCGCACCGCGGGACCGGCGATGGTGGCCTCGGCGCTGGTGCCCAGACCGAGCCGCTGGGCGAGTTCCACCAGGGCCTGACCGATCTGGCCCGGGCGCTCCGCGGGGATCCACCAGACGATGTCGTACTCCGACTGATGCCGGTACGCGTACTCGATCGCCAACTGGGTCTTGCCGACACCGCCCATGCCGATGACGGCCTGCAGCAGTGATGTTCCCCGAGCTTCCCGCTGGCGCTGCTCGAGCAGCGCCAGCAGTGCGGTCCGGCCGGTGAAGTTCGGATTGCGCGGGGGAATGTTCCCCCAGATGCGCGGCAGTATCGTCTGCTCCTGCTGCACGGTGTGCTCCGGCGCCGTCGGCTCCCATAGGCCGTTACGCCGGGACTGCCGCCCGGAGTCGTCGACGACGCTGTCGCCCTCCCACGCGCCCACCAGCATCTGCAGTTTCGTCGCAGCCGTGGACTGCGGCTCAAGTAGTTCGAGGCAACGCACTAGGCGTGGCAGCCCGTCGGGTACGGACACAGTCTGCTCGACTAGGCGGAGCAGCCACGGACGCAATGGCATGCCGTCCATCGGCCGTACCAGCAACCCCAGTTCCTGGCTCAGCAGGTCCACCCACATATCGATGCTGTGTACGTTCCGTACCGTGACTGACTCCTGAAGCACGTCGACGACGCCAGCCAGCAAATCCCATCGCACCCCTGAAGAGTTCCGCTCTCTTTTCTCTGTGCCCGCCCCGACTAGGGACCGGGACACGGGATCCGGCAGGTTGTTCCGGACAACCCCATCAGCAGGGAGGACGTCTCGGACAAGGTCGTGGGTGATGCGCTGGAGCATCTGATCGTCGTGCTCGTTGACGGCGGCAACCTGGTCCAGAGCCTGATCGATGTCGTTACCCACCGGATCAGCGGACGAGACGGGTTCGGCGCGCCGGCTAGCCGGCGACTCGTCCTCGCTAACTGCGGCGGGGCCGGCCGTGGCGGTGCGCAGCCGGTCGAGCTCGTCGGCGAGCTGATCGACGCGGGCCTGCACCTGCGTAGCAAGCTCTTCGGCCTGGCGCTGCTTGTCTTGGGTGAACTCGAGCTCCTGCCGGGCGCGCGCTTCTTGCTCGCGGGCGCGGGCGAGCTGCTGCTGCGTCTGCTGCAGGGCATCGGGGGCGGCACGCGCAGCACGGAGCTGATCACGCTCACTGGTCAGATCGGTGATCGTCCGCTTCAGGCTGCTGATCATCGAAAGGAGGACCATGACGAGTTTCGCGGAATTTCCGGCGGCCTCGCGCAGCTCGTTTTGCTGTTCCAGGGAACGGGTGAGCCGGTCGTAGACCTCGACCTGCTGGGTTCGGACCTCAACAAGTTCCAGGGCCGTGGCAGCAGGAGGCGGTGCTTGCCGCGGGGAGGGGCGGGCGGCTGCCTGCAGTAGCTCGCGGGCTTCGGTCAGACGCTGGTTGCGCAGCTGTGGTTCGGGGATCGTCGCGCGGATCAAGGCCGTCACGAACGCCAAGTCGGGGACTCTTCCGCCCAGGTGTGCGCTGATTTGTGTCTTGGAGTGGTGGATTTCGCCTTCCAGTACCTTCAGGGTCTTGCCGCTGAAGTCGACCTGGGCGCGCAGGAAGACCGCCAGCGCCCCCGCCTCTGCGCTCTCGGCTCGGACCAGCCCCCACGGTCTGCCTCCCCGCTGCCTCGCCACCTCGTACCCCCTGCCCTGCAGCCCAGTTGTCCACGCCTGTCCGGGACAACCGCCAGTTTTCCGGACCTTACCTGCGACAACGCCTCGGACGAGTCTGAACTACCCCAATGAGCGGCACAGTTTCCGCATCAGACCCCACGACCCGCCGAGCCCCCTAGACCGAGGAGTCTTCTGTGCTGCCGCTTTGGCTTCCTTCACCCCGCGATGTGGGCGCGCTCCAGCGTGTCCTGCTCGTCGCCCTGCTCGCCCCTGCTGTGCTCGTGGCCCTCGCCGCGGCAGTCCCGGCCCTGGCCCTGCTGCCGTTTTTCCCTGGTGGCACCGACCGCGCCACCAAGCTCCTGACCGCGCACGCTCAGTACCTGAGCACCCTGCTGACCGAAAGCCGGCCTGGCCCGTAGGGCCCCGGCACGGCGTGTTCGGTCCGGGTAAGGTAGTTCAGCCTCGCGAGCAGGCCACGGCACCCAGGGGTCGAGGTCGAGAGCTGACTGAACTGGCCACCGTCTGCCGTTCCCGGGAGGGGCGTCAGACGGATGGGTGACGGCCGTCAGTCGCCGTTTAAGCTCAAGATCACATTTATGGCATGGGCGTAGACCCCGTGAAGATTTTGGGGATAGCTTGCGCTGCCTGACTCTTCGCGCACGGTGTCGTTGCCGGTCAGGGCTCTGAGGGGGTTGCCGTGAAACGGGTTCGGTACCGGTGGCGGGATGAACACGAGAGTGATCCGGAGTACCAGCGGATCCTGGCGGCGATGGAACGACCCTGGTGGAAGCGGCCGGTGACCATCGTGGGAGGCGTGGTCGCTGTCGCCGTCACTTCGTTCTTCCTGGGCAGTGCGCTCATGGGTTCTGGGAGCAATTCGGGCACCTCTTCGCCGGCCCCCTGGGTGCAAGGGCAGGGCGATGCCCGGCCGCAGGACAACCAGCCTGCTGGAGTGTCCGCCGCACAGAAGTTTCAGCTTCTGAATCAGTTCTGCACTCAACAGGCTGGCGGCCCAACCAACGTGGACGAAGCCGCGTTCTTGGAGTGCAATAACAGCTACTACGTGACGGGTCAGGGCCAGGTTCTGCCGAAGTAGCCCAGGGCCCCAGGGTCAGGCAGCAGGGATCAGTGGGCGCTTTGCCTTGGCCCGGGTGGCCATCCCGGCCCTCGCGACGTCGAGATGACGGAAGTTTCTGGCCCCCAGCCACGCATGCGGTCTGCGGGGCGCCCCCTGGAAGGGGCGGGGCGGTCGGATTCGAACCGACGTCCTCCGAGATGATGTCGCGGCGCACTACCTCTGTGCTACGACCCCGCCTTGCCGGTGATCATATCCCCCATCCACGGTGATCGACAGGAGATAAACGCTGGTCAAGCTGCCACCGGGCCTTCCCCCGTGAAGGTGGGCACGCGGTTATTGATCACGCGGCGAGCGTGAGTTTAGCGGTGTGGTGTCGGTGTTCGTATTCGTTGGGGCTGAGGTGGCCATTGGCGGAGTGCCGGCGGCGGGTGTTGTAGCGGGTCAGCCAGGCGAAGACGGTCCTGCGGCAGGTGTCGGCGTCGCCGTAGTCGTGGGCGCCCTGGAGGGTCTCGCGTTTCAGGGAGGCGTGAAAGCTTTCGCAGGCCGCGTTGTCAGCGCTGGTGCCGACCGCGTCCATCGACCGTGTGACCCCGAGTTGGTCGCAGAGGCCGGCGAAGGCCCTCGATCCGTATTGCGCTCCGTGGTCGGAGTGGAACACGGCGCCGTCCAGGCGGCCGCGGGTCGAGGCCGCCATCCGCAGTGCGTCGGCGACCAGGCTGGTGCGCATGTGGTCGGCGATGGACCAGCCGACGGCTTTGCGGCTGAAGCAGTCGAGCACGGTCGCGAGACAGAGGAACTCCCCGCCTGCGAGCGGGAGATACGTGATGTCGCCCATGCATTTGCGCCCCGGCTCGGTAGCGGTGAAGTCCCGCTGGAACAGGTCCGGGACCGGTGAGGCTGCCGGGTCCGGGACGGTGGTGCGCACGCGTCTGCGCAGGCGGATGCCGGTGATCGAGAACGTCCGCATGATCCGGGCGATCCGCTTCTCGTTGACCCGCCGCCCTTTCCCGCGGAGCTCGGCCGTCACTCGCGGGGAGCCGTAAGCGCCGCCGGACTCGCCGTGGACCTCGCGGATCTCCTCGGCCAGGATCCGGTCCTCTCGCTGCCGGGTAGCCCGGGCCTCGGCGCCGGCGAGCCACTTGTAGTAGCTGGACCGGTTCACGTCCAGGACCTGGCAGAGCCGCTTCACCTCGTAGGTGCTGCGATGGTCGTCAACGAACTGGAAGCGGCTCCTCACCAGTTCGTCTCTCCGGCGAAATACTTGGCCGCCTTGCGGAGGATGTCCCGCTCGGTGGCGAGCTTGCGCTCACTTGCCTCGAGTTCCGCCACCCGGGCCTCCAGCTGTCGGACCCGCTCGTCCGGATCAGCGGACGGCACCGCCGCCCGAGGCTGGGCGCCCGGCTTTGCAGCCGCGGCGGTGATGCCACGGCGTTCGCGGTCCCGCAGCACCCACTCACGCAGGGTCGCCCGGTTGATGCCCAGGTCGGCAGCGATGCTCTTGTAGATCGCCCCGGGTGTGGACTCGTACAGGGCCACGGCATCGGCCTTGAACTCGTCCGAATAGTCCTTCATCGCCATCGGCGGTCTTCTCGCTTCCTCCGGATCAAGCAGATCCAGTATCAGCGTGTCCACCACTCAGGGGGAGGCCCCACCAACGCTCCGCCTGCTCGTGCTCTCGCGGACAACAAACGCGCTGACGTGACAGCCATGATGCGGCTCAGAAAGCAGGCCGCGGCGCGCGATGACGGGCGTGGCTACTACAGATCGAAGTCGAGGGTGCTCGATGTCGGTGAAGCAGACCTCTTCCAGGCTGCCGGCGCGGCGGCAGCCGTCCTGGAAGTAGACGTCCTTGAGTGCTTCAGCGACGATCTCCTGCAGACGCTGGTCGCCGGCGCCCGCGTCCTGGGCGTCGAAGAGGCGGGCGGCGTACTGCGGCCGCATGTCCGTGACACGATTAAGGAACTCGACTCCGTCGTCAGCCGGGTGAACCGGTGTTGTCCGGGGGTGGGCAGCTGGCACCCGCAACCCTGTGCGGGATCCTCCCTGTCGGATCTCACCCGAGGCCAGAACGCGATGATTGAGAAGGTTCTGGCAGAACGCAGTCTCCCGAAGCGACCAGGCTGATCCGGAGTCTGGCCTGTGTGCGAAGACCGTTGCGAGTCCGCCGCGGCTGCCTGTCGCGGCAAGCCGCGAGCGACGGGTACACGCTCAGGCGCGGGAGCACCGCGCGAGGCGGTGGTCTACGCCTTCCCACCGGATCTTCCTCCTCAGCTTCTTCAGCGTGATGTCCGCTGCTAGCCTCCGGGCCGGGGAGAAGACGAGCAACGAGCACAATGTCATCGGGGGAGACGGATGGCCAGGCTGGCGTGTCCGTTGTGCGGGAAGCAGGTATCAGCGACGCGCCCCGCCACTTGCCCAAGAGGCTGGGCACGTCGGGCCGTTACCTCGCCGCAAGACCTGCGCCAAGGCTCACGGAGCATCGACGACGCCGACACGGTTGTCAGTGGTGCTGTTTACGCTCGTACCCAACGCCAATGAC
The DNA here is from genome assembly GCF_055656965.1 of Streptomyces sp. NPDC111656. Classification (NCBI taxonomy): domain Bacteria; kingdom Bacillati; phylum Actinomycetota; class Actinomycetes; order Kitasatosporales; family Streptomycetaceae; genus Streptomyces; species Streptomyces sp. NPDC111656. The sequence continues at coordinate 61,875 of NZ_JBVKCA010000038.1, forward strand.
ACAGGGGTGCGGGTTGAAGATCCAAGACCTTACGGATGCCGGAGCGGTCGAGAAGGCTCTCGCCGAATTCGACGACCTCGGCGGGCTCACGTTTCGCAAGCGGTACGACTTCGGCGCATCCACTCGGTACTACGTCAGCCACGCCGGCCGCTTGTACGACGCGAAGGCCATCGCCGGCGTTGCGTACGGCTACCAGCACCCTGCAACGGGAGCGCTCTCTAACAAGGAGTTCGACGGGGGTGCGGCAGCAACAAACAAGGTGCTGCGCCGACTCGGCTACACCGTGGTGGACAACCAGTCCACAACCGTGGACGAGGAGCGCAGTTGGCGACTCCTGGTCTGGGGGGACCTCGTGGACCGGCGGAACGAGTCAGGCCTCGTCACCCCCGACGCCGTACGATCCGTCGGAGCGTACGGAAGCTTCCGCGGTATCTGGGTTGACTCCGCTCGCACGAAGAAGGTCCATCCCGCCGGCGTCGCCGTCGGTCTCAAGCACACGGGGCAGCACTACCCCGACGAATTCAGCGACACGGGCGCGCTCTACCACTACCCCATCACCGGACGCCCCGGGCATGACCTTGCCGAGGTGAACGCCACCAAAGCCGCCGCTGAACTCAAGCTTCCCGTCTTCGTCATCAACGAGGTTGGCGACTACCGCGGAGTGAGGCTGGCTTGGGTCGAGGGCTGGGAAGACGAAAGTCACCTGTTCCTCGTCAAGTTCGGTGAGGCCCCGCCCAAGCGCATCATCGACCGGGACAGATCCGAAGAAGAGCCGTTCTCGTTGGAGGGCAACCGCAGCCGGAAGCGGCAAGGCTCGGTGACGGTGCGCCCGGATCAAGCGCGCTTCAAGATCGAGGTGTTCCGCCGATACGGCCCACACTGCCCGTTGTCGGGCATCGCCGTTCCCGAGATGATCGAAGCTGCTCACCTGCGCGGGGACGCCGACGGCGGTAGCTCGGACGCCCGGAACGGCCTGCCCATGAACGCGGCCCTGCACCGTGCATTTGATGCCCACCTGTTCGCGATCAACCCGGACACGCTCGCCGTGGAAGTGCAGCCGAACGGACCGACGTTGGATGATCTCGGGATCATCCACCCGAAGCTCACCCTGCCGCGCCTGCCTCATCGCGACGCCTTGGCTTGGCGCTACGCCGAGTGGTTGCAGCGTGCCGGCCGCACCGCCTGAGCTGGGCAACCTATCTAACCAGTTGCACTGTTTACGAGTTCACCTACCAGGTGCATGCAACTTGGTCGGTCGACTTCAGCTCGCCGTGAAATCGACGGACGGACGAACGGAACCGGGCACTCCTCTCGCCGGCCGCTGCCTGCGCACGACCCGCCACGACTGGCGCTCCCAGGGGAACACGGCTGCAAACCCTGTTTACGTCATAGATGAATCCGTACACACCGAACCTCGTCACCGGGCGACCGCCCTCATCCACTCGCTTGCACAGGTCCCGACGCCGGCCGACGCTGACCGCCACCACACACGCGAAGGGGTCTAGCCACCGTGGTTTCGGTGGCCAGAACCCTTCCATCCATCGTCGCGCTTACGTCGCACGCGCAGCCACTTCTCAGCTGCGCAGAGTTCCTCCGACCAGGTGGACAACCTTCGGGTGCCTGGAGCCGCGCCGGCGGTCGGTGAGCGCCGCCAACAGCCCGGCGGGATCGGGCTGCTGGTCCTCGCTGAGGTAGCGGATGCCGTCGCCCTCGGGCGGAGTACCGGTCTCCTTCCCGATCGGGTGGCGCCGGCTGACTGCGGTGCGCCAACCGTAGCGCTCGTCCCACACGAGGGCGGCCGCTCCGGATCCGCTCAACAGCACGGCCGCGGCCAGCACTTCTCCGTCAAGACGCTGCACCCGGACGTCCTGCTCCTGGGCCAGGCCGGCGCCGACCAGGACGTCAGCGACGCGCTGCAGGTACAGCTGTACCTGCCGGGCGCGCACCTCGGTGGTGGCACTGGCAAGAGCGGTGCGCTGCACCGCGGTCGGGTAGCCCAGACGGGTAGCGGCCTGCTCGGGAGTCAGGTCCGGTTGGGCCTGCAGCAGGTCGGCGATCCGCTCTCCGCGCAGCCGTGGCAGGGCGCGCGCGGCCGTAGCGTAGGACAGGCCGAGGCGCTCCTGGACGGTCGCAAGGGTCACCGCCGGGTCCTCGTCGAGGAGTTCGCCGACCCGGGCCGAAATCTCGTCGCGCGGCACCATGTCCCCGCTGCCTTTGGGGCGGCCCGGGGAGACAGGTTCGGCGTCAGCGTCCCTCGGAGCCCTGAATGCCTTCGCCATGCCACGGGGGCAGTGCTCCACTCCTTTGACCTTGGTCAGGTGGGGGGCGATCTGGGGGTGGGTCTTGTAGTCGTCCCAGGTTTTGGGGGTGATGTTCAGCAGGACGGCGGCCTCGTTGCGGTCAAGCAGGTCCTGGTCGTCGTCCTCCTCCGGCAAGGGCGGTACGGGGCGTCCGGCCAGATGGGCGGCGGTCTGCTGGCTGTCCCACAGCTTCACCCGCGCGCCGCCGGAGCTAATCAAGGGAGGGAAGCCCTCAACCGCGTAGGGCTTCTTGTTACGGAAGCTGCCGACCTTCAGGCCCATGGCGGCCGCGAGCTCTTCACTGGTCTGGGCGTACTTCCGGCGTCCGGCGCGGATCATCGCTCTCTCCTGGTCGGTTGGGCAGGGCGCCGGCGTCGGCGTTCCGAGTGAAGGGGTGGGCAGGGCCTGGATTATGCGGTGCGTTCGGGCTTGAGGCGGGCTGCGAGGCGCGCCGCCGGGTCTTGAGCGTGCGGATGGCAGCGCCGTACTGGTCCGGGGCCTTGCCGCTCCGCGTGTCTTGTGCCTCCTTCAGCGTGTCGCGCAGCGTGGGCTTGTCCAAGAGGTGGCCGGCCGAGTCTTCGATGAGGCGTGCGCCCAGGTCCTCAAGGACCGCGTCATGGCGCGCCTCGAGGTCTGTGTGGCGCCGTCGGTCGAACCTGCGTGCTCCGACTGCGATCCGCCAGGCCTGCACACCCAGCACGATCACAGCGGCCGGCAGCATGGCGCCGGCCGCGATGGCGGCCGTCGCCCATGGGATGGCGGCCTCGGACAGCAGGGGCGGTGCTGGACGTCCAGACGAAGGGCGTCAACCTGTGCCTTCAGGCGGGCCATAGGCGACGAGGACAGTGACACAACCGGTGATCAATAGGGTGGCGCGGATCAGGAACTCGATGGGGGTGCACCCGGTGTCGCCGCGCGCGGCGTAACACGCCGGCACGCGCTCGTGCACGGTGCAGCATGGCGGAACTCCTTGACGACAGTGATGACTTCGGTCCGGGCACGCTGCCACAGCACACCCAGCGAAAGAAAGTTACCGAACTTACGTCATCGCGGGCAAGGAAGCACCCTCGTGCCTGCCGCACCACTACTGTCCGCTCTCAGATAAGTCCGGTTGGAGCGGGCCCCTGACCTGCGGTGCCCGGACTTGAGTGAGACGGGTTTCGCAAGGTCGTCTCACTCAAGTCCGGGCAAGCGGCCTTCTTCGTCAGATGTGGAGTTCGGGTGGGAAGCCGGTCCAGCGCAGTTCTGCGGGCAGGTGCCGCATGTCGTTGTGGAACAGCACGGA